>JAAEZH010000006.1 GCA_018222965.1 Bacteroidota bacterium
CTAAGATACGACCGACTGCCTTTTCTCAATTACCTTAAATTCCCGAACAAGCTCTTAACCGATATGGATGCAGAGATTCAAAAACTTCAATTAAAGTGTGACAAATACAAGCTGATCAAACACGGTATGATGCAGGAATTACTAACCGGAAAAACCAGATTGATTTAATAAATATAACACCTCATGGCCAAACTCATTGAAGTTGAAGAACGCGATATTGATTACATCTTTGGAAAATCGAAACCTTATTATTTAGACGTCTATCAGAGGGATTATAGATGGAGTGACGAAAAAGAATTCAAGATTGTTACTCGATTTCTAAAAGATATCGAATTATGGTTTGAGAACAACCTAAGCTTACACAAGAAGAACTCCTCTTCAGATTTATTGGATATTCTGACGGATGTTGAGCAGAATTTTAAACCTTATTTTCTGAACACTATCATGCTTAATGAGCAAGGGGGAAATATCTATATAGTCGATGGCCAACAGCGATTAACTACTATACTTCTGATTTTGATCAAGTTATACCATATAGGGATGGATCATCATAAGGGGAAATTGAATATTCAAAAGTTCATTGGTGATAAAATCTATGAGGAAGACAAAGCGAGCCGAAAGCAGTTTAAGATATCTAATAAGGACCGTAATGTAATCATTAAGAAAATTTTTGAGAAAGATGTGATTTCAGAATATGACATTACGAACATTACTCAAAAAAATTTAGTAGATAACTATGAAATAATTTCACGCTATTACGATAACTATTTCTTCGACTCAAGTAAGAATTTTGATAAGGTAAAGTATGATTACTACTTCTATTTTCTCACTCAGAACGTTTTAATTATTGAACAAATAATTAAGCGTAGTGAGGACGTAGCAATGATCTTTGAAACGGCCAATGACCGAGGAAAACCGCTTGAGCCTCATGAGGTATTGAAGGGAATGCTTTTGGGGGCTTTAGATGTCGAGGCTAAAGAGGCGTGTAATACAATTTGGAATAATGGACTCAAAGAGTTTTATAAAGCGGATAAAAACTACAAAAACGTTGATTCCTTTTTCAGGACTTATTTCAGAGCAAAATACGCGGATAATGCTTCACAGTACGATTCCTTTGCCGGAAATTATCACCGAAACTTACTTTCGAATGAGAAAATCATCCAAGATTTGGATAGAAGTAAATCTGAGAAAATCATCTCTTTCATTGAAAATGATTTTGTTTTCTTCTACAAATTGTTTTTGAGGGTCAACCGATATGCTAAGAACAATGAAAACCTGTTTATCTCATCAAATTATGCTAATGAACAAGGCCAACAGCAGCTGTTAATCCTCTCTGCGTTGGAACTTAGCGACCCGGATTACGATGAAAAATTAAGCCTAGTTGCCAAGAAGTTTGATCAATTTTACACTATTTCAAGATTGATTAATGCAGGGGATAACAATGATCGGCAAAAGCTAGTTTATGATCTAATACCGGCGATTAGAAACAGCCCTTTGAATGAGATCGGGCCAGTATTTGATCGTATTACAATAGGGTATTTTAAGGAGCATGGGTTCCCAATCGAACAGTTTAATGATTTGTTTCGGTTTCGTTACTTCGAAAAAATGAAGTTAGATGGCAGGTTTACAAAATATGTCTTAGCTCGGGTTGATTTGTTTCTTTCAGAGATTCTTCATGAGCCATCAGAATCCAAGCAGCATTCGCTTCATTACATCACTCATTCCGGGCAGAGTCCCGTGAATGGTTTTCACGTTGAGCATATGTTTTCTAATAACGAATTGATCATGAACCAGTTTTTAGATGAGGAAGGCGGATTTGATGAAGCGTTATTTAATGAGGAAAGGAACAGGCTTGGGGCTTTACTATTATTGAAGGGTAATGAGAACATTCGTACCTCTAATTGGCCTTATAAGGATAAGTTTGATTCATATAGAAATAGTGGATTTCTATGGAATAAGATATTGACGGGCGCAATCAATAAGGCCTCAATTAATAGTTGTGAGCATGAGATTAAGCATCAATTCAAGGATTATGAACCTGACGAACAGGGTTTGCTTCCCAGATATGCCATAGACGAAAGGCAACAGCTACTATTTGAAATCATCAAGGAAATTTATTCCAATTAAAGGTCATGAGCCACATCGGAAAACTCGAACGCATCACCCAAGACCGGGTTATTCAACTCTTTCAAAAAGAGCTGGACTATGACTATTTGGGCAACTGGGAAGAGCAAGAACGGATCATTCCCGTTGAGGAAGATTTGCTCCTCAATTACTTGAAAAACGTTAAAGGCTACTCTGAGGTGCTATCCCAAAAGGCTGTCGAGAAGTTTGTGAAAACAGTATCCAACATTGGTGTTGGCCTTTACGAATCGAACAAGGAGGTATACAAACAACTCCGGTATGGCGTTAATGTGCGCGAAGAATTAGGAGAAGCCAAAGAAACTGTCTTTCTGATCGATTGGGAAGAACCGTTGAATAATCAATTTGGAGTTGCGGAGGAAGTCACTTTCCGGGGGAAAAACAACAAACGTCCGGATGTGGTCTTATATGTGAATGGCATCGCGCTTGGGGTGCTCGAATTGAAACGCTCAAAGGTGTCCGTATCAGAGGGTATCCGTCAAAATCTGGACAACCAAAAAGAGGAATTTATTCCCAAATTCTTCACAACCATGCAGTTGGTTATGGCTGGAAGCGATGCCCAGGGACTTCGTTACGGCACCATCGAAACGACGGAGAGATACTATTTGAAGTGGAAAGAAGAGGCGGACAAGAAATATGATTACACCCTTGATAAGCATCTTGCTTTGATGTGTGAGAAGGAAAGAATCCTGGAGTTGATCCATGACTTCATCGTTTTCGACAAGGGGATTAAAAAGATATGTCGACCGAATCAATACTTTGGGATCAAAGCAGCACAACAGCGGATTCGTGATCGGGAAGGGGGCATCCTTTGGCACACCCAGGGCTCCGGGAAATCCCTGACGATGGTCTGGCTCACGAAATGGATTCGAGAAAACGTAACGGATAGCCGCGTGCTGATTATTACCGACCGGGAGGAACTCGATGACCAGATTGAAAAGACCTTTTTAGGAGTAGATGAAAACATCCATCGAACGACCAGCGGGCGAGACTTATTGAAGGTGTTGAATCAGAAGAAGCCGTGGCTGATTTGCAGTTTGGTGCACAAATTTGGCAGACGGACTGATGATCCGGATTATGACTCCTACATCAAAGACATCCGGAATAATCTCCCCGCGAATTTCAAACCTAAAGGGGATATCTATGTCTTTGTCGATGAATGCCATCGAACCCAATCCGGCAAGTTGAATGATGCCATGAAAGAAGAAATCCTGCCGGATGCCCTTTACATTGGCTACACAGGAACCCCTCTGCTTAAGAAAGATAAAAAGAAGAGCATCGAAGTATTCGGCTCTTATATTGGTGAGCCCTATCGGTTTGATGAAGCGGTAGAAGATGGGGTAGTATTAGACCTACTGTATGAAGCACGTGATGTTGAACAATTTGTAACCGATCAGCAAAGTATCGATGATTGGTTTGATGCAGAGACAAGCGCACTGACTGATGTCGCCAAGATCGAGCTGAAAAAGAAATGGGGTACCATGCAGCGAGTCCTGGGATCAAAAGCACGATTAGAAAAGATCGTCTTTGATATTATCCGTGACTTTAGAATCAAGCCAAGATTAGCCACCGGGGAAGGAAATGCAATATTGGTATCCAGCAGCGTTTTTCAGGCTTGTCGGTACTACGAAATATTTCAGAGTCTTGGATTTAAAAAGTGTGCGATTATTACCTCCTATCAACCACAAAAAAAGGACATAAAAGGAGAAGAAACGGGAGAAGAAAATCCGACGGAAGCATTGAAGAAATATCAGATATACCAGAAAATGCTTAGTGGGAAATCTGTCGAGTTGTTTGAAAAGGAGGTTAAGGCCATATTCATCAAAGAGCCGGGAAAGATGAAGCTATTGATCGTCGTCGACAAGTTACTTACCGGATTTGATGCTCCTTCTGCAACCTATTTGTATATCGATAAAAGCATGCAAGATCATGGTTTGTTTCAAGCCATTTGCCGAGTGAACCGGGTGGATACTGAAAGTAAAAACTACGGATACATTATCGACTATAAGGATTTGTTCAAGAGCCTGAAAAAGTCTCTTAATGATTATACGTCCGGAGCCTTTGAGGACTTTGACAAGGAGGACATTGAAGGGCTTTTGGCAGATCGATATGAAGTTTCCCGGGAGAATCTGGAAAGTGCCCTGGAAGCGGTAATTGCTATTTGCGAACCCGTACACCCTCAGGATGAACCAAACTTTATCCGATACTTCTGTGGTGACACGGAGGATATGGATGCCATCAAATCCACAGAGGAGCGAAGAGTCGCATTATACAAGGCTGTTGTGAAGTTGATCCGGGCATATACCGAAATAGCCAACGAAATGCATAAAATCGGCTATAACAAGGAAGAGGCCAACAAGATTAAGGAGCAAGTCAAATTTTACACCGATCTGCGTGAAACGATCAAACAAGCCAGTGGTGATTGGGTGGATTTAAAGGCATATGAAGGAGGAATGCGGCAGTTAATGGACATGTACCTGAATGCCCATGCCAGCAAGAAAATATCCGATTTTGAAAATAAATCCCTCGTTGAACTCATTCTTCATGTATCAGAACCGGAAGAAGAGTATCAGAATAAAAAGAGCCGGGAGGCAGTTGCGGAAACAATAGAGAATAACGTTCGCAAGGTCATTATTGAAGAACGACAGACCAACCCTAAGTACTTTGACAGGATGTCTCAGCTTTTGGATGAATTGATCCGCCAGCGCAAAGCGGAAGCTATTGCCTATGAAGCCTACCTGGAAAGGATTAAGTTATTGGCCGAACAGATCACCAAACCCTCTGAAACAACCTCTTATCCGGAGAAGTTGAAGACAAAAGCAGTACAGGCATTATATGATAATTTAGGTCAAAATGAAAGTATGGCCATTGCGCTGGACGCAGTTATTCAGGCCACAAAACTGGACGGTTGGCGCGATGGGGGATTAAAGGAAAAGAAGCTATGGTTGGCTGTTCAGAATGTACTTCAAGATGAAGCCAAGACGGATGAGATCATGAAAATCATAAAAGCACAACGTGAGTATTGAGCAGGAGCAAATACAGATTGGCAGTGTTGAGGTTGAGGTGATCCGGAAGGACATCAAGAATATGCATTTAGCGGTCTATCCTCCTAATGGCAGGATTCGGTTAGCAGCACCATTATCTACAGATTTTGAGATAGTCCGATTATTTGCCATATCGAAGCTGGGGTGGATCAAAAAGCATGTCCGGAACTTCAAAGAGCAGAGGCGGGAATCCCCCAGAACGTATGTGTCTGGTGAAAGCCATTATTATCTTGGACGCAGGTACCTACTTGATGTGATTGAAAGGCAGGGTTACAATAAAGTCGAACTGAACGGGAGTAATAAAATTAAACTGTATGTACGCCCCGGAATGGATCCGCGAAAAAGGGAGCATGTCATCAAAGAGTGGTACCGCAAGCAACTGAAAGCACGTATCCCGGAATTGATAGCGAAATGGGAAGAACGGATCGGGGTGGAAGCGCAGGACTGGGGCGTTAAGCAGATGCGGACAAAATGGGGTGCCTGCAACATAGAAGCCAAGCGGATTTGGCTCAACCTCGAATTAGCCAAAAAGCCCCTGATCTGTTTAGAGTATATTATTGTTCATGAGTTGGTACATCTCTTAGAACGACACCACAACGACCGATTTGTAGCTTATATGGATCAATTTATGCCAAAGTGGAGGATGCATCGAGATCAGCTGAACGAGCTTCCGGTTGCGCATGTGGATTGGGAGTATTGAGGGTGTTTAGGCTATAATATGAAGTAGTTACTTGTTTCCCTGACTGCTCCGTTAAAATGTATCTTCTAGTATAATCTTCTCAAAATCTTCATTTGGAAGGTAAATGCCAGCTTGAGACCGTACATACCTTTCACATAAAGAGTTTACTTTCCGCATATCCGCTAGAAATACATTATTCCTCAGTTCATGAACAACTTCTACGTTCTTTGCAAACCCCTTGGGAGATAGAACAATACCATAATACGCCCATCCATCCTTTTTGTTATTTTCTTCTTCAATCGTCTTTTTCATATCACCCACGATGGAGTTTTTTATAGCAGTCCTGTGTAGTTTCAGTTCAAAGTAATAGACTTTCTTATAGTCTGGGAGTCTGCATATAATATCCTTGCCCCCATCTCGTGAACCGGGTGTTAATTCTGCTTGGACACCAATTTCTTTCAATGCATTCGTAATGAATTTCTCAAATTCCCGCCACTCGATCCGCCATAAATTATCCTCGTTCTGTAAGATGAAGTAGGCAATTTTTTCACTGCATTCTTTCAATAGGTTAAAATAGGCATCGGCTTCTAAGTTTGTCTGTTTCAATTCTTTCCTAAGGTCTATTTCCCATTGAGATGAAGATTCAATTTTGAGAAAGTTTTTAACGGTTAGAATCTCAACCCGAGAGCCAAAGTTGACGGATTCAGACATTACTTTTTGAATCCAAAAATGGTTAGATGATGTGGAGGGAAGGCTTATCATTACTTTGTCAACGGGGCAATCGCCACTTATCAAGGTATCAATCGCCCGAACTAATTTTTGTTCTTGAAGACATAGGCCGATTTTGTATCTCTCACCGAACGAAAACTTCCTCTCAAAGCGAAAGTCAAAGTATTCACCCCCCATATCATTTTGATGGAATAGATTTCTCTCAAAGAGATTTACTATTTGATCTTCTGTAACTTTAAATATCATGTTATAGTGTTTAACGGAACATTAACAAAGTTATGAGATTCAATCAATGGACACAGAAACTATTGTTTCGTTTATTTCGTTTATATTTGGACTAGAATATAGACCATCATGCAAGACTTAGCAGATATTAGACGGCCCTCAAAGCAAGAGCAGGAAATTGCTTTGGAATCTTATCGCGCGCTTAGCGAATCTTTAGAACGATTGAAGACAGACAGCCCTGAGATTGAAATCGAAGAAACGCAAGAAAAAGTGGTTGTCCCATTACGGGCGTTGAAACTTCTGGCAAAGATATTGAAAGCAACGAGTGAAGGTAAACCCCTTTCTATCGTGCCTTATGCAACGGAGATGACTACTCAGGCTGCCGCAGAATTACTTGGGTGTTCAAGACCTCATTTGGTAAAGCTGTTGGAAGAAGGAGAAATCCCGTTCACGAAAGTCGGCAAGCATCGCCGAGTGAAATTCGAAGATGTTATCAACTTCAAGGAGGGTAAACGAGCAGAAAGAGAGGAGTTACTTAGAGAAATCATGCAAGGCGACGAAGAAATTGGGTTGTATGATTCATAGTGTAAAGTTCATAAGTGTTCTTGACACAAATGTCATATATCCGATTGAAATACGTGACCTGTTGTTTTGGTTCGCCCACTATGAGTTATATACTCCAAAGTGGAGTAAGCATATTTTCGTTGAATGGATAGACGTTATGCGTCGGAAGGGAGTTACCGAGGATGAGATTGAAAAGCGAATAGGAAAGGCTAACCAAGCCTTTCCAGATGCTATGGTTAAGAATTATGAGTCTTTGATCCCAAGCCTGAATTTACCGGATGAGAAAGATCGTCATGTGTTGGCGGCTGCGATTAAGACAAACGCTAACCTTATTATAACGGAGAATCTCAAGGACTTCCCTGACGAAGTACTTGAATCATACGGACTGTCGGCAAAGGGAGCGGATGATTTCCTCACGGACATTATTGATTTGAATCACGATGCAGCGGTGGAAGCATTCAGGAAATTGGTTCTTAATCGACGTAACCCGGATTTAGATGAGTTTGAGGTATTGGATTCGTTACGGAGAAATGGATTAAAGGATACAGCAGACTACCTTCATTCGTTAATTTAGAACAAGACTAGGAAGTAACCTCAAAAGCATGGTGCAAACACCTTGATGCCAGTACATAGCTATTAGTGACTGACCTGCGGGTTCGGATCAATTCGTTACATTTATCAGAACCATTGATACTTTAAGCATCTGCGTGGGTAGGAAGTAAAATTTAGATAGGGGGTGGCACCTATTTCCCGGAGTTCCGGCGGGGGGGCAAAATGGGACCCCTAACCTACGTACAAAGCGTGCATCCAAAAAAAGCTCAAATGGGCCGAAAACACCCTTTTCTCCCCTTCTCTGCGTGAAACCAACCTGTATCGGGAAGTTGGCATTTTCATTCAAGGTCTGGAATCGCAGATTGTACAAACTAGCTCTTTCCTCCATCCTCTCTCCTCCATCCTCCAAACTTAACAAAGGTTATTTTCCACTTTATCAGTCTTCCGTATTTTAACGACCCATCAACACCTAAAAGATGCGAAGTCTGACCTTCCTGCGCCTGCTTTTTGCCTCCTATTCCCTTTTCGCCCAGTCAAAAGTCGACAGTCTGTATCAAATATGGATTAATGAAGACCTGCCGGATACAGTACGACTGGAGGTGATTAATACGGTTATCTGGAACGGCTATTTATTCAATAATCCGGATAGTGCTTTGTTGTTGGCTGACGCCGAATATGAAATCGCTGCCCGGAACGATGAACTGGGGTACATGGCCCAGGCTCGAAATAGCCAGGGCTCAGCTTATTATGTGTTGGGAAACCACCCCATGGCGCTGGACTATTTCATGAAATGCGCAAAGATCCAGGAAAAAATAGACAGTAAGCTGGGGCTGTCTCGCACTTATAACAACATTGGCATCATCCACAAAGAACAGGAGGATTTCGACCAGGCGATGAAGTATTATAAGCTGAGTTATAACCTGGGGGAAGAACTGCCGGATACCAGTACCATGGCCACCGCGCTGAATAATATTGGCATCAATCATAAGCACGAGGGGCGATTCCAGGAAGCCCTGGATGCTTTTGAAAAAAGTCTGGTGTTGAAGGAAACGCTGGGAAGCCAAAAGGGAATCGCCATCACCCTGTTAAATATAGGTGAAACACATTTTCAACTTGGACGAAAAGACGAAGCCTTAAATTATTATCAACGAAGCCTGGCCATCCGGGAAGAGATCGAAGATGATTTTGGACGAGCTGCCTGCTTAGCCAACATTGCCGGAATAAAAGCAGACTATGGTCAGTTTGCGCTGGCAGAAAACCTCGCAAAAGAAGCCCTGGAAATTGGCCAAAAACTGGATGCGCTGGAGCCGATGGAGTCCAGCAGTAAAGTATTGTTGGATGTTTACCGGAAAACCGGGCAAAACCAGAAAGCCCTGGAAATGTATGATGTCTACATCAATACCCGCGATACCCTTCGCAGTGAAGCGAACAGCAAGAAGATTCTGCAGCAACAACTTAAGTACGATTACGATAAGAAAACCACGGCCGACAGCCTGCGCTATGAAAAGGAAATTGCCGTACAGGAACTCACCTTTCAGGCCCAATTGGATCGGGAGCGGAACCAGCGCTTTATGCTGTATGGCGGACTGGGATTTTTAGGCATTCTTGGGATGGTCTCATTCCGGGCTTATCGGCAAAAGCAACGCGATAATATTTTGATCGAATCCGAGAAGGAGAAATCGGATAAGCTCCTGTTAAACATTCTGCCGAAAGAAACCGCAGAAGAACTCAAGGCGCACGGCAAAGCCAAAGCCCGGCACTTTTCGGATGTCAGTGTCATGTTTACCGATTTTAAGGGCTTTACCCAGCTGGCTGAAAAGCTTTCCGCTCAGGAACTGGTCGATCAACTGGACTACTGCTTTGGGAAATTTGATGAGATAACAGCCAAACACGAAGTCGAAAAAATCAAAACCATTGGTGATGCGTACATGTGTGCGGCCGGACTGCCCAAACCGGATTCCCGGCATGCAAGCAGAATCGTCAAAGTGGCTCAGGACATCCGGGCCTTTATGAAGGACTACAGAGACGCCCGAGAAGCAGCGGGTAAACCATTCTTTGAAGTTCGAATCGGTATCCACAGCGGACCGGCTGTCGCCGGAATTGTAGGCACCAAAAAATTCGCCTACGACATTTGGGGTGATACCATTAATACCGCCTCCCGGATGGAAAGCAGTGGAACTCCTGGCAATATCAATATTTCGGAAGCTACCTATCAGAAAATCAAAGACGACTTCAACTGCAAATACCGGGGAGAAATAGAAGCAAAAAATAAAGGGAAATTGAAAATGTATTTTGTAGAGTGAAAGGAATGCTGGAGTGCAATAAAATATGGGGATGGACTTTTCTGATAGTTGTCGGAGTATCCTGCATGTCTGAAAAATCAGTTGATATTTCAGTCGCTGACTGGAAAGCAAATACCTGGCAATTTATTGAGGACCACTGTGAAGGAGTTTCGAATTTTGAAACCATATTGCTCGGAGAAGAAACCATCAAAGCCAAAATTGACGGACGTGTTTTCACCAGTGTAGCAACGTATATCGATACGCTCCTGAAAAATCGTAGACTGGTTTCTGACTATTTTGGAGAAAATCTACAAAATCATTCTGGCCTAAAGGTTTTGGAGTACTATCAAGGCAGCAATGCCAATTTTAGTATTGAAGTTGATGGGGAGCAAGGTATTACCCTTTTCACAAGAAATGGGATTATAGAAAAAGCTGAACAGGAAACCGATAATAATCAAGTTGCTTTTAGTGATCTTGAAGCTGGTGAATATCCCTGTTTTTGTGATTTTTCTAGCTTGCCAAATTGGGTTTCGATTCAATCTACCATAGATTTGAAATCGGGGTCTGTGGAAATTGAGTATGTTGGTTTTTCAAATTAAAACCAATCGAGCATTCAAATGAAACTATTTTCTATAGACCGTAAAAAGTGATGCAAATTGGGTATATGGATGGAACATTTATGATCCTGAAAGCATCAAATAACCAAGGCTTTGTAGATGCCCGGCCTTTAGTTTCTTGTTCTGAGTGAGGGAATACCAATTTGATAAACACCTTGCCGGTATCGCAACTGTCCGGGAACTATTTGGTTGACTTTTTTGTATTATTTGTGTAATTTGTCAACCAATGGAAGTCTCGGAATTATTTGCAAAACGTTTAAAGGCTGCTCGATTACAGAAGGGCTTGAGCCAGGATGCACTCGCGGGGGAACTGGGCGTGAGCAAACAAGCTGTTAGTAAATATGAGCGGGCAAAAATGTTGCCTGATAGCAGCGTTTTAATCAAGCTGGCAAAATTGCTGGAATTGAAGCCGGATTATTTTTTCCGGGAATTTCGCGTCTCTTTGGATCAGGTGAAATTTCGTAAAAAAGCAGCGCTTTCCGGACGAAAACTTGAAGGTCTGAAGAATAGCATAGTCGATATGCTGGAGCGCTATCTGGAATTGGAAGAGCATTTAAATGCTTCCCCGAGATTTAATAATCCGATTTCGAAGATAAAAATTCAGGAAATTGCGGATGTGGAAGAAGCGGCATTAAAGCTGTTGAAGCATTGGAAATTGGGAATAAACCCGATTCCCAATGTGATTGAGATGCTGGAAGATTCCGGAATAAAGGTGGTTGAGGTATCAGTAGAAAATAAATTCGATGGATTAAGTGCCTGGGTAAATAAAAACATTCCGGTAATTGTACTCAATAAAGACTTTGATCAGCTCCGGAAAAGGTTTACTGCCTTGCATGAGCTGGGGCATTTATTGCTCAACATCTCTCCCGAATTGTCTGAAAAAGAAATTGAAAAGACTTGCAATCGATTTGCCGGCGCTATGCTTCTTCCGCGTCCGGCCGCTTTGCAGGAATTGGGTTCATCCCGCAAACATATATCCCTAAATGAACTAATTCCAATCAAGGAATCTTATGGTATCTCGATCCAGGCAATTATGTATCGAGCCGGTGATCTTGGGATTTTAAACAGCCATGCTCTGCGCTCGTTTTGGAAATTGGTCAATAGCCACCCGGATAATAAACTCGAAAAGAACTGGGGAGAATACCGCGGGTATGAGCGTTCCAAACGCTTCGATCAACTCTTGTATCATGCCGTCGCGGAAGAACTGATTTCCTATGGGAAAGCTGCTTCACTTTCCAATATGTCTGTGCAATCCTTTAGAGACCAACTGAAAATGATTGTATGAAAGTCTCCGTTCAAGATGCCAATGTCCTGATAGATCTTTGGGATGTGGGTCTATTGGCCGAGATGTTTGAATTGCAAATTGAATTTCATACAACCGATCTAATCCTTGCTGAAATTACCATTGATTCAAATCAAAAAGCACTGCAATCTTTCATCAAGTCCAATAAGTTAATAGTACACAGCCTTTCGGCGAAAGCCCTTTTGGAATTAATTGAATTCAAACAAGATCAGGGAAAACTTTCCCTTGAAGATTGTTCTGTATGGATGCTTGCCAAAGATCGGGGAACTATCCTGCTAACAGGCGATTCCTTACTGCGAAAAAAAGCCACTACAGATGGAATCGAGGTGCATGGCAGTATTTGGGTGTTGGATAAAATGATAGCGCACAAAATAATTACCAAAGAAGCCGCCTGTATAGGTATTCAAAAGTTGAGTCAAATTAATCTCCGCCTTCCGGCGAAAGCCATAAAACAACGAATTAAGATTTGGTGTAAAAATTAAAACCCATTATCCCACAACTATTTTCCGTATTTTACTAAAAGTTATTGAAATAATACCAGCGACCGTCTCTCCCATGAACACACGTGCAAGATTAATAACACACTAAAATCATACGTGTATGTTAGTTTCTAAAATCGCCGGTATTCGTACAGGATTGTTGTTTTTAGTCCTGTCCGTTTTCAGCTTCTCTCCCCTCTCCGGCCAGGACGATGCCTCTACCGTTTTCCTGATGTTTGACTTCATGAAAAGCGAACCAGGAGTAGACTATGTCGAATTTGAAGAAAAGTACTGGCAGCCCATTCACGAAGAAAGAAAGCGCCGCGGCCTCATTGCAGATTGGTTTGTGATGGGCGTTCAGTATCCATCAGGAGATATGGCCGAGTACAATTATGTTACGGTGACCGTATTCTCAGATTACAAAAAACTCGAAAATCCTTTCCCGGATTATGCCGATATAATCGCAACCGTCCATCCGGGAATGGATATGGCTAAGCTCGACGAAAAAACCAATCGAGCCAGAAGTTGGGTGAAGAGCGAATTGTTTCATTCCATCGACAAAGCCACTCCAAGTGATATGGAAGGGGCCCCGGAGTGGGTGATGGTAAATTTCATGCAGGTAGACGAAGGCGGCGGCTATGAATATGTAAACATGGAACTGGAATATTATAAACCGATCCACCAGGCACATATCGATGCCGGCAAGCTGGACGATTGGTTTTTACTGGGCCGCGGAATGCCATATGGCACTGACTACGATTATCAATTTATCACAATAGATGCATACGGTAGCTGGGATAATGTTTTTGCCCCGGGCATCGAGGATGTTTGGGAAAGTGTCCACCCTGATGTTGACCCAAATGAAGTGTGGGAGAAAATGGCAGCTGCACGTTCTCTTATACGAGGGGAATTGTGGCACCTGGAGCTGGGTACGGACTAAGAGTTTGTTCGGGTTTTACACTTTGGGCTGCACTTGCCAAATTTTGCCCTGCACTTTGTTATTCTTCAGTCGCTTAGCTATCCCGATAGCTATCGGGAAGGCTCCTTCATCATGTCTCGTTCAGAACAAAATTTTGAGGCGTTCGCTCCAAAAACAAATCCCGAACAAGCTCTAAGTCTGGCTTTCGCCGAATGTGAAATAGAAGAAGGGAATCCGATCCAGATTGGGTTCCTTTCTTTATTTGAGGCAGTCTGGAAAAAAAAAGCTCCGCCAACACAAGCTGTTAGAATGTCGGCGGAGCAAAAAAGTAGGAAGTAATGATCAAAAAGGTCTATGGTATAGAGAACTCGGGAAAATCTAGCTGTTTTCCTTTTGTTTTAGGTTGGTTCCGGGCCGTTTAGCCAGGAAGAGCATCACTCCCCAAATAACCAGGCCGATAGAGAGTTTTTGCCAAAGCAAAGGCAAAAGTTCGGTCCCCGTCTGAGCCTGGTTTCCAAGTGCAACAAGAAGTAATTCCATATATTCAGGTTTGTAGCAATTGCGCTAGGCAATCGCCAGTAGGTTATTAATGATGTAGAAGTAAAAGGGAATCCCTAAAATGATGTTAATCGGGAAGGTGATTCCAAGTGCCATAGGCAGATAAATGCCGGGGTTTGCCTCCGGGACGGCTTGTTTGTAAGCGGCCGGAACAGCGATATAGGAAGCTCCTGCACCCAGGAGGGAAAACAGCAACATGTTTCCCGCCGAATTGGTCAAAAAGGATGAAAGACCTAATGCCGTCAATCCGCTAAAGAACGGAAACAGACAGGCAAACAAGACCAAAAACAATCCGTTTTTGCGCATGCCGCCCAATTCTCTTCCGGCACGAATGCCCATGTCAAGCAAAAACACCGCGAGAAAACCCTTGAAAATATCTGTGGTAAAAGGTTTAATTCCCTCTGCCTGTTGATCGCTCGCCAGATAGCCGATCAGCAAACTGCCCAGGATTAAAAAGACACTGGCATTGTTGATCGAATGGTTAAAGACTTCCCGGAACGAAGAGCTGGAATGGGCGCCTTCTGGGTTTCTCTTGTTGGCCATTCGTATCAACAATATGCCTATGACAATCGCTGGTGCTTCCATCAGGGCCATCACGGCAATCATGTATCCGTCAAATCCGACACCGGCAAAATCCAGAAAGGATATCGCTGTTACAAAAGTGACAGCACTTACCGAGCCGTATGCGGCCGCTATGGCTCCCGCATTTTGGGCATTTACTTTGCGACGCAATATCAAAAAAGCGGCAATGGGTATCAACGAAGCAAGCGAAAAGCCCAGCAGCAGGGAGCCAAAGGTTTCTGAGTTCAGAGCATTGTGAGACAACTCATTGCCGCCCTTAAATCCGATGCACAATAGTAAATACATCGAAATGAACTTAGAGGATGATTCCGGGATCATGAGGTCATTTTTGAATTTGACCGCCAAAATTCCCAAAACAAAAAACAACAAAGCAGGGTTGGTTAAATTTTCGAGTACGCCATTCATTGGCTTAGCAGATTTCGATTAAGGTTTTTTTGGTGTATTTCATCTTTAGCCCCAACTCTTCTGCTTTTAACAGGAGGCTGTGGAGTTTTAGATTAGGTGTACCCTCAATCTGCAGTGTACCATCGCTCGAAAAGGAAACTTTGCTGGTGTCAATTCCCTGTTTTGTCATCCAGTCGAGCAGCATGTCTTTCAACTGTTCGTCTGAATAAGCCTTTGCGGGCATTTTCCCGCAGGAGTGCGTAAAGCTTTTTGATAGTTCAAGTACCATGTTTCAATTTTTTTGGTTGATTTTCAATTGTGATGACACAAATGTCTGAGGAATTTTTCATTATATTTAATTTATAATTTTTATCTAAAGCATAAACAGTTGTTTATGAATTATACGTTGCATCAACTTCGAATATTCACCAAAGTGTGTGATTTTCAGAGTATTACGAAGGCAGCTGAGGCCATGTTTTTGACCCAGCCCGCAGTGTCAATTCAGCTAAAAAAGCTGCAGGATGAGTTTGAAATTCCCCTTACGGAGATCATTGGCAGGAAGTTGTATGTCACCGATTTTGGGCAAAAAGTGAGAGCACTTGCAGAAGAAATATTGGGAGCTGTGGATCAGATCGAAGAAGCTACCGATGAGTATAAAGGAATCCTTACCGGAAACATTCGGATAGCCTCAGCATCAACCGGAAAGTATGTGATCCCCTATTTTTTGACGGGCTTTATGCGCAAATATCCAGGGGTGAATATTGCCATCGATGTAACCAATAAAACCAGGGTGGTAGAAAGTCTCCAGGACAATACGGTTGATTTTGCGATGGTGTCGGTTATTCCAAACAACCTCAATCTGGAGTGCCTTCCCCTGATTCCGAATGAGCTTTACCTGGTTTCATCAAGCGATTATCCGGGATTGCCCAAACGCATGACACCCAAAAAGCTGAGCGATCATACCCTGATCTTTCGGGAAGAAGGTTCGGCTACCCGGGCCGCCATGGAAAATTATTTAAAGCAAAACGACGTAGTGGTAAAGCGCTCCATGCAGCTGGTATCTAATGAGGCTGTTAAGCAGGGAGTGCGGGCAGGACTGGGGTTGTCGGTCATGCCCTTGATCGGAATCCGCACAGAATTAGAACTAAAAAACATTCAGTCCATACCCGTTAAAGGATTACCCATTATCACCCAATGGAATCTCGCACACAGCCGCGGCAAGGAGCTATCACCGGCCAGTAATGCGCTGGTACAGTATATTCAGGACCACAAAACGCAGATTTCTGAAAGGCATTTTTCCTGATATCCGGCTTTCGCCGAAAGGCAAATTTGCCCGGGTAAGCTCTTGTTGCGCAAGTGAATCAGTGTGTTTTGGCAGACTTCCGGGATACGACCGACTGGCCTTTTTCAATTACCTGAAATTCCCGAAAAAGCTCGTAATCGGGCTCCCTAACAGATATTTATTCCCTTCAGCAACCAATACAAATCCGGTAAAATAAGTATTATAGCCTTTTGAGTGCGTACTTCATTTTTAAATGCTGAGTTCAAAATCACCGGATGTCTCGTTTCCTTTTTTGTGCATTTCTCATAGGTTGTTTTTTCCTGAATTTGCCGGTATCAGTCATTGGTCAATCGCTAAGTAAGGAGTATCAACTGGCTGAAGATCCGGCTTTGTGGGTCCTGGATCAGATCTATCGGATCCGCACGGCACATGTAGATAGTGCCGAATACTACCTCCAATTGGCAATTGGCGATCTTACGGATCAGAAGGATACCGAAAACCTTACCCGGGCCTATAAAGAGCGTGGAATTCTCCATTACTACACCGGAAACTATGATCAGGAGTTGGCCGACCTGCAGCAAGCACTGCAATTTGCTTCCCGGACAAAAAATGGGGCATTGGAGGGGGATATTCTGAAGGAACTGGCACTCACGGCCAGCCGCCAAGGTGACTTAAAGCTTGCGAAGTACTATGGTCGTCGGGCCGTTAAATTATGTAAGGAAGCCGGGGATGCCAGCTGCCTGGCCTCTGCCCAGCGAAACACAGGCCGCATTTATCTGAAAACCGGGCCCCGGGATAGTGCCGTGTATTTCCTCGAAGCCTCCTACCATTTAAAGCAGCAACTTAAAGATACTGTCGGCCTGTCTTATGCCCTCAATGATTTGGCAGAGTTAGCAGCAGGGGAGGAAGACTACCAACAAGCTATAAGTTATTTGCAGCAATCGGCCGACATGCGGGAAAAGGCCGGTGATTCAACCGGACTGGCCATCAGCATCAACAATATTGGAGAGATGTACCTCCAGATGGGAAACCAGGAGGAAGCTCGCAATGCATTCGAGGAAAGCCTTCGCTTATCCACGAAACTCCAATACCTGGATCTTGTAAGGCATACCAGAAATTTGCTGGGGAAGGTATATCTTGACCTCAATGATTACCGGGCTGCATACGATAATGCGCAGATGAGTATGGTCATCAATGACAGTTTGTATTCGGCCGAAAAAGCGAATGCCATTGCCGAAATGCGCACCAAATATGAAACGGAAAAGAAAGAACAAACCATTGCCGCTCAGTCGGCTGTCATCCGGGCCCAGCGGCTGACCGCGGTGGCCATTGTCCTGGGCTTACTGTTGATCGGTTTCATTGCCTATTACCGCTTATTCCAACAGCGGAAATACGAGAGGGAAATTGCTAAATTATCCCTGGAGCGAGAACTTCATCTGGAGCGGGAACGCATTTCTCGCGATCTGCACGATAGTGTCGGATCACATTTGGTACGCATAGTCAGTGACCTCGATGTGTTGGCCTTATCCAAAGCCACCAACCAGCCCGTTGCTGCCGGCAAGATATCGGATATGCGTCAGTTTGCACAACAATCCATTCGCATGCTCCGGAGCACTATTTGGGCGCTGCATCAGGAACAGGTTTCGACCGAAGGTTTGGCCGAGCGATTTGAGTATTTTTTAGATGGTTACCTCCAAAACAGGATAGACTGGGAAGTAAATAATAAGGCCGGTAATGCGTATTTGTTGCAGCCAAAGGAGGCCCTCAACCTTATCCGCATCCTACAGGAAGCAACCCAGAATATGTTTAAGTACGCTCAGGCAACGCACTACCAGGTGTCGCTCGAAGGAGATTCTGACAAGCTGTTAGTAACCATTTGCGACGACGGAAAAGGATTCGACCTTGATCAGCAGTCTGGAAAAGAAAGTTTTGGTTTAAAGAATATCACCCGGCGGGCAGCAGCTATTCAGGCCGGACTGACGATAGACTCTGCCCCCGGACAGGGAATGCGTATTCAAATCGAGCTGGGTAATAATCCCGTTTTGTCAGAATAATTGTATTTCCACAGAAAACACCTAACAATGATTCGGATTGCTATTGTAGATGATCAACAGATTATCCGTGAAAGCCTGGAGCGCGTGTTATCTTTTTTTTCAGATATAGAGGTTCTTTTTCTGGCCGAAGACGGTACCGAAGCTGTAAAGCGGATCGCAACAACGACTGAACACCCCCATGTGCTTTTGATGGATCTGTCCATGCCGGTATTGGATGGTGTGGAAGCAACCCGACAGATCAAAGAAATAGCCCCGGGTATTCACATCCTTATTCTGACAATTTCTGAAGCTGAAACGCATATTTTACAGGCGATTCAGGCAGGGGCTGATGGTTATTTACTTAAAGACGAAGAGCCCCGTCGGATTTATCAGGCTATTTTAGATGCAACTCAGGGAAGAATGCCTTTATCGCCACAAATTGCCCGAAAAACAATGGAAATGATCCGGAAAACGGCTGCTTTGTCAAGTATGCAGCCTGCTGATTATGGCCTTACCAAACGAGAAATACAACTCTTGCAGTTGTTGATCAGTGGGAAATCCTATACCGCAATGGCGGAAGAATTGTCCATATCCCCCCATACGGTGCGACGTCATACCGAGCGCATTTACCAAAAGTTATCAATTCACTCCCGGGCCGAAGCTGGTTATCTGGTAGCTCAGAATCAATGGTTCACTTAGAAGCCTTTTTTTGCAGGCAAATTCATTGTCAACAGCCTGGGGAGTAAAACCCGGCCAATCCATTCCTGACAGACTTACTATCGGATATAAAATTTTTCGGGTTTGTTATTACTGATCTGCTTCGTGTTATTATCGGCACTTTTATAACCGATTACGTATACGGAGAAACTGCCAAACTGCTGTTGATCGGCAAGCGGACGAACAGACCAATTCCAATAATTTGGATTTTTATTTCGAAGCGACACCCCAATACTCCCCAGATTGGATAATTGGATTACTTTTTCTTCCTTCTCTGTTGGTTCACCGCCAAATGGATTTTCTTTAACGGTGGCTGGCTCAATGAGCTCGAAAGTAGTGGGGTTTCCATCAGCACTCATGCCGAAGATGACATAATCGTTCTCCCGACAAAAGGTGTACGGCCAAATGCTTTTTTTATGGTCGTGCAGGAAAACCTGCATGTCTGAGACGGAATAACCCTGTTTGTTCAATTCAGCAGTTAGATACGCTTGTATCTCGTCCACCGTCTTTTGTCGTGCCTCTTCAATTAAAGACACTCCCTCCAGGGTATAAAAGGCTTTTGCCAGCGCATTTAAGGTGTGATCTGCCGTGTTGTTATTAAACGACTTATACGATTGCACCAGCAACAGCTCTGAAATGGGTAAATCATGTGGATTTTGGAGGGTCAGTTCCATCGAAAATGCCCCGTGAATCCATCTTAAATCCAATTCTACTCCTTGTATACCACTTAAATATGTGGTGCCATTCCCATCGTGCAGCTTTACGTTAAGCGGTTGGTCATTTGCTCTGTCGTAGGCGGTTGCCACATAATATATATTGCCTCCATAAAGGGTGACTGGTACAGTAAGCTCTCCTTGGGGGGCCATTTTGAGGGTCTTGCTGCTGAGCACATTTAAGCCTGCCTGATGTAGTTGCTGATCAATGTCCGGAAAACCGGTCGCTACGTCTTGCGAAAAGCCGGACAGGGAAAATATTAAAATTAAAAAGGAAGCCAACCACTTTACAGAATACATATACTTGATGTTGATCGAGAAGGTTATTATTTTATTAACTCAATGGTATATTGGTAGCGTGTCAGATCTCCTGTTCCCAGCAATTCATAGAAGAACTCAATGTGGGAGTCGTCAAACGAAATGACTTTAAATTTATCCGAGACCAGATGAGGGTGGGGGAAAAACTTGGGTGAAATATCAAACTGCACCGTTGGATTGTCGTCGTTTACATCTGCTTCAATAATGATCTGCCCCTGTGTAGCCACTCCGTTCCCATCCGTATAAGTGAAATTGCGGCGTCCCTGCTTGGAATCTTCTTCGAAATACATAGTCCCGGTAGAAGCGATCAGGGTATCGAGCGTAACATTCCACGGCTCGCTACGGGCCGAGCGTTCGGCCGATTCCATTTTCATTAGGTCAATTTCCCAGGTTTCATCAAGCATGGCTTTTTTTAGCTTCTTGACGTCGCCAAAATTGCTAGAGTCAAAAAGCGCCACACAAGATGAAAAACACAGAAGCAGGATAACTGAAAAGAGCAGCAGGTATGTTCTACCGGATAGATACTTTTGTACCATGGGAAAGAGACTATTTGATTAGCTTTTTAAAAGCACAAAATCTGTAATTGTGTCCACATGTACAATAGGGCAATTGCCCCATTTGGGATCAAATTGGAATAAGGAGCCATCCAATCACCCTCAACACTTTCTTAAAAACGAGTCTTTTTGATCTGGAAGATTTTTCCTGAACAGGATTGCGGCACTTCCGCAATTAAATTATTAGCTTTGAAAGCCCGAGAGAGTCCATTGAGAACCCTAAACACCTACACACGTGTCCAGCATCAACACCTACTGCCGGATCCTTTTGCTGTTATTTATATCGGCAACAGCTTCTGCTCAGGATCCCTTTTTTGTCCATTTTTTCAACAATAAGTCTTACTTCAATCCGGCGATGACCGGCTATAAAGGAGCCATTTCGCTCGATGCGAAATACAAAACCCAATGGGGGACCCAACAGGTCGTACCCTACGAAACCTATGGGGTTTCCCTGGAAGAAAGTGTTCCCTGTGCCTGGTTTGACTACGGACTCCATTTTTACAACGATAAAGAAGGAGACGGAATCCTGACGACCAATGAATTCGGCGCAAGCCTGGCCGGAACCATTGTCCCTTATACAAGCCGAACGGGAGGTACACACAATGTCCGCCTGGGTATGTCCTTCTACATGGGGCAGAAGCGAGTAGATTTTAGCAAACTGATTTTTTCCGATCAACTCGACCGCAAATACGGTCTGTATGATAACACCGGCGCCCTGAATCAGACCTCTTTCGTAATACCCAATGGAGGGGAATCTGCCTATTACCTGATGCCCAAAGTGGGTTTGGTTTACCGCTATGCGGCAGGCAAAAGGCGCAATAATCCGCCCCGGGTGTTTTTAAACAGCCTTACATTCGGCGCAAGCCTGCATAATGCCCTCTCTATTTTTGGCAGTAGCGATTTTGGGCATATCTCTTCCCTGCTGAATCTGGATACCCGACCAAGCCTGCGCTCCGGCTTTTTTCTGGAAACAGAATTTGCCATGCCCATCGGCAACCGAAAAAGCTATGTGGCCGTGAGCCCGCTTTTTTTGTATCAGCAGCAAAATCAGCTCGACTATTTTGAGGCCGGAGCAAAGATGACCTTCAGCCGAAATGTCGGATTTGGTGCCTATTATCATTTTAGTTCACCTTCCGGCGAAGGGAATAATACCTCCTGGGTCAATCTTGTCCTCGAATTTGGAGCCGTTTTGGGCAGCCGCGAAAAACACCGGGTCGATTTTGGGGTCGCTTACGCGAATAACTTCTCCGGCCTGCAAAACATCGTCGGTCCCATCCTGGAATTCTCCTTTACCTATCACCTGCGGAAGAGTTCATTCTGTGACCTAACCGGCCGACAAAATGAGCTCGGCGGCGGGCCGCTTTGTCCCGTTTCCTCTCGTGGAAAGATTTATGAAAGTATCTGGTAAAATCCTCTCCCTCCCAACCATTAAGACCCAAACCCCAACAAGTACAAATTATGTTCTTACAAAGATTTTTATTTCTGTTTTCAGGGCTGATCCTTTCGTTTGTTGTTCAGGCCCAGGATTGTGATCTGGATTGTGTGGCTGTAGATTGCGGCTTCCTCAATAGCTCGTTCAGCGCTCAGGGCGGACCTGTATTTTGTGAAGGCGATGTCATTACTTTCACCAATGGCAGTGAGTTAGGTTTTGACTATTTTATCCTGGACTGGTCTGACGGTAACGTGGATACGGTTTATAATTACAACCCGGTAACGCATGTTTACTTTTTGCCCGACAGCCTGCTCTGCGACGCACCACTAATTAATTTTGATGTTTGCTGGGTGGGCGTGGCTACCTGTCCGGAAGGAACCAGTTGCCAGAGTGGTTCGCTCAGCTTTGCGCTTGAAGTAAGGCCTTTGGCAGATATCCTTGTAGACGATCCCTTGTGTGAGGATACCCCTTTTCAGCCAACCGATCAAAGCTGTAATGCCGAAACCTGGTTTTGGGATTTTGGCGACGGAACCACCTCTACCGATCCCAACCCGGAACACACCTACGATGATCCGGGTACCTATACAATCACCCTGGAAGTTTCCAATGGTTGTGGCACGGACGTAACCAGTGAGACCGTTACCGTTTTGGGATTTCCGGAAGCTTCTTTTATCAGTGACTTTGACGATCCGCTCTGTGCCCCTGATTCGGCCACTTTTGTAAACACCTCCAATCAATGGGGTAGTACATATTGGACCATTTCTCCCGATGATACGGTTGGAGCGATTGTAAATTGGTGTTTTTCGGATACCCTGATGTCAGTAACATCCGACAGCATAACCATTATTTTCAAAGAGCCGGGGATGTATGATATCACACTCACCCAGGTAAATCCCTGCGCGACCGATGACGAAATGGTCAGTTTGGAAGTATTGGAAGCACCGACCTATGAATTGGCCCCCCTGCCACAAACATTCTGTGATGAAGTAACCCTGACTGAAGCAGATGTTGATTTTGAGTATGGAGGAGCTGTTGATGAGGTCTGCTGGGAATTTATTAATGGAGATATTTCCATGCTTTGTGATGAGAGTTTTAGTGTAACTTTTCAACAATCGGGGGAAATTATTTTAACGCTTACAGGCCCTTGTGGTGTCATCACCGATGCCGTCGAGGTCAATATCTCTCAAACCACCCCCATTTCTTTTATCAATCAACCGCTGGAAATATGCCAGGATTCCGGCTTTATCGATCTGACAAACTACGTAAATCCCATCGGTGGCGATTGGTCCGGACCGGGCGTGATCGATGATGAAACACTGGACCCTTCTATACTGGGGTCTGGTTCCTATGATCTGAATTATGTGCTCAGCGATAATCCGGATTGTCCCAATGAGGATGTGATGTCTTTTGAGATTATCGACAGCCTGACTGTCGATCTCGGGCCGGATCAAATTGGGTGCGATTCGGTGGTTTATACCGGCAGTTTTACAAATACAGGCGAAGCGGATTCCTGGTTCTGGGAGTTTCTGTTTAATGACGGAAGCAGTCAAACCTCCACGCAGGAAAATCCCGCATCGGTTACTTTTTATGAGGATGGTTTTGTCGTTTTGACCATCGATGGAGCCTGCCGTCCGGCTACAGACACCCTGGAGATCACGGTTCAGGAAAATATTCAGTTGCTTATTGATCCGGTGATGCCGCAGCCACTTTGCTCAGAATCATCACCAATAGACCTGGAAGCGAATATTCCGGATGGTGTCTGGTCGGGTACCGGAATCATCGATTCGGATGAAGGCATTTTTGATCCGGGAGCGGTAACGCCAGACAATATTTACACCATCACCTACAGCCTTTCGGAAGGAGCTTGTGATGCAGAAGCGACCATAGACCTGGAGGTGGTGCAATCGACTGCCGTTACGCTGGATCCGGAAATTTTCTGTGAGGACAGTCCGCCGACCCCCTTAACCGTGGATGAGCCAGGAGGAGTATTTCAGGGACCAGGGATAACAGATACGCTGATGGGCATCTTTGATCCAACAAGCGTGGTACCCGATCAAACCTATACCATAGAATACACTTTCGTCGATGGCTCGGGTTGTGAAGTAATGGCAACTGCCGATGTTCTGGTTGAAGCATTCCCAGTTCAGGATTTTCAGGATACAATCAGTCTTTGTCTGGCCGATTTTACCGTTAGCCTCCCCGATGAATCGGGATATTCTGTAAACCCAACCGGAGGTACGACCACCTGGTCCGGCCCCGGCGTGACAGATATGGATTTGGGCTTGTTTAATCCGGTAAGCGGCGGCCTGGGAGCCGGGATAACGGAAGTTTACATTCAATACGACCGAAACGATTGTTTCATCGAAGATACCCTGCACATCATCCTGACCATCGATGAAGAATTGATGCTTAGTGCCCCCGATTCCATTGTTTGTATCTCAGATGATTTCCTTCAATTAAACAGCAATTTGCCTGGCGGCGAATGGTCGGGTCCGGGAGTAGATACTGATGGTCTGGTTGACCTCAACGCCATTGGAGGAGGTGTTTTTTCTTACGACTACCTTTATTCCCAGGGAAACAGCTGCGAGCAGGAAGCGAGTATTGAGATTCAGGTAGAAGACCCGGGAGAGACGGTGGATGCCGGTCTGGATATTGCCATTTGCGAAGGACAGGCTGTAAGCTTTACCCTTCCTCCCGGCAATCCGGCTGGCTTGGGCCTCTGGGATGGTACGGGAATTGTCGATCCGGCAACGGGAGAAATCGACCTGACCGCCTTAGATGTGGATGTCGTTTATACCTATAATTATTGTTTTGAGAGTACAGACCTACAGGGCTGTAGTGCCTGCGATGAGCTCGAATTTATCATCAATCCAAGACCGGAAGCAGACTTTGAAATTGATGGCAGTCCGTGTATCAATCAGGAGTTTTGCCTCATCAACAACTCTACCGGTTCAGTAACTTACGATTGGGATTTTGGGGATGGAAATGGATCAACAGATGCCAATCCGTGTCATACTTATACATCTCCCGGCACTTTTGAAATCACCCTCATTGCTACCTCTGTTGAATTGTGTTCAGATACGACCGTTCAGGAAGTGTATGTTTCCTCCCCGCCGGTAGCTGATTTTGTGTTGGATGATGACGAAGGATGTGCGCCATTTACAGTGAGTCTGACCAACAACAGTTTTGGAGACTCGATATCGCAGGTCTGGTACATTGCCGGAGACACCCTGTTTCAGGAAGACATCAGCGGGTACGTTTTAGACAGCATTACGACCGACTCTATTTTTGAGATTATCCTGGAAGTGCGAAACCTTTGCGATACCATTCAGCTGATCGATTCTATTTTGGTGCATCCGTATCCAATCGTCGATTTTGGAGTAGAATTTGATGAAGGTTGTTCGCCGCTGGTAGTCGACTTTATCAATACTACTCTGGGTAATCCCGATACCTGCTTCTGGGATATGGGCAATGGGGTGACTCTGATTGATGTGGATGAAATTGATCCGACTTTGCCGCCGGATCAGACGTACTATACCAGTGATACCGCGAGTACCACCTATGCGATTACATTGATTGCAACAAATTTCTGTGGTACGGATACGCTGACAAAATTCATTACTGTTGATCCACCCGAAGTGGAAGCTTTTATAGAACAGGATACCCTGGCGGGCTGTCAGCCATTCGACGTAAGTCTGGAAAGTGTCTCCACACCGGGGGCAGTTACAACCTGGGAAATCATCTGGGAAGGCGGTGGATATGTTTTGGGAAGCAATGAGGAAGACCCCACGGTTACACTGGATTCTTCCGGCTGGTATACGGTGATTTTGTATGCTGCCAACAATTGCGATGAGCATACAGATACCGCTTTTATACAGGTGTTGCCTGCGCCGGATGTAAGCTTCGTGGCTCCGGCTATAAATTGCGACGGAGACAGCGTGAGCTTTCTGAATACATCTGTAAACGTGGCCGGAAGTACCTGGGATTTTGACGACGGCACTACTTCTACCGAGACCTCCCCAAACCATCTTTTTCCCGGTCCGGGAAGCTATGATGTTACTCTGACGGCAACCTCACTGGTGAATGATTGTCCGGCAAGCTTTTCTCAGACAATAGTGATTGAAGAATTGCCGGAAGCTGATTTTACCCCGTCTGCTTTATCAGGTTGTTCGCCCCTAACGGTCGACTTTACCAATGCCAGTAACGGGGAGCAAAGTTGGGAGTGGAACTTCGGTGACGGGACCTCCGGCTCAACAGCCGAAAACCCGACACACACCTTTCAGGATCCGGGTAATTATACCGTGACACTGGTTGTAAGCGATGAATACCAGTGCAGCTCCGACACTTCGGTTGTAAACATATTTGTATTCGATCACCCGGAGAGTGCATTTACTTTTACCAGTCAATCTTATTGTGCCAATCACGACAGCCTTTGCCTGGAAAACCTGAGCCAGGGTGCGATCATTTACGAGTGGGAAATCTTTGGCCAGACATACGATAATGTGTCGCCTTGTGTGCTTCCAACGGAGCCGGTTAGCGGAGATACTATTTGGCTATTTGCCACAAACACTAACGGCTGCGTGGACACCAGTTTTCAGCTGATCGACATTCTGGAATCACCGGAAGCGGGGGCGGTTCCGGATCCTGCCCAGGGATGTGAAGACTTGTTTGTCAATTTTGAAAACACCTCCACCGGTGGCAATTTGTACAGTTGGAACTTCCAAAACGGCAATACTTCTACCGATTTTGAACCGGGCGTTTGGTATGAAGAATCCGGAGTGTATGAGGTAGCCTTGATTGTCGGCAACAGCAATGGTTGTCCGGCAGATACAACACTGGTCAATGTGGAAGTACTCGAAAAACCGACTGCCGGATTTAGCTTTGAAAAGACCAGTGCATGTGGCACGCCAACAGAAGTGATTTTCACGAATACTTCTCTCGGAAACCAGGATAATGACTGGATGTTTGGCGACGGATTCATGTCGCAGGAAACCAATCCGACACACGAATATGAGTTGCCAGGCAATTTCGACGTAAGTCTGATTATAGAAAATGCGTTCGGCTGTCTGGACACCCTGACGCAGACCGTAGAAATATACGGACAACCCGAGGCTGCTATTTCCATTGATCCGGCCGAAGGTTGTGAAGACCTGACGGTAGTGCTCACCAACCAAAGCAACAATTTCAACAATGTGAGCTGGGAGGTAGAGACCAAAGGCAGTTTTACGGATGCCGGCACTTTCTCGCTGGTTTTTGAAGATCCGGGAGCTTACGATTTGGCTTTTTATGCCCTTTACAATGACGTATGCATCGATTCCATCATGCTGGATGATGCTATCCGGGTGTACGAAACACCAATCGCCGACTTTGATTTTGTTGCAGATGAGCAGGAGAATATCCTCGGGGATGTACGCTTTCTGAATTACTCTGAAAAGGATGAAGCCTGGTATTGGGATCTGGGCGATGGCACCTACTCCGATCTGTATGAGCCGGTTCATGAGTATGATACCAATCGATTTGTACTGGTTACGCTTACCGCCTTTAACTACAATAATGGAGCTTTTACCTGTGCCGATTCGGTGAGCAAAGAAATCACCCCGGAGTGGATTACGGAATTCTTTGCTCCCAATGCCATGACCCTGGATTATGGCACAACGGCTGTTCGGGAGTTCCGTCCGACGGGTATCGGTATGGCTGAATATGCCATCAATGTCTATTCCCCTTATGGCAATTTGCTATGGCACGATGAAGAACTGGACGGCGACAAACCGGCCAATGCATGGAACGGGGAAGCCAAAGGGAAACCGGTAGATCCGGGGGTTTATACCTGGGAAGCTTTTGTGCGATTCGTAGATGGCAGCGTCAGAAATTATTCCGGAACGATAACAGTACTGCGATGAGCGTATAATTTCCCTAAATTTGCGCATCTGATAAATTAAGCAGAAATGATCGTGATGCAGCAATCTTCAATTAAAGGAATTCTGGCCCTGATGTTTTTGGTTTTGGCTTTCGCCGAATGTACTTCTCCGTCTACTGAAACCGGAGAGGTCGATGAAAACAAACCACTTATCGAATCCGGGGATTCCGGAGAGGCAGAAGCAGGGGAAGAGAATAAAACGAAGGGTGTTCTGCAGGATGCTTTTATGCAAGCTGTGATTTGTGCAGATCCTCTGTCGATGGAATGTGAAAATGAAGTGACGGAAATGAGTGGATTGAGCTACCAGCAGCTTGCCAGTACGGCAGATTTCCTGCTTGGCCAGGAGGAAGATGTCGTAGTAAAAGGATACAAGGCGTTTTTCACTCGGAAGTTTGAAGAGGCCTTTCTGCAATTTTCTTATGGGGCAGATGCCAATGATCCTATCGGACAGTTCAATCTGGCCATCATGTTTGAAAAAGGCTTAGGGGGCCGGGAAATTGATTATTTACAAGCTTCCGAATGGTACCGGGAGTCCGCAACGGCTGGTTACACCCCCGCAAAGTATCGGCTCGGGCTTTTTTATGATTATATCTGGACCGACAAGCTGGACCATATGCGTGCACTTTCCTGGTATCGTCAGGGAGCAGAAGCGGGTGACCCCAAAGCAAAGTATTGTATGGGGGTTATGTACCGACATGGTCGCGGGGTCAATTTCAATGACGATGAGGCTGTAGAACTTTATCGCCAGGCCGCCAATGAAGAGTACAATCTGGCCTCAGCGGCTATTGGCGTTACCAACCACATTAGCTCCCCCATGCTACAACCTTCTAATGAGGTTACCGCATGGGTAGCAGAAGAAGCAAAAAAAGGCAATCCGCAGGCGCAATACATCTATGGCAACATGATCGAATATGGATGGAGTACCCCCATCAACCTACCAGAAGCAGCCAGGTGGTACCAGCGTTCGGCCGATCAAAATTACAGTCCGGCGCAACTCAAGGTGGGGCTATTCTACCAACAAGGTGAAGGACTTCCCAAAAACGATCGCAAAGCGGCCGAATGGTTTCAAAAAGCAGCCGATCTGGGAATTGTTCAGGCACAGATGAATTTGGCCATCATGTACGCGCAGGGGCGTGGTGTCGTTAAAGACGATGCGGAAGCAATTCGGCTTTTTACAGCAGCTGCAAATCAAGAGTTTCCCAAGGCCCAATACAATCTGGGTTTCATGTACTACAAGGGAATGGGTGTGGCAAAAGACGACAGTCAGGCTGGTGAGTGGTTGCGCCGGGCAGCCAATAATGGCCACGAAGGGGCTCAGCAAATTTTGAATGAGTTGGGGTATAGTTATTAAAGGAGACGGGCACTTTTTTCATTATTTTAATCGAAGTACATAACCCAGCCCTCCGTAAAATTCGGTGAAGTTGTCAAATTGTTCTGATTGATTGAACAGGATATTTGAGAAAAGGTTAAAACGGTGTTTGACATGTGGGCTATAGCTCAAATTGATGTTTCCGGATGTCAGACTCCCATCGGGGGTGCCCTCAATGGCACTGAGATTGAAAGTAGCGTTGATGCTATAAGAGAACTTGTCCTCAGCCAGAGACTGGTTGATTCCACCTGAAACTCCGTATCGGGTTGTTGTGAAAAGTGCTAACTGGATAATGTTGTAATTCAGTCCGGCATTGATTCCCAGGCCGCTTTCAAAGAAATTAATATTGTATCCGCCGGTTATAAAGGTGGTATTCATATTGGTAAACTCTCTGGTAAAAGGGTTTTTATCATTGAGTTGTTGATAATTCGCTGAAAGGCTAACAGACTGCAATCGGCTCGAATCAGACCAGCTATAAGTTGGCGTCAGACTGATATTTGTCGTGACCATGGCAACTCGAACCGAGTCAGAAAGTTCAAGTGCAGCTTGCTGTTGATCGATATTGTAATTGGTGTATGCAAAGACGATTCCAAAGCCGCCCTGACTGAAGTAGCTTAGGTTGGCGTTGCCGATCAATCTGCGGGTTGTTTCACTTCGATTGCCGAGCAGATTGTTTCTTTCGAGTCCGAGGTTACCGTTGATGTTAAGTCTGCTTTTGGCTAGTCTGAAAGTTGGAGCGATGGTGATCCTTTCGCGGTCGTTGGCAAAGAAATACGCACCCATGGTTTCAAATTCGGGCATGATGCGCTCGTAGGCCAACTTTAGCCGAAAGGCGCTGAAACTAAAATCCATGCCGCCTTTCAGAGCGTAATTGACTCGGGTAGAAAGCGTCGGACTGAAAAAGTTGGCGACTTCAGAATCTACAAATTCAGAAGCATCAATAGAATTGGTGTTTCGGGTGAAAATGCTGATTGCTCCTTCGCCAAAGAAGCGAATGTTTTCTGTAATTCCCAGGCCGGCGCTCAATCCAATCACGGCATTTTCGGAGGGGGTGATGCTGGTGTCCTGAGGCAATACCTCAATAGAATTCGGGTCGTCGGCAGCTTTGAGAAAACTCAGGTCGACATAGGTGTCTTTACTACCCACTCCAATTTTAAAGGCATAGCCATAGCGGGCATATAGTGCCGGATGAAACCGAAAGTCAAGTTCCGGATCATAATCCCGCGCCCGTCGCAATCTGCCGTACATGGCAGCAAAGCGAAATTTACCGGGGGTGAGTTCCACTCCGGCACCATCGAAGGTATGTCCCGCCAGGGTGTAAGGCGAAAAATACATGCTTCGGGTACCCAGATGTAGTTTAATCCACCGCCATGAGGGACTAAATCCGGCTTGCAGGAATGGTCGGTTGAAACTGTATTCGTGCTTTCCTACGGTGAGGGAGAAAGGCAGGGCAAAGCCATAGATTTTTCCGGTAAAATTGGCCGAAAGGTTCCAAAAGAAGGGATTGCTTCGATTGGGGATTCCCTGGACATGATAAAAATTGGTGTTGGCACCAATGGATCCACTCCAGTCCCAGGGTTTTTCTTTGATTACCTGTTCGATATCCTGCCCCCAAAGAGATGAAGTGAATAATCCCGAAAACAGGAAGATGAGAAACAGAAAGTATTTCATGGTCTGTCAATTAGCCGGTTTACTCCTTGATGTTTAATTGTACTTCATTGCTAAAGGGAGATTCTCCTCCATCATCATAGATGACTTTAACTGCATAGGAAAAGCCCGTTTCTGCCCGAAATAATTGTTTGTCTGTAAAGCTGGAGTTTTCACTATCTATCCATGCCAGCTGCTCCCAGTTTTGATCGTCTGTTTTGCGGTAAATCGCAAACTGATACGAATCGGGTGCCTCATAGGTCCAGTTGAGGATGAAAGTGCCATTGCTTTCGTCTACCTTACCGGACAAATCCTGTATAGCAGGTCTTTTGGCCCCACGCAATGCTGCTGCTTTTATCGGGCTGCTGATCTCTGAATACAGCCGGGCATCGTCGATGGCAACAATGGCATATTCGTACTTTTTACCGGCTTCAATGCGGGTGTCTGTAAAGCGGGTTTGTGTAGGGTTTAGAATATTTTGAAGCAGATCGTATTTCTCAGCACCCACTTCTTTTCGGAGGAGTCGGTAGGCCACCACATCCTCGCTCGGACTGGGCTGCCACCGGAGTTGAATCGAGTCCGGGAAAGACTGAAAGTCGGTGAGTAGTGGAGCTGCTGGTGGGATGAGGTCCGGCCGCTTTAATGGGATTGGATCCGAGGGGGTAGAAGGGTTCATGTTGTAATCTACCGCTACGACTTTGTAGTAAATGGTTTCTGTTAGTGTTTGCAGATTTATGCTGTCTACATAAATACTGCCTTCAACGGGTTTATCTGTTAGTTGATAAAACTCTCTGTCTGGTCCGTTTGACCAGTAGACCCGGTAGCCCAGCAGGTCGGGATCACTGCCCCAGGTCCAGGCGAGGGTCACGATGCCGGAGGTGTCTGCAAATCCGGCCAGGTCGGTTGGCTTGGCAGGCGGGGTATCGTCATACCATTGTGCCATGGCAATGGAGCTTCCGTTTCGGTTGTCGAGTTTGTCGACTGCATATACGAGGTAATAATTGGCTTTGATCGGAATGGGATTTTCATCCGTAAATTTTCTGACTTTCGTCGAAAGCGGTTTTTCGTTCAAAGGATAGAAAGGCCCGGTAGGGTGTGCGGCTCTGGCAATTATAAATCCATTGTGATCGTCTGATGATACATCTGCAATCCAGCTTATCTCCATTTTATTGTCTCCAATATCAATGGCTTTGATTTCTTTTGGCGGTGGTGGCCCGGCCAGATCCATGAGCTGCGAAGTAATAATATCGGAAGGCAGTCCTTCGTCACCGAAAGGAGTTACTCCGATGATTCGGTATTGGTAGGATATCCCTGTTTGAGCCGTTTTATCTGCGTAGATGTGAAAGTTGTTGAAGGTTTCAAAATCTTCGTGATCGCTGGTGAGCAGGGGGCTGTTATTGAGCCGTTGAAAACCTTTTCCGTTATTATCAGATCGTTCGATAAAATAGCCACTGAAGAAGTCATTATTATCTGATTTTGACCACTTCAGGATGATGCCGTCGGCTTCGGGGGTAGCAAAAGCCTTTTTTACTTTTCTGGCCTGGTAGGTTCGGTTGGTATTGACCAGGAAGTAGGCAGTATCTGGCAATGCTGGCTGTTTTTCTCCTGCGCGCACATACAGGCGGTAGAGGATATTTGCGCCAACAATGATGTCTTTGTCTACATAGCGGAGAGCGAGGGCGTCGGCTGCATCCGTATTATAATCGGCTGCCAGGAGGGCGAACATATGTCGCATTTTCTGTTCTTCCTCCAGTGCTTTTGCTTCCGCGAATGGATCGGTGCCCGTGATAACTGTTTTGGGTTTTCCGTGTAGGGTTTGTGCGGCAGTGGCAACATGGGCATTGGTTGTGTCCAGTCGGCTTTTGAATTCCTGTACGGAATAAGGGGTGCGGTCGAGAAGCGTTTCCCAGGTTCCTTCCTGCGATTTTCGTTCGAGGCGATATCCTTGTCTGTTGGCCAGGCTCCAGAGCAGGTGATCTGTTGGTGCCCAGCGTATTTCTACCTGTTGGTTGATGGTTCGGGTTTTTACAACAAGCTTGTTGGTGGACTGATCTTGAGCAGCGGCTTCAGGCGAAATAAAAAGACACAGGGTGAAAACAAGGCTGGCAAACAGGGGCGAAAGGAAAGTTGATGGTTTCATGCGATCGAGATTTACACTTGACTTACTACAAAGTTGCGGGATTGTGGGTGGGGCATTTTTCAATGGGGGTGAAAAAAGTGTAAAAAAGTATTAAGTGGTGATGTCAAGGAGGAGCGCTGAAAAATTCGACCTGACAGGTTGCCGACCCGTCAGGTCGGCAACCTGTCAGGTCGAATTCGGCGAAAGCCAAAAAAAAGCTGCTCCCGAAGGAACAGCTTTCTGTTTCTGTTTTAATATTCTATATAGTCGGTGGCCCAGGAGTCTGTATCCAGTTTTGGAATGTTGTAGAGGAACTCCTCTTCTCCGATTTTGAATCGCAACTCTCCGGCAGGTCTTCCTTTGTAGTATTTGCGGTGTAAGAGGAAGCTCCGCAAGGGGAGATATTTGTAGGAATATGGAAACTGATCCGGATCAATATCCGGAATGCCGTCGTTGTTCCAGTCCTGCGGTTTGTTGTCATCGTATGGGTTAATGTTGCCATAGTTCTGTCCTCCACCGTCCTTGATGTCGAGTACTTTGCCCGGGTCGGCTCCACAGCCAATACAAATTTCTTCCCGGAAATCCCATAAGAGTTTATTGTTGATCCGAATGTGATCCCGTTTTGCCATCCATTCCGAAAATTCAATAATGGCAATATACTTTGTCGGATTAGCCTGGAAGTTAAACCCGCCGTTGTTCATAGCATTCATCACCATGGGGTTTAGCCCGTTATTGCCGGGATTGTTTTGGAGAGGCAGATTCATGGCCATGCCGTTGTTGCCTTCCTGAGGGGCTTTAGCCTTCTCGGCATTGATCTCCGACCAACTTAGATTTCCTTCCGGTTCGTAAAGCGGGATGCCTCCCACATCTACCGGGCCATGTCGGTTGATTCGATACCATTCTGCAGCCATGAAGGATTCAGAGGCTCTTACTTCCTGTGGGGAAGGGATCAATTTGTCGACATAGTAAAACTCGTTTGCGCTAAATGGCTCCCGGTACTTTTTGTCCCTGGCATCGCTCGGATTGGTCAGGTAATCGTAATAGGACAGCTTGCGGAAGCGGTCACTACCCCAGAAAACATTCCCCAGGTCGTCTGTTTCCGAATCCTCAAAATAAGTTGGATAATGCAGGGACCAGTCATCCGGCCAGTAAATGTACTCCCGGAGGTCTCCCTCTTCAAAATACTTATATGGCACTTCGGGGTTGTCCCAGTTTGTCGGATCGTAAATCGGCCATACATAGCGGTAATCTTCTTCGTCCGGCTCGTAGAAAATACTTTCGTTAAAGCTGTATGGATCCGGATCGTAAGGTTTGTCTTCCAACCAGGTTGGATTGTACGGATGGCCGATTTGGAATATTGGTGGATGTATGTTGTACAATTCATCCTCGTTTTCATATACATCCAGTTCTTGCGGATCAATGGCCGAGTAGAAGTATCCCTTGATGTCATACATGTCAAAACCTTCTTGCGTTTTGAGGAGTAATACAGGAACCTCGACCATATAGTCGCCCGGGCTTTCATAGTCTTGCGAAGACTCAAAGTGTGCAGCAGGCAAAGGATACTCAGCCGTAAAGACTTCATTGTGTTCTTCCAATTGATCGAGTTTATCCTGCCGGGTATCGTATTTGCTGGTTTTGAAATAGTTGGTAAACAGTACCTTTTCTGCTACTTTAATGGTCTTGATAGACTCGACAAATTCCCGATCATAAACCTCCATAGCAATCATTTTCTGGGGCTCCGGAATCGCGATATCCAGATCGGGGATCATGCCATTATTGTCGCCGGGTAAATTGATCTCACTGACAATATCAAAATTCATCTGTCCCGGATTCGGATTTGGATCTACATTGACGATTTGCATGTTTTCAATTTGCATGCCGCCCCCGCCTTCCTGATTGGGGAGTTGCAGGATCATCCCTTCGTTGATGTTTGGATTCGGAATTTGCGGCGGAATCTGAATTTGATCTATTCCCCCTTCATTCGGATCTCCACCGCCGCCTTCTCCGTAGTTGAGCGGCAAGGCAATTTGACCCACGCCGTCTTCCCAATCGCCGATTTTGCGCCAGTCTTCGTTACTGGTGGTTTCCTGGTTTTGTTCTGATTTTGGCAAGGTCTGTCTCACAAAATCCAGCTGATAAATCCGGGAGTTGTTCAGTTCGTTGGGAATGGCATAACTCACCAGGAAGTTGTTGCACTGGCAATCCGATTCATAGGTTTCATTGGTGGCCAATTCGATAAAGCGGGCCTTGTATACATACATGATATCCGGATCGCTGTCTTCCTCAGTGCGGAATAAGGTCTCGCAACCCTGTTGCCCCAGTTTGATCTTTCCGACAGCTTCCTCATCCTTTAGGAAGTAACGTTGTGCCAGTCCAGGGATGGAATAGACAATGTTTTCCAGCATAATGACATCTGGCAACGAATCCGTCTTAAAGGTTCCGTACACAAATTGCTGTGGAAAGGAGTTTATCTTTTCATCCGTCACCAGATAGCCATTCATTTTGTGCTCAAATCCCTGGGTTTGTACGGTGTAGGAAATCTCTGTCAGGCCGGGGAAGGCATCTTTCGGCAACAGCCGACAGGAGTAACCATCCTGGGCGTAATACGGATCACTGAATTCAATTTGTACTTCTTTGTCGGTTTCAGGGTCGATGTAGCTAAAGCTTACATCCTGGAGTTCGATGGAATATCCTTTGTATTCCCAGTCGTCCTCGCCCTCCTGATACACTTCCAGTTTGAATGGTTCCCGTGGGAAATTGAATACGATCTGGGGATCAGTATAACAGTGTACTTTTTGAGCTTTGTCGGCCGGATCAACATAAGCGACAATCGGGATATCATCAAACGGGCTGCCTGCACCCGGGTCACATTTTTCGCCGATATCAGCTACCATCTGCGTATTTACTTTGACCAGTCCGCCAAGAATAGAAACTTCAAATTTTATTCGGCCATTCACCCAGGTAGGATTAGGGGCCTGCATGCGTAACAGGGCTCCAGCCGTGAAGGATACAAATTCAGCCTGGCCGGAAAAGAACCACAAGTCAATCTCCAGTCCGCCGGCTACATGGCAATAGGCATAAGCCTGTCCTTTTGCATACCAGCCATCAATACCGACGGTACCATTTTCTCCACAGTCTCCCTCCAGTTTTTGAACCAGGGCGTCAAATCCCATATCAAATATGATGTCGGCATATAAAATGGCATACGTAAGATGCACATCCAGGTGCACACCTGCACCTGCTGCGAAAGCCAGTCCGCTGGCGGTCAGCCCTTCCATGCCGGGCGGTTCTTTAGCACCGCCGGGGAAGAAGTTTTGCACATTCTGGGGCAATGGAGGCAGGTTTTGAGGAACCATCGTACCGACCATAAAGTAGGAGTTGAAACCAACATCCACATTGATGACCGGAATGGTAATGGCCAGTTTGTTTCGGTACTCGTCTTCCTGGGGTTCGTAAGTTGCCGGATTGGCCTGTTGGTCCCAGCTTCCGAAGTTTACGTACCAGTCGCTGGACGAGAACATGAAGTCCATATTCAGGTCGGCCTCTATTTCCACCAACGTTTCTACATTGACTCCAATGCCTACATGGCCGGTGAGAACGGGGCCGTTTGGATTTACGTTTTTACTCTCTACGGTAATCAGAACCTCTCCGGTAATAAGTGCTTCACCGCGGTTGTCCATGGCCTGCATGAGGTAGGCTTTGCCGCTAAATTCGATGAAGTTGAATCCAAAGTCAGTGTCCAGTTCCATGGCTAAACCCACATCGGCATTGAATGCGGCTGAGCTGCCCACCAGGCCTAGTATTACATTGGCTTTAAAGCCGAATGTGCCTTCAGAAGGTGTGTAAGTAATGCCATTTTGGGTGCCTCCCGGCGTCATATCCACCGGATCATCTGCACTGACATTTTGCATATCGTTGTAGTTGACTGCTACGTTTCCTTGTTGGTTTTCGGGCCCCTGACGTTGCATGTTGTACCAGGCACCCCCACCAAATCCATAGATCGCAACTCCTGGTCCGCAGGGAATTCCGGAAGTAAGTTTAATGGAAGCGTCAAACATCCAGTAGCGGTAGTTCTCGGGGGCGGTACCTACCTGAAGGGTGAAGTTCATATCCTGAAGGCCAACAGGCGGCATGCTTACATTGATGAATCCCCGGAAGCCATCGCCGTATTCCGGATCGCCGTCAAAGAGTTCGATGCCGCCGGCTAACTCGGCCGGACCGACTGTTGCTGCAATGCTGACCGCATCCAGCGATGCTTTGTCGAATCGAAATTTTTTGTTCTCCACTTTGGGGTAGAGAGTGAAGGTGGTCGAACCGCCAATCAGCGGATCTCCATCTTCATTTCCGGAATCGTCGAAACCCAGTCCGAGCGAAATACGGAGCCCGTTGGATCCTTGTCCGTCGTTGACAATAGACAATTCCGAAAGGTTAATTTTAAAGGCAAAAAATTCGCCTTGAGGCAGGTCCAGGTTGTCGAGCTGTGGAATGCCAAAGTCATCGATCTTGGGCTGGTTGTTTTCCGTGCTAATCTGCATCCCTTCAATACCTAGTGTGGGCAATTGAAATTTGCTGACGGCAGGCGGGTTTGCCATATTCATACCACCCAGTTTATCGCCGGTCCAGCCAATAGTCACTTCACCATTGATGGTTGCCGTGGGCTTGAAGGTGTTGCTGTTTTGGGGCTTTGTGATGCCTATCGAGGAACTGTTTCCAATGGTCAGATCAGCAATCCACATATTGACGGAAATATCGGTGCCCGGACTGATACCAATGGTATAAGAACCTTCATCTTCACCGCCCAGATTGATTGTGTAAGGTACGCCCAGGTCGGCAATGGGAAGTTCTATGTTGCCGCTGAATCCGCCGCCGGCCAATTGACTTTCCTGAATATCGAGGCTGAAATTGTCGATGGAGAAAGCCCAGCCTCCCAGGTCTCCCTGGTCGATTTGGAGCAGGTTGTTGACGCTGACCAGTCCCCACATGCCGGTTTTATCCAGCAGCAGGTTTTGGGCATTGATGTTTAGCGGTTGACCGTCTTTGTTAAAGCCTTCCGGGAATTTAACATTGAGTTGGCCAATGTAAAGTCCTTTCCAAAGTTCTTCCTGGTTGCCGTGATAAGGGTGGTTTTGATGAAAACTCATGCCTGGTGAAAGGTAGCCGCCGTGTTGATCGTAAATAACCTCCTGGGCGCTTAGCACAAAACCATCGAGTCCGGGGAGGGTGAATTTGCCGGTGGGTTTAATGGCCGGACTTTCAATGTACCAGTCTTTGAGGTTTTCGTTGAGGGTGTTGATGATTTCGATGCTGAGCTCTCCGTTGAGCACATCGCCATTTTCGCCGACAGGCAAAATAAAGTCCCGGCCAAATACGAGTTCGGCATGAATACGTAGTTCTTCCACGCCCTGGCAACTAAAGCTGGCATAGGTTTTATCGCCGCCCTGACTGCCGTTGAAAATCATTTTTACCCATTCCTGATTGCCGTTGTTGAGCAATTCCAGTTCGGTGTTTTGGAGGAGGCTGATCTTTGGCTCGATCTCTTCACAAAATCCGTTTGGGCGGATGCCAATACCACTTTGGCCAAGTCCGAAATAAGGCGTATTGACATTTTGCATGGTTTCAATGCCCATGGCGACATTCATGTAAGCCATATCGGATTTAAAAATGAGTCCGGCAATGACCATGTCAAAACCTTTGTTGTCAAGTGTAAAGGGCAGGTCGACAGCGGCTTGGTTGCCGGTAAACATGCTTACCCTTCGGGCGTTGTCATTGACTTCGTTGAGTAATTCGGGCAGGTCGTCGTAAATCTGTTGTATATCGGCATTCTCACTGCTGGCAACGGCTTGTGAAACGACACTGCCCGGAGAAATTTGGGCGACTACCTGACCGCTGATCATGGCATTGGCCCCATTTACCTGGATGTTGTTGAAGCTCACTTTTACATCGGTTTTCAGGAAGTCGATGTGAATGAGTCCGGTACCGGTGCCCGGACCGTTGAGCTGAGTAACATGCATTTGGAATGCGCCTACCTGAACAGGCATGTTGGCATTCAGGCTGCTGATGGCCGGACCGGGAGGGACTTCCAGGTTGCATCCGGCAAAACAATCGCCAGGGTCTTCCGGCGGATCCTGATCCGGTGGCGGAGGCAAAATAATTTGGAGATCGTCGAGGTTTAGGTTGACGACCTGTGTTTCTCCTGGGCCGTTATTTACAATGTCGAGCGGAGGATCGGGATTGTCGTTGAACACATTGATCTCGCCATTGACGTAGAAAAAGGTGGATACCGGGCTTCGTCCGGCATTCTTAAATTGAATGTTCTGGCTGGGATCGTAAGCAATTACCCGAACGGCATATTGGTGCCCTTCTGTCAATGGGGGCTTACTCATGTCGTATTGCAGGCCAGGCATGAGGATGTTGCTTTCCTGATAGTGCAACTGTACTGCCGGATTTTCGAAAGCGTCATTGATGTTGTTGAGGTTGTTGAGGTTCATATCTACCAACTCGAAACGGTAGCGTGTGTATGATGCAATACCCGCCGGGCTCCAGGCAAACGAAATAAACTGCGGAATGTGTGCTATTACCTCTTGTTCGAAAGCCGGTACAATTATTTCCGGTGGATCGTAATGAGTGAGCCAGATGTTGGCACAGCCGGCCCCGGAGGAACCGGACAGTAATTCTCCGCTTAGGTATTCATAAGCAGAAACACAGACCGTATAGTTTCCTTCCGGCAACACTTCTGTTTGCATGACATCGCTCACCGAAACACCGGTGATATCCATGTCGTTTTCGGTAAGATTTCCGTTGATGGTCTTCATTTGTCCACCAGTCAGGACCCTGGTCTCCATCGGATTCAGGATAATGGGGGTGTTGGGGATATAGGTTGTTTTTGTATTTGCCGTAATCCCGTTGTCGCCGGTGATGGAAGACAGGAGTTTGATTTGTTGGGGCTCGTTCGTCAGGTTTTGAACCGTGATGATGGTCTGATTTGAGAGGTTATAATAATCCTCCAAGTGAATGGGGTAAGGTGGGGGGACGGTTACAAAAACCTGTATACTTTGGGCACTAAGCCGCAGGGTGAAAAACAGGCTGCAGAGGGTGGTTAGAAGGAAGAGCTGCAATCGGATGTTCCGTTTCATGTCATTGTTTTTTGCGGCATGCTGTGATAGCCGGTGGTATGAATGCACAAAACAAAAATCATGGAAAGCAGCTGTTTGAAGGTTTAAGGAGGCTGAAAAAAGTGTAAAAAAATGTAAAGTGGTGACCGACCTGACAGGTCGGCAACCTGACGGGTCGCCGACCTGTCAGGTCGATTTTACATTCGGCGAAAGCCGGAAACCACGGCGCTGCCAGTTGATAAGCAGGTGTACCAACAGTACACTCAGGCTCAGCCACTTCAGCCAGGCACAAAGAATGGTCAGGTAAGTAAGAACCGGGATTTGACGGGGGAAATTGGAGAGCAGTATCAGCAGTAATAAAATCTCTGCCAGCGAAAATGCGAGAAAAAGGCCCGGCAACAAACCCGCTGATTTAATATTTGAGGGCCAGGTAAAGGGCATAAGCCGAATGCCTGTAAAGTATGCGAGAAGCGCTGTGCAAATGCGGGCGGCGAGGGCTGCTGTGATCAGCATAAATGCATACAGCTCGCGGCCCTTTTCTCCGTAGCCCTGAAAATGGTCAAATATATAATCCGGACGGAAGTAAAAGCGGTTGGCAAGTCCGCCAAATCCGCCGGAAAGCGATTTTAGATCAGCCAGGGCAACAGGCATGATGAGCAACAGAATAGCCATGTTTAGAAAGGCCAGCAAAAGCAGATTTTCACTGGTAGCTCCTTTTTTTGATGCTATGGTTCTAATTTTAAACATTGTCCTTTGCGAAAATGCGGAGAAATTGGGGCTTAAAGTTTTACACAGGACTTAACAAGTATCAAAAAGTGTAAAGATTTGAGGGCTTTGACCTCCGGAAGTACATTTCTTGAAGCGGGTTTTGTAATTTTCCGAAGAAATTCATCTTATATGTCAGGTAGTGCCCGCATTTTAATGGTCGATGATGACAGGCAGTTTAGTGCCATGACCAGAGAATACCTCGAATCTAAAGGCCTGGAGGTGTCGCTGGAGCATAGCGGCGATGCGGGGCTTTCTGTTTTTAAAAAATTCCCGTTTGATCTTTGCGTGCTGGACATTCGGATGCCCATTAAAGACGGCTTCATGCTGGCCGAAGAAATGCGCAAGCTGAATGAATACATTCCCATTATTTTTCTCACCGGAGAGCAGGAACGCGAACAACGGATTCGCGGACTGAAACTCGGGGCTGATGATTATGTGACCAAGCCTTTTAGCATGGAGGAGTTGTTTTTGCGGATCCAAAATATTCTTCGAAGAGTTCGATTCTCAGAAGAAAAGGCAGAAGCTGAAGAGCAGTTTGTTATTGGAAGTTTTGCCTTTGACCCACTGGTACGGGAGCTGGTGCATGCCGACAAAAAAATCAAACTTACCGCGATTGAATCGCAGCTGCTCCGGCTGCTTTGCCAGCACGAAAATAAGGTGTTGGAACGGGAACTTGCCCTTAAAAGAATTTGGGGTGATGACGACTTTCTGCGGGGAAGAAGCCTCAATGTATATGTCTCAAAACTGCGTCAGTACCTGACACTGGACCCGGGCATTGAAATCATGAATGTACATGGGGTCGGATATAAAATGGTAGTTCCTCACAGGTAGGACTGCAACTCTGAATCCAGATCGTCGACCAGTTCGGCCACGGAATCCAAATCGGCTTCCTTTCTCGTTTTTTCTTCAATTTCGCGGGCCAGGTATTCGGCCTGATCCAATCCGAGGTAGGCTACCTGCGATTTGATGCTGTGCGCCACAATGGAAGCTGCGGCCCAGTCGCCGGAGCCAACGAGGCTGTTTAGTTCAGCCAGTTGTCCGGGCGCTTCACTTTGAAAAATATCGATCAATTTGTCGGCCATTTCTTCACTACCCAGTAACTCGAGGAGTTTGTCTCTGTCAATCATCGGATTTGAGATTTAGTGTTTTCTGAATGCAAAGCAGTAATTCATTTGCCTGCACCGGCTTGGTTACTACGGCATTCATACCGGCATCCAGGCATTTCCGCAGGTGATCTTCGGTCACATTTGCCGTCAGGGCAATGATGGGTATGTTGGCGTGTGCAATCCCGTTTTCCCGGATCTGTCGGGTGGTTTCGTAGCCGTCCATAACCGGCATTTTTACATCCATCAGAATGAGGTCGAAGGTCTGATCTTTCAACTTCTCCAGCGCAATTTTGCCATTGTCTGCTATACTTACTTCCACCCGTGGAATTTTGTTTTTTAGTAATTCTACAGCCAGCACCTGATTGAAGGGAGTGTCTTCGGCAACCAGGATTTTCAAGGGCGGCCAGTTTTCGGGATGCACTTTTTGAAGGGCTCTGGTGTCTGCTTTTTTCCGGCTTTCGCCGAAAGGCAATTCAAAAAAGAAAGAAGAACCTTTGCCTATGGCACTTTGGGCCCAGATCCGGCCTCCCTGTTGTTCCACGAGGTTTCGGGAAATGGAAAGTCCGAGTCCGGTCCCCTGAAAATTGTCGGCTTGTTCCAACTGCTCAAAGCTGTCGAAGATCTGCTCCAGCCGCTCGGGCGGAATGCCTATCCCCGTGTCCCGGATTTCAAACTGCAGCAGGTGCCTTTGGGGCATGCTTTCTTTTGCGGCCTGGCGGACCAGCAGGGCAATTTGGCCTTCATGGGTAAATTTCACGGCATTGGCGAGGAGGTTTATCAGAATCTGATTCAGCCGCACCGGATCTCCTTCGACGAAAGTCGGAACATCCGGGGCAAATTGGACACTTAGTTCCAGGTCTTTCTCGCCCGCCTGATACTGAAAGACCTTCTCCAGTTGCTTGAGGAGTACCGGCAACTCAAAAGTTTTTTTGGTGAAGCTGTATTTTCCGGATTCGATTTTGGAGTGGTCCAGGATATCGTTGATGATTACCAGCAGGTTTTCGGAGGATTGCTGAATGATGCCGGCATACTCTTTTTGCCGGGGATTCAATGCGGTATCGCCCAGCAGCTTGCTCATGCCCAGAATGGCATTCATGGGGGTTCGGATTTCATGGCTCATATTGGCCAGGAAAAGCGACTTGTATCGGGCGGATTGCTCGGCGATCTCTTTCTTTCTAGACAGTTCCCGGGCCCGGCGGGCATTCCGGAAAAGGCTATAAACAATGCTGAGGAGAATGAGGGCTACCAGGCAGTAAAACCAGAAAGTATGCCAGTAGGGAGGGGCAATCCGGATGTCTATACTCAGCGGTTTCGGACTCCAGATGCCATCCATGTTGGCGGCCTTCAGATGGAAGGTGTAATTGCCGGGGGGCAGGTTGGTATAGGTAGCGTCCCGCTTTTTGCCCACCACCTGCCAGTCTTTGTCAAAGCCTTCCAGGAAATAGCTGTAGGTGTTGGATTTAGATCGATCGTATTGCAATCCGGCATATTCAAAGGTGAAAACCTTGTCGGCATAATCCAGCTGAATATTGTGGGTGAATTCCGGAAGCTGTTGGAGGTCAAAAGCTTCATTGAGTACTTTGAAGCCGGTAAGTACAGGGGTGGGAGCAACGGGATTGGGTTTTATGCCTTTCGGCGAAAAGGCAAAATAACCGTTGGCACCTCCGAAAAGCAGGTTTGCCCCGTTTGCATGGGTAGCGTAGGTAGTAAATTCACCAATCGACTTTAAAGCCGGGTAATTGGTAAATACTTCTGCCTTTGGGTCGAAAGCAGAAAGATAGGTAAGCCCGCTGACCCACAAACGGCCATCATTTCCCGGTAGAATAGAACTGAGGTTTTCTTGCTCCAGGCCTTCGTCGCTCCCAAAAACCTGACATAAACCACTTGTTTTATTCAATTTTATCAGACCTCTGCCGGAAGCTATCCAGATGTAACCTTGTAAGTCGCATATGCCTCTCAGAACCGTACTGATGGGACAGTTTGTGTTATCTTCGGTCAGGGGGAAGAATTGCCCGGATTGGCTGGTGAGATCGTATTTCATCACTCCTCCGGAAACAAGTGCCCACATCACATGGTCATCGTCAAAGGTGAAATAGGTAACCAGAGTGCGTTTGCATTCCGGGAGTATTTCCGGTGGTCGGATATGAAGCGTGTCGCCTGTGCGGGAGTCATACCGGGTTAGGCCTTCTGTGGATGAGAGCCAGATTTGCCAGGGATCAATCGGGTCGTTCTCCAGTTGATATCTGCTGGTGGAACCGAGAAGTTGGTCTCCGGCGATTAAGTTCAGCGATCGGGTAGTTTTAGAATAAGCAAAAAGCCCCTCTCCTTTTGAGGTTGTCCAAACCTTGCCGTCTGGTAATTGCACAAAGCCGGGAGAGTGAATCCATCCTCTGAACGGAAAGGCAGGGTGGTGTATGTATTCGGCTGTCTTTCCTGCTTTGTCGCTCCGGAAAATGCCCTGCATGGTGGATGTCCAAATTTCGCCCGATGCATCCTGAAAAAGCCGGAGGATATAATTTGAAAAAACATCCTGTCCGGGTTCATTTTGGAAAAGGGGGAATTTTTCCGCTTCGGGATGTATTTTATTTATGCCATTGAATGTGCCAATCCAGAGGCTGCCGTCTCTGTCGTGAAAAAGAGAGTAGATCGAATTATTACTAAGTCCATTTGGGTCTGCGGGATCGTGCTTGTAGACATTGAGGAGCTTTCGATTTTGGAAGTCATATTTTATCAGCCCCTGACTGAAGGAGCCAATCCATAGTATGCCATTTCGATAGGAAAAGGCACCAAATTTTTTCTGATTATTGGCGTCACCCAGGTCAATTTGTCGAAAGGTGTTTGTGCCAGGGCTTTTTTCCCACACGCCCCTTTCGGATGAGATCCAGAGGCTGGAGTCGGGACCTGCCCAGACATCGATGATAACTTGTTTTTCCGGAGCCGAAAGCGATTCGGGAAAGGGGGAGATTTTTTCACTTTTCAGGCTGTTTGGGTCAATGCGCAGGAGTCCTGCCTGGGAGGTTATCCAAATGTTTCCTTCGTAGTCTTCTGCCAGATTGGGATTGTGTCGGCCACCCTGAATGTTGTCATGTACTTTCCGAAATGTACCCGTCTCCGGATCAAAGACGTCAACGGCTGGAACCGAAGCAACCCAAAGCCTTCCACGGGAGTCTTCCAGTATGTGCCGGACCCTGTTATTGGAAAGGGAAAGTGAATCTTTGGGGTCGTGCTGGTAGCGGGTGAAATGGCCTTCCCGGCGGTTTAGTTTATGAAGACCGGCTTCTGAACCTACCCAAATGCTACCTTTGCTGTCTATTAGAGCGTCATTTACCCAGTTGGTGGCCAGGGAAGTGGAATCGTTGCGATCCATTTGCAGGGTACTGAATTCGTAACCGTCATAGCGGGCCAGGCCACCACCGGTACAGAACCACATAAAGCCAAAGCTATCCTGTACAATATCGAAAATGTGCCCTTGTGGCAATCCGTCTTCCAGCGTAAGACGTTGGAAGAAAACTTTCCCTTCCTGTGCACAAAGCCTGTTTGCTCCCGGGAAAAAAACGGGAAGGCATAAAAAGAGGCAAAGGAGGCTGCTGCGGTATAGTGGACGCATAGGGCATTTCTGAAGGCAGTAAAATCCGTACAAAGTAGGATTTATCGGGGAGAGCAGGCTCGTTGAGGGGCCCCTGGTGATGCTTTTTAATTCTTTTTAATACTTTTTTACACTTTGCTGCCCGGTGCCGGTATCTGACGGGTCGGCAACCTGACAGGTTGAAATTTAGGCTTTCCGAAAAAACACCATATAAATCAACCATCCAACAAAAGTAAATCCGGCGGCAGCCATTAACGGGAGGTTGCTGTTCAGGGTATAGAGGTAACCGGCAAGAATGGGTGGAACAGCCTGACCGAGACTGCGCATAGATTGATTAATACCCAGTATCTCCCCCTGCTCGGTCGCTTTGGCCTGAGCAGCTACCACAGAAGTCAGGTTGGGCTGGGTGATCCCCTGCGAAATCGCGATCAAGGGGTTGATTACATAAAACCAAAAATCATTTTCCGGGATGAGAATCAAACCCAAAGCGATCCCCAGGGCCAGGGTGGAAATAGTCAGAATACGTTGGGAGGAAACCCGCCGGCTGAGGATACGTACAAAAACGCCCTGAGTTATTACCAGCCAGATTCCGATCCAGCCGTAGAGGAAGCCAATATTCGACTCGGTATAATCAAACTTCTGGATGAGTCTAACACTAAAGTACTGGGTGAAAAAAGTAAACCCTAAAGACAGAACCAGTACAACGGCAAAAATATTCCGCAAGTGCGGAGCCGCAAAAGACCGCCCCACATTTCGAAAGCCGGAAAACAAGGACAGCTTGCGTTCGGCCGTTTGTTTTTCTTTAAGCGTTTCGCGAAAGCGGAATTGAACCAGCAGTATATTTCCAAAGGTCAAAATGGCTGTAAACCAAAAGGGAGTGGTGGGATTAAACCAGCTTACGATGGTCTCATCTGCCAGAACACCCCCCAGCGCCGGACCTAATATAAAACCCAGTCCAAAGGCCATTCCGACCAATCCAAAATTGGCGGTGCGTTTCTGGTCGTCGCTTACATCAGAAATTGCCGAATAAATGATGCTGATGTTTCCACCGGTAAAACCAGGCAACATACGGCTCAAAAAGAGCAGCAAAATGTTTTGTTGAAGAATCGCAACCGCAAACAGCAAATAACCAACCATAGTGCCTATGAGGCTGATCGTTATCAGGGGTTTTCGGCCATGTCGATCAGAAAGAGCTCCCAATAAGGGCGCCCCAAAAAACTGCATGATTGGATAACATGCCAGAAGGTAGCCGTATAATATGGAAATGCGTGCCTCCGGAAAGTCCGCCCCAAAAAAACCGCCATCTGCTTCAAAGAAAAGCGCCGGTATTACAGGTATAATGATCCCTACCCCAAGCATGTCAATAAAGACAGTGATGAAGATTGGAATCAAGGATTGCTTGTTGGCGTTGGGCACTGGTTTCATTGCGGCGATAAATTAACGCAATTTATTCCAGAAGTACTTAGCCCCAATACGATCTTAATTTTTTCAGGCTTCTACAGCCGTTTCTTCTTTTTCGGTTTGCGGGTCGTGTTTTCGCCTTTTATATGGCCGGATGATTAAGCGCATGGCCCGGTCGTAGGTGAAATAGTTGTACGCCCATCCCCAAAGGGTTGCCAGTTTGTTGCGGAAACCGATCAGCGAAATGATGTGTACAAACATCCAAACCCACCAGGCAAAAAAGCCCTGAAATTTGAACCCGGGCAAATCTACCACTGCCCTGTTTCGGCCTATAGTGGCCATGCTGCCTTTGTCCTGGTATTTAAATTCCGTGGGGTTTTTATCCGCTTTCCGCGAAAGCAAATTCTTAGCCAGATTTTGTGCCTGTTGAATGGCAACCGGGGCTACCATCGGATGGCCTTTTGGGAAATCATCGCTGATCATAGCGGCGATGTCGCCAATTGCATAGATGTTTTTATATCCCTGAACCTGATTGAAATTGTCGACCAGTATTCGATTGCCTTTGGCAATGCTTTTGGGGTCCAATCCTTCCGGATGAGCACCCTGTACTCCGGCTGTCCAGATTATAGTATCTGTTCGGTAAACATCTCCTGTGTCTGTCTTTAATTCTGAACCCGAGTAGGCACTTACAGGTGTGTTTAAGTAAACTTCGACCTCAAATTGGCGGATGTATTTTTCCGCTTTCGCGGATGCTTCTGCAGACATGGCTGGCAAAACCCGGTCACCGGCTTCAAATAACATGATGCGCATGCGGCTGAGATCCAGTTCGGGATAGTCCTTAGGAAAGATGTATTTTTTCATTTCTCCCAGCGCGCCGGCTAGTTCTACGCCTGTCGGACCCGCGCCTACGATCGCAAAGTTTATTAGCTCTGGCAATTCCTCTCCATTGGTAGCTATGGCTTCCTCAAAATTCTGTAAGATGTAGCTCCGCAAATTAAGTGCATCCGGCACACTCTTGAGCGGCATAAACTGATCACTGATCGAGTCAAAATTGAAGTAGTTGGCTTTGCTCCCTGTGGCAATGACCAGATGATCATACTCCAGGCTTCCAATATTGGTTTGAATACAATTTGATTCAGAATCAATATTTTGAACCTCAGCCATCCGGAAGGAGATGTTTTTTACGCCCTGGAATACTTTCCGGATCGGATAGGCAATGCTATCGGGTTCGAGGCCGCCTGTGGCAACCTGATACAGGAGGGGCTGAAAATTATGGTAGTTGTTTTTATCGAGGAGAATAACCTGGAAAGGTTTATTCCGAAGCTTTTTGGCGAGCTCTAATCCGCCAAAGCCTGCACCGATAATGACAACTCGTGGGTGTTGAGAGCTGGGAATCTTGACAGTCATACCTAAATAACAACTAAACCGGGAATATGATCGACCTCTTTGGTCGAGTTTATCCGCTGATCCATCGTTTGCCGGTCACTACTTGTGGACTCCCCTGTTTTTTGTGACGCATGGTAAGCCAAATGGAAAGGATGATGGTCAGTGCCCGGAAAATATTTGGGGCAATGCCTCCCAGTGCGTTGCCGCTTACATCAAAGATGGTCCAGCTGAGATTCATGAAAAAATGGAAACCAAAGGGTACCCAGAGATTGTAATCCCATTCGGCGTAAAGCCAGCTAAACCACATCCCGCCCAGAAAGGTTACGGCAAAAATACCGATGGTTTCACCTGGACTGTGGCCCTGGTACAGATGCCCCAGTCCAAAAATAATGGCACTTACCATAGCTGCCGGAATGAAGCCCCATTTTGCATGCCGGAAAAGTTGGCCAAACAGGAATCCCCGGAAAAGAACCTCTTCTGCCAGCGCTGCCAGAAAGCAACCCGAATAGATAGCCTGCCAGGACAGCTGGATGTTAAAATTGGCGAGAAATCCTGCTCCGAGAAACATAGGCAATACGCCAATGGCGGCGATGCTAATCCCCTGGTTGAGGTTTTTTCCAAGGCCCGATTCATCTCCCACTTTGTGCAGGCCGTGTAACAAGGCCAGCACGGCTAAGGGAAATAAGATGTACAGGATCCACCGATTGTAAATGCCAAAACTGTAGCCGGTGATGGCCTCCGGAATCCAACCCATTTTGTAGGCGAAGAACCCCAGTTTGTCTGCAATCAGAAAAGTGGAAATAACGATCAAAGAAATGAAAATGCGCTTGCTCATGTCGTGTTGTTTTGTGATGAACACAAATGTATTTTCGGCGAAAGCCGGAAACAAGCAGGCAGGGATGCCGGTAAAGATTTTGGGATGTATGACAAGCTTTTGGGGGCTTTGACAAAGGAGCGGGGCGAATGACAAACACGAAGATCCTTATTTTACAGACTCAAGCAAGGCACTTCGCGAGCGGGATAGCGGAATCGTTTGAGATACATCACGGAGGTGAAGCTGATACCCCTGGGCATTGCCACTTACTTTTTCGATGTGGTTGAAATTGGCCATGAAGGATCGGTGGCAACGTTTTAAGGAACTTCCAGCCAGTTGCTTTTCAATTTCTTTCAGGCTGTTGCGCAACAGAACTTTTGCCGGCTTCTCCTCCCGGATGAAATGGATTTCCACATAGTTGTCGGCTGTCGAGAGGTACCTTATTTCTTCTTCCGCCGCGCGAAAGGCTTCTTTACCGTATTCGTCAATGAGGCGTATGTGCTGCGTACGTTTTTTCTGAACCGGCCCCGGACTTAGATTTTGGGCCTTTTGCTGGTAGTAACGCAATTTTCGAATATAATCGAGGATGACCAGCGCTGTAATCGGAAAAATCGCAATGGATAATGCCAAAGGCAGGAATCCCGCAAATCCGCGGAAGTTTATAGCCTGATCGAAATACCATTGTTTGTAGCCAAAACAAATGAAAATGGTAAAGCTGAAAGCAAGCCACAAAAACAGGATGTGTTTACTGACAGTCCAGGCAGACTCCTGCATCAGCCTGGGAAAAAACCTGGGCATAAAAAAAGTGAAGATGGCCATGCAAACACTTACGATTACCCCATATCCGGCGAGAAACAAATATTTGCTGTCGCTGTCAAATTCGCGAGTACCGAAGGGCTGGAAAAAAATCAGGAAGGCAGCGACAAATATTCCGCTGCCGATCGAAAAGAAAAGCAGGTTTCGAGCTGATTTTTGAAGCGGATAGGGAGCTTGGAGAATTTCTGCCAGTGCCATATCGCAAGATAGTACGGGGCGGCCAAATCCACAAAAAAAGCGGTTACCCGCCCCGGATAACCGCTTATAAAAACCCATTGAACTATGTGGCGCTTGCTTCACCACGAATATTCGAACACTGTCATTTTTTACTCTGGTTCAAAGATATGCGGAGATTAGTCTGAAATGAGTGACAATCATCACATTTGAGGGTGACAATTGTCAATCGCCAGCCGAAGGGATGTCACAGCCTAAGCCTTAAATTGCAAACACACAAAAATCTTTCGTATAAAAAAAAATCCTATATTTGAGGTGTCCTTATCCCAAAGGCACCTACCAGCTGTCTAATTTCCCAGTACCGATATTCCCCCCTTTGATTGCTATGCCTGTATGGCTGGCAAGACAATAATCTTTTGGATAATGCCATAGTTTTATAGATCAGTCCCTGTCACTATGTGGCAGGGACTATTTTGTTTAGGCAATTATTCCAATAAAAAAGAGGTTTGGAGGATTTTCCTCCAAACCTCTTTAGATCTGATCTTGATTTTGGCTTATTCGCAGCCCAAATCTTCCCGGGAAAGCGGGTCGTTGTTGGGAATACAATTGCCGCTGAGAACAGATTCAGGCACGTAGCGTTGAAGATCGGAATCGTAGAGTCCGTGTTTGAGGAATTCTGTCAGATCTTCCATCTCGCTGTGAGAGAGATATAAGGGGTGGAATTGTGGCGCGATTTGTTCTTCAGGAACATTCGGGTTTTCCGGAACGCCTTCGTTGAAATATTCAACTACATCATGAAGGTCTGTATGGCTGGAGCCGTGAAAGTAGAAGTCCCCATCTTTTAAGTTGTAGAGTTGGGGTACTTTAAATTTGTGATTGTCAGCCGGATCTTTTGTAAAATCTCCGCGTCCAAGATTGCGAGGATCGTCTGGTCCGGTTGCAAAAGCCTGTCCTGTTTGGTAGAGGTCTTTGACCCCCAGCGAGTAAAACTCAACAGCATTCAGAGCAGGCCCCTTGTGGCAGCGGTAGCATAGTGCTTTGCCGTAAAACAGCAAGGCACCGCGTTTCTCCGGGTCGGTCATCGCCTCATCATTTCCTTTCAGCCACTGTTGGAATGGAGATTTGTTGGTAACAATGCTCCGGAGGTAAGCAGAAATAGCAAAACTGGCACCCAGTGGAGAGTAGCGGTCTTCTTTACTCATTTCAGGGAATGCTGTGTCAAAATATTGGCGATATCCCAGCGTATCGATCACATCTTCATTAACGACCATGCGGTGCAGGTGTAAGCCTTCAATATTTTGGGTTTCCAAGCCCTGGTAGCCGAGGTGGTTAAGTTCGGTTTCGCCTTCCCAAACAGCTTCAGTGCCTGTGTTTACACCACCGGCGCCAAAGCGACCGTTCCAGGTAGTGTTTGGAACATAGGCCAGGTTTAGCATTACAAGCGGACGAACACCCTGGGCATCAATTTCATTTCCTTCGTAGGAGTCTAGTTTTTCCCGGTTATGTCCCATGCCAAAACCGCCATCAGCGATTCCCTGAACGCGCTCAGGCATAAAGCAGGCTTCCGGTACGTGACAGGTTCCGCAGGAATATCCTTCCAAAGATTCATCGTGCAGAGGAGCAAGGGCCAGGCCCGTTTCGAAGAATAGCATTTTACCCAATTCAATCTTTACGGCAGTCAACGGATTGTTTTCATCCTGTGGGATGTTGGAATAATCGTGACTTTCCGGTAAAGTGAAATGTTCGTAACTGCCACTTGGGGAGAGGTCATTGAGCGTGGTGCGCAATTTGTGATCCAAGGGGTTATCCAGATGGTCGACTGTACACTGCAAAGCAAGCACAGTGACAAAAAATGCTAGTACGTATAGCAGATTTTTATTCATGGTGACTATAAAATGTTAACAGGACGCGGCAGTAAAGATAAGATCAACGGCAGGTATTTCCAAGGTTACGCGGCATTTGAATGGTCGAATCCCTGTATTTAGGTATATATACGACTTGCGTCGAATTGATATTTATCGTAATATTGCAATTGAATTATGGGAGCAACTAAAGAAGACGGCTATACAGAAGAACAATTGCAATTGGTGCGGATGGCGAAAGCCATTGGGCATCCGGCCAGACTGGCTATTTTGCAAGAACTCCTCAAGCGGGATGCCTGCGTCTGTGGGCAGCTTGTCCTGGAATTGCCACTTTCCCAGCCAACAGTATCACAACATTTAAAAGAATTGAAGCAAGCTGGCCTGATCAAAGGCTGGGTTGAAGGAACCAGTGTTTGCTATTGCATCGATCAAAAAAACTGGCGCACGGCCGCTCGGATGTTTGGCCACTTTTTCGGGGAAATCAAAGGCTAGGCTTTTTTTTGATCTACTTGATCGTAATATTGCAATAATAGAATATAGGTAAATAGTCAAATGACTTTTGTCATTTAATTCTCTTAACAATACAATTTCATTTTTTTACACTATTGCATCGTAATATTGCAATAAATAAATTAGGTTATTATGACTCAAAATCCATCCATGCGCATGCACGTTAGTCTGTTTGTTTCAGACATCAAATCTACCCGGCGTTTTTACGATCGCTTTTTCAAAAAGGATCCGGTAAAACAGAAATCGGATTATCTAAAATACGAACTGGATGACCCCGGCCTGGTGATTTCCTTTTTGGAAAACAAATCCAAAGCAAATGGCAGTTTCGGGCACCTGGGCTTTCGGGTTTCAGACAAAGAAAAACTCCAGAACTACCTGCAGGCCGTAACCGCCAATGGTTTATTGACACTCGAGGAAAACGACACCCACTGCTGCTATGCCCGACAAGATAAATTCTGGGTTACCGATCCGGATGGTTATTCCTGGGAGGTGTACCAGTTTATTGAAGATGTCGGACAAAATGATACCCAAAAAGAGGAGGCAATAACCAGAAGTTGCTGCTAAATAAACATAGACCCTTCCTGCTCCCTTTTTTCATGAAGAAATATTGCAGGAAGGGTTTTTTCGCTTAAATGGAGGAAAGTACCCTATTTAGACAGGAGTACAGTTGAAGAAGTCCGTCCGGTTATGTAAATTTGAAGATCGTACATACCTGTTTAGGAAACGGTAGTGTTCTAATCAGGACATTTCAGTTAACTGAAGAACTTGTGCTTATAAGAAAACCGATTACAATAACCAGCGCCCCCCGAACCACCTTATCACGCCTTTCCACCTAGCCTTAACTTTGTTGTACCCTAATAGGGCATAGCTGAAGGATGTTTCCAATCCCTTCTTCGGAACATCACATTGAATCGATCTTATTGGCACCATAATTAAATTATGGTAAATCCCATGAAAACCACTTTCCCCCGTCCTTTTCATTTGGGCCACAGCCTTATCCTCGCATTTGGCTTCCTGCCTGTATGCATTCAGGCACAAGATTGTGATCCCGATATTTTGCCTCCGCAAATTACCTGCCCGGCAGATCAAACAATTGTAGCAGATGGAAATTGCGAAGCACTTGTATCCGACTTTCTGCCTCTGGCAGTAGTGAGTGATAACTGCGACACAAACCCTCAACTGGAGCAAAGCCCAAGCGTAGGTACAAGCCTAAACGGACCGCAGACTATAACACTCACCGCCACCGATCAAAGTGGAAATTCAGCCAACTGTACTTTCTTGCTTACCCCCCAGGATACTACGGCCCCTGCTATACAGCTGCCATCAGATGTGAGCTTAAACTGCGGACAGGACGATCAACCGCCCGTTTCCTACTGTCAGCCAATTCCTATAATCAGAGATGGTCTGGTATTGCCCCTTTCGGGGAATGGAAGTACGCAACTTAAGGCATCCGATTTTGATCTGGGAAGCATAGATGATTGCGAAAGCGGATCGCTGCAATTCTCCTTTTCCCCACTTACAACAGATACCCTTAGGTCCTACAATTGCAATGACATAGGATCCCACAACCTAAACATCTACCTGACTGATGCCAATGGCAACCAATCCTGGGTACAGTCCTGGCTGGAAGTGCAGGACCCGGTGGATCATTGTACAAATCCTACAGCCTGTGGACCCCAGGCTATATTGCGCCCGGGAATCGTTTTAAATTTACCCGAAGATGGAGAGGCAGTTATTGATGCCAGTTTGTTTGATGTTGCGAGTCAGGATGCCTGTTCGACCGGCAGCCTCGAATTTTCCTTTTCCATAGATGCACAGGATGATTCCCTTACTGTAGATTGTGATGTGCTGGGAACGCTGATGGTGGAGGTATGGGTTACCGATGGAAATGGCAATCAATCATTCGCCAATTGCTTTATTGAAATTCAGGATCAGTCAGCTATTTGTACACCCGGTCCCGCTTTTTGTTCCCCGTTGATCGTAGTGGAACCCGGAGTTATTGCCGGTATGCCTGCTAACCGGGAATTGATCCTGACGCCCGCAACATTCGCGCTTGACGCAACGGATGTTTGTGGGGAAGGCAACCTCGTATGGACCATAAATAATGAAGCCTCAGAACAAACCCTGGATTGTACCGATCTGGGGGGCCAAGTCATCACCTTAGAGCTTACCGACGGCGACGACAATCAAACTGTTGTGGAAACAAACCTCCAGCTCCAGGATAATACCGATGCCTGTAGTGGAACCGGTTTTGCAACCGCAACAGACAATTGTGATTTAGCTCCACTGGTGACTTTTCAGGATGCCATAACTCCGGATGGCTGTCCTCAATCCTATACCATTATACGTACCTGGACCGCAACAGATGTTGCTGGAAACAGCAGTAGCGCAGACCAAACCATAAGCGTAGAAGACACAAGCCCGCCGAGCATTAGCTGCCCGGATCCTCAAACAGAATCGCTGGATGCCAATTGTCAATTTGTGATCCCCGATTACACCGGGATGGCAACAGCCGGAGATAATTGCGATCAAAGTCCCGCGATAACCCAAAGTCCGACTCCGGGTACAGTGGTCAGTGCTTCGGCAATAATAACCCTCACAGCAACCGATGCTTGTGGGAATACAGCAGATTGCACGTTCGAACTTACGCTGCTAGACGATATAGCACCGACATTCAATTGCCCCTCAGATGCTGATGTGTTATTGGATGCCAATTGCGAATACAGTATTCCGGATTACAGCCAGCAGATCAACCTGAATGATAATTGTGATACAAACCCCATGCTTGTGCAGGATCCGCCGGCTGGCACCCTGATCAGTGAAGCTGCACTCGTTAGCCTGGATGTTTCAGATGCTTCCGGCAATATGGTTTCCTGCAGTTTTACCCTTACCACTCTGAATACCGGTCCCGGACTTTCCCACATGCCGGCAGACACTACCGTTTATTGTGCCAGTGACGTTCCAGGCCAACAGGGCGTAACCGGATATGATCCGTGCGACGGACAAATACCGGTTTTCTATACGCAGACCGATTTGCCGCCGGGTTGCCCGGGAGAAGGAACGGTAATTAATACATGGATTGTTCAAAATGCAGAGGATCAATCTTTTTCCTATAGCCAGACCGTGACCATTCAGGATACAGTAGCTCCTGTATTTGTCAACCTGCCAAATGACACGACCGTAAATTGTGCAAACCAGGTGCCCTGGTTGCAGGAAGTCGCCGCTTTCGATAATTGCGGGGAAGAGATTGATGTGATCGTACAACAAGGGCCGGCACCCGATTGTGTCGGTTCCGGAGAGGTGGTTATTTCGTTCATCGCAATAGATTGCGCGGGAAATTCATCCGTTCATAATCAGGTGGTCACCATCGATGACAATACACCACCGGTGCTTTCTGCTACGCCTGCTGATCTGATTGTTGACTGCTCAGATGCCGTGCCAGGCGATCCGGGCATTACCGCTACCGATAATTGTGGGGAAACTATCTCGGTAGAATTCGAGCAAACGGCTCTTCCCGATTGCCCCGGCGGATTTGCTCAGGTTAGCAATACCTGGACAGCGGCCGATTGCGCCGGCAATGAAACGACCTGGACACAGACCATAACCATTGATGATAATACGGATCCGATACTATCTGCTTTGCCCGCCGACCTGACCGTAGAATGTGTGGATGATGTGCCCGCCGATCAAGGCATTACCGCCACTGATAATTGCAATGAAATGTTGAATGTCCAGTTTGCACAAAGCCCTTTGCCGGATTGCAGCGACATGGGCGAAGTGACCAACACCTGGACGGTAAGTGATTGTTCTGGAAACACCGTAGTGCACGTACAAACGGTAACCATCGATCACCAGGAAGATCCGATCTTCTCAGTTTATCCGACTAGCATTACAGTTGATTGTGCATTTGATGTGCCCGGCGATCAGGGTATTACCGCCACCAGTTATTGTGGTGAAACCCTTACCGTGAACTTCTCACAAACAGCCCCGCCGACTTGTGTTGGTAATGGTGCGGTGGTTAATACGTGGACAGCCACTGATTGCAACGGCAATTTTGCGCAGCATTCTCAATTTGTCACCATTGAAGATACCGAAGGACCGGTATTGTCTGAAGAGCCTGCAGACTTAACCCTGCCATGTGTTTTCGACGTGCCCGGCGATCCCGGTGTTACGGCCACCGACAACTGTGGTGAGCCCGTCGATGTAGTATTTACACAAAGTGGATTGTCGACTACCTGTCCGGGCAGCGGAACCGTAACCAATACCTGGACGGCTACCGACTGTGCCGGCAACACAAGCACGCATATTCAAACGATTACACTGGATGATACAGTTGCACCTGTCTTAAGCAGCCTTCCGGCGAATGTTTCTGTGATTTGCGTTGAAGATGCACCGGGCGATCCCGGCATTACAGCTACAGATAATTGTGGCGAAGAACTTACCGTGGTCTTTAGCCAATCTCCGGCACCCGCTTGTCCGGGCAGCGGTTCAATTACAAATACCTGGACGGTTACAGATTGTGCAGGCAATACAACCACCCACGATCAAATTGTCAGCATTCAGGATAATACCATTCCTGTGTTGTCGCACAAACCGGCAGATGTAACCGTTGCCTGTCTGGAAGACATACCCGGAGAGCAGGGAGTAACGGCCACCGATAATTGCGATGCCAATGTGCAGCTAAGTTATATACAGGAGGGCCTGCCCCTTCAATTCCCAAATCCGGATCCGGTAACCAACACCTGGATTGCCACCGATTGCGCTGGTAACGAAACCATACACGTACAAACCATAACGGTCCTTGATGAAGAAGCCCCGGTCGCTAATTGCAGCGGATTGACTGTGTTACTCGATCAAAATGGATCAGCTACCGTCAGCGCTGAGGTAATTGGTGATGGCAGTAGCGATAATTGTGGCATTGCAGCCTACCTCATCGACAATGGCAGCTTTAGCTGTGCCGACATCGGCGAAAATGAAGTGCTTCTCACCGTTGTTGATGCTTTTGAAAACACCAACAGTTGTATTGCAATTGTAAATGTAATGGCCTCACCAGCCTGTACGCCTCCTGCTATTCAAAACAACGGTGGTCCAACGATTTCGGATCCATGTACCTGTCGGGGCAATGGAGAATTTGATGAGGAAATTGTGATCGGCCCTACCGGCTCCGGTCAGGATTGGGAGGTGCTTACCACCGATCTGATCAACCCGGCAAGTATGCAGCCTTATGCAACAGGTACCCCTTTTATCGAACAACCGGATGGCATGGGGCAATTTATTTATACCCTGGCAGGTATTCATTTGGATGGTCAGGGATACACGCTACAGGCTGTTAGTCCGTCCTTCCCGGGTGAAATCCTGGAGATATCCAATACCTGTTATTATCCGGAACCAGAGATTCTTGGATTGGATGACGTCTATTGTCAGTACTCGGATCCGCAAGCCCTTGAAGGAGATGTTGGAGGTGTTTTTCTGGAATCAGAAACCTGGACCATTAATGATGATCCGGCCATGATCTTCGATCCACTGGTTCTTGGTGTAGGTCAGCATGTTGTCACCTATACCGTAGATGCCGGGACTGCTGGCAGCAACGACCCAAATGACCCGGGCTGTGTAGCTTCCACGAGTGTAATTGTTAATATTGAATCGACGCCCGCCACCCTGGCTTGTAACGATAATATTACCATATCGACAGATGAAGATTGTGAAGTCCTGATTACACCCGATATGATTCTCGAAGGAAGTTATGGTTGTTACGACGATTACGACGTGACTGTTAATTTAGGAATCAATGAGATTCCGAACCCGGTTACAGGAGATTATTTAGATGAATTACTCACGGTTACAATTACACATCTGGTGAGTGGCAATTCCTGTTCGGGAGAAGTAACGATCACAGACCAATTAGCACCGGTCTTTAATTGTTCTTCCACCCCAATTCAAATAAGTTGTACGGAAGAAACGAGCAACGTTCCCAATCCGATAGCTACCGATAATTGTACAGCAGTTACCTATCAATTAATTGGTGAAGTGGTGCTGGATGATGACCCCTGTGGAGACAATATTGTACTGATCCAGCAAACCTGGACAGCCACAGACGCATTCGGAAATATTTCTCAACCATGCATTCAGCTTATTGAGATCATCCGACCAGACGATATTGATTTCCCAAATGACATCGTCTGGGAATGTGATCAGTACGACCTGTATCCTAATATCGTCGAGGCAGAATCCCTTCATCCACAAGTTGAAGCTTTGCAAAACGGGATAGATATTATAGAAGCCGATGGCATTAGTTCAGCGGCTGTTTTATCCAATACCGGCTCGGGTATACCGCTTGATTTTGACGGGCAGTATTGCAATTATGGATATGCTTTCAGTGACCAAACACTTAGCGATTGTGGAAGTGCTTTCCAGATCGTGCGTACCTGGACGGTCCTTGATTGGTGTACTCAAGCTGTTATCACCGAAAATCAGGCGGGAGAAGATAATATCCAGATCATCAAGGTGAAAGACCTGACGCCGCCAGTTGTCAGCTTATCGCCATTTACGGTAAGTGCCAATGTCTATGGACAACATCCGCAACCCTGTACTTCGCAGGACTTTTTGTTGCCTCCGGTTGTTAGCGACAATTGCCACGACTGGACCGTGTATATTTTTACGCCTGTCGGCGAAGCAGTATATGCCAATGGCATAGACGGCTCGAATGGCGGATTGATCCCGGCTCCGGGCTTACAGATTGGATTTCACACCATTACCTATCAGGTTATTGATGAGTGCGGAAACCAAACCAATTTGAATGTTCAGATTGAAGTGATTGATGACATCGCTCCTGTTGCGATCTGTGATGAAATTACAGAAGTGAATCTCTCGAGTAATGGTCTGGCAGTAGTGCCGGCCGATATATTCGACGATGGCAGTTTAGATAATTGTGGCGTTGATTATTTTGAAGTTCGCCGAATAGAGGATAACTGTGGCCTCCCGGGCAACCTCCAGTTTGGACCTGCGGTTACTTTCTGTTGTGAAGATATTCCGGCCAGCCCAATTACGGTCGTAATGCGCGTGTATGATTATTACGGCAATTTCAATGAATGCATGGTCGTCGTAAATGTTGATGATGCGATTCCGCCGATCATTTCCAATTGCCCGGCACCAATCAGCATCAATTGCGAAGTGTACCATGAGCAATTTGCTGTGCCTCTCAATACCGGAAATTACAGTGTGCTTGATCAGTTTGGCGAGCCGCTCTTTTACGACAACTGCGAAGTGATTCCCGATTATCAGGTAAGTATCAACATTAATGCCTGTCTGGAAGGATCGATCGTGCGCACCTGGACATCCGTAGACGGTGTAGGAAATGCCTCCGGCAGTTGTACGCAAACGATAAGCGTAGAGCATTTATCCAACTTCGCCATTGAGTTTCCGGATGACCTGGAAGTGACTTGCGAAGACGGCAATCTCCCCGACTTCGGATACCCCGAAATTTTCAACGATGAATGTGAAATGGTAGGGATTTCCTGGGATGATCAATACTTCTATGTGGTTCCGGATGCCTGCTATAAGATAATTCGTACCTGGACAGCCGTAAACTGGTGTATTTACGATGAGTTTGGCGAAGATGTTTATGCCGAGCTAAACGAAGTGGAAGCAGGAATTGACTTTGATGGCGATGGCGATCTGGACGAAATGACCTACCAGGATGGTATAAACGATGGCACCGAAGCAGATGGGTACATCGTGCACCAGCAGACGATCAAGATTATTGATAATACAGCTCCGACTTTCACAATACCGACAGTGGATGGTTGTATTGTAGAGCAAGACTGCGACAAAGACCTGATCATTCCATTCCCTGTAATTGAAGACGATTGCAGCGAAGAATTTGAAGTAGACATCGATGGCTCTTTTGGCTCCTTTAATGATGTGAGTGGCGATGTAGTGGTTGCCGATGTGGTGCCAGGAGATTATGTGGTTAATTATGCCATAACAGATAATTGCGGAAATACGGCTTTCGAGACCGTCAATTTCACGGTGGAGGATTGCAAATTGCCAAGTCCTTACTGCCTGAACGGAGCTGATATTGAGATCATGCAAACAGGGATGATCGAAGTGATTGCCGCTACGCTGGATCTGGGCAGTTTTGACAACTGCCCGGGAGATCTCCTGTTCTCCTTTAGCCCGGATGTGAGCGATACCAGCAATATCTATACCTGCGACGATATTGGAATTCAGGCCGTGGAAATTTGGGTCACAGATGCCGCAGGCAATCAGGACTTCTGCGAGACCTATATAGACATTCAGGACAATATGGATGTTTGTAATGAAGCTGATATCGCCGGGCAAATCGCTACAGAGGATTATGATATGGTAGCGAATGTCATGGTCAATGTCAATGGCGGTATGTTTATGGATATGACCGATGAGGAAGGGGAATACCTGATCACCGTTCCAACGGGGGCTGATTATACAGTGGCTCCTTATTATGATGAAGAAACAGGAAATGGTGTGTCTACCCTGGACATGTTATATATCCAGCAACACATATTAGGTTTGGCCATGTTGGATTCACCCTATAAGATCATTGCCGCGGATGCCAATAATTCAGAATCGATTACCACCCTGGATTTGCTGGCCATTCAGAAAGTGATACTGGGTCTTGAAACGGAATTTCCCAACAATACCTCCTGGCGGTTTGTCGATGCGGCCTACGTGTTCCCGGACACACTGGATCCCTGGACGCCGATGTTCCCCGAAGTGGTCAACTTCAATAACTTGTCTTCCGATCAACTCACCGCTGATTTTGTTGGGGTGAAAATTGGAGATGTGAACCTCAGTGCTTCAACAAACCTCGGAGAAGAAGGTGAAAACAGGTCTTTCGATCAGCAGAAAGCCTTATTGTTGCCCAATAGCCATCTGTATCCGGGCGAAGTTTATGAGATCCCAATCCGGATCAAAGATGTCGAGATGCTTGGATGTCAATTCAGCCTTTCTTACGATCCGGAACTACTTGAAATAGTAGAATTGGAAAAAGGATTGTCTGGTGAAAATCAGATCGCCTGGTTCAAAGAACTGGGTTCCGTATCTGCTATTTGGAGCGGCATCGAAGCTCCGGCTTCTGAAAGCAATGATGTCTTGTTTAGTCTCAAACTTACAGTCAATCGGGCAATACATACCAGCGAGCTGTTTGTGTTAAGCAATCGCCCCACAAGTTCAGAGGCTTATTCAGCCAACAGCAACATCTACGGATTGGAATTCTCCTTTGAGGGGAAATCCAACCCAAGACTGCTCTTGTTGCCCAATTACCCAAATCCATCCGTGGGAATCACCAATCTGCGCTATGTGTTGCCGGATTCCGGTCAGGTGCAGTTGCGCATCACCGATATTAGCGGGAAGGTGATCCGGGAAGAGAATTGGCTTTCGCCGAAAGGCTATAATGAAAAACATTTACAGGATTTGCCAAGAGGCATCCTGTTTTACACGATCGAAGGTCCTGGCGGTAGAGCTGCCGGCCGGATGGTCGTAGAATAATTGCCCCCCGGTAAAGGCGAACGGCTGGATCCCTGAGGATTTCGGTCGTTCGCTGTTTTGCCGATTTTCTTGCCCATTTTTAGCGATAATGCGACAGCTTGTCGGCACAACATCCCGTACGGGGTGTGAGAATCGCCTTATTGTCCTTAATTTTGGAATCCTGTATCATCAACTGCTTTTAGTCGATGACCAGACAACTGTTTGAAAAAAAGAAAAATGAATATGCGCTGGATATTGTTTGTAGTTGCGATTAGCTGTGTTTCCTGGACGATTAAAGAAGAATTGATTCAGGTGGAATTGGAATTGACGGGTTGCGATAATCCGCAAACCATAAACCTGTATGAATTTACAGGACTGAATTTTAAGCAAATTGAATCCACTTCCGTGGAAAATGGAAAAGGGGTTTTTGAGCTTCCCGAAAGCGATCCCCGCTTTTATTACATCGGAATGACAGAAAGCCAGGTGCGCCCGATTATTCTGGGTTCCGAATCAGATGTCAGGATTGCCGGCAACTGTCGAAACATGCGATCTGCAACAGTGAGTGGCTCCGAAATAAATACCCGCTACGAGCAATTGAAGACGGATATAAATGCGCTGAAGACGCAGTCCAATACCCTCTCCGGGCAGTATAATCAACTTCGGAGCAATCCGGAAGCTCAGGCGAAGGTAGTGGCCCAAATGGAGGTGGTAGACAAAGCAAAAATGGACTTGCTCAACTCGGTACGGGAGGAAAATGAATGGCTGGGCAATGTCGTAGCCCTTAATACCTATATGTTTTATCCGGTAAGCCCGGAAGGCTATGAGAACGAGATCGGGTATTTTGCCGAGCAGTTCTTTCGATTTGTAGACTGGACAGATCCCAGCCTGGCCTACAATCCCTGGGTGTATGAATCCTGGAAATCTTACGTAGAAACCCTAAGCCGTATCGGCATTCTGCCTGACAACCACAAGAAGTTTATCCAGGCCAGCCTGGATCAGATTCCGACTGAAATGCGGGCACACAGACTGGCACTTGGCGGAGCGATTGCTTCTTTGGAAAAGACAAGCCACCCAAATTTTGGCCATTTTGCCCAGCAGTATATTGATGCCTATCAAAAAGAATATCCCGGACTTTGCGCAGAGTTATCTCAAAAAATCAAACGGGTCAGTTCCCTGGTAGTGGGAGGCGAAGCACCAGATTTTGAGATGGAGACTCCCGAAGGTGAGGTACTCAATTTGCACAGCCTTCGAGGCAAAGTGGTACTGGTCGATTTCTGGGCAAGCTGGTGTGGTCCCTGCCGCCGCGAAAACCCCAATGTGGTTAAGGCGTATGAAAAATACAAAGAAGAAGGCTTTGAAGTATTAGGTGTAAGCCTGGATCGCGACCGCAATAAATGGTTGAAAGCTATTGAAGCTGACGGATTGGCCTGGCAGCATGTATCCGACCTCAAAGGCTGGCAAAATGAAGCAGCCGGTATTTATGGCGTTCGTTCTATTCCGGCAACCGTACTGCTGGATGCAGAGGGGCGTATAATTGCCCGAAACTTAAGAGGCCCTGCGCTCGAAAACAAGCTGAAAGAGATCTTTGGGAAGTAATCCGAAAGACAATGCGCGAAAAATCCAAAAAATAGAACGATTTTAGAGCGTAAATCGCGAATGGTTCTCGTTGTATATAAATACTTTTCAATGCCCAATAACCAAACCTAAGACGTATGCGCCGCTGGTTCAGCCAGATATTTTATTCCTTTCCCGTTCAGCTTCTTGTGCTGCACCTGAGGAATAATTTTGTCTTGTTGCTAATCTGGTTGTTTTTGGCGATGCTGCTTACCGGGGCGATTGGTTCAAAATATGGCGTAAAGTTGTTATTCTGGGCACCGGAATACCTCGGTGTTGTAGGGTTTTGGAGCTTCTTTTTTATTGGGCTCACATACGGAGCACTCGTAATGACCTGGAATCTGACCTGCTACCTGCTTGGGGCTCATTACTTTCCTTTCCTTGCCACACTTAAAAGGCCTTTTACCAAATTTGCCCTGAATAACATGGTGATTCCGATCGCCTTTATCGCCGTAATGCTGTATTTCAACTTTCAGTTTACGTATCAGGAGTCGGGGCATTATTCTCAGGTCGCTATCAATATCATAGGATTCCTGAGTGGCTTGTTGGCTTTAGTCGTTCTGTTGGCTATTTATTTCAATTTTACCAATAAGGATATTCAAAGTTATGTTGAAGTGCGGAATGCCAATCCGCCGCATTTGGCTCCGGGATTGCGTCGGCCTGTCGACTACCACGGAGTGAAAACGGGAATGGATCGTTGGCGGGTAGACACCTACCTGACAGAGTCTTGTCGGCCAAGGATTGTGCGTTCCGTGGCACATTACGATCCAACTGTATTGCTGCGGGTCTTTCGCCAGAACCATCTGAATGCCGTAAAAGTAGAATTGGCTTCCCTGATCATTTTGCTGGTGTTGGGGTATTTGATTGATTATTCCGCTTTCCGAATTCCGGCGGGCGCCAGCATCTTTCTAATGGCTTCCGTTGGTATTGCACTGATCGGTGCCGTCAGTTATTGGTTCCACCGTTGGCGAATGGCCGTTTTCGTTCTGGTTCTGCTGTCGGTAAATTATATAACCCGTTTTGAGAGCTTCAACCACCGAAGCAAAGCTTACGGACTCGACTATTCCTCAGAAGCATCTTATACCTACTCGGATTTGCAGGAAGTTTACAGCCCGGCCAATGTTCTGGCAGATTCTCTGACAACGCTTCAGATTTTGGAGAACTGGAAGCAAAAGGCGCACCCTGGTGAAGCTGGCAAGCCCAGAATGGTGTTTCTCTGCGTGAGTGGCGGCGGATTAAAGTCCACCCTTTGGACTATGCGCGTGCTGCAGCAAGCCGATCAGCAAAATGAAGGGAAGCTACTCAATAATACCATGCTGATCTCCGGAGCTTCGGGAGGTATGATTGGCGCGGCCTATTATCGGGAGTTGTATTTACAGCAATTAGAGGGGCAGCCACATACGCTTGCAGATCCAAATTTCAATGAGTTGGTGACGAAGGATTTGCTCAATTCGATTGCTTTTACCATTGTTACCAACGACTTATTTATTCCCTGGTCCCGTTTCGAGCAGGGAGGATATACCTATGTAAAAGATCGGGGTTATGTATTTGAAGAGCAGTTAAATGAGAATGTAAATAATGCCTTTCGGCGAAGGTTGGCAGACTACCGGGAACCGGAGTTAAGAGCTGATATTCCGCTGATGTTCTTTACCCCGGCAGTAGTAAACGACGGACGTAGAATTGTGATTTCACCGCATAAGGTAAGTTATATGATGGGTACACCAGCCGACCTTCGGCAGAATGGCCCCATGGAGATTGATGCGGTGGATTTTGCCCGCTTGTTTGAAAATCAGAATGCAGAAAACCTGAGCATGAGCTCGGCGCTCCGGATGAATGCGACCTTCCCCTACATCCTGCCCAATGTATACCTGCCTACGGAACCGGCTATCGAAGTTATGGATGCCGGTTTTCGCGATAATTTTGGGCTGAAGTCAGCTACCCGCTTTATTCATGTTTTTAAAGAGTGGATCCGGGAAAATACTTCGGGAGTAGTATTGGTGCAGGTACGGGCATTCGACCGGAAATTAGACATTCCTGCCAGCGATGATCAGGGCACACTGGAGTCTATCTTTAATCCGCTGGGCATCGCCGGCCAGGTGATAAGCCTGCAGAATTACGAGCACGACACCAATCTCGGCTTTCTCCATGATATCCTCGGACCGGATATGTTTGAGTTGATCCGCTTTACCTACGAGCCAGGTGAAGGTAAAGAAGCCGCCCCCATCTCATTCCACCTCACCAAAGGCGAGCGAGAGGATATCTCGAATGCCGTCCACATCCAGGAAAATAAAGAAGCTTTTGCCAGATTGTATAAATTGCTGAATCCCGGTGCAGAGGATCTGTTGTCGGGGAAATAGAGGAGATTGAAAATTTGTGGAGATGAAGAAGAAATTCAGGGATGGCACCATTCGAGCAAAATGGTGGGATTACAGCCGAAATGCGGCCTATTTTGTTACCATTTGTACCAAAAACAGAACCCATTTTTTTGGCAGTATCAATGAAGGGAAGATGGACCTTTCACCGATTGGCCATTTTGCCAATTCATGTTGGTATGAAATCCCCAACCATTTTCCATTTGTCAAATTGGGAACATTTGTGGTGATGCCAGACCATATTCATGGAATCATCATTATTGATAAACCGGAAGGTTCGCAAAATCATGAAGGTTCGCAAAATCATGAAGGTTCGCAAAATCTTGCGAACCCATCAACCCCATCAACCCCATCAACCCCATCCCAATCCAAAAACAAATTTGGTCCCCAGTCCAAAAATTTGGCATCCATTGTACGGGGGTACAAGGTAGGGGTAACCAAAAATGCCCGAATCATTGATCCGGAATTTGCCTGGCAATCAAGATACCATGACCGGATAATCCGGCATGAGATTGAATATGTGTATGTTTCCAATTACATCCTTGCAAATCCGGATAACTGGGGGAAGAAAAAGAAAAGGAGATAGAAATTACCCGATAACTCGAAGTCCGGCAGGAGGAGTGGTCCCCGAATTATTTATCCGGGCTTGAATGCCACTTCCTGCAAGTTGGTTTTGCAACAGATCTTCAATCTGCTCCATGGATTCCTGATAGCGATTATCAGCCACCCCCTCGTATCTTTCCAGAAATTCAAACCAGAAAATGACCTCCAGATCTTCGGCCTCCCACACCAGATGATATAGCTGTGCCCAAAACACCCAGGAAGCCCGGTTCCAGCGACGAAGAGGGAGCCTCAAAAGACGGGGATACAGTTTTCGGTACCACCAGTTTCGCATGAAATAACCGTGTATCGCCCGGATGCCTACCCGCGTGTCTTCCACTTTTTGGAGCATGTGTTCGATAAAAGAATCCGGATTGTTCAGGATTTCAATGGCTTTTAAGGGAGACTGCTGACCATAGTTCTTTACCTCGATCAAGACCGCTTTCTCCTGGAAAATACCGATAAAGTCCACCGCTTTCATGCCCACAGAACTCAAGCCCCGATAGTAATTGTGAGAATCGTATTTCCGCACCACCCATTGATCCGAAAATTCAAACCGGAGCCCGCTCTCCTCAAATACGCTATTTCCGGAACGGCTCACCTCGCGATCTTTACTTTTTTTGCCTTTGGGCGAATGATGACGGTGCGCTCAGAAGCGACATAGACCGTCTTTGAATCAATGAAGTCTATTGATTCATACTGCGTGGCAATGAAAAATGGCGGAATACGGTATTTCTCCATCTTCCCGGAGAAAAACCGACTCCCCTCGAAGTCTGAAAAGACAAAAACGCTGGCCTGGGAAAAAGGCAGAAATCCCAGCAACATTTTAAAGCGGTAAGAAACAATGGCGACTTTATTTCCATCTGCTGAAATGGCAGCTCCGGTTGCTACTCTCCCAGGAAGCGTGATCGTTTCGGTGATTCGGGCAGTGTGTGTCCCCGGACTGGCAGGTATTACATAGTGCTTGCAAGTGAAATCGCCCCCTTTACGCAAGGTGTTTTTGGAAAAAAGATGCAAGCTGTCATTGTGCCAGAAAAAGGCTTCCAGGTCAAAGTTTCTCAGGGAATCCCCCGGCGGAAAATCCGTTTGGTCTTCAAAATGGAACAAAATACTATCGACAGTTTGCAATTCCGGATGGTAAATGTAAACCCGAAGGTCCTTTCTGCAGTTACAATTGTTACCAAAATCGCCGATGTAAATATTACCGGATGAATCATGGCTGATATCCTCCCAGTCGCGGTTTCGTAGAAAGTCAAAATGGATCTCTTCCACGATGTCTCCTTGCCGGTTGGTGCGGTATAAAGTTGGCGGATTGCCGCTGTCATTGTGCCACCAAAGGCTGTCGGGAGCCTGGATGAATAGCCCTGAAACCTCATTGAGAACATCTGGTAGTTTAAACTTGCGGGGGAAGGTCTCCTGAGCGATTGATCCTTGTGGCAAACAAGTGAAAATCAGAAAGTAAAAAGAGATTGGCAGTAAGCCCGTCTTCCACCCGGAAAAATTCGTAATTTTGCAGGCGGAAATCACCGCAGACAGCTTTAGCTTCATAGGCTTTAAGATACGTCTTTTTCGTTTGGTTTTGATCCTGGCGATCGGCCATTCCCCGAAAGGGGCCAAAAAGATAATTGCTGTGGCACAAATGGAGAAATATGCAAAAAATCGCGCCCTACCAACCCAAGAATAAAATCCGAATTGTAACAGCAGCATCGCTGTTTGACGGCCACGATGCGGCCATCAATATCATGCGCCGGATCATGCAACGCTCCGGAGCGGAAATTATTCACCTGGGACACAATCGTTCCGTTTACGAAATTGTAAATACTGCCATCCAGGAAGACGCTCAAGGTGTGGCAATTACCTCTTACCAGGGAGGCCACAACGAGTTCTTCAAATATATGTACGACCTGCTCAAAGAACGGGGAGCAGACCACATCAAGATCTTTGGCGGCGGTGGCGGAACCATCCTGCCGGAAGAAATCAAAGAATTACACGATTACGGAATCTCCCGCATTTACTCCCCGGATGACGGCCGCCAGATGGGCCTCCAGGGGATGATCAATGATGTACTGGAAAATTGCGATTTCCCGGTTGGAGAAAACCTGAATGGCGAACTCAAAACCTACCAGGATAAAGATGCACACTCCATCGCTCGTATGATCTCTGCCGCAGAGAATTTTCCGGAAGAAAACACAAAGTGGCTGGAAGACATTCGCCGTAAGGTGGAGAAAAAAGTAGTACCCGTACTTGGAATTACGGGCACCGGTGGCGCCGGTAAATCAAGTCTCGTAGATGAGTTGATCCGCCGTTTCCTTGTTGATTTTCCGGAGAAAACGATGGCTGTCGTTTCTGTCGATCCATCTAAGCGTAAAACCGGCGGGGCCCTTCTGGGCGACCGCATTCGGATGAATTCCGTAAACAGCCCGCGCGTATTCATGCGCTCACTGGCTACCCGCCAATCCAATCTGGCTTTGTCCAGGCACGTTCAAACAGCTATTGACATCCTTAAAGCCGCCAGCTACGATCTGATCATTCTGGAAACTTCCGGAATCGGGCAGTCGGATACGGAGATTGTAGACCACTCAGATGTGTCGCTTTATGTAATGACGCCTGAGTATGGAGCAGCTACCCAGCTGGAGAAGATTGATATGCTCGATTTTGCCAATCTTATCGCCCTCAATAAATTTGACAAGCGCGGCGCACAGGATGCCCTGCGCGATGTGAAAAAACAATATCAGCGCAATCACGATATGTGGGATGCAGATCCGTCGACCATGCCAGTCTTTGGCACCATTGCTTCCCAGTTTAACGATCCGGGTATGAATCGTTTGTACCGGGCGGTCATGGAACAGCTTACGGATAAAACAGGAGCCGATCTAAAACCAAACCTGAAATTGCCGGAAGGCGATAGCGAGAAAATTTACATCATTCCGCCTAATCGGACACGCTACCTCTCAGAAATTTCGGAAAATAATCGGCATTATGATTCCTGGGTGGATAAACAAGTAGATATCGCTCGCAAAATGTTTGGCCTCCGCCAGGCAATTGAGGTGTTGAAAGAAAATGGAGGAGCCGATGCTGCGGTTGAAACACTCGAAGAAAATTATACGCGTCTGCGACAGGACCTTTCCGGGGATGGCTTGCGTATTTTGGATGGCTGGGAAGAAAAGAAAGAAGCCTATGCCGGCGAAGAATATGTCTATTCGGTGCGCGGCAAAGAAATTCGGGTGCCAACCTATGTAAAGTCGCTTTCGCACACCAATATTCCACGGGTGATCCTGCCGAAGTTTAAAGACTGGGGCGAGATCCTTCGCTGGAGTATGCAGGAAAATGTACCGGGCGAGTACCCGTACACAGCCGGTGTTTTTCCGTTCAAGCGCAAAGGCGAAGACCCAACCCGAATGTTTGCAGGAGAAGGCGGGCCGGAACGTACCAATCGCCGTTTCCACTACCTCTCTGAAGGCATGCCGGCCAGCCGCCTTTCCACCGCTTTTGACAGCGTGACCCTCTACGGCGAGGACCCGGACCACCGTCCGGATATCTATGGCAAAGTAGGTAACTCTGGCGTAAGTGTTTGTTGTCTGGATGATGCCAAAAAGCTGTATTCCGGTTTCGATCTTTGCGATCCGAAGACGTCGGTATCCATGACGATCAATGGCCCGGCGGCTACGATTTGCGGCTTCTTTATGAATGCGGCTGTCGATCAGCAATGTGAGAAATACATCAAAGAACACGGCCTGGAAGATCAGGTGGAAGCCCGCCTAAAAGAACTGTATGAAGATCGCGGATTGACGCGTCCGCAATACCGCGGCGATTTGCCTCCAACAAATAATGGTTTGGGGTTGATGCTCCTCGGCATCACAGGCGATCAGGTGTTGGATGCTAAGGCTTACGCCGAATGTAAGGCCAGGGCGCTTTCATCTGTGCGTGGCACGGTACAGGCTGATATTTTAAAAGAGGATCAGGCACAAAATACCTGCATTTTCTCCACGGAGTTTTCGCTGAAACTGATGGGTGATGTCCAGCAGTATTTCATCGACCACCAGGTGCGCAACTTTTACTCCGTTTCGATCTCGGGATACCACATTGCCGAAGCCGGCGCGAATCCGATTACCCAGTTGGCCTTTACGTTGGCCAATGGTTTCACTTTCGTGGAATATTACCTCTCGCGGGGCATGGACATCAATGCTTTTGCACCCAACCTTTCCTTCTTCTTCTCCAATGGAGTCGATCCGGAATATGCGGTAATTGGCCGGGTGGCGCGACGCATTTGGGCGAAAGCCATGCGCGAGAAATACGGTGCCAATGATCGCTCGCAAAAACTGAAATACCATATTCAAACTTCCGGCCGTTCTTTGCACGCCCAGGAGATTTCTTTCAACGATATTCGTACTACGCTGCAGGCTCTGTATGCGATTTACGACAACTGTAACTCCCTGCACACCAATGCTTATGATGAGGCCATTACCACTCCGACCGAGGAGAGTGTGCGTCGGGCTGTAGCGATTCAAATGATCATCAACCACGAGTTGGGGCTGGCGAAAAATGAAAATCCGCTACAGGGCTCTTTCATTATCGAAGAACTGACAGATCTGGTAGAGGAAGCCGTACTGACCGAATTTGACCGCATTACCGAGCGCGGTGGCGTGCTTGGTGCCATGGAAACCATGTATCAGCGGGGTAAAATTCAGGAAGAAAGCCTGTATTACGAGACCCTTAAGCACAATGGCGATTACCCGATCATTGGTGTGAATACCTTCCTGAATAAAGAGGGATCGCCAACCATCATTCCGAAGGAAGTGATTCGGGCAACAACCGAAGAAAAAGAAGGTCAGATCACCACCCTGCAAAACCTGCAGAAAGCGAAGGCAGATTCGGCGGAAGCCAGTCTCCGCAAATTACAGGAAGCAGCAGTGAAGAACGATAACATCTTCCAGGAGTTGATGGAAGCAACCAAAGTCTGCTCCCTCGGACAGATCACCAACGCACTCTATGACGTAGGCGGCCAGTATCGGCGGAATATGTAAGAGGCAATTAAAAACGATAACCAATAGAAAGCCCGGGGGTGAGATATTTGCCTGCCGGGTTTTCTGTTGATTTGGTTCCTTCTTCCCCCAAATATATCCACCGGAAATCAGGCTGGAAGTAGAGGAAGTGATCGTTTTTTAATGAAAATTCAAACCCAATTCCCAGCTTGCTGCTTAGTAAAAATCCCTCTGCCGGGCCGTCAAATAATTCCGACTCAAGCATGTAGTTGCTTTGGCTTTCTACGATTGTTGACTTGCCGGAAGCTTCGAGTATGTAATTGAAGCCAATTCCTCCAATCAGGTAAAATCGGTTCTTTTTTCCAAAAATATCAACTCGCAACTCAAGGGGAATGTCCAATGAAAATTGATCGTATGCACGGTTAACCCAACTTAGTCGATAGTCTATCCCAACATTTGGATTGATGTCAGAAGGAAAAACGATGCGATAGTCTCTGGATGAAAGGCGCCAATAATTAACCTGAAGTCCTGAGGTCAGGTGGAGTCTGTCGAAAAAGGTGTAAAATACTTTGCCCGCAATTCCTGCGCTTACCTTCGGGCTGGATTCCAGTAAACTGTCAGAGGAGAGTTGATATATTATGTGTGGGTTGATCTCTATTGCCCAGCTAAAATCGGAATTTTTCTGGGCCTGAAGATTTGTTCCAATACAAAGGAAGAGTAAAAGGAAGGTGGTGATTGTTGTTTTCATTGGTTTTGTTTTTTCAACCTGACAGGTCGCCGACCTGTCAGGTTGAAATGCTTTAATTAGTGAATCGCGCGACACCGCTCTTCCAGCCAGAAGCGCTCTTCTTCCTTCAAGCGGGGAGCAATTTCGTCATATACTTTTTTATGGTAGTTGTTGAGCCAGCTAATCTCTTCATTGGTGAGTAAATCCCGCTTTACCATATCCAGTTCTATCGGGAACAGGGTCAGCGTTTCAAACTTCAGGAATTTACCCGAAGGAGTATCAGCACCTGGTACACAAAGCACCAGGTTCTCAATCCGAATACCAAATTCACCGGTTTCGTAATAACCCGGCTCGTTTGAAGTGAGCATGCCCGGTTTAAACGGAGTATTTCCCCGCTCTACCGAAACACTGGCTACAAAACCCTGTGGCGGTTCGTGTACATTCAGGAAAAAACCGACGCCATGCCCGGTGCCATGGCCGTAATTCAGGCCGTGGTTCCAAAGGTGCATGCGAGCGAGTACGTCGAGTTGCGCCCCCGTCGTACCTTCCGGAAACTGGATCATATCCAGCGCAATATGCCCTTTTAATACCCGGGTGTAAGCTTGTTTTTCTGCCTCTCCGACCGGTCCCCAGCTGGTGGTGCGGGTGATGTCAGTGGTGCCGTCGATATATTGTCCGCCACTGTCGAGCAATAAAACACCCTCTTTTCGAATGCTTGCCGAGGTTTCCGGCATAGGACGATAGTGCACGATGGCTCCATTGCCCCGGTATCCGACGATGGCATTAAAGGATTCTCCGACATAGAGGTCCTGTTCTCCTCGGAATTGGTTCAGCCTTTCGGCTAATGCTGCCTCGGTGATCGTTTCTCCTTTGTCTAACTGAGCATCCAGCCAGCGATACATGCGCAGCAGGGCTACGCCGTCTTTTCGCATGGCTTCGCGGATGTGTTCTACTTCTGTTTCGTTTTTAATGGCTTTGAGACGTCGCACGATGTTCGGCCCTTCAATAACCTGCTTTAACGGGAGTTTGCTGTACAGTTGAGCATTGATCAAACCGGGCTGTGTAAGCACATATCCTTCCGGTAAGGATTCGCAAAAGTCGAGTACCGCATCGTATTCGTGGAGGCTGATTCCGGATTTTTCCAGCTTTCCGCGAATGTCCTGCGGAACTTTGGAAGATTGCACAAATAAATGGCAGGCGTCCATGCTCACCAGGGTGTAAGCATAAAATACCGGATTGCACGCCACATCTGCTCCCCGAAGGTTAAACAACCAGGCAATCTCGTCCAGGGCGGTCAACAGATAGTGCTCGACCTTCATGCTTTTCATGTGTCTGCGCACCTCTGCCAGTTTATCCTCCCGGCTTTTGCCCGCATATTTTACATCGTGCTCAAATACAGGCTCTTTAGGTAAGGACGGGCGATCTTCCCAGGCTTCCCCAACGAGGTCCAATTCGGTTACAATTTCGATGTTGGCAGATTTCAGTTTGCGGCGATACTGACGCAGCTGACTTTCGGAAAACTGAAGGCCATTCAGCGAAAGCTTACCCCCTTCCGGTAATTGGGTTTTCAACCAGGGGATAATGCCGGGTTTGGCCGGGTTGTGCATTTTTTGCAATTCGATACCCGTGCCGGAAAGTTCTTCTTCAGCTTGCAGGAAATAGCGACTATCAGCCCAGAGGCCGGCCTTTTCCTGACTAATTACCACGGTGCCGGCAGACCCGGTGAAGCCGGATATCCAGGTTCTCGCTTGCCAGTGAGCGGCTACGTATTCACTTTGATGAGAGTCGCTGCTGGGGATGATAATAGCATCGACATTTTTATTTTTCATCGCTGCCCGGAGGGCTTTTAATCTATCGGGAATTCCCATGAGTCGGATATTGTTTTGTGTTCCTGCTAATGTAGTCAATCCCCGGTAAAATTCCGACAGCTCTGATTGCTGCGAGTGTCGTGAGGGCCTGAAGATTTACATATGAGAAAAAATTGGTATATTTTTTGCTGTAAGCGGGCACAAACAGGGAAAATATCCTAACTTGCACTTTAATGTCGGGGCTTTAAAACCCCGATTCGCCTCATAGGAAATTTATCATGTGGCATACATCTGAATCAGAGTTCTTCAGGGGGATAGTCGAGGAAGTCTTTTTTTCAGGTGTAACTTTGATGGGGGAATCCTTACCGTCAAGATCCGAGCCTTATGTTTTTAGTCCGTATTTGTGACTTTAATGCAGCAAGGAATCCCGGACCCGATTTAAACCACCGTTGGTCAGATTAGTAAGCTATATCTTTTGCAGCAGCGAAAGAGATATGTTGCGGTGGACAGCCATTAATCAACAAGCAAACTTGTAGCTCCGCTACTGAATATAGGAACAAAGGGAAAATGCTCAAGCAGAATCTAAGTCAAAAACTGGTTCAGAAACTGTCGCCGCAACAGATTCAATTGATGAAGCTGTTGCAAATACCTACGGCTACCCTGGAGCAAAGGATCAAAGAGGAGCTTGAAGAAAATCCTACACTTGAGGAAGGTGAAACCACTGATGAGCTTTATGAGCAGGACGACCGCCCCCTTGATGAGGACGGTGAACCTATAGAGCGCGAAGAAGAGTTTGAACTCGATGATTATCTTTCCGAATATATTGAGGACGACCCCAGTTCCTACAAGCTGCGATCCAGCGAATATGCCTCCACGGAAGAGGATAAAACCATGCCCATCCCGGTAGAAGATAGTTTTCAGGAATTCCTAAATCAGCAGTTGGGTTTGCTGGAGTTTACTGACGAGCGCCAGCAGATCATTGCCGAACAGGTTGTAGGTAGTATTGATGATGATGGTTACCTGCGCCGCGAACCCGAACACATCATCGATGATCTGATGTTTTCCCGAAACGTAACCGCCGATATCTCTGAAGTTGAACACTGGCTCAAAGAGATCCAGCGTTTCGATCCGCCCGGTACCGGCGCCCGTGATTTGCGCGAGTGTCTGCTTATCCAGCTGCGACTCAAACTGGAGCGGGAAGACCTCGGAATGGAAGGCCGGGAAACCCTGGAAACTGCCGAGCGAATCATCGACAAGCAGTTTGAAGCTTTTTCCAAGAAGCATTTCTCCAAATTGCTAAAACAGCTGGACATCGACGAAGATGAATTGCGCGATGCCATGGATGAAATTGTTAAGCTGAACCCAAAACCTGCCAGCGGGCATGGCGGAGGCAACAGCCGTACTGCACAATATGTCGTTCCGGATTTTATCATCCTCAATCGCGAAGGGGACCTGGAGCTTACCCTAAACTCTCGAAACGCACCCGACCTTCGCGTAAGCGAGCAATATCAGGACATGCTCAAGAATTACCGCAAGCGCGGGAAATCTATGGCGAGTCGGGATAAAGAAACCCTGACATTTATCAAGCAAAAGATTGATAGTGCCCGTTGGTTTATTGATGCCATCAGGCAGCGACAGGATACCATGTATCGCACCATGTACGCGATTATGCGCTATCAGGAAGACTTTTTCCGAACCGGCGATCAACGGAAAATGCGTCCGATGATCCTTAAGGATATTGCCGACATTACCGGCCTGGATATTTCTACGGTTTCCCGGGTAGCCAATAGCAAATTTGTACAGACGGAGTTTGGTACCAAACGACTGAAAGACTTTTTCTCCGAGAGTCTGCAAACTTCCGATGGGGAAGAAGTAAGTACGTTTGAAGTAAAGAAGATCCTTTCAGATATAGTGGCATCCGAAAACAAGCGGAAGCCGTTTTCCGACGAAAAGCTCAAAAATATGCTTCGGGAAAAGGGATACAATATTGCCCGCCGTACAGTAGCCAAATACCGGGAGCAATTGAATATCCCCGTTGCCCGTCTGCGCAAAGAGCTATAAATAGTAGATTTTTCCAATGATTTTGCAAGTTCCTCCGGCCGAGGTGCCAATAGATGTTGATTTGGTTAAAAGACTGGTTCGGGCTCAATTTCCGGAGTTTTCCCATTTGCCCGTTTCTTTTTTGGATGCGGGTTGGGACAATGAAAATTACCGGCTGGGGGAAGCTTTTGTAGTTCGTCTGCCTCGCAGGCAGGTGGCTGTTGCGCTTTTAAAATACGAGTCGCTTTGGCTGCCGAAAATCGCTGAAGCCGTGCCGATGCAGGTACCGGCTCCTGTTTTTATGGGTAAGCCTTTCGGCGAATATCCCTGGCATTGGAGCATCATCCCCTGGTTTGAGGGAGTATCCGGCGGATTGGCCTGGCCGGAACCGAAAGAAGCCATGCGCCTGGCGGCATTTTTTAAAGCCTTACACGGTCTTGAATGGAGGGGCGCGCCAGCAAACAAGGATCGGGGAGTGCCGCTTTCTGAAAAAAATGAAGCATTTCGATCGCGTATTTCGGCCTTGCGAAAGGAGGTTGATTTAGACTTTGATGTATTGGAGAATACCTGGATGGAAGGTTTAAAAGAACCATTTCCGTCAGAAATGTGTTTGCTGCATGGAGACCCGCATCCCAGAAATATGGTCATTCGCGATAAGCGGATAGAAGCCATCATTGACTGGGGAGATATTACCAGTGGAGATCCGGCAGGCGATTTGGCCGCTTTTTGGATGCTTTTTGAGCATAATGTGGAAGCAGAAACGCATATTCGGAAAGCCCTTGAATTATACGGTGCCGATGTTTCCTTGGTTAAAAGAGCCAAAGCCTGGGCCGTATTTTACGGATTGATTCTGCTTCATACAGGTTTGCACGGACACCCGGTTCATGCTGAGATCGGCAGACGTTGCCTAAAAACGCTTGAAATAACGCCAATCTAAAGAGTATCCCTCTTTGGTTTTAATATCACAGACAAGAATATAGTAGTTTGATTTCCAAATGTTTTTACGTATATTTGCAGTGATTTTAAAGGAATAAGCAAAGAGGGAACACTGTGTTCCCTCTTTTTAATTGTAGTAGTTCTGTGATCGAGCAGCGTATTGAAGCCCAATTAGAGGGTTTATTTAAGGAAGAAGCGTTTGAAGATTGTTTTTTAATCGAAATAAAATTCAACGCTCCCCAGCAGAAGTTGGAGGTATTTATTGACAGTGACTCAGGGATTGACTTTGATCGCTGCAGAGAAATTAGCCGTAAGCTGGAAAGCGAAATTGAAGAGAACGGCTGGTTAGGCGAAAAATATACGCTCGAAGTTTCCTCTCCTGGCGTGGACAGGCCGCTTAAGTTGCCCCGGCAATTTCCCAAACACATTGGACGAAAACTCGAATTGAAACTTCAGGATGGTTCCAGTGAAGAAGGAACGCTGACAGAAGTTGGTGAAGATTCGATTATTCTTGAGCGCAAAGTGCGCATCAAGGAAGGAAAGAGGAAAAAGACTATAACAGAGAACCCCGAGATCGCTTATTCAGACATTGAAGAAGCGAAGGTGAAAATAAGTTTTAAATAAAAGAACAGGCACAGGCCTGTTTGTTATAACCAATAGTTGTGCGATGAATTTGGTAGATACTTTCTCGGAATTCAAGTCCATGAAGAACATTGACCGGCCTACAATGGTCCGGGTTCTGGAGGATGTTTTCCGCACCCTGATTCGTAAAAAGTATGGATCGGATGAGAATTTTGATGTCATCGTAAATACCCAGCAGGGTGACCTCGAGCTTTGGAGGGTACGGGAAATCGTGCCAGACGGTGAGGTGATGGATGATCGCTCTCAGATCTCAATTTCTGAAGCCTCTTCAATTGATGAGGATTATGAGATCGGAGAAGATTGCTACGAGCAATTGTTTTTGAAGGATTTTGGTCGCCGGGCTATTATGGCCGCACGTCAGACCCTGATCAGTCGGATCATGGAGCTTGAGAAAGACGAAGTTTATCGTCAATACAGCCAGCGTGTCGGTGAAATCATTCTGGGTGAAGTACATCAACCGCTTAAGCGGGAGATCTTCATCATTGATGATACTACCGGAAACGAATTGGTACTCCCACGCAACGAAACCATCCGCGGAGAGAATTTCCGCAAAGGAGATATGGTGCGTGGAGTTATTAAAAAAGTAGAAGTTCGGAACAATAATCCGATCGTTGTGGTTTCCCGGACAGACCCTTCTTTCCTGGAGAAACTGCTTGAGCAGGAAGTTCCGGAAATTGAAGACGGTTTGATTACCGTTAAGAAGATTGTACGTCTCCCGGGTGATCGTGCCAAGGTGGCAGTAGAATCTTATGATGACCGGATTGATCCGGTTGGTGCCTGTGTAGGAATGAAAGGTTCCCGTATTCACGGCATCGTGCGCGAATTGCGCAATGAAAATATTGACATCGTTAACTTTACGAATAACGAGTCTCTCTTTATCCAGCGGGCACTGACACCGGCAAAAGTAACTTCCATCGTTATTGATGAAGAAGCTGGCCGCGCAAGTGTTTATCTGGAGCCGGACCAGGTATCCCTGGCAATTGGTAAGGGAGGTACAAATATTAAACTGGCCAGTAAGCTAACGGGCTACGAGTTGGATGTCTTCCGTAATGTGGATGAAATGGAGATCGACGATGTCGACCTCGACGAATTCGCTGATGAGATTGAAGCCTGGATCATCGATTCCCTCAAAGGCATCGGTTGTGACACAGCCCGGAGCGTGCTGGAGCTCAGTAAAGATGAATTACTTCGTCGAACAGACCTCGAAGATGAGACTGTAGATGAAGTCCTGGGTATTCTGGCAGCAGAATTTGATGGAGACTAGTATTTAGTCATCCGCCTTTCGCTGTTGATTGGCCCGGTATGCCCGGTAAACAAAGGCTAAAGTAGCTAATTGAGCTATTTTCGACTATCTTTGTCATCCGAAAAACCGGGCAAAGGAAGTTGCTGTAAAGATCGCAGTACTTCCATTAGAAAGCTCACAGCACGAAAAGCTGTACCGCTTTTTAAGTTGTAATTGCTTTCAAGCTTGGATTTAAATAGAAATTACTGAATGTCGAAACGTCTAGTTAAGGTAGCAAAAGAGTTGAATGTGGGAGTCTCTACCATAGTGGATTTTCTATCCGACAATGGGTTTGAGATCGAGAACAAACCAACAGCTAAGGTGACTGATGAAATGGAGTCAGCCCTGCTGAAGGAGTTCCAGAAGGATGTTGCTATCAAGGAAAAGGCCGATCAATTGATCATTGGCACCCGACCTTCCGCTAAAAAGGAAAATGCCTCGTCGGATGAGGACGAGACTGTTACTACTATTCTAAAGCCGCCAGCCGACGAAAAGCCTGCTGAGCCGCCGAAGAAGGAAGAGCCTAAGGAAGAGAAAGTTGCCGAAGCTCCAAAAGAAGAGCCTGAAAAGCCTGCTGAAGAACCAGTTGAGGCTAAGGAGGAGACACCTGAGAAGGAACCTGAAAAGGTTGAGAAAGAAGAGCCTGTTGCAAAGGAGACTCCTGAAGAGAAAGCTCCTGCAAAGAAAGAAGAAGAGTCCTCCGATTCAGACAAAAAAGAGCCTCTTGTGCAGCTGAAGGTGAAAGGTAAAATTGACCTGGATGCCGATAAAGCAGAGAAGAAGCCGGCCAAGAAAAAGAAAGCAGAACCTGTAGCGAAGAAGGAAGAGGAGAAAAAAGAAACTGCTCCGGCCGCTAAAGCCGATACCACCAAACCGGCGGCCGAGAAAGAAAAGCCGGTAGAAAAGCCATCAGAAGAGGCAGCTGAACTCGATGAAGAAACCAAGAAGAAAAAGGGCCTCATCAAAGCCGAAGCTCCAGAGCTTCGCGGTCTGAAAATTCTTGGAAAGATTAACATCGAGAAGGATACCAAGAAGAAAAAGAAAAAAGACGAGAAACCTGCCGCTAAAGCAGGTGACGATAAGCCCAAACGCAAACGAAAACGCCGCAAGGTTTCAGCTCGTCCCGTTTCCGGGAAAGGAGGAGATCGCGGTCGACGCACTACCGGTGGTGGAAGCCGTCGTGGAAAACGACAAGACGATCGCGAAACGGTTTCTCAAAAAGAAATCGATGATAAGATCAAGGCTACTATGGCCCGTATGGCGGGCGGTAACAAACGGAAACGCCAAAAACTGCGCCGGGACAACCGGGAGCGTCTTCGGGAAAAACAGGAGATCCGCGAGCAGGAACAGGTATCAGAAAAGTTGCAGGTTACAGAGTTTATCTCTGTACAGGACCTTGCCAGCCTGATGAATGTTCCCGTTTCCGATGTGATCACCGCCTGTATGAATCTCGGAGTAATCGTGTCAATCAACCAGCGGCTTGATGCTGAAATCATCGAACTGGTAACCGAAGAATTCGGTCACGAAATCGAGTTTATTACTGTTCAGGAAGAAGCAGATGAAGATGAAGAAATCGTTGACGATCCGGAAGATCTGCAGCCGCGCTCTCCAATCGTGACCGTAATGGGACACGTTGACCACGGTAAAACTTCTTTGCTTGACTTTATCCGTAGCGAAAACGTAGCAGGCGGCGAGGCCGGGGGTATTACCCAGCACATCGGTGCTTACGAAGTACGGGTAGGAGAAGACAACCGCAAAATCACTTTCCTCGATACTCCTGGTCACGAAGCCTTTACGGCCATGCGTGCTCGGGGTGCGAAAATCACCGATGTTGCTATTATTATTATTGCAGCAGACGATAATATCATGCCTCAAACCAAAGAGGCAATCAGTCACGCTCAGGCAGCTGGTGTACCCATGGTATTTGCGATCAACAAGATCGATAAACCAGGTGCTCAGCCAGAGCGCATCAAACAAGAACTTGCCAGTATGAACCTCCTTGTCGAAGACTGGGGTGGTGAATACCAATCACAAGATATTTCTGCTAAAACGGGTGATGGAATTCCCGAACTACTCGAGAAAATCCTCCTCGTTGCAGACTTGCTCGAACTTCAGGCCAATCCGGATCGCCAGGCGATCGGTGCGGTACTGGAAGCATCGCTTGACAAAGGACGAGGTTATGTGACCAAAGCTCTCGTTCAAACAGGTACGCTTGAAATCGGAGATCCGATTGTCGCCGGAGAACACTCCGGTAAAGTGCGGGCCATGTTTAACGAATACGGACAACGGCTGAAAAAAGCAGGCCCGTCTGTACCGGTTCTTGTTCTTGGTCTGAATGGTGCCCCGCAGGCCGGGGAACGATTCAAAGAAATGGACAATGAGCAGGATGCTCGTCAACTGGCTTCTCGCCGGGCACAAATTGCTCGCGAACAGGCTAACCGCGCCAACAAGCGTATCAGTCTGGATGAGATCGGCCGCCGATTGGCACTGGGTACCTTTAAAGAACTCAACCTCATCGTTAAAGGTGATGTGGATGGTTCTATCGAAGCACTCTCAGACTCGCTCATTAAGCTGTCTGTTGAAACCATTCAGGTGAATGTAATCCACAAAGCAGTAGGTCAGATCATCGAATCCGATGTACTCCTGGCTTCTGCCTCCGATGCGATTATCGTTGGTTTCCAGGTGCGACCGTCTCTCGGAGCTCGGAAATTGGCCGAACGCGAAGGGGTGGAAATCAAAACCTACTCCATTATCTACGAAGCGATCGAAGAAATTCGTTCCGCGATGGAGGGAATGTTGGAACCAACACGCGAAGAAAAAATTGTTGCCAACCTCAGAGTGCGTGAGACCTACAAGATTAGTAAAGTGGGTACCATTGCCGGTTGTTATGTGGAAGATGGAAAAATTGCCCGCAACAACAAGGTGCGCGTTATTCGCGATGGCATCGTAGTATATCCAACCAAGGAAGGCGCCAGTGGCGAACTGTCCTCACTGAAACGTTTCAAGGACGACGTGAAAGAAGTGAAGTCCGGAATGGAGTGTGGTGTGTTGGTGAAAAACTTCAACGATATTAAAGTGGATGATACCATCGAAGCTTACAAAATCGTGGAAGTACAACAAAAACTTGATTAAACTTTCGCGAAAGCGATTGACACATAATTGCTAAGATCGATATGATCTTTACCGAAAAACAGCACCATGATATGCGAACACTCGCTGTGGTGCTGTTTTCTTTTTTCCTACCTGTTTTTCCACGACTGGCTACCTGGATTACCGTCCTTTGGTTCATACTTTGGATCGTTGGCAGACAAGGGTATTTTTATTTTTCTGCCTTTCGGCTAAAGCGAATGTACCCCCTGATCGGCTTGTTCCTTATTTATATGCTGGGGATTAGCTGGTCTGATTTTCAGGCTGTAGGGTGGCGGGAAGTTGAAACAAAGCTTTCTCTCTTTATATTCCCATTGCTTTTTTTTGTGGGGCCGCCCAACCAGGGTACGACCTACTTTCCAATGCGAATGTCTTACCTCCTGGGGTGTACAGCGGCAATGGCAATTTGCCTGATAGCCGGTTTGTTTAGCTGGTTTAAGACAGGTGAACCGGACTTCGGCTACAAGGCACTGGGGGCCCCTCTGGCCTTCCACCCTACCTATTTTGCACTCTATCTAAATTTCGGAATTGTACTGGCTGCTGATATTTGGCTCAAAGGCAAAGACACTCGATATGGCTACCGCATTTTTATTCTGGTCAGCTTGCTGTTTGTCGTTTTGCTGGCTGCCCGTATGCAGCTTTTGATGCTGCTCTTTATCGGCTTGCTTGTTTATGTGGTAAAAGCCATTCGCCGGGGAAAAATCTTACGGAGTTTTCTCCAGGCAATGGCTGCCTTGCTTTTACTTGCTGCACTGGCATGGATCATTCCAACAACCCGCCATCGCATCCAGCGTACGGTGCAGGAATTTTCCACCTCAGATGCGAGTAGCGGGAATATCCGCAGCGAATTATGGCAAGCAGCCATTTCGGCTTGGAAAGAGGCTCCCATAATCGGACACGGAACCGGGAATGCTCAGGCCGTCCTTGTTCAGGAGTATACGGCGATGGGATGTAGTGCCTGCCTCGAGAATGACCTGAACGTACACAACCAGTATTTACAAACGGCAGTCGAATTGGGCAGCTTGGGTTTGCTCTATCTGATTGTCGTGCTTCTATATCCCTGGGCCCTGCCACGTGCCCGACGGCAGTCCGTGTTTATGCTGTTCCTATTGTTATTTGCATTGTCTGTTTCGACCGAAAGCATGCTGGCTACCCAGCGTGGGGCCATGTTCTTTGGTTTCTTTTATGCCTTTTTTATGTGGGATTCCAAGTCAAAGCAATTTCCGGGCATGATAAATCCGGGAGAGAGTAGTATAAAAAAATCGTAAAAATAGTGAGGCCGTCTTAAACCCTTCCGGGAATAAGGGGTCAAAGCTTTCGAAAATCAACTTATTGAGCGCTGGATATGATCAAATATCAGATGAAGAGATCCTTCAACTGCTGCAAAGCGGAGATGCTTTTGATCGTGGATTTAGCTTGTTGATGGCTAAATACCAGGAACGCTTGTACTGGCATGTAAGACGAATGGTGATTGAGCACGAAGATGCTAACGATGTCATTCAAAATTGTCTGGTAAAAGTATTTCGATCCATCGGCAGATTTGAACAAAAATCCCAGCTCTATACCTGGTTGTACCGGATCGCTACCAATGAGGCCATCACCTTTCTGAAAAAGAAAAAACGACGATCTTCTCATGGTCTGGATGATCCTGAAAGCCAGGTAGTAAACAAGCTGGAAGCAGATCCCTGGTTTGATGGAGACAGAGCAGAAATGTTATTGCAAAAAGCACTGGCAGAACTGCCCGATAAACAAAAACAGGTGTTTCTCCTTCGGTATTACGAAGAAATGCCTTACCAGCAGATGTCGGAAGTCCTGGATACTTCCGTGGGAGCCTTAAAAGCTTCCTACCATCATGCGGTAAAGAAAGTAGAACAGGTACTCCTTTCGAGTATGGATTCTACAGAATAATTAGGATGATGAAAAATGAAAAAGAATTGTCGGAAGACATTCTAAAGGAATTGGAAGGCCTGGCTCCAAATTTGTCCAGGCTAAACAAGGCCGATGATGGATTCCGGGTACCGCCGGCATACTTCCGTGAAATGGAAAGAGAGCTGGCTGGCAAATTGGGTGTAGGCCAAAAACGGCAGCCCGTGTTTGGCCGCTTTCTGAGCAGTCTTGCAAGGGTATTGGAGCACAGAACAGCTTATCGCCTTGCGGCTATCGGTCTGGTGGTTGCTGCTGGTGTCTGGCTGCTGTGGCCCGCTGGCTCTACCCGGGATGTAGCTATGGATGAAGTAAGTGTAGAAGAACTGCACGCTTATATCAGTGATAATTTGGATGATTTTGAAATGGATCTGCTCTACGAACTTGCTTCCTCGGAGGGATCGGAAACAGAGTTGAATATTCCCTCCGACTTTTCCGAGGGAGAAGAGTTCGATCAGTATTTGGATGAAATGATAGATGACCTCGATCTATCTGATCTCGAGGATCTGTTATAGATGTTGTTTAGTAATGCCTGCTGAGATCCCGAGATTTCCAGGAGCCAGTGAGCTGTTTTTAAACAATGTCATAATGAAAATTAGGAGATAGGATGAAATTAAATGCCATTTTGGTTGCCGGGCTCCTTGTGTGCCTAAACGTAGCAGCTATTGCCCAACCGGAAGACGGAGATGAGCGCGTTCGCGCCATGCATGTTGCTTTTATTACAGACCGCCTGCGATTAAGTCCGGAGGAGTCTCAGGCTTTTTGGCCGGTTTACAACGAGTATCGCGAAAAAGAAAAGACAATCCGCGAATCTTACCGTCCGGATGCAAATCTGGCTAACCTGAGCGAACAGGAAGCAGATGCCCTGATCAACGATCAATTTGAAAAGGATCAGGAATTGTTGGACCTGCGCAAAGCGTATTACAAACGTTTATTGACCCATGTTCCTGCCAAAAAACTGGCTGTGTTGCAAAAAGCAGAAAGAGAGTTTAAAGAGAAGCTGATCGAAGAAATCAGACGGCGAAGACAACAGCGACAAGGCAACAAAAGAAACTAAAAACTTTCAGCATCGCTGAATAGGGTGATTATCTGGCGGATTTCCGAAAATTTCGGGGAACCGCCTTTTTTTATTCCAAATTAGAAAGGAGCTGTACAACTTGTGCAGCCCCTTTTTTATGTTGTCTCAACAGGACGTATATTGAGGGGAGAAGTGTCGGAAAGTGGGGTGGTGACAAAAAAAAGAGGCAGCGCTAACAAGCACTACCTCAGCCCTAACCAAATAAAACCAAATTATTCTTTAGTGTTTCGATAAGTCAAAGATAAGTACTTAATGTAAATTGTACAATTACTTTTTGGGATTTTTTTAAAAAAAGTGTTCCTACATGGATTTATAAACCATTGAAAATGACTGGTTTTAGAATTTTTCGCGGCAATTAGAGTTGTCCTGAAATTAAATTTCGCAAATCATGCTTATTCAAAATTTTATAATAAATCCTATGGGTAACTTTTTTGTCTGTTTTTTTGAAGAATCGTAAAATTATTTTCTGAACTATGAGATATTCCTACTCTTTCCGGCCAATTCGGACGCTTTTCCTATGTCTTAGTGCGTTTTTTACACTTACTGTGTCGGCTCAAACGGATGAAGATGCCTTCTTTATTCGCTCTGTTTACGACCAGGCGTTGAGCCACGGACAAGCCTACCCCTGGTTGTATCATCTGTCAACAGATATTGGGGGGCGGCTTGCAGGATCGCCGGAAGCTTCGGCAGCCGTTGACTATACCCGGCAAATGCTCGACACCATGGGGCTTGATTCGGTTTATCTACAGGCCTGTGAAGTGCCTCGCTGGGTGCGCGGTGAGAAAGAGGTCGTGCGAGTGGCAACCTCCGCAATGGGTTCATACGACCTGAATGCCGTTGCATTAGGCAATTCAGTAGGTACGGGGATAGACGGTGTTTCAGCCCCCGTTGTAGAAGTGAAAAATTTTGATGAACTGGATGCACTGGGGAATCAGGGGAAAGTGAAAGGCAAAATTGTTTTCTTCAACCGACCCATGGACCCCAACCAGATAAACACATTTGCTGCTTATGGCGGGGCGGTGGATCAGCGGGTATATGGAGCTTCAAAAGCTGCTAAACATGGAGCCCTGGCTGTTGTCGTCAGGTCGATGACCAACAAACGGGACGACGTGCCCCATACCGGTACTTTAGCCTATGAAGAGGGCGTCAGGAAAATCGCGGCGGTGGCTATCAGTACCAATGATTCCGACCAGTTGAGTCGCTTGCTGCGTTTGGGGGAAGTACGGGTGTATGTGCGTACGACCTGCCAGATGTTGTCGCCGGTAACCTCTTACAACGTTATTGGAGAAATTCGCGGAAGCGAATACCCGGATGAGATTATCCTGGTAGGAGGGCACCTGGATTCCTGGGATATTGGACACGGAGCCCACGACGACGGGGCCGGTTGTGTACAGGCTATGGATGTACTGCAATTGCTCAGTGCCCTCGACTATAAACCCAAAAGAACCTTACGTTGTGTATTGTTTATGAACGAAGAAAATGGTCTGGCCGGTGGTAGAGCCTACTGGGCCGCTTCCAATGAAGCGGAAGAATTCCATATGGCTGCAATCGAATCAGATCGCGGCGGATTTACCCCGCGCGGGTTTACGGTCGACGGGCACGAAGAGATTTTCAAGCCAAAATACAGACAGGTCACAGAATGGTTACCTTTGCTGGAACCATACGGACTGAGCTTTTCAACCGGAGGCTCGGGTGCAGATATATCCGGATTGAAAGATCAAAAGGGCTTGTTATTCGGCTTTAAGCCGGATTCCCAGCGCTATTTTGACTTTCACCATACGGCCGAAGATACCATTGATGCTGTAAATCGCCGCGAACTGCACCTGGGGTCAGCAGCTATGACCAGTCTGGTATATTTGTTGGATAAATACGGATTAGAATAATTTATGGCAGACCTCATTCAGCTACACGATCTCCAATTTCAACCATTTATTTCTGCTGAGCAGATTGCCCGGCGGATCGCAGAACTGGGACAATCACTCAGCAAAGATTTGGAAGGAAAGAATCCGCTCTTTATTGCCGTCCTGAATGGAGCCTACGTCTTTACGGCTGATCTGTTGCGTGCCTTCGAGGGTAATTGTGACGTGAGTTTTGTGAAGCTGGCTTCATATCAGGGAGTAAGCTCAACAGGAAAAATTAACACGCTTATCGGCCTGAATAACGAACTTAAGGGGCGGCATGTCGTTTTGGTGGAAGACATAGTAGATTCAGGGCTGACCATGAAAAACCTTCGGATACAGGTCCTTGAAAAAGCACCTGCATCAGTTACCATTGTCAGTTTGCTGGTTAAACCCGAAGAACTGCAAGTGCCGCTGGATCTGCCTTATGTCGGCTTTGAAATTCCGCCGCTTTTTGTAGTAGGATATGGTATGGACTACAACGAGCACGGACGAAATCTGCCGGATATCTGGCAACTTAAACCATCCTAAATGGAAGCTTCAACCTTAGAAGATTATTGCATGCAGACCCGCGAAGCAGTAGCGCTGGCTGCCACCTTTATTCGGGAAAAATTTGGTGAGGTCGAAGAAGAAGACATTGAGCATAAAGGCTTACATGATTTGGTGAGTTTTGTGGATACAACCGCAGAAGAGATGCTCGTTGAAAACCTCGCCCCCATAATTCCTGATGCCGGTTTTTTGACGGAGGAGGGAATGGTTTCCATGGTTGTTTCTGATTATCGATGGATTATTGATCCACTGGATGGCACAACCAACTTTCTGCACGGGCTTCCGTGCTTTTCGGTTAGTGTTGCTCTTGAATACAAGGGAGAGTACCTCCTCGGGGTGGTCCACGAAATCAACCAGAATGAATGTTTCTACGCCTGGAAAGGTGGTGGAGCCTGGATGAACGAGAATAAAATCGAACCGGCGGCAACTTCCGATCCGCACCATAGCTTAATTGCAACAGGTTTTCCTTATCACGACTATAGTCGAATGGCTCCCTATCTGAAAGTACTGGAAGCTTTCATGCGAAAAACCAGAGGCTTGCGTCGCTTTGGCTCGGCAGCAGTTGACCTGGCCTATGTGGCCTGTGGTCGTTTCGACGGGTTTTTTGAATATCGCCTGAATCCCTGGGACATTGCAGCGGGTGCTTTTATCGTGCAGGAAGCTGGTGGAGTAGTTACAGATTTCTCAGGTGGAGAGACCTACAAAAACGGAAACGAAATACTGGCCGCGAGTAAGGGAATGTACTCTGAGATGCTGGATACCATTCAGCAGGCATTCAAGGAATTAGAGTCATAAAGGGTAAATTTAAGCCACGTATCGCCGAAAGTTGTTCGTTTATCGAACTTGTTAGACGGAGCTTCTGTAATTTACTACATTGCCAACGAAAATGGATGTCTAATGAATTGGCGTGAAAATATCAAACTGGCTTACCGATCTGTGCGCGGAAATTTACTGCGCGCCATCCTTACCCTCATGATCATTGCATTTGGTATCATGGCTTTGGTGGGCATCCTTACGGCTATTGACAGTACCATTTTTTCCCTCAACGACAACTTTGCTTCGCTTGGCGCAAATACATTCAGTATCGAACCACGGGGTGAATCTCTGAGTGGCAATCGCGGAGGGCGACAGGCCAAGCGCGGCGAGCCTATTTCGTTTAAACAGGCGATGGACTTTAAGGAGGATTTCACCTTTCCAGCTAAAGTCAGTGTATCACTCTATTGCTCTGGAAATGCCACCATACAACACGGCAAGGAGGAGACTAATCCCAACGTAAGTGTATTTGCCATCAATGAAAATTACCTGGCAATAAAAGGCTTTGAAATTGAAGCAGGAAGGAATTTCTCTATCAATGAAGTCATAAACGGCAGTAATAAGGCCCTGATTGGTCAGGATTTGGTAGAAGAATTATTTAAAGGGGATGCTTTGAAAGCTGTCGACCAGCAGATTCAGGTTGGAAATAGCAAATTTCGGGTGGTAGGCGTCTTGAAAAAACGGGGTTCGAGTATGAACTCGAATGAAGATCGCCGGGTGCTGATCCCGTTACAAACCGGAAAGCGCTTTTTCGGTTCGGCAGATTCCAATTATTTACTGGCAGTAGCTGTTAAAAATGCCGCTGAGATGGATAATGCTATTGGGTCGTCCATCGGCATTATGCGCAATGTGCGCGGGTTAAGAGCCAGCCAGGAAAACGACTTTGAGATATTCAAGAGTGATGGACTGATCAGTACCATCAAAGAAAATACAACTAATTTACGATTAGGCGCTATTGCCATTGGCTTGATTACGCTCCTGGGAGCTGCCATCGGCCTTATGAATATTATGCTTGTTTCCGTTACCGAACGCACCCGCGAAATTGGTATCTGCAAGGCTTTAGGCGCTACCCGAAAATCCATTAGGGCCCAGTTTCTCACGGAAGCAATCCTAATCTGTCAGGTAGGCGGTATAGTAGGGATTATACTGGGTATTCTCATCGGAAACATTATTACCATCCTGCTTGGGGGCAGTTTTCTAATCCCATGGGCATGGATGTTGCTGGCGGTATTTACCTGTCTGGCAGTAGGACTGATCTCTGGTTTGTACCCTGCGGTGAAAGCGGCCAAACTGGATCCGATTGAAGCGCTCCGTTATGAGTAGATGGTGGCTTTCGCCGAATGAATTCCTTTCTGAAAATTATCTCCTCCATTTTGAAGTATGGCTCGTCTCGTCATAACAGGGCAAAAAATATTGGACCTGTCAGGTTAAGCAACCCGACAGGTTGAAATAAACGTTTATCTTTTTAGGACCAATACCAAAGTTCAGGATGATGGTTGCCGACTCAGGCTCTCCTTGCCTGCTCTACTCTGTCCACCCTCGGATTCATAATCATAAACCAGGCCGGGGGCAATAGGGCGAGTACAATAGATCCGGGGTATCCCACTGGCAATTGCGGACTTTCGTCAAAATGCCGGAGTACCTGATATTTACGGGTAGCTTTAAAATGATGGTCAGAGTGTCGGGTAAGCTCATACAGGAAAATGCGTCCGAGCTCGTGATCGGAGTTCCAGGAATGGCTGGGAGTGACAGGCTCATACCGTCCGCTGGGGAGTTTCATTCGGCGCAAGCCATAATGCTCGATATAATTGACACTTTCAAGCAATAAGACGCCAATGCCAGCAATTAATACGGCATAGGGCAGGACGTTCCAACCAAAAACCAAACCGACAAGCAATAAGTAAATTGCCTGAGCCAGGGTAAATTGAATCATCAAATTGGAAGGATGCCCGGCAGCTTTCTTTTCTCGGTTTAATCGCTTTTTCTCCAGCTTCCAGGCATTGAGATAGCCGCCAACTAAAGATCGAAACCAGAATAGATATACCCATTCTCCCTTTCTCGCGGAAGCGGGATCGAGGTCTGTAGATACATTTTTGTGATGCCCGCGGTTGTGCTCGATGAAGAAGTGGGTGTAAAGGGCTGTAGTAAGTAAAACTTGAGCCAACCGCTGCTCTGTCTTGTTTAGGCGATGCCCGAGCTCATGAGCTACATTGATTCCTATGGTGCCGATAATCATGCCAACATTCAGGCTCATCCCTGTGATCTCCAATCCGGTGAGTCCACCGGCTGCAATCGTGTCAAAGTAATACCAAAGCAGGGCAAAAAGTATGGGGATATTCGCGTAAAGCAACCAGTCGAAAAGTTTTTTATTTAAGCGATTCTCTTCTTGTTTTGCGCTGAAGTTTTTATCGGAATAAGGCAGAAAAAGCTCAAGCAGGGGTATCAGTACAAAGCCGATGTAAATGGCGCCAAAAGACCAAATTCCGCCCAAATAAATGCCGGCGAAGGCGGCAAGAGGGGCTATGTAGGCAAACAAGTACTTAAAGTCATGCATTTTTGAGCAGGAATTTGGTTAGTGCAGACAGGTTCTCGTTCTTTGTCGGGAATTTTGATAAACCAGTTGCAACTTCAGGTTGTTGTGGAACAAAGAAATGTCATTTTGAAGTGCCTTTCGGCGAAAGCCAAACACATCAAGATTTAATTGATACTAATTTATGAATTTTTACAGCCTTAAGGTAATAGATGTACGTCATGAAACGGAAGATGCCGTTTCTCTCTTTTTGGAGGTTCCGGCCGATCTTAAAGATACATTTAAGTACAAAGCCGGTCAATATCTCACGCTTCGCTTCCAATTAAATGGCGAAGAGGTGCGACGGGCCTATTCTATGTGTAGCAGTCCGTTGGAAGATCATCTTGCTGTAACGGTGAAACGTGTTGATGGCGGAAAAGCATCAACCCACATCAACTCGAATGTAAAAGTGGGGGATCAAATAGAGGTTTCGGCTCCTGAGGGCCGATTTACCCCAAACCTGGATTCTGCACAGCGGAAAGATTATTACTTCATTGCTGCGGGTAGCGGAATTACACCTGTTTATTCGATCGTGAAGACGATTTTGGAGGAGGAACCAAAGAGCAATGTAAACCTGCTTTACGGCAATCGAAATACGGACTCTATCATTTTTCAGCAAGGTCTCGCTGAATTGGCAGAACGCTATTCTGGCCAGTTTCACATGGCTCAAACGCTTTCAAAGCCACCAAAACGGGGACTGTTTAACCGAAAAACGGGTTTCTGGGATGGTTGGAAAGGCCGTATCGATGCAGAGATGGTAAAGCGTTTTCTGGAGGACTACTCTCTGAAAAGCAATCAGACGGCGGAGTTTTATCTCTGTGGTCCTGGCGGTATGATCGAAATAGCGGAAACCGCGTTGCAAAACGCAGGGATTGATAAACGACACATCCATGTAGAATACTTTAGCACGCCGGATGAGCGGGAAGCCAAATCGGTTGCTCCGGCTGCATCTGCTTCAGGAGCCGCAAAGGCTACCGTTGAGTTAAACGGGGAATGGGTGGAAGTTGAAATCCCGGAAGGGAAAACCATTCTGGATGCATTAATTTCAGCCAAGCTGGATCCACCATATTCGTGTACTTCCGGATCCTGCTCGACCTGTATGGCCAAATTGCTGGAAGGGGAAACAGAGATGGAAGTGTGTTATGCCCTGGATGAAGACGAAGTGGAAGAGGGCTATATCCTAACCTGTCAGGCGCATCCGAAAACGGCGGAGGTGAAGGTGACTTATGATGTATAATGTCTGAGCAGCCGCTGACTGCCAGACAAGCACGTTACTCCACAAGTGTTCCTACCGATTCTCCCTGAATAATTCGCTTCAGGTTTTCCGGGTCATTGATGTCAAATACAATGATGGGCAGGTTATTCTCCTGGCAGAGGGTAAAAGCTGTCATGTCCATAACGCTGAGCCCAAGGCTAATCACCTTCGCAAAAGAAAGCGTGTCAAAGCGCGTTGCGGTTGGGTCTTTTTCGGGGTCGGCGGTATAAATGCCATCTACACGCGTTCCCTTGAGAATCACATCGGCATTGATCTCATTGGCTCGCAATGCAGCGGCACTGTCTGTTGTGAAGTATGGACTGCCTGTGCCGGCGCTGAAAATAACAACGCGGTTTTTCTCCAGATGCCTGATGGCCCGTCGGCGGATATAAGGCTCAGCAATTTGTTTCATTTCAATTGCAGAAATGAGCCGGGTATATAATCCGGTTTTTTCAAGGGCGCTTTGGAGAGCCATGCCGTTGATAACAGTTGCCATCATGCCCATGTAATCGCCCTGTACCCGTTCTATACCGGAATCTTTGGCTTGTAAGCCCCGAAATATGTTTCCTCCGCCAATGACGATGGCAACCTGTATGCCTGCATCTACCAGATCTTTGATCTGAAGGGCGTAAGAGGCAAGCATTTGGGGATCAATACCAAATTGCTTTTCCCCCATCAGGCTTTCGCCACTTAGTTTTAGCAGTACGCGCTTGTATTTTGGACTCATGCCGAACGGTATTCTATTCGAGGCGTGAAGATAAGTCGCTTCTGAGAAAGTCTGTAATAAGAAATGAAAGAAAGCGCCCCTGACTTAAAAAAAGAAGCCCGGTGAAGATGCTAAATGACTTGATTCAGCAGGTATCACCGGGCTTAGCACGGGGGGATTTAATAAAAGTTAAATGTTATTTGCGTTGTACCAGTTTTGCTATAATACCTTTTTCCATTTGAATACGTAGCAAATACTGGCCGGCAGGAAGCTTTTGCAGGTTTAGGTCTAATTGACTGGAAGCGAGTTTATTGTCAATGCTTATTACCTGCTTTCCACTCATGTCGTAGACATCCACTTGTCCGATTGGAGCATTGGCTTCTACTGTCAGTATATCAGTGGTCGGATTTGGCCAGGCCTCGAGATTATATTCTTTTGTCAACTGCTGAACTTCCTGAACATCAGAAATTTGGGCAAACATGTTTCCAGCTAATTGCTCCACCGTTACCAGAAATCCCGCAAGAATATCTTCTCCGCTTGGATCTTTTCCAATAATGTCCTTACCAGCAGCCCATAGATGACCTGCTTCTTTATCGTATTCCAGTACGCGCACGTCCGGGATTCCTAAAACATCATTATTTAGAAAAGAATAGCCCAGGATTTCTTCCAGTGGTTGCCATCCTGCAGAATTCAGAAACAACAGACCGCTGTAATCGGCCGGGAATCCCAGATATTCCATGTCTATATTGTCTCCGCCAAGAACCAGTGCATCGTTGTTGTTATCATCAACGACATGAGAACCTACCTTAAACAATCCGGGGAAATCACTTCCAAAGCTTTGATAAACAGAATAGTCAGTCAGGTCTTCATTCCATATTAATAACTGGTACTCCGGCTCTGGATTGTCGTAAACCCAGCCTGCTGCCATAAATCGGGTTGTTCCGTCATTTGCAAAACTCATGTGTGGAACGATTCCCATCCAGGTGTATTCTACACTTTCGGGTTGTGGGAGGGTGTCAAGGATGGCTGAGCTCCCGTCGGTACAGAGTAGGCGGGTTGCATAACCTTCACCATCGGCTGGTCCAAATCCGCCAATCAGTTTGCCTGTATCCTGGTAGCGGTAAATGGCACAATATTGAGGACCTGGTATAACACCAACGTCTTTTGTCCAGGCTCGGTATTCTGTGCTGTCGGGGCCATTTAGTAAGCCGTGGATTATGCCGTTACGAGTCAGGCCTGTAAGCGTACCTGTATTGTCGTAGGTTTCGCCGGTTGTTTTGTTTCCCCAGCTTACCACATCTCCGTAGTTTAACACATCGCTTACTTCCAGGCCATACATCAGTTTATCGTATTTGATGAGAGGCCGGGGATCGTGAAAGTCTGTGTATTTGATCAGGTATGTATTGGAAGTGCCTACTACCCAGTGTAAAAAATAAATGATCCTGTTCATGTCGCCGTATTGGGACTGATAGGCTACCAGGTCGACGATATTAGGCTGATCCAGCAGGAAATTGGTTGAATCTTGTGTTGGTTGTAAAATGTACTCCCATAAACCAATTGGATTATCCGCTTCTGTTACAGAGAAAATCAGGTGGCCGTTGTGGTCGAGATCACCTGTCCAGATTTTTTCAATATTGAGATCTACAAGTTGGGGCAGGGCTTTTACATTCAACTCATTTACCTGAGCAGCAACCCAAATCAGGGAGCACTGCAATAAAAGAAATGTAAGTATTACTTTTTTCATGACCGTATTTTTTGAGGCTTCCGACCTCTTTTTAATATGCGTTACAAACCACAATACCAGGAAGACTAAAGCCTTCATGGTAGAGAATATACCAGTGACATTGAGTGGACTCAATGTCTTCAGTTTTGATGAATACGGCTGTTAAAAGTCTTGACAGACTTCAGGGTAGCAGAATAATTTGATAATGGAATGATAGACAGGACTGCCTTTATCACCGGCCAAAAAAAGGAATGGTGTGGGGGGCTGACCTTCATTTTGCTTATTGCTTTGTAATATAATAAAGACCAGAGGTATTATCGTAAGAAATAGTGTTATTTTTTAGAGTTTGTTCGGAATTACACAAGGTTCTGTTGGGGCAAAAAAAAAGAGCTTTCCCGAAGGAAAGCTCTTTTACTAATATCTGAAACGGATAAATTATCCGAGAGTAACGTGTTTGAAGTCGGTTACGGTCAGGTCTCCGTCAATGCCTTTCAGGTAATCAGCAACAGATTCTTTGTTGCTGCCTTTTACGTAAGCCTGGTTCAACAAAGTGTTCTCTTTGTAGAACTTGTTGAGTTTGCCCATGGCGATACGCTCCAACATTGCTTCCGGCTTGCCTTCAGCACGAGCCTGCTCTTTTCCGATCTCGATCTCTTTTTCAACAACACTTGAGTCAACCTGATCCTTATCAACAGCGATAGGCTTCATGGCTGCTACTTGCATGGCTACATCGCGGCCAGCGTCATATGCACCTTCAGCATCTTTGTTGAGGCCTACAAGTACGCCGGCTTTGTTACCCATGTGGATATAAGGAGAAACAACATCAGCTTCAAGCTTTTCGTAAGCAGCAAGTTCGATTTTCTCGCCGATTACACCGATTTGCTCGGTTACTTTCTCCCCGATAGTGATTCCTTTGTATTCCAGGTTCAGTAGATCGGCAACCGTTTCCGGCATGTTTTTCAGTGCCAGGTCAGCGAACTCCTGAGTCAGTGCAACGAAATCATCGTTTTTGGCTACGAAGTCTGTTTCACAGCTCAGTTTTACGATTACGCCCTGGTTGTGATCGTCATTAACGACAGCCAGTACAACGCCTTCATTGGCATCGCGATCTGCACGTTTTACAGACAGTTTCTGCCCTTTTTTACGCAGGATCTCAATGGCTTTTTCGAAGTCACCTTCAGCTTCGTTAAGCGCTTTTTTGCAGTCCATCATTCCTGCGCCTGTAGCTTCGCGCAGTTTTTTTACATCAGCAGCTGATATAGTGCTCATTGGAATTTCCGGTTTTGATAACTTTAAATATGATGAAAGAGGATCAATATTAACCCGCAGTAGCTTCTTTCTTCTCTGACTTGGAGTTTTTACGCTCTTCCAGTCCTTCTTTAATAGCTGCGGTGATGGTCTTTACAATAATGCCAATTGACTTGGACGCATCGTCGTTTGCCGGGATCGAAAAGTCCACTTTAGCCGGATCCGAATTGGTATCTACCATACCAATGGTGCGGATGCCAAGCTTATGTGCTTCTGAAATGGCAATGTGCTCGTGAGAGATATCTACGATAAACATCGCAGCCGGGATGCGGTTCAGGTTAGCAATACCACCCAATACTTTCTCCAACTTGTTGCGCTCACGAGTAAGTGTCAGACGCTCCTTCTTAGTTACACTCTCCAGTGTACCGTCATTGAGCATACGATCGATAGTCTGCATTTTCTTGATAGACCGACGGATCGTAGAGAAGTTGGTCATCATACCTCCCAACCAACGCTCGGTTACGTGAGGCATTCCTACTGAACGGGCAGCATCGGCAACAATGTCTCTCGCTTGCTTCTTCGTAGCGACAAACATGATCTTACGGCCGGAACGAGCGATCTGCTTAGCAGCATTAGCGGCACGGTCCAGGTTTTCGATAGTCCGGTTCAGGTCAATAATGTGGATTCCCTTGCGCTCCATAAAAATGTTAGGAGCCATTTTGGGATTCCATTTTTTCTTCAAATGGCCGAAATGCACGCCGGCATCCAGCAACTCTTTATATGTAGGCTTTTCCATTTGCAAAGTTTGAAAGTTCGATACAATAATAGGTGCCGAATGGCATTAACGTTTGGAGAACTGGAAGCTCTTCCGTGCTTTTGGCTTACCGTATTTTTTACGTTCTACCACGCGGGCATCCCGGGTGAGGTAGCTTTTGTCTTTCAACGGCTTGCGGAAGTCTTCGTTTAGCTTAACCAGCGCCCGGCTGATCGCAAGACGAATTGCTTCTGATTGTCCTTTGTATCCACCTCCCGCAACCGTAACTTTCAGGTCGTAGAGGTTTGTAGCTTCCACAGTGGCAAACGGGTCGAGCACGTTATTCTGCACGTGATCTTGTGGAAAGAAGTCTTTGAAGTCTTTGCCGTTAATGACGATCTTGCCGTCGCCCTTGGTCAGATAAACCCGGGCTACAGAAGCTTTGCGTCGTCCGATGGCATTGATCATTTCCATATGATGCGAAATTTAAAGTCTGTTGATTTAATTAGAGTTCCAGATTTTCCGGCTTCTGAGCCTGGTGTGGATGCTCTTCGCCTGAATAGAGGAACAATTTTTTCACCATTGCACGTCCAAGACGGTTCTTTGGAAGCATACCTTTAACAGCATTCTCCAAAATGGCCTCTGGCTTGTTGTGACTCACCAGGTCTGCCGGAGTGGCACGACGCTGACCCCCTGGATAACCAGTGTAGCGGATGTACTCCTTTTGTTCCATCTTCTGGCCGGTGAAACGTACCTTGTCGGCATTGATTACAATTACGTAATCGCCGGTATCTACATGAGGTGTGTATGATGGCTTGTGCTTTCCACGAAGAACAGAAGCGATTTTGGTGCTCAAACGACCAACAATTTCACCCTCTGCGTCGACGATAAACCACTTGCGCTCGACTTCCTCTTTTTTCGCAGATTTCGTTTTATAACTCAACGTGTTCACTGCTCTTAATTTTATTTTGATAAATCGACTGACTAAACAGTCCTGTTTTAAGCGGATGCAAATGTACCTCAATCCCCCGCAATTTCCAAGGGGTTTTTAGAAAAAAAAATAATCGGACCTTCATAACTCCCTGAAAAACAGTTGAAATTTCGCACAAAAATTATCAACACCTGCTTTTGCAACTCCCCTTTGAACCATTCTTTTACCCCTTTGTTCCCCTTTTCAACTAATTAAAATTTGGCCAATAATTTCCCCGGCTTTTATTTTATTCTGCCTTTCGACGAATCTAATCCCACATTCGGCGAAAGCCGGGAAAAAATATGCCAGACAAAAACTCTTAATTACAAATCCTAACTTTGCACCCACGACCCGTGGCAAAACGGGAAGACTTTACTATGGATAAACTCGAAACTACCAAACAGCAGCCCGATAAAGATCCGACAGCTGCCAGCCGAAAAAGAGATCATATCGAACTGGCACTCCAATCTCAGGTGTCCCGCCAGCAATTGGATCAGCGGTTCTGGTATGAGCCCCTTTTGTCGGCACATCCCGAACCCGGAAGCCTGCCCAAAATGGAGTTTGCCGGCAAAACGCTGAAAGCCCCTCTTTGGGTTTCGAGTATGACCGGAGGTACAGAATGGGCCGGAACCATCAACCACAATCTCGCCCGCGCATGCCGGGAATTTGGCATGGGAATGGGGCTCGGCTCCTGTCGTTCCCTCCTTTATAATGACGAACATCTGGCTGACTTCGACGTTCGAAAAGACATCGGCGAAAATCTGCCCCTGTATGCCAATCTCGGAATCGCACAGCTCGAAGAAGAGTTTGAAAAAGGAGCTGCCGCAACCGTAAAAGATCTAATCAAAAAATTGAACGCAGACGGACTGATCATTCATGTCAATCCGTTGCAGGAGTGGCTGCAGCCCGAAGGAGATCGTTTTAAGAAGTCGCCGATCGATACCATCAAAAGAACCCTGGATCTCATTGATGTACCTGTTATAGTAAAAGAAGTCGGACAAGGATTTGGCTACGAAAGCCTAAAAGCCTTACTCAAACTCCCGTTGACAGCAGTTGATTTTGCAGCCAACGGAGGTACCAACTTCGCCCGCCTGGAGTTGCTGAGAAGCGATGAAGAAAAACAACAGTTGTTTGGGGCTCTGGCCCGGGTAGGACACAGCGCTCCGGATATGGTGGCCGTTTGTAATCAACTGATCGAGGAACTCGGAAACGAACGCCAATGTGGCCAGTTGATTATTTCCGGAGGAATCAGCGATTTTCTGGATGGGTATTATCTGACTCAAAAAGCCAGCCTGCCGGCTATTTATGGTCAGGCCTCCGGCTTCCTCAAACATGCTCGCGGCAATTATGAAGAGCTGCAACGATATGTAGGCGGACAAATCCGTGGATTGGAGTTGGCTTATGCTTATTTGCGGGTTCGATAGTACCTGGACAAAATTGATGATATTAAATGACCAGAAAGATTATTGCGCTAATCGAGGCAAGCCCACAGCCTGATAGCCATCCCGATAGCTATCGGGATCAAGGCGAGGACTCAACGAAGAGTAGCACAATAAGATTCAGTCATTTCTTATTGATTAATATTGTCCAGGTACTTACCTAATTTTTTTGTGAAATTCTAGACATGCAAAAACAAAAGATTGTATCTGGTTTCTCAAAACTCTCCAAGAGAGAGAAATTGGAGTGGGTGGCGAAACACTTCTTCAAAGACCCGGAAGGTGTCATGCGGGAGCTGATGAGCTTCTGGCACCGGGACGATGACCAGCAACGCATCTTCGATGGTTTCAGCGAGAATACCCTGAGTAACTACTACCTGCCTTTTGGTGTAGCGCCAAATTTTCGGATCAACGATACGGTATATTCCATTCCGATGGTGATTGAAGAAAGCTCGGTGGTGGCTGCAGCTTCCAGCGCTGCCAAATACTGGCTCAATCGCGGGGGCTTCAAAGCGGAGGTAATCAAAACAACCAAGATTGGCCAGGTGCATTTCAGCTGGGCCGGGGATACGGAAAATCTCCGCGATGCCTTTCCGGCTCTTAAGCAAAAACTCCAACAGGATGCCGCAGACATTACGGCCAATATGGAAAAGCGAGGAGGGGGCGTGCTGGATATCCAATTGCTGGATATGACCCATCTCGAAGAAAATTACTATCAGCTTAAAGTGTCGTTTGAGACTTGTGATAGCATGGGGGCCAATTTTATCAATTCGGTTCTGGAATCTTATGGAGACAGCCTGCGGGCCTTTGTGAGTCAATATGCTGCTTTCTCCGATGAGGAAAGAGACCTGGAGGTGATCATGGCTATCCTTTCCAATTACACGCCGGAGTGTCTGGTGCGTGCCTGGGTGGAATGCCCCGTAGAAGAAATGGCTCCCTGCGGAGACGATCTTACCGCCCGCGAATTTGCCGAAAAATTTAATAAAGCAGTACGCATTGCCCGGATCGACCCCTATCGGGCAACCACACATAATAAAGGCATCTTTAATGGCATTGATGCGGTGGTGCTGGCTACGGCCAATGACTTCCGCGCCGTAGAAGCCTGCGGACATACCTATGCTGCCCGCGATGGCCAGTATAGAAGCCTGAGTCAATGTGAAATAAAAGAGGGTGTATTCAGGTTTTGGCTGGACCTTCCAATCGCTTTAGGAACGGTTGGCGGACTTACCCGCCTGCATCCCATCGCTCGCAGATCGCTGGAAATGTTGGGGGAACCCTCCGCACATGAACTTATGCAAATTATTGCTTCTGTCGGACTGGCGCAGAATTTTGCGGCGGTGCGATCTCTCGTTACCACGGGGATTCAAAAGGGGCATATGAAAATGCACTTGCACAATATTCTTACCCATTTTGAAGCAACCGAAAATGAAATGCTGGAGGCCTTCAACTACTTTAAAGATAAGGTGGTTTCCTTCTCAGCAGTTCGGGAATTTCTCGAAATTTTCCGCAGTAAGACTAAAACCATTCCGGGTTGATTTTCCACGCAAACGGCAAGTTACTGATCAGCGGAGAGTATGTGGTCCTCAGCGGTGCGAATGCACTGGCAGTACCCACTCAGGCCGGACAATCCCTTGAAGTTTTTCCTTCGTCGGAGCGCTCGAAAGACTCCGGTCGCTTAATGTGGAAAAGTAAGCTTTTAGATGGAAGTGACTGGTTTATAGCATCTTTTGAAATCGACAACTGGCGAGTTGTTCACACTTCAGATGTTCAAGTGAGTGCTCACTTACGAAGTATTTTACAAGCGATTACATTACGTAATCCGGCTTTCGCCGAAAAGGCGGAAGGCAAGCTGGTTACCACAAAGCTGGAGTTTCCACGCGACTGGGGATTGGGTAGCAGCTCTACTTTACTTCACTTGCTCGGGCAATGGGGAAATGCAGATCCCTTCTACTTAATGGATCAAAGTTTTGGCGGTTCCGGCTATGATCTCAAAGCAGCCGCAGCATCCGGACCTTTCCGGTTTTGGAGGAATCCCAAACCGAAATCAGAGTCGGTGGAATTAAACTGGCCCTTCCTCGATGAGCTTTACTTTGTCCATCTGGGCAGAAAGCAAAACAGCCGGGAAGGTATTCAGCGATACCGCCAAAAAGAAGATGCCATCACCAATGAGATCAATCGGATTAGCAGCCTGACAGAAGCCTTCATCAAAGCGGCAGACTTACAAACCTTCGAGGAGATTATCGAGGAGCACGAGCAAATCATCGCCGGACTGCTCGAGTTGCCACGAGCCAAAGCGCTGCACTTCCCAAAACACCCGGGCCAGGTCAAATCGCTCGGAGCCTGGGGAGGCGATTTTGTAATGCTCACCTCAGGGGGCCTTTCGGCGAAAGCCCTGAAAGAAAAACTGGCAGCATCCGGTTTTAAGACAGTGATTCCTTTTCGGGAGATGGTGTTGATGTGAATTGTAGAATTTTTAATGCTGAATTTTGAATTGAAGCATTAGTGAAGGACCCATTCTGCAATTGTATACGTCGAATCGCAGCAGGCGATGAGTATCAACCTTGCCCGCTTTAGCCGGGCAATCTCAACCACCCGCCTCCGGCGGGTTCTCAACCATACCCAGACGATTCACTCACACACGAAAACCTTCTCCACCTCCCTCCATCCTTCCCCGACGATCTCCAAAAAGTAAAATCCGGATGGCAAATCGGAAGTGCTCAAAGTTGCCGATCGACTCATGTCCTTCCCTTGCTTGAAAGTCTTCCCACTTAGATTGCTGATGCGCCATGCAAACTCGGCCTCCCGATTGAGCTGTATAAAAAGCTGCTCCTTCACCGGATTGGGAAAGATCTGAATTTTAGGTGCGGGTGTCAGAGAAGTTGTACGCACTGTCTTGGCAATAATCAGGCTGTCCTTTTGCACCCCCAGGTCGATGACCTGCTCCCCAAGATTAATGAGCAGTCGCTGCGGGATGTCGACCTCCAGGGTGTCAAAATCCTGTCCCTGCAGAATCATGTCCTCAATGATGATCCCTAGTTTTCCGATCGGACGGCTCATGCTCAATGCAGGAGTTCCGCGGCCGGAGGTAGCGATCTCGACAAGGCCTTCCCCCGGAGAACGCCAACCTTCGGCGAAAGCCGTTGCTGCCGCCACATGCATGAGATCGGTGGCGGTGGGTGTTGGTTCGAAAAAAGTTTGGCTGTCATCAGTAAGCGTTCCGTCAAAGCTGATCGTAAAGGCCATGGCCAGCGCAGAAGCTGTCGGCGGCATGCTGGCGGGATAGACGTAATCGATAAATAGAATAGCCGTGTCGCCTTCGAGTACCGTGTTTTCCTGGAAAGTTAGTTGGAGATAGGGCACTTCCACGACCGGGAAAGTGTCTGGTAAAACCCAGGGCATTGGCGGCGGGATAGACACATTTTGCAGGCTGTCGTAATTGAGCGGAATAGCATCAATATCGAGGCTGTCGATAATGCCATTTCCGTCGGCATCAACAAAGCCCAGGTCAATACCACTCAAAGGGAGCGTGGTAGCCCAGGGCGTATTTTCCTGAGGGGTCCAGACCAGGCTTGCGCCGAATCTTTCGGGGCCTTCCATGCCGTAGGCTACGCCAATTGGCAGCAGGTCAAAATGATTGGCAGTACCGTCGTTGTTGGTGTCGCCGGGAAACATGAGTTGGCTGTATCCGGATAATGGAAGCAGGAGAAAGAGGGCCGGGAAGGCAATGGCAGAAAGTGTAACTTTAGGAAGGTTTATTTGGTGTTTATGCATGATAGTAAATTGATTCGGTTGTTGCGAAAACTGTCCGGCCGCGAGCGGCAGGCTTTCCATTTATTTATGCGGTCCCCGTATTTTAACCGGAGCGAAGAACTCTTGCATTTTCATGAGTGGCTGGAGCATTTTGCCCCTGCTTACTCCGATCCGGCATTGGAGCGCGATCAGGTACTGAGCCATTTGCCTATGCTGGAAAATCAAGTCTCTAAGCTGAATTATTATCAAAATCAGTTGCTCAAGCAGGCCGAACTTTTTCTGGTTGTCGAAGACCTGAAATCCGACTCTCCCGAGTTGCATTTTCGAAAACTGGAAACTTTTGATGCGCTGGGCCTGGATTCGCATTACCAAAGCCTGTACAAAAAGAGCCTCCGGGAATTGGAAACTGCCAAAATGCTCGACCCGGAATTGCCCGATCTCCTGGCTCGCCTATTGCGGTTAAATCTCGCACACACCGAAGGTTTCAAGCGGGATATCAGTCCGGAACTACAAGCTGCTTCCGATGCACTCGATATTGCCTACCTCATCCGCAGAAGTCGATTTTCGCTGGCAATGGAAACCTATGCCCGGGTATTTAATGCCCGTTATAAATACCAGATAGACCTCGAATTGTTACTACAGGCACTGGAATCAAATCGCCCGGCACATCCGCTTTTGGAAATCTATTTTCACGCACTCCGGCTGATAAAAGATACCACAAACTCAACTTCCTACCAGGCACTGAAGCAAATACTGAAAGATTTTAAAGATCGTTTGCCAGAAGATGATCTCCGGGATTTGTATCGCCACCTCATCAACTATTGCACCCGCCAGATCAATGTGCTGGATGACAGTAGTTTTCACCGGGAAGTACTGGACATTAATAAGTACCTCCTGGCAGAAGGCTTGTTGCTTGAAGAAGGCGTGCTGGCTCCCTGGCGGTATTCCAATATCGTCACCGCCGGACTCAAAGCCGGCTCGACTGACTGGACATTCGATTTCATCAAAAAGCAGAAGGACTTCCTGCCTGAGGCTTATCAGGAGAACCTGTACAAATACAACCTGGGGCATTACTATTTTGCGACCAATCAACTCGACAAAGCCCAAACTATTCTCAATCAGGTCGAGCTCAACGACCTGCTGCTTTCCATCAGCACCCGCAACCTGTTGGCCAAGGTGTATTTCCTACAGGGAGAAACGGAGTTGCTCCTTCAGTTTCTGGAAAACTACCGCATCTACATCTACCGCCAGGAATCCATTTCTGACCCCATTCGCGAGAAAGTCAAAAACTTCATAGCTTATCTGAGGAAGATCGCCGATCCGCGCCCGCCTTTCAAAGAATACCTTCGGGAACTGGCAGAAGAACTGGAAGCAGAAGAAGCGGTGTTGGAGAAGAATTGGTTGAAGGAGGTGGTTTCTCCCTCCCTCTGAGCGGGAGCTGTCCGATCCGATGGCTATCGGGACGGGCTGAGGGGGAGAGACGATTACGTTTTACATTTCCTCCTCCCACCCACCGCCTCCCGGCGTCTCCAACCGGATCCGATCACCGGCTTCCAGTTGGCGGCTTTCGATGCCGGAGAGCCGGATTTTCTCTCCGTCTTTTTTGATCAACCACTGCTCGCCGACCATCCCGGGGTCTCCCCCTTTTTTACCGTAAGGTGCTTCTTTTCGGTGTTGAGAAATGAGTGTCCAGGTGACGGGCTCGAGAAATTCTATCTCCCGAACGATGCCATTTCCGCCGGACCATTTGCCTTTGCCACCCGAATTTTTTCGGATGGAAAATTCGCACAAACGCACTGGATAGCGCTTCTCCAGAACCTCCGGATCGGTGATTCGGGTATTGGTCATGTGCTGGTGTACGGCATCTCGTCCGGCAAATCCGGGGCCGGCACCGCTGCCCCCTCCGATGGTTTCGTAATAACCAAAACGATCATTGCCAAACAGGAAGTTATTCATGGTCCCCTGTCCGCAGGCGGCCAGATCGAATGGGTACAAAAGGGCATCGGTGAGGCGCTGGCTGACTTCGGTATTTCCTCCAACTACTGCCGGACAATCGAGCGGATCATCCGGGAAAGTCGGATGGAGAAAGGACTCGGGCAGGATGATATCTACCGGTTCCAAAAGTCCTTCATTGAGCGGAATGCGATCCTGGCAAAGCACCCGAAGTACATATAATATGGCACTGTAAACAATCGACCTGTTGGCGTTCAAATTACCGGGATGCACCCCGCTGCTTCCACTAAAATCAAAAGAAATTTGGGCGTTTTTAATTTTAATCTTGAGCTGAATTTTGTGCCCGTCATCGAGCTTTTCGCTGGCTTCCCATTGGCCCTCACCGATTCGTTGGAGCGCTCGTTGCAGCGCTTTTTCTGCCTGTCGGCGAATGCCATCCATGTAGGTTTTGACCCTGGGTAACCCGTGAGCATCCACCAGTGCTTTGAGATTCTGCTGCCCCTTTTGCAGGGAAGCAACGCCTGCCCGGATGTCTGCCAGATTCTCAGCAATGGATCGAGATGGATAGGTTGCCTGATTGAAAATGGACTTCAGTTTTTGGATATCCAATTTTCCGTTTTGGGCAATGATCGTTGGCGGAATGACCACGCCTTCCTCTGCCAGGTTTTTGGCGTCGGGTGGCATAGATCCCGGACTTTTACCCCCGATTTCTGCATGATGAGCCCGATTGATCACATAAGCTGCCAGTTGTTTTTGGGAGTCATAAACCGGGGCGAGCAAAGTAACATCGGGCAGATGCGATCCCCCGTATTTTGGATGGTTGGTGATTAAGATTTCTCCTTCCTGCACCGGACAGGCAGCCAGGCTAAGCCGGGCGCAGATACCAAGACTCCCAAGGTGTACCGGAATGTGCGGCGCATTAACGAGCAGATACCCGTCGGGATCAAGTAAGCCACAGGAAAAGTCGAGCCGCTCGCGAATGTTGACTGAGAAGGCGGTGCGTTGCAGCATGGCTCCCATCTCCCGCGCAATGGCGGTAAATCGATTGGTAAACAACTCCAGTTGAATCGCTTCCCCGGTTTCCTTACTTTGTTTGCTTTCCCGATGTTGTTTGACCAGCACGTCGCCAAAGTCGGTCATCTCCAATTCCCAGCCGGGCTCAATGAATGCGGTAGAAAACGGACTGGTCAATATGCAGGGGCCTTTTATTTGCTGTCCGCTTGAAAGAGAGGCCCAGGGAATGATCTTTTGATCTCCTGATTTTTTTGCCCTTTCGGGCGAATGTTTTTCCGGGTCGGTCTCCGCTTTGGGACCGGCTGCCAACACGCGTATCTCGACTACTTCAAGCTGCCCATCCGGGATATGCCCGTATCGGTTTTGATACTTTTCGCGGAAGCGGGATAAAGATTTTTCGGGTCCTTCCCAGTCAATTTCCAGGCTGTCGTTTTGTCCGCGGAAGCGAAGGAGCCCCACTTCTTTTTGTATGCCGGCTTCCGCCGAATTATCTGCTGATTGAACCTGCTGCAATGCCTGATCTCGTAACTCGGAAAATTGATCTGAAAGGGAGGGCATTACCGCATCCCAGCTTTCCAGTATCTGTTTTTCGGCCCAGCGCTGAATGCGTGCCTGTCCAATACCATATGCACTGAGCAAGCCACCATCTTTGGGCAAAATGATTTCTCGGATGTTGAGTTGCTCGGCGAGTTTGCAGGCGTGCAATCCGCCTGCTCCTCCAAATGCAACCAGAGGATAATCGGCCGGGTTAAAGCCGGCTGCCACTGAAATACGCCGGATGGCATCGGCCATTTTTTCGTTGGCAATGCGCGTGAATCCTTCCAGTAAATCTTCCCGGCTGTAGGTTCCCTGATTGTTTTCTATCAGTGTAGCGATCAACTGATCCAACTTCTGAAGAGCCGGATTTGGATCAATTGGGATAGGCAGTGATGCGGGGTCCAGTTTGCCGGAGAGCAAGTTGATATCCGTAATCGTGAGTGGCCCGCCGGCTCCGTAACAGGCAGGTCCGGGAGAAGCCCCTGCGCTTTCCGGGCCAACCTGAAGTCGACCGTGTTTGAGGTAGCAGATGGAGCCGCCGCCGGCTGCCACTGTTTCGATGCCGAGGGCGGGAACGAGGAGCTCCCAGTCTGAAGCTTCGCTCTGGTAATTGTAGTCGAATGCCTGATTGTAGTGGGCAGTATCGGTACTGGTGCCCCCCATGTCAAAGCTGAGCATGCGCTCAAAATCATGTCTTTGGGCGATGCTTTGAGCACCAACAACGCCACCGGCTGGTCCGCTAAGCAGGCTGTCGACCGGGCGGAAATTCTTTTGAGGCCACAGGCCGCCCGCGCTGGTCATCAGGTACAGTTTGCCAGCTGAAATTTTCTCTTTAATGCTTTGAATGTAATCGTCCAACACCGGCTGGAGGTAGGTGTTAATGACTGTTGTCTGTGTTCGGGCCAGCAACCCGATGCCCGATGCGACATTCGCGGAAGCGGAAACTACTTTAAAGCCCGCTTTTCTCAGCGCTGCTTCCAGTAATTTTTCATGGGTCGGATTCAAATAAGCGTGCATCAAAGAAATGGCAATGGCTTCCGGCTTGATCTCGCGGCAGCGATTGATGATGCGGTCGACTTCTGTAGTGGTCAGCGACTTGAGGACATGGCCATCGGCGTTGAGTCGTTCCTGCACCTCCAGAACCTCCGACTGGAAACGAGTGCGCGGCGGGATGTTGAGCTGAAAAAGATCCGGCCGTTGTTGATTGCCGATTTGAAGCAGCTCGCCAAAGCCTTTTGTGATAAGCAAGAGCGTTTTGGCGCCTTTGTGTTCGAGCAGGGCATTGGTTCCTTTGGTAGTACCCAATCGGAAATGGCAGGGTGGGATCGATTGGTTGAGCGGGGTAGCCGTGAGCAATCGGGCGGCGAGCACCGGGGCTTCTTCCCGGGCGGTTATTTCGGCGGTTGCGGGGAAAGAATTTTGAAGAGGCTTGTCTGTAGTCAGAATGCCTGAAACCGGATCCAGCGAGCGAATAATGTATGTTTTTGTCTTTTTGCCTTTCGGCGAAAGCCGCAACATCCAGTCTGTAAAAATGGGAGGAGCAGGACTCCAATTGTGTTGGATGAGATATTTTCCCGGGCGGATTTCTTTTTGGATAGTTGCACGCAAAACACCACTGCTGAGCACCTTGGTTCGAAGCCATTTCCCATCCGGGCTGATGGCGATGCAATCGGTGAATGTTCCGCCGGTGTCGGCTTGAATTTGCCAGATTTTAGCTTTCGTGTCCACCTGCACAAGGTACATTTATTGATGCGAATGCTGTTGGAAGACAAGCCGGATCTTTGCGGATCAAAGCAGCATTCAACTTTTTCACATATATTGCAAAAATCATAGCGTGCTCGATGAATCAAGCTTTAAATAGGATGGATTTTGGAGGACGGGCTCCGGAAGAGATGTTGGATGTTGCAAGGGAAGCAGACCGGCAGGGAGACGTGTACACGGCAGTAAAGATTCTTCGAAAGCTAATCAGGACGCAACCAGCCTGGGTGCCTCCTTATTGGGAATTGAGTCAGATTTACAAGCGCCGCATGGAGTGGAAGCCGGTGATACACTACGCATTCTGCGTACTTGACCGGGAATCAGACCGCCGGGAAGCCTGGCAGGATCTTGGTTTGGCTGCCACGGCCATTGGAAAGCTGAAAACGGCAAAACTCGCCTGGCAGAAACTGGAGTATGCCCACCTCTTACGAAGCGAATCACGGGATACCATAGCACTCAGTTTACAGTCCGACCAGGGCACCGAAGTAGTGATGGCCGAACGGCTCGATCCGGTGCGTGGACGCGTAATTTCTGTTCCACAACCTTCTTCCGGATTTCGGTTTGATGATGTATTGTTGTTTGATTTACGATCGCCCGATAAGGTGGTTGTGGGAGACAAGTCCTTTCCGGTCTTCCGGGGATTGGAGCGCTTGAAAATGGCGCATACACAGACCTTCTCGGCTATTTTGCATACTTCCGATCGGAAGAAACTCGATTTTTTGCGCAAACTTTGCCGCGACCGGGGCCTCGGTTTTGACAATTGGAGTAAAGCCGAGCGTCAAACAAGCTGGGAACGACCCGAAGGCATGGAGTTTTACCGGGAATTACAGCAAGATCCGGAGTCTATTGCTTTTTCAATCGTTGCACTGGCTGGTCGCAAGTCGACTACTGCGCTCGAGGTTTTACGTGCCTGGAAGCAAATAACCCTGGTGGATTACAACCGACTATTCCGTTTGGGATGAGACTGAAACGATAATTTATGCGCAGCCTAAACCGTCTCCATTTTTTCTCCGGCATTTTTCTGTGTGTTTTTATTAGTCTGCATCTTTTTAATCACCTCTTAGTCTTTTTTGACCCAGAAACACACATCCGGTTCATGGAGATCCTCCGGGTAGTTTACCGGAATATAGTGGTGGAGGTTTTGCTTATTGGAGCAGTTTATTTGCAAATCTATTCCGGACTAAAGTTGTTGAAAAACAAGTGGCGCTTGCGCAAGCGAAAGCGCATCATTTTTTATCAGTTGATTACCGGCTTTTACTTATCCTTTTTCCTGGTAATACATACTTCAGCAATATTCGCCGGAAGGCTAATCTTTGACCTCGACACCAATTTGTACTTTGGAGCCGCGGGCATAAATCGTTTTCCGCTGAATTTGTTTTTTATTCCATACTATTTTCTGGCAACCATAGCTGTTTTTTGGCATTTGGCCTGTGCGGTGCAGTTGAAAGCCGGTTCCAAGATTGGCGCCCGGATCCTATTTGTGAGTGGAGTATTTCTTGCGATTGTATTGATTTACGGACTAAGCAGTGGCTTTGCCGGACTGGAAATTCCTTCGGAGTATTATGTACCTTATGGCCTGAACTAAACCAGAAAAACCCTGCACCCTCGAAACAAACATAACGACCGCTACGACATGGATGCACTCGCGGTGGTGCATCCTCCTTTAAAACCATTTCTTTTCGAATTAAAATACACGGGTCGTACCATCGATTTCTTCGATCAGGATGCGGTGAAAGCGCTCAATAAAGCCTTGCTGATTAAGCATTACGGGATAAAGAAATGGAATATACCCGATGATTATCTGAGTCCGCCGGTGCCGGGCCGGGCAGATTATATCCATCATGTTGCCGACCTGCTGGCACTTTCCAATAATGGTAAAATCCCGAAAGGGCCTGGTGTGAAGATGCTCGATATTGGCACCGGGGCCAATGCGATTTATCCTATCCTGGCTGTCGCCGAATATAGCTGGTTGGTTATTGGAAGTGATTTCGATCCTACGGCCTTAAAAAATGCCGCCTGGATTGTAGATTCAAATAAAAAACTTATTGATAAAGTCGAGCTGCGCTTGCAGGAGCGTTCAGAGGCAGTTTTTGAGGGTGTTCTCCGACAGGAGGAATACATCGATTTGAGTATCTGTAATCCGCCTTTTTACGCTTCCGCGAATGAAGCTCAAGCAGCCAATGAGCGGAAGAATAAAAACCTGGGCAATTCTCCTTTCGCCAAAAAGCCCCGAAATTTTGGAGGCAAAGCCAATGAACTGTGGACTCCCGGCGGAGAAGTTGCCTTTGTCAAGACGATGATTCGCGAAAGCAGGAATTTCCGAAACCAGGTGCTCTGGTTTAGCAGTCTGGTTTCATCCAGAGACAATTTGCCGGAATTATTGCGATCTTTAGAACAGTCCGGAGCGGAGACTTTAAAAGTGATTGATATGGAGCAGGGAAATAAAACCAGCCGTATTATTTGCTGGACTTTTCTGAATCCATCGCAGCACAAAGCCTGGGCAGAATATCGATGGTCATAATACCTTACTATGAATCTTAAGCACTTCTACTTGCTGTTTCTCTTTCCCCTGACGGTTTCTGCACAGGATATTTATTTTTCAGATCCGATTCCGGTGGCAGATAATTCCTATGGGAGCCGGGCTCCCAGGGTAGACCTCTTGGACGATGGCAGTCCCGTGGTATATTTTGGCAAAAGCGGTACCAATCCGCTGCTGCATATTGCTCGCTTTTCCGGAGATGCTTTTCTGACACCAGTGCAAATTCCAATCAGCAATCTCGATGTGAATCTGTGGAGCGGAGAATTGGGACCTCAATTGGCAACTTTCGGAAACACGGTTTACGTGGTTTACGAAGTGTATGGGGAAGGCATTTACCTGTCTACGTCCACGGATGGAGGCGATAATTGGTTGGACCCCATCTCTGTGGTCGACTTGCCTGCGGGAAGGTTTGCGACCCTGCCCTCTGTTGGTGTCGATCCTGCTGGTAATCCGGTAGTGAGTTTTGTTACAACTAACTCATTTGAGCAGGAAGCGCAATACGAAGTAGCTATCAGCACCAACGGTGGTGTGAGTTTTGAACCGACAGTGGTAGCTAATGCTCCTGCCAGTGGAGAGGAAGTTTGCGAATGTTGTCCGGCAAGTATTGGCACAGATTCTGACGGCCAATTGTTTCTGACCTTTCGAAATAACAATAATAACATTCGGGATATTTGGGTGTCGAGAGCACCAGGCGTTATGGCCGACTTTGACACAGCTACAGATATAGATGATACCGATTGGGAAATTTTTTCCTGTCCGGCAAGCGGTCCCAACAGCGTGCAGTCTAACGATGATTGGGTGAGCGTGTTCTTCAGTGCCGGTGCCGGATTCTCCAGCGTCTATGTGAGTGAGCTTGACCGAAACACCATGACTGCTGGCGGGCAATGGGCCATGCCAACCTTTAACGGAGGAGAAACTACCCAAAATTATCCGCGTATTGCCGGTCAGGGAGATACTTTGGCTATGGTATGGGAAGAAAGTGCTACCGGCTCAAAAGATGTTTTATTTGCCTGGTCTGATTCTGGAGCATCCAATCTGATTGATGCGTCCTACATACTGGCAGGCGGAGATTTTGCCCAGCGAAATCCGGATATCGCTTACAGGGACGGATTGTTTCACGTGGTGTACACCGATCAGCTTACCAATCAGGTGATGTATGTTGAGGCCGGTTTTGCGCCCTTTGTGTCCGTAAAGGAGCCAAAAAAGGAAGTGGTTTCTTTTGGGCTTTCGCCGAATCCTGCCTCCGGTAATTTTGATATTCGTCTTGCTCATGCACTCGATCAAACGGCCCGGTATAGAGTATTGGAATTGAGCGGGAAGGTCGTTGCTTCAGGCTATGTCAGTCAGGAAGTTACGGCTGTAAGCTGTACCCATTTGCCGGAAGGCATATATTTTGTTGAAGTTATTTTCGACGAGGCTGTGTCTGGTGCAAACCGAATGACAGAGAAACTGGTCTTGCAACGAAAGTAAAAATACCCTCCATGAAATCTTTAAAGATAATCTCAATAGTGAGTTTGTTCTTTTTGAGTCCCGGAATCGTTTTGGGGCAACAGTTTACCAACCCCTTTTTACAGGCGCAGGAGGATGGCACCCTGGTTCTTACCCAAAAGGGAGCGTCTTTTTTCGCCCGCATGGCACTGGATTGTATGCAGCGGGAATATCCCAACAAGCTCAATCAGGTGCTTCCGGATTCTTCGATGCTGAAGGAACCCCGCGCTTTGCATCCGGCTTTTTACGGTTGTTTTGACTGGCATTCGAGCGTTCATGGACATTGGATGTTGACCCGCTTATTGAAGCAATTTCCCAATTTGCCGGAAGCGGAAGAAATTCGGCGAAAGCTGGGAGAAAACCTCACCAAAGAAAACCTGGAAGGTGAATTGGCTTATTTCAGGCAATCCAGCAAGTCCTGGGAGCGAATGTATGGCTGGGCCTGGTTGTTAAAACTGGGGCAGGAGCTACAAAGCTGGGAAGATGCGGAAGGTCAGCAGTGGTATGCCAATATGTTGCCGCTGATTGAAGCCATTCGGGAACGATATCTAAATTTCCTGCCCGTTCAATCCATTCCGGTGCGCACGGGCGTGCATCCGAATACGGCCTTCGGAATGTCCTTTGCCTGGGATTATGCAGAAGCCACCGCAGACGAGGAATTTATGAGTGCCATCCGCCGCAGGGCTATGGTCTATTATGGAGAGGATACTAATTGTCCGGCGAGCTGGGAACCCAGTGGCGAGGACTTTCTATCGCCTTGTCTGGAAGAAGCAAATCTAATGGCAAAAGTATTGCCGGCTGCTGCTTTTGAAGCCTGGTTTGACCGGTTTATTAAATCCGACGAACTGGAATCTGTTTTACATCCGGTAGCTGTATCGGATCGCTCTGATCCGAAGATTGTACATCTGGACGGCTTGAGCCTTAGCCGGGCCTGGTGCCTGTATGGGTTGCGATTGAAAGTAAAGGATGCCGCATTGTCAGATCGTCTGGTAAAGGCGGCAGCGGAGCATCTCAACTATACCCTGCCAAATATTGCTACGGAGCATTATGAGGGTTCACACTGGTTGGCTTCCTTTGCAGTGTATGCCCTTTCGGTGAATAAAAAATAAATGGATCAAAAGCTTTTTTGGGAAGAGGTAATCCGTACGGCCCTGATCGGTACAGATCGTCATCGGCTGGATGCCAATATTCGGGAATGGTTGGTCGATCGTGGTATTGATCTACCTAAGGAAGGGGCTCAGGAGTTGTTGGCTGCCAGTAGTGTGTTTAGTGTTTTGCAACGCAGCACAGCACTACCGCCTAAATATGAAGGGAAACTCCCTGAAAAGCTGGAGCAAAAACCTGGCGGTCCTTCGGGCCTGACCCGCATCTCTCGTCGACTACTTCGTGAGCCTTATCGGAAAGCCCTTCCGGAATTCGTTCGACTCTGCCGCGAAAACAATTTACAACTGCCTCCTGAATCGGTGCCCGCTTTATTGGATCAAGCCTTGAGCGATGGAAGTCTTCGTAAACATCTGCCTGCCCTGACGGGAAAACTGGGTGCCTGGTTATGTACTCAAAATCCGAAATGGGGTCCTTTGCAATGGGAAGCATCCATAGAAGACTGGATTGACCATAATCCGGAAGTACAATACGGGTTGCTGTTGAAATTACGGGAGGAATCTCCTTCCTCCGCCCGCCTTTTTCTGGAGGGGATATGGGAGAAACTGCACCACCATTACAAGCTGCGATTTTTGGGGATCTTCAGAAACTTTTCCGAACCTGCAGATGAGTCATTATTATTGAAAGCGATTGAAGACAGCCGACTGGAGGTACGAAAAAAGGCAGCTGTTTTGTTGTTGGAACTGGATGGCAGTCAGATTAGTGAAGTTGCCTGGGATGAAATCCGGCGGCTTGTGCAAGTGTCCTCTAAATCTTTGAAGATTGACTTCCCGGAATCTCCTTCTAATTTCCTGCAGGAATATCGCTTGCAGGATTCCTCCGAAGTTAAGGGGCTTTCTCTTCGGGAGTCCTGGTTGTATTTTCTGGTAGTACGCATGTCGCTCGCCAGGTGGAAAAAAGAGGCATCACCGGCCCGTTTATTGGAGGCAGCATCCGATCACCGGGAAGGTGAAAGTTTGTTGAGAGCCTGGTGGAAGGCCGGACTTCGCAATCCGGATCCCGATTGGAATAAAGCCTGGCTCAACTGGCTGCTTGATCGACAGCAACTTCCGGATTGGATGTACAAAAAAGACCTGAAGGAGTTGGTTCAAGCGGGGAAAGCTGGTCGGCTAAGCGGAGAAGAGTTAAACAAGACACTGAAGCGTGTATTGAGGAAACAGGATGGATTGATCCGCGAAAATAGTGCTTTGCATCTGCTGCTGATGTATGCGCCTCAGGTGTGGAGTAAAGAGGTGTCCTGGTTGTTCCTCAGTCGGTTTCAGGAATACGTTCAGGAAAGTGAAGCCTACTTCTGGGACAGCTGGCATTATAAAGATCTGTTGCGGGAAGCATCCTTTCACCTCTGGCCCGGCCTCACTGAAGAACTCACAGAACAATGGGCTTCGGGAGAGATCCATTGGGGCGTGTGGGAGCAGGAAGTCGCCTGGATGCTGGATGTGTTGCATTTTCGGAAGGAGTTTTGGGAGGAGCTTGCAGGATGATTTCCGATTGAATTTCCGACATGACATGTGGCTCGACATGTCATGTCGAGTAAAGTGGTTTGCCGGTACTTGGTTTGTAAAATATTGATAATCAGTATCATATGGCTTTATTGGGCGGCTATATGCAATTGCACATAGCCGTCCACATGTCATGTCGAGTAACATGTCATGTCGGTTTTCCCCCACAAACCCGTAGATTTGACTTATGGCAAAAAAGAAAAAGCAAGTCGAAATTCTCCGCCCGCATGCGGAACAACTTTTCGAAGCAGAACTTAAAGCACTTACGGCTACCGATAAAGACCCTCGTCCGGAAAACTGGGCCATGTCTCCCCGTTCTGTAGTGCTCTATTTGATGGGGGGAAAAGCCAAGGACGGCACAGAAATAACGGCCAAATATGTAGGACAGCAACGCCTCATGGAAATTGCAGTCGCTACCCTGGCTACCGATCGCGCACTTTTGCTTGCCGGCGTGCCGGGAACCGCCAAAACCTGGGTTTCAGAACACTTAGCTGCAGCCATTTCAGGCGATTCTACTTTGCTGGTGCAAGGTACCGCCGGCATATCCGAAGAAGCGCTGCGCTACGGATGGAACTACGCTCAATTGCTCTCCGAAGGCCCTTCTGAAAAATCGCTGGTTGCCAGTCCGGTGATGCGTGCCATGCAGGAAGGACAAATTGCCCGCGTCGAGGAAATGACCCGCATGCCCTCCGATGTGCAGGATAGTCTGATCACCCTCCTTTCCGAAAAGGTATTGCCAGTTCCCGAGCTCAATCTCGAAATTGCCGCCCGAAAAGGATTCAATGTAATCGCAACCGCAAATACCCGCGACAAAGGTGTTCACGAATTATCATCTGCCCTGCGACGAAGATTCAATACGGTGGTCCTGCCTCTCCCCGCAACTCTGGAGGAAGAGGTGCAAATCGTTCGCAGCCGGGTAAAACAACTGGGCGAAAGTCTCAGCCTTCCGGCGAAAGAAGCACCGTTGGAGGAAATCCGCAGACTGGTGAAAATATTCCGCGAATTGAGAAGCGGACAAACCGAAGACGGCAAAGTAAAATTAAAATCTCCGGGCAGCACGCTTTCTGCTGCAGAAGCCATTTCCGTTATTACCAGCGGACAGGCACTTGCCTCCTATTTTGGGAAAGGCGAAATCGATGCCCGGGATCTGGCTTCAAGTTTGACCGGTGCTATCATTCAGGATCCCATGCGAGATCTTCCGATCTGGCAGGAATATCTGGAAACGGTTGTACGCGACCGCAAAGAATGGAAAGATCTCTACAAAGCCTGTAAGGAAGCGCTTTAATGGAGTTGAAAGTCTTCGGCATACGACACCACGGTCCGGGTTCTGCCCGCAGCCTGCGCAAAGCACTGAGCGCTTTCGATCCGGATTGCTTGCTGATCGAAGGTCCTGCCGATGCCGACAAGCTTATCCCCTATATCGCCGAAAAAGAGCTTAAGCCGCCCGTGGCTATCCTCATTTACGATCCAAAAGATTTTGACTGGGCAGGTTACTTCCCTTTTGCCCGTTTTTCCCCCGAATGGCAAGCCATAAAATACGGCCTGAAAAAAGAAATTGAAACCCGTTTTATCGACTGGCCTATGGGACTGGCCTGGGAGATGGAGTCGGCAGAAAAGCAAGGAAAGTTATTCGGCGAGCCCGGTCAGGGCGAAAGCCTTCCAAAAAGAAAAAAGTGGCAAAACGATCCTCTTCGTTACATGGCCCAATTGGCGGGTTATGACGACAGCGAACGATGGTGGGATGTAACTTTTGAACAGGCGGCTAATGACCTGGAGGTCTTTGATGTGATCAGCGAAATGATGCAGGCTCTCCGTAGCGAACTGGGCCATGGCGACGATTCCAATCTCTGGAGAGAAGCCTACATGCGCCGCGAAATTCGCAAAGCGGTTAAAGCCGGGAAAGAACGCATTGCCGTGGTCTGTGGCGCCTGGCACGTTCCCGGACTTGAAGGTTGGGAAGGCATTCCTGCTTCGGTAGATAATAAAGTCTTTCGCGGAATCCGAAAACGGAAAACAGCCGGCAGTTGGATACCCTGGACCTACGAGCGCCTGGCTGTCTCAAGCGGTTATGGCGCCGGAGTCGTTTCACCTGCCTGGTATCGGCTGCTTTTCGATTCCAGAAAGGAAGTCAGCATGCGTTTCCTTACCAGAGCTGCCCGCCTTTTAAGACAGGAAAAACTGGATGCTTCTTCCGCTCAGGTGATCGATGCGGTGCATTTAGCCGAAGGGCTGGCAAGTATGCGACAGTTGCAAATTCCGGGTATCGGAGAGTTGCGCGAAGCCGCTTTAAGTACTTTTTGCGAAGGATCTTTAAACCGTTTGCAGCTTATCGATGAGCGCCTGGTAATTGGGGATCGGGTAGGAAAGGTTCCGGGAAATATACCTCAGGTGCCGCTCATGCGTGATCTGGAGAAGGCCATCAAATCAGCACGTCTGCGCAAAGAATACGAAAGCTCGGAATCCCACCGGAAGGTATTCGACCTTCGAGTGAAAAGCAATAAAGATGCGAGTACCTTGTTGCATCGCCTCCAGGCACTGGATATTCCCTGGGGGAAGTTGCAGGAAAGTCCGGAAGGTGCTCTGGGAAGTTTTCAGGAAAAATGGCGATTGAAATGGCGGGCAAACTTTTCGCTAAAGGTGATCGAGGCAAGCGTTTACGGAAGGAGTCTGGAGGAAGCGGCCAATAACTTCGTGCTTAAGAAAGCTGGCGAAACGACAAGTCTGACGGAACTGAGCCGCATGACAGGGCTCTGTCTTTTGGGCGAACTCCAACTTGCCCTTCCCGGCGTAATAAAACACCTGAATCGCCTGGCTGCACAAAGCGGAGAAATCAACGCGATGATGGAAGCTTTGCCTGAACTCGTACGGATATTCCGCTACGGTGATGTGCGGCAAACACCCCCCGAAGATGTACGCATTTTGGTACATCAATGGATCCCGAGGATTGCCATTGGCCTGGGAGCTGGTTGTTCGGGGCTGAATGCAGATGAAGCTCGGGCACATTTTAAGCGAATGCAAGGAGTGAATCAATCTGTTCATTTGCTGGAAGAAGGGGAATTAGAAAAGCAATGGATGGAAGCCTTGCACAAACTGGCGGGATTGAAGACGGCTGCACCTATGTTACAGGGCGCAGCTGCAAGAATTTGTTTTGATCAGGGCATGGAGGGTATAACCCAGGCATCTATGCGGATGCGGTATGCGCTCTCTTCCATCCACGAAGCAGAAAAAGCCTCTCTTTGGCTGGAAGGTTTCCTGCATGGCAGCGGATTGTTGCTCGTCTATCAGCCTAGTTTATGGGAAATTCTGGATGAATGGGTAGATCAACTTTCGCCCGATCATTTTAAAGCCATTTTGCCTCTGGTGCGGCGGGCCTTTTCTGATTTTTCTGACACAGAACGAGAAGCTCTCTGGAAACTGGCAAATGGTGAAAAATCCAAATTGACCGATCGATATTATGCACTAAATGAATCCCTGCAAGCAGTAATTCTTCCCACCTTGAGCATGTTGTTGGCAAAGAAAAGCCGGGAAGCGGAGATTGACGGCCAGAATTAATAAAAGCGTAATCCCAATTTAATCTGTGGTTTACGCTTTAAGGCCATATTTGTGGTGCCCTTAAATGGTTGCAAAGCCATTTTCTAACACGCCCACCTAATTTCATTGTCGCTAACGCTCAAGCTTATGTTTCTCAGACATGAGCTTGTTTTTTTATTCCTCTTCGTCCCGCTCCCCGCGTGGTTCCAGCCAAAAATTATTGGTTCCGATCCCCTGTACCAGCTTGATTCGTTGCATATTGAGAAGTTCCAGCAGAGCCAGGAAGGTAACAATGGCGTGAATGCGATTATCGAGCTGTCCAAACAGGTCTTCAAACTTGGTTTGTCTGCCTGGTTCCAGACAGGCGTAGATGTAGCTTTGTTGCCCGGCAATATCGTAAGGATACTGAAGAATGGTATGTACTTTTTTCGGCCGGTTGGCGTCTTCATAACGTTCCATGACCCGCTCAAAAGCTCTTAGCAATTTAAAAAGCGTAACGGATTCCAACTCCGCATCTACCAGGGCCTTGGTTGCAATGTCGCGCAATTCTTTGCTGGCGTTTCCTCGAAGGACCTGCCCTGCGCGTTCTTCTTCCAGCTTGCGCATATCATCGAGCACGCTCTTATAGCGCTTGTATTCGAGTAGACGACGCACCAGTTCTTCCCTCGGATCGATTTCGTTTCCTTCTTCATCCACCGGCTGCCGCGGAATGAGCATTTTGGCTTTGATCCGGCAAAGAGTGGCAGCAACCAGAATGAATTCACTGGCCAGGTCGATGTTCATCGCTTCCATGTGGCGGATATACGCCAAAAACTCATCCGTGATCTGATGGATCGGAATGTCATTAATATCCAACTCGTCCCGCTCAATAAAGAAAAGCAGGAGGTCGAATGGACCCTCAAACTGAGGAAGTTTTATAGTATATGAATCGCTCATGTTGTTAACCCGTCAAAGGTAAGAGAATTGCGGAAATTATTTTGGGCCGTGTTCAAAAGACTGCCTCCCCCCCATTCAAAATTCTTCATTCAAAATTCTCCATTCAAGGTTTTACATTTTACATTGTGCCTATGCAAAACCTGCTCTTTCTGGATCCGCGTGAGAAACGCTTTTTTGAGGCTGTCGCCGAATGGCATGCCGATCACAAACGAAAGTATACCGGGCTTCCTTATACCACACACTTGCTTAATGTCGCTCAATCTGTTCAGGATCTAAAACATAACACTATTCTTACAGCTGCTGCTTTGGGCCATGATCTGTTTGAAGATACTTCCTGTACAGAAAAAGAATTACAGGCTACCCTGCTGGATGCAGGATACAATCGATCCGAAAGCCGCGAAATTATAGACCTGATTTATGAGCTAACAGATGAATTCACAGCAGAGAAGCACCCGGACAAAAACCGGAAATTGCGAAAAAAGCTGGAAGCTAAGCGCCTGGCAAGCTGCAGCAAAAATGCCCAAACGATCAAATATGCCGACCTGATTGATAACGCCCTCGATATTGCCAAAAACGACGCGGGCTTCTTTGTAAATTACCACCGGGAAATGGGAGATACCCTCCAGAGAATGAATCGGGGAAATATGAAGCTTTACAGTCGAGCCATGCGAGTGTGGCACGAATTGCTGGAGCAACAAAATGACGACAGCGCCCAGACTTTGGTAAAGGCATACTTGAAAGCCCTGGGTAAAGGGGATGTGCGGGAATTGCTGAAACTTTTTACGGATGATGCCCGCGTTTTCTCTCCCCGATACGGAGAGCAGGCCGCTTCCACCTTCTTTCCCGACTTATTTAAGGATACGGCCAAATCCGAATTGCATCTGTATGATGTGTTTCAATCCCCCGGTGGAGATATTTGTGCGTATTTTCACTACGACTGGACATTGAATTCGGGCGAACTGATCTCTTTCGATGTCTGTGATGTTATGACTATGAGCGAAGATCGGAAGATCCGTGAGTTGCGCATTATTTATTCGACCTGATTATGGCTCGCATTTATTCCAAAGACCTGTTGAACTTCCTGCGCAAACAACGCCCGGGCAGACTTTGGAATGCCCTTAAAGTATGGAGCAGTTACCATCTTACCCGCCTCCTGCGAAGGCCGGTAGTTTGGGGGTTACCTATCACGCTTTCCATCGAACCCACAACGGCCTGTAACCTGCGATGCCCGGAATGCCCCAGTGGGTTACGCGCTTTTTCCCGTCCCACCGGCAATTTAAAGACCGACTTTTTTCGAAAGACCATAGATGAAGTAGCCTCCCGATTGATGTACCTGATCTTCTATTTTCAGGGGGAACCTTATATCAATCCCAACTTCCTGGACATGGTCAAATATGCTTCAGAAAAAGGGGTTTATACAATCACCAGTACCAACGGCCATTTCCTCAATGATGAAAATGCCCGAGAGACTATTGAGTCTGGCCTGGATCGCCTGATTATTTCAATAGACGGCACCACTCAGGAGGTTTACGAACAATACCGCAAAGAAGGAAAACTGGAATCCGTTCTCCAGGGGGCCCGAAATGTGGTGAAGTGGAAAAAGAAACTGAATTCTGCCACCCCGCATATTATTTTTCAATTTCTGGTGGTTCGGCCAAATGAACATCAGATTGATGATGCCAGAGCGCTTGCACAGGAAATAGGAGTGGATGAACTCAAGCTGAAAAGCGCGCAGGTTTACGACTATGAAAACGGGAATCCCTTGATTCCGGAAAACGAAAAGTACGCCCGATATGCCCAACAGGCTGACGGAAGCTGGCAAGTAAAGAATAAACTACTCAACCATTGTTGGAAACTGTGGCATGCGAGTGTGATCACCTGGGACGGATTGATTGTCCCTTGTTGTTTTGACAAAGATGCCCAACACCAACTGGGAGATCTGAAGCAGGGTTCCTTTAAATCGCAATGGCACAGTGATGCCTATATGGGCTTTCGCCGAATGCTTTTAGAGGGCAGGGATAAAATTGACATCTGTACCAATTGTACCGAAGGTTGTAAGGTCCATTTGAATGCAACTTCTGCCGGATAAAGAAGGTCTCTGGAAAGCGCTTCAAAACATTTTTAGAGAAAAACATGGATTTATCGCATTTTTTTGCGTTAATGAGTGGTTTAATTCTTGTGCATGCAAAATAATCTTTGCATCTTTGTTTTCCGCCGGTACTTAATCCCAATATCATTTTCCCTCATCATTTTTGGGCGCTCTAAAAAGCGTTCCGGCTTATAGCAAGACTTGATGGCAATTAGCTGTTGGTAAAGAGAACACAAAACCCAGCTAACACAGACGGAATCCTGAACATACTAGTCGGGAGCCCGTTTATTGTATTGGTCATATTAGCTTCTCAAAAGGGAGCAAAAATAGTAGTAGCGAAATGGATACCTACAAAACAATCTACTCCGGACGTCTGGAGTTCGGATCGGAGCGCAGCTTCGAGAAGGTGCAAGAAATGTTTGAGCACCGCACGGAAAATTATTACCGCAATGACATCTGCCTTTCCGCGGAAGAAATTTTCGATGAAGAAACCAGAAGCCTGAATGTTCCTCGCTCGCTGTCAGAAGCTACTCTCAAGTCGTGGCGAAATACCATTAATTTATTAGAATATACCTCTGAGTATGCCATCGCAGGCCAGTTCTTTGCCTGGCGCACATCCGGCGGTAAAATGCTCGAAGCCAAGATTGTAGAACCTCAGGGTGACAAGACCGCTACGCAGGCTTACCTGAAAGGCCGTAAGCTTGTTGATCAGGAGGGCAAGGAAGCTGAAGCAAAAAAAGCGCTCAGCAGAGCCATCGAAAAGTTTGAACGTCACGCACTTGCCTATGAACGTCGTGGATACGTAAACTTCCGACTCGAAAACTACAAAGACGCAGAATACGATTTTACCAAGAGTATTGGTATCAACCCAAATAATGCAGAACCGCATTATGGTCGGGCAAAGGTTTATCTCAAACAGGATAAACTGAAGGAAGCTATTCCGGATTTGGCCATGACCATTAAGCGATCTATTCCGCACCAGCCATTGTATTACATCGCTCGCCGCATCAAAGGCGATTGCCACATGGCCTTGGGCGAATACAAGCTCGCTGCTACAGAATACCGTCTGTTTACTAAACGCAATTTTGATGAGACCAATCCGAATTACGCCATGCGTTCCACGGTTTGGCACAATTACGGAAAAGCACTGCTGGAATTGGATCAGGTGAAAGAATCAATCGAAGCGTTTAACCAATCAATTACACTGGGAGATAAAGTCGACGAAACCATAGAAATGGAACGTTTGCTTTACCGTGGACTGGCACGTCAAAAAGCCGGCGAAGCAGATTTTCAGAAAGATTGGAAGGAAGCAGCCGGGCTTGGTTCCGAAAAAGCAGCAGAATTGCTTGAAGAAGCAGGGGTTTAATACAACCCAAAACACTTCCTTTCCGTTTATTGGATATGAATATGTACAGATTGTTGGTCTTTGGACTGCTTTTCTGCCTGCTCCCTATTGGGGTACAGGCACAATATACTTCCCTGGATAATGCTTCCGGCAAGCAACGAAAGACTTATGACAAGGCTATGGAGTATATCTCCCGCGGCGATTACAGCCGGGCCAAACATCAGTTGCTCCAAATCTTAAATGAGGACTCCACCTTCATTGATGCACATATCCAATTAGCTTATATTTATTACGATCAGGATAATTATGCCCTGGCCGAGCGAGGCATGGAAAGAGCACTCAAGCTTGATCCGCACTATAAAGATTTTTTATACTATCAACTTGGACTAACCGAATACAGGCAAAATAAAATGCTTGAAGCGACCGGGCATTTTGAAACTTTTCTCGAAACGGGCGACGGTGGCGAGCGCGAACGAGAAAGCGCGCAAGAGTATTTGGAGTTGGCGGCCTTCGCTGCCAATGCCATGCGGAATCCGGTCCCCTTCAAACCCGAACCCTTACCTGTAACCATTAATACCGACAATGCGGAGTATTTGCCTTGCCTTACGGCGGATGGCGAACGCATGATCTTTACCCGGGTTGTTGATGGTGGGGAAGATTTCTACGAGTCAATCCTGGAGGATGGAGTTTGGCAGGAAGCCACAGCTATCGACGCTATCAATACAGAAGATAATGAAGGGGCACAATGTATCAGTCCGGATGGGCGGTACATGGTTTTTACCCGCTGTTTCCCGGAGTACATGCACCGCTCCTGTGATCTGTTTTTTGCAGAAAAGATCGGATCCCGATGGACAACACCCCGGGCAATTGGTCTTCCAATCAATACGCCCAGCTGGGAGTCCCAACCTTCTCTTTCCCCCAACGGAAAAGAACTTTATTTTGCGAGCAACCGTCGTGGCTCGCTCGGCGGGAAAGACCTTTGGGTGAGTTACCGGCAGGCAGACGGCTCCTGGAGCGAACCGGAGAATCTGGGGCCAAAGATCAATACTTCCGCATCGGATCAATCGCCTTTCATCCATCCCGATAATCAGACCCTCTACTTCATGTCGAGCGGTCATCCCGGCCTTGGCGGGCACGATCTTTACGTAAGTCGCAGGGATAGCACCGGTGCCTGGGGAACCCCCGAAAACCTGGGATATCCGATCAATACCAAAGCCAATGAAGGAGCATTGATCATTAGCCTGGATGGTAAAACGGGATATTTTGCGACCGATCAAATCGATCCGGCAAATCCGGAAGATTCTTCTTTTGAGGGAATCCGTTCGAATCGAACAACCGATATTTTTTCCTTTGAATTGTATCCGGCAGCGCGTCCGGCCCCCGTAACTTATGTTCGGGCCCGGGTTTTTGATGCGGTGTCAAAAGATCCCCTGGTTGCTCAGGCCACTTTCGTGGAATTGTCGGAAGATCGGGAGTGGGCTTCCTCATTGACCAATCTGCGAGGAGAGTTTTTGGTGGTTTTGCCTTCCGGCGAAGATTATGCATTAAACGTATCCAAAGAGGGCTATTTCTTTCATTCGGAAAATTTTAATTTTTCGGGCGATTACCCCATTACGGAACCCTACACGCTGGATATATACCTGCAACCTATTCCGGACAGTCCGGAAGGAATGGATGCCGGTGAGCCCATTGTCCTGCGAAATATCTTCTTCGAGTTTGACAAGGACATCCTCAAGTCTGAATCCAAGACAGAGTTGGAATTGCTCCATCAGTTACTGGTCGATTACCCTCAAATGAAAATCCAGATCAACGGACATACAGACAGTGAAGGCGATGATGCCTACAACCAAAACCTATCTGAGCGCCGGGCAAAATCGGTCAAAGAATACCTGGTCAAAGCAGGTATTGATCCGAAAAGGTTAAGCTATAAAGGATTCGGCGAAAGCCGCCCAATTGCTACCAACGACACCCCCGAAGGCCGCCAGTTAAATCGAAGGACCGAGTTTGAAATTGTGGAGTGAAGTAGCATGGAGAAAGCTGGAAATTAATACCGGTAAAAAAGATATCATCCATATATTTGGAGTTGAAAACCACAACCCAAATGAAACAATACCTATCCCTCTCCCTAATCCTATTCCTGACTCTCCTCCTCTCCTCCTGCTCCTCCGAACCCAAAACACACATAAGCTTCAACCCGGAAAGCACTTACGATGCTGAAATTCAGAAGGGAGGTATGAGCATGAAGCTGCCTATTACCTTTAAGCGGAGTTCTCGTTATACAATTAAAAAGGATATGCCGGGTTTAGCAGAGGATCCGGATTTGTTGTATGCCACGCAAAGAACACTGGAAGGATTAGAGTTTAATGATGGTGAAATAGACCTTTTTATTGATACGGTTTCTTATGCCGTATTTTTTATCCAAAGCCTGGATAGAACGCCTCTTAGTCAGCAGGATGCTAAGATTTTAAATAGTATGCTGGCGCAGGAATATCGGAACAATGAAGCCACTATTCCGGGATATTCTGCTGAGAAGGTAGTGGCCAATTTGAAAGGCGATGAAAAGAAGCAGGTGATGAAAATAAAATACAAAGTTGTTGATCCGGGCTATGATTTTGTAGAGTATCGCACCAGCTATTTTCTAACCACTCCCCAACGCAGTTTGTACATTCTGGAATCCTCCAGTCTGGAGGAAGACATGGAGCCTTTTGTCTGGTCGATAAAGGAATAAAAAAGGACCACACTTTCGTGTAGTCCTTATGCAAATTTCTGTCCTTAAATCATATCATTTTCTATCGGGCGAATACGCCGAGTACGAGGTATGTAGTTGGGTCAGTAGTGTCGATCGCTTGTAGTGGATCGTGAACTACAAAGAACCCGTCGTATGTATTCAGAATATCGTCGTAGCTAAAGGAAGATACATTTACCCCCATTGCAGTACCTCCGTTTCCGGAAATGCCGCCGGCAAATACATCACCATTTGGCGTTTCGTTGTAAGGTGTTCCGTTAGGTGTCGTAGCCGGATCAGCCATATCGTGTGCGTGGGTAGCATACATCTCACCGTCCATCGTATTCATAATAGAAATCACGATACGAGACTGATCGTCTGCCAGCTCATCCACGCGGATTGTAGCTGTTACGTCATCGCTGTGCGTACCCTCATAAGCGAAGGTTGGCTCAAGCTGACCCGTGTTAAAGTCGTAAGAGAATGTCTGTGACTTGTAATCTGAGTCTCCCTGCTCGCGGGCAAAAGAACCTACAATAAGATAGGTGCTGATGTCAGCCGTATTAATTGGCTGAAGCGGGTCGTGAATCACGAAGAAACCTTCGTAAGAATTGATCAGGTCACCATAAGACATCGTCGCTTCCTGAGAAACACTTACAGTACCTCCGTTTCCTTCGGCCATTTGTGTTAGGATATCAGAATTAGGAGTCTCATTATAAGGTGTTCCATTAGGCGTTGTGGCCGGATCTGCAGCGTCGTGTGCATGAATGGCATACATTTCGCCATCAAGCGAATTTTCAATGGTTACCGTAATTTTGGTGTTTCCATTTTCCAGTTCTTCCAAAGCCAGCGAAGCGCTGAGGTCGGAAGGGTGTGTACCTGCATAAGGCGCAGACGGGACAGTCTGTCCATTGTGAAAATCATAGGAGAATTCGGTGCTGTCAAGCATCGGATCCATCATGTCATCTTCTTTATCACAGGCAACGAAAGTGGTTAGAGAGAATGCTGCCAGACCAATAAAGACCCAGTTAGTCGGAATTAATTTCTTAAGCGTCATAATTTATTTTGTTCAATTATTGTTTCTACTCATACTTACGTAGAGAGAGACGCTTTTGGATTTATTTCCGATAGGTTTTTATTTTATTTCCTAAATATTTTAAGTCCCCTCCGCCAACAGAAACCAGTAAACAAGGCTTATTCGGGCGAATTGTTGGTTTGTTTTTGTGCCTTCCGGCGAATCTTTTAAAAAGTCCATGAAGCCATAAGAGTAACTCAAACGCAACTGTAAATCATTGAAGCGGTAGCCCATGCCCAGTGTGGCACCTGCATCCAATCGATTAAAAAGATCGGTGTTGCTGGACTCCGTGTATTCGGAATCTTCTGCCTCAGGCAAAAAGAAACTGAGGGTGCCGCTTGGATCCAGAGAGTCAATTTCGATAGATTGTAATAAAGGAATGACCGTTTCCGTAAGTCGGCGGGTTCTTACGGTAGTCAGAATGTTTACATAAGCCCCGGCGAATACCTGAAGATTTTCATTACCATATTGAATATGCAAAGGGATCTGCAGATAATTCAGGCGGTAATTGTTGGATATCTTTCGGCGGGTATCCAGATTGAGACCGGGAATGCCCAATAAGGCTTCCAGATCAATCTCTCCAAACTGGCCTAAAGGTCCTAACTCATCAACCAGATTTCCAATCTCATTTACTTCCCTTCGCTGCCGAAGCTGGCTGAAAAACAAACCGCTGTTTAAGGACAATTTGTCTGAAAAGGAATAGCTGGCATTTAATCCGGCATGAGGAGCTAGCAGAAAAGTGCGTCCGAGTTGTGTTTTTTCATTCGGAATGATATTGCTGCCCAGCTCAATGCCAAATTCGAGTTGTTGAGCCTGTATCGAAAGGCTGCAAAAAGCCAGCAGGGTAATTACTAAAATGCGCATTTGGTCGTTTTTGATTGCTCCCAAGATATAATTTTGTAGCGAAGAAATACGACCTGTCAGCTTAGCGATCAATAGTCTTCCACATGCAAACCGAGAACAATGTCTCTTTGGTATACAGTTACACCGTTTTGAGTGTCTTCTGCCAGCAGGACGCCCGAACCACCACGTGGCTTTTCTGCATTTCGCTTTTGGTCGGTCAAGTAAGGATCATCCTCAAAATAGTAAGCAGCTATGTAGTAGGGTATGCAACAATCCTCTTTGATGAAAGGATGAATATGTGCCGGATTCTCGGTGCCGGGATAGGAAGCCGGCCTTAAGGTGTAAAAGGTATAACGGCCATCCGCGCCGGTCTTTAACCAGGTACGCAATTTGCCGTGGCGTCTTGCCCACAGCGTACCACCTTCTTCAGGAGGGTAAACCCCGGTTTGATCGGTATGGTGTACATATAATATAACTCCCTCAGCAGGTGTTTTTCCATCCGGCTTGTAAATGGTGCCTGTCACTTTGATCTTCGGACCCTCATTCCAAAAGTCCGGCATGGTATCGACAGCAGTTAATTTTCGATCGCCATATTCCAGTGTAGCTTCACATCCTTCACAGTAGCCACCAACTTCCCGCTCTTCCTGTTGTGCTTGTGGAGCAGGAGGTGCAGATTGAGCACAGGCGGATATAAAAATTCCGAGGTAAAACAGGAAAGGCAATAAAGATTTCATGACAGGTTTTATTACAATGACAGGCGATTACCCGGCAGGGATGCCTCTTACTTCCCGGCTGTTATCATTCGGCAAGGCCTGGAAGGCCGCAAGCCAAAAACAATCAGGCCAACTTTCTCGCAGGGCCGATACTGTCGTGTTGAGTCTTGTATTTTTCGGGCGCACCAAGTTCGATTCCAGAACCTGTTTTGCTGACTTCTTGCAATATCTGGCGCAATTCGTCCTCCGGTACCGGCTGAAAATAGTTGGTGCCCGTGCGAATTAATATATAAGCCTCTTTGGGTTTGTTCTTATAGGAGACCATCAGGTTGGTGATCGACAATTGAAAGAAGGCGAAACTGGCTACTGCATTTTTTTCAATCCACAAATGCCCGATTTTTTTGATGGGAACAGCCAGCCCGCTATCGGCCGATCGGTTGCCCTGAATCCGGGATTCTCTTACAATAAATTCATCCTCCCGAATCTCGAAATCTATCTTGAGTTTCCGAAAAACATTTTGAATAAAAGAACCGCCTAATAAAGTGAGAATGCCTGCGAGAATGGCAAGGATAATACCCCCTTGTTCGCGGCCAAAGTAATTGTAAAACAACAATCCACCAGCGACAATGAGAAAACCACCGCCGAACAGGATCTTTGCATATTGAGGCTTGAGGTGGAATTCTTTTTTCATGATCAATAGTTTTTATATCAACCCCCGACTCTTTAATTCGAGGTATTTATTTACAGTGTTTAGCGAAAGCTCTTCCGGAGGGGTGAGTACCGCCTGAATGCCATATTGCTGCAAGGTGTTGACCATCATTTGTTTCTCCGCCAAAAAGGTGCGGGCAATGGTTTGTGTATAAACCTTCTCCAGGTTCTGAGCCGGTTCTTCCGTGAATTTAACAATCTCGGTGTTCTCAAAGAAAACGACCACCAGCAAATGAAAGCGATTGATGCGTCGCAGGATGGGCAGCACTCTTTCCATTGCAAAGGTGCTTTCAAAATTGGTAAACAACAGGATCAGGCTCCGACCATTGATGATCTTTCGGGAAACCTGATAAAGCAACTCGTAGTTGGCTTCCACAGGCTGATCTTTCTCCCGGTATAAAGCCTGTAAGATGCGTTCCAGCTGGCGAGCCTTTCGATCTGCTTTGATGGCTGTGCCCAACTTGTCTGAAAAAGTGATCAATCCGGATTTGTCGTGCTTTTTTAAAACCAAATTTGAGACCACCAAAGAGGTGTTGATGGCGTGATCCATAAGGCTCAATCCGCCGAAAGGCATACGCATCACCCGGCTTTTATCTATAAGACAGTAAACCTGCTGCGAACGTTCATCTTCGTATTGATTGACCATCAGCTTACTTCGGCGGCCGGTGGCTTTCCAGTTGATGCTTCGATAGTCATCTCCCCGAACGTAATTCTTAATTTGCTCAAATTCATAGCTATGGCCAATCCGCCTTAGCCGCTTCACACCTTGTTGTTGGAGCAACTGATTGGAGGTCAGCAATTCAAAGCGTTTCATTTGAATGATCGATGGATAAACCGGCACTTCCTTGTCCAGCGGATAAGGGATTTGCCGTTGCAGCAAGCCAATCCGACTCTCAACAAACAATTGTGCTTTACCAAAAATAAAGGAACCCCTTTCTTCGGGTACAAGGCTGTATTTCACTTCTTTTTCTTCTCCCGGATTTAATCGCAGGCGCTTATTAAAATCCCGGATCTGCAGCTGTTCGGGAAGCTCGTCGATAAGTGTAGTGAAAAAGACCTGATTGTTCCGGTTTCGAATGTGCAGGACCACTTTAGACTCATCACCCAACGATAATACCCGTGGCACTTTGCGCCTAAGCTGAAAACGAGGTTTTCGGGCATACAAAATACCTCCATCAGTTAAGGACAACACGATCAGCATCACCAAAGCGGCCTGTGCAACCGGGAAAAACCAGTTGAAGGCAAAACTGATGAGGAAAAACAATACCACACCTCCCCAGGCCCAGAAAAACCGGTTGGTAAGATGCGTATCGCGAATATGTTGGATCAGCTTTTTGATCATCTGTGTTTAGCGAGGTACTTCGATGTTCTTGACAATGGTTTCAATGACGTCCCTGGTTTCATAGCCTTCCATCTCCCGCTCCGGAGTGAGCATGATTCGGTGATTGAGAACCGGGTAAGCTACTCGCTGAATATCATCCGGGGTAACAAAATCGCGTCCGTCTAGTGCAGCCATGGCTTTTGAAGATTTCATAATGGCCAGCGATGCCCGCGGAGACGCCCCCAGAAAAAGATCGCCTTCATTGCGCGTGTGATGCACGATTCGGGCAATGTATTGCAGCAGACTATCGTCGATATGCACCTTTTCCACCAACTCCCGACATTTTAGAATGTCTCCTTGTTTAAAAGCCGCTTTCACTTCGCTGGTAACCAATTGGAGGAAGTCGCTTTTGAAGCGCTGCAGGATAGAAAGTTCTTCCTCCAGGCTTGGATAATCAATGTTGATCTTAAACAGAAAACGGTCGAGTTGCGCTTCGGGGAGTTTATAGGTTCCCTCCTGTTCGATAGGGTTCTGAGTAGCGATCACGAAAAAGGGTTGTGTCATTCGGTAGGTCTTTCCGTCGACCGTAACCTGGTACTCCTCCATGACCTCAAAAAGGGCTGCCTGTGTTTTCGCCGGAGCCCGATTGATCTCATCGATCAGAATAACATTGGAGAAGATGGGCCCTTCATTGAACGTAAACTCCGAGTTTTTTACATTGAAAACCGTTGTCCCCAACACATCTGAGGGCATGAGATCGGGTGTAAATTGGATTCTGGAGAAGTCTACATCCAGCGCTTGCGACAGCATTTTTGCCGTCAGGGTTTTCGCAATTCCGGGTACGCCTTCTATGAGCACATGGCCATTAGTGAAAAGGGCGGCAAGGAGAAAATCAAACAAGTCCTCCTGCCCGATGACTACCTTTCGCAGTTCGTCGCGGACCATATCTGCACCCATCTGCACAGGGGTCATATCGATCCTGTTTCGTTGAAAAGCGGGCACTTCAGCGGCTTGTTCTTCCCGGGCTTCCGCCGAATCGGCATCGGTGGGTGATTCCGGGCTCTGTGTCTCTTCGCCGGAAGGCACAAGCTGCTCAGGCTCCTTATTTCGATCTTGATCTTCGTGCTTCTCTTCCATGCTTATTTACTTTTTTTATAAAACTGTTCCAGCTTTCCATGGAATTGGATTAATGCCGTTTCCGATAATCCCGGAGAGCCTTTTATGTTTTTATGGGTTTGTATAATGCTTTCGATAAGTTCGCGGTCTACGCCCGATTTTACGGTCAATTGCCGGATGAAGGTATCGTCTGCATCCCGGCCGTGCAAATGATAGCGACTGCGCACATGCAGCAGAAACAGGCGCATTTGTTCCAGTGCCAGCTTCCGGTGATTGGGGCGCATAAAGTAAAGACGCCCAATATTAGTGATAAAATCGAGGGAGGTGTTTCTGTTTGGTTCTATTACCGGAATCACGCGTTGTTTACGCTTGGCGCGAAAGATCAAAAACAGCAATACGCCCGCTAAGAGCAAGTACCAGGCCCAGCGCAACGAACGCTCCGATAAAATATAGGAAAGCGGTCCTTCGCTGTCAAAACTTCGGTTTGGGGACCAGCTGTTTTCCCTTCGGGTAGAATTGACGATTGAATAATTATCCCAAAGAATGGGCCCTTCCTCTAAATGGGAGAATACCTGCTCGGTATAGGCAAGGCCCTCAGGTTCCTTCAGGAAGTAATTGGTAAAAAGGATGGGATTGGAGTGTAATAAGAATTGGCCCTCGCCATAATTAAGACGGACAAAATTTGTCTGGTAATCCCACAACTCTCCCAGGTTCTCTTTTTGAATGTTGGCCTCACAAAAAATGGAGGCAGGGATGTATGCCCAATCGTATTCCAGGATTTTATCTTCAAATTGAACCTGTACGATCCAGTCATGCGCAAATTGCGATGCCGGATATAACACACGCACATTGGCGGTTGAGTCCAACTCAGATACAAAACCGGGCCATACGTATTCGTCGCACTCACCGGGGAAAAGCTGGTCGATCAATTCATAGGGCAGGTCATTGGTAGCAATCATTGCCGTATTACCACTTTCAACAAATGCGATCAATGCCTGAATACTAATACTGTCCAGTCGCAACTGATTGCCTAAATAAACATAGTTGCCCGGCTCCGTAAGCACCAGGCTGTCAAAGCGTTCTTCAATGTCGGTAAATTCCTCATTGGGGAAGTAAGTAGGCAGGAGTTGGTGAACAGCCAGGGTGCCATAGGGATCTTTGCTGTTGCTTCGATAGTGTTCAAACCAAAGATAGCGCTGAGATGCATCCTTGTTTCCAAAAATCAAAAACAAGACCGTGAGTAAAATGCCCAGGCCTAAGAGGACAAATATGGATCGTTGGTTGCTGCTCATAGGCCCCGGGCTTTTGTGCGTGCAATCAAATTCTCCATTTCGGCATAATTACCTGTTACCCATTCATATTCGGCAGCATTCATCTCGCTCTGGCCATACCAAAGGCGTTCGAAGATGCGGGTAATTTTGCGGAAAGGCATTTCCAGTTCGCTTCCGCGTAATTCACGGCTGTAATGGCCGTTTGTTTTTTCCTTTTTCCACTGGATATAGCCTTTTTCGGTAAGTGCCTGAATGACTTTTAAGTACCGAAGCCGGATCGCCAGTCGATAGTTGCCCGACTGCTCGGCTTTCTGCAGAACAGGATCCAGTTGAGAATCCGGCAAGTCTTTTTCGAGCTCGTCTATTTCTATGTTTAGCTGTCTGTTCCGGGCTGCTTTCCGTTTGCCTCCGAAATCTGTACCATTGAAATATTGCAGCAGAATAAAGACAAGTAAGGCTATGCCTCCACCAATCATCAGGATTTTGAGGAAAGTGGCCATACCGGGACTGGTTTCCCGTCTTCGGGAGGTCGTCTGCGCCGGTTTTTTCTCTTCCTCTTTTAATGACTCGTATTCAAGTTCCCTGGTGATGCGAGCCCATTCGGAGGAGTCAAAGCGCTGCAAGGAGATATCCTCCTGCGGATAAAACTTTTCTTCTATGTCATCCCCCTCCTCTTCTGAGAAAAGGATGTCCTTCGAAATGAATGCTGTATCCGGCTGAGCAGAAAGAGATCCTGCTAAACAGATACACAACCCGCTGATAAGCAGGAGGCCGGAAGGGATTATATGTGAAAATATTCGGTTGAAAATAGTATTTCCTTAATAGGGTTAATCTTCTCGGGCCAATCCGCGAATTTGCCGGTGCATACCGATGGTGTCAATTTCTTCCCGCAAATGACCGGCTTCTTTAATTTCCCGGAGGGTGTAATAAGACAACCAGGCTGCTACGTAATAGACGGATATGGAAAGATAAAGTACAAACAATGCACCTCCCGCCATTAAAATAGTAGCCAGGTCGGTCATGCCCGTCTGCTCAAACTGGAAATTCATTCCGATAAACTGCAGGATAAACCAAACGAGGGTCGTATCCAACAAAATGAAGAAAAAGAAAACGATGAAAAACAAGATGATCGAAAGGTTTAAGACGCGGCCAATCCTCCCTGGCACCAGCTGAATGATCCTGGCCAGACTGGGGAGTGCCCAACTCTGGTTGCGCATCATGGCAAAAGCCCAGAGGAAAACGATGGGAGCAACTCCCACTGCAAGCAAAATGGTTGCCCAGGTGTAGGGCAATAAACACACAGTTAGCGCCGCGGAACCGGTTACAGCTCCCAACCAGTGTTTCCAGTTTATTTTTTTTGGTTCTTTATCGGATTCAGCATTCGGCCTGACCGGAAAAGGAATCATCTTATAAGTACGGATCATGACCCAGGCAATGATGGCAATTTGTACAAAGGAAAGCCAAAGGAGATTTTCCTGGCGAAAAAAACGAGGTATTTGATCCAGAACGCCTCCCATTTCCCAGGGGAAAAAGAACATATCTGAAGCGCGGATACCGCTTAGTCCGAAGGCGACCGTGCAAAAAACGAGGGTAGCCAAAAAGGCATTTCGCGAAAGCCGGCCCAGATTGCTTCGCACAAAGCGGAAAATATCTGAAAACAACTCTCCGCCCGATTTTATTCGTTCCGGGATAATGGGGTATAATTGATCCGGAGGGATCTCCCCATCTACATCATCGGTATTAAAACCAATGCGCGCTTTATATTTTGGATACCAGAAGTAGTAGAAGTAAACGAGGCCGAAGCAAAGCAGAATGAAGGCACCTCGCAAGATGTTGGGGATGTCGGTCATTCGGGTTACGAAACCTTCGATAAAACCGGCAATAACAAAGAGCGGAGCAATGCTCAGCATTATTTTTATGCCCCGGCGGGAAGCAATCTGAAAGGATTTGGTACGGGAGTAGGTGCCAGGAAAAACAAGCCCTTTACCCATAACCAGGCCGGCAGCCCCCGCCAGGATGATGGCGGATATTTCAAAGGCTCCGTGCATCCATATGGTGAGAAAGGAATCCCAAAAAAGGCCGCGTTCAATAAAGAAATATTGAAAGGCACCAACCATAATGCCGTTAAAGATGAGCATACCTACGGTACCGATGCTGAAAAATATTCCGGTCACGAATGCCAGGAAAGCAAGCAGCATATTGTGTGCGGTAATACCAAGCGAAGATCCAAAAGCATCCTTTGATTTGTAGACTTTCATCGGGTCTCCCGACTCGATGTTTTCCATGGTCATTTCCACATAGTTATCTCCCAGAATGACTCGGGCAAATTCGGGTTCATAGATGCTGGAGACCACGCCGATCAGAATGGCTGTCAGGAATATGAGGAGCGAAAGCCGGAACTGAATCCGTGATTCGTAAACGATTTTGGGCAACTCGTCGGTCCAGAAGTTTACAAAGCGGTTGCGCCGCGATTTGCGGCTTTTGTAAATCCCAAAGAAGATGCGTTGAGCCAGTCCGTTTAAATATACCCGAACAGATCGGTTGGGGTAAAAAGTGCGGGCGTAGGAGAGGTCGTCCGTAACCTGAATAAACAAATCCCGAAGTTTATCCGGATCTTCTGTTTTCCGGTCCAGCAATTCCTCGAATTCCTGCCACTTTTCCTTATTTTGCCGAATAAACTTGGATTCCCGCATAGGGTTGTTTCCTTGATTTTTGTCTGGCTGAGCAATATAGGCTTAATTTGGATTTTGCCGGGGCATATATTCAAAAAAATATACTTTCAGGTCTCACTGCTTTCTAAACCTCAAACAAACTGACTTTTGTCTTCCATTGATATACGCACTTCTCAGAATGTTACGATAGAGTACGAATTGGCTCCGCTACGCGACCGCGTACTTGCATTCACGATGGATTTTGTGTTGTTTCTGGTCGCCTATATGTTGATTCGAACCATCGCTATTGCATTGGTTGGAGACCTGATTTATTCCTCTTATTTCAGCAGTTACTTTATCAATGGCTTATTGCCGATTGGGCTTCTGGTGCTTTACCATTTGCTGTGGGAAGTCTTTGGCAACGGACAATCCCTGGGAAAGCGAACCCTGGGTATTCGGGTGGTTCGACTCGATGGTAAGGAGCCGGGCTTAAGCGATTATCTTCTACGGGCCATTCTGTTGTTGGTCGACTTTGTGTTCAGCGTCGGAATGATCGGATTGTTGTTGATTGGTTCCTCAGACAAACGCCAAAGACTGGGTGATCTGGCTTCCAATACAACGGTGGTTCGGCTGCGTTCAGGTTTGCAATTTGGTCTGGGAGAAATTCTCAAGATCGGAGAGCCGGATAAGTATCAACCCATGTATCCCGAGGTGCGTCGCTTGCGGGAAACGGATATGCTATTTGTGAAAAACACATTGACGCGATACCAGAAATACCGTAATACTGCCCACGAAAAGGCCCTCCATGATCTGATCGCCCACCTTGAAAAAGTACTGGAGATCAAAGCTCCTGCCCACCAACCCGAGCAGTTTCTCAAAAAGCTTATCCGCGATTATATTATGTTGACCAGATAGCGTTTCGTTTAATGCCTTTAAATCGTTTGAGAGGTTTAATGCGGAAACTTGCATTAAGCATTAAAACTATGCACTGATTCACCCCTTCTCTGTGTGCAAAAAAGAAACTGTGGAATACGTTTCTTAGCTTTTGGGTTGGTCCCTCCGTTTTAGCAAGGCGACATTTTCGATGTGATGTGTATGCGGAAACATATCTACCGGCTGCATTTTTTCCACCTCGTACAAATCGTCCAGCAATTGTAAATCTCGTGCTTGTGTCGCCGGATTACAACTCACATATACAATCTTTGGTGCCTTCAATTGCCGGAAGATTTCGACTACTTTGGGATGCATTCCCGCCCGTGGAGGATCGGTGATAACCAGATCGGGTTTACCGTGTTTATTTGTAAAATCATCGGTGAGGATGTCTTTTACATCGCCCGCGTAAAAGGTCGTGTTATCGATGTTGTTCAATGTGGCATTGAGGTTGGCGTCCTCAATCGCAGCGGCAATTTCCTCTATACCGGTTACGTGTTTAGCATGTTTGGCGAGGTAAAGGGCTATACTGCCAACGCCGGTATACAAATCATATACGTTTTGCGTTCCGTCCAATCCGGCAAAATCTACAACAACATCATATAAGACTTCGGCCTGAGAAGTATTTGTCTGGAAGAAGGATTTTGGTCCTACCCGGAATTTCACATGGCCGAGCTTTTCTTCAATGTATCCCGGTCCGGAGTAGGTGTGCATATCCAGGTCCAGCAGAAAATCATTTGCTTTGTTGTTGATGGTATATATAACCGTGGTGAGTTCCGGGAATCGCTCCATTACGGCATCCAGGTATTTTTGACGCTTCTCTTCATCGTCTGTGTAGAAGCTCACGATCAACATCGTTTGACCCAGACTGGATGTTCGCACGATCATATGGCGCAGAAATCCTTTTTGGGCCCGCACATCAAAAAATGCCAGTTCCTGTTCTTTGGCGATTTCACGCATGGCATTGCGCAGGCTGTTGGAAGGCTCACCCTGCAACCAGCAATGAGTAATATCTATGATCTTATCGAAAGCACCTTGTGGGTGGAAGCCCAGTACGTCGGCTTCGTTGGAAATGTCCTCCCGGTTTAGTTCTTCCGGGGCCAGCCAGCGTTTGTTGGAGAAGGCATACTCCATTTTATTGCGGTAGTATTGGGTCTCCTTCGAGCCAAGTATGGGAAAGAATTCGCCTACTTCTACTTTGGCAATTCGGTCTATGGCATTGCGCACGGTTTGTTCTTTTTCGCGAATCTGAATGGCATAATCCAGGTGCTGCCATTTGCAGCCGCCGCAGGCGCCAAAGTGTTCGCAAAAAGGCTCTACCCGGTCTTCCGAATAGCTGTGGTATTTGAGCGGGAAGCCCATCATGTAGCCTTTCTTTTTTCGGGTAACCAAAACATCCACCACATCGCCCGGCACCGCTTTCTCTACAAAAACGACACGTCCTTCGGGGTCTCTGCCTACCGAACGTCCTTTGTCGGCAATGCCGGTAATCTTTACTTCTGTTAGAGTTTTCCTTTTCCGCTTTCTGCCCATAGTTATTATTGTGGCGCAAAGGTACAAAGGGATTTATTAGTTGTTGGTCCTGGAGAAGTTTCGTTTTTCATATCCGTTTTGATTTAGGCTAATCGTTTATTTCAACCTGACAGGTTCCCGAATTAAGGATCACACTTCCCGATTTAACCAATAAAGCTATTAAATCCAGCCCTCCTATTGCGAAAGCAAGGCCGCCAGGTCTCCCGCCAGCTCCAAACCAGCATTTCGGCCCATTCCGCGAAAGCGTACTTCTCCATCGATTTCGAAAGTGATATCGAGTGTCGCCTGAAGGCTCTCGTTGACTTTGCCCGTCATTTCGCCGGAAAGGGGAGAGATTAGATCGGTGCCAGGTGCCGGCATCGCCAGAATTTCAAGCTTTTTGCGCTTTTCAGCGAATGTTACCCGCACACCATCGCCTTCCAAAATGGCGGTCATTTTTGCACCGGTATAAGTGGCAAAACGGTGAAGGTTGCCTTCGTGCAGAAAACCGACTATAAAGCCGGTGAATGCTCCTGTTAGCCAGGGGATATTGGCAACAGATGCCATCAAACAAATGGGCGCGTCTGTATCAAAATGATTGCTTTGCATCCAGATCCAGGCTTTGGGAAAGGAGCGCCCCCAGTCTTTTTCGCCATAACCAACGCCCTTGGTGAAATCGATTTCTTTTCCTTCAAATTTTAAGGCACCCTGAAGTTCATGGTGTAAGCTCACAATCCCATGGTAACATTCCATAAACGGCACAAAAGAATACCAGCCCATGATGCCTGGCGCACCCAGCATTTTGGGCCAGGGATGCGGGTTTTTCATCTGAATTTCGCCGGAGAGATTGGATAGATTCAGCCGAACTTTCTCCCCGGAGAAATAGTTTTCGCCCAGCCTTAGCCCAAAGCGATCAGGCTCCGGTTTGAAGTCTTCAGCTTCAAAACGATGGTACCAGGCTTTGCAGTTTTTTCCGTCAAATACCTGGATAAAGGCATGCTTCTCTCCAGATTCCGACATAGCAATACCCGGAATGATCGCCAGTACCACATCTTCATTCGGGGAAACCCATTTAAAATACCAGCCTTCAAAATAATTGCGGTTCTTCCCCCAACCGTGATACATGTCCGGGTTCCAAAGCGCTTTCCATGTTTTGCCAAACCTTGGTGCCATGTGTGAAAGGTAAAAATTTCAAAGTAAATGCACCAGATTAAATGAGGCTTGCATCTTATGATTGTCGGAAGCTACTCAGGTAATTTTTAGGTTATAGTTCTAAATTTTTAATTGATAGAGACTAGTCTATGCCGCAGGCGGAATCTCAATGGATATTTCGGTGGTGCATTCTCTGGTTGGTCTGTTCCAAATTCAACACCATGTTTAACAAACTCAAGCACCGACGTTTTCCCGAAGCTCCGACCGGCTCCATGGCCGACATCGCTTTCTTATTGTTGATCTTCTTTCTGCTTACTACAACGATCCTGAATGAAAAAGGCTTGTTGGTTCGATTGCCACAATGGGTAGACGAACCGGTTAATGCAGATGTGATCGACCGGAATACACTGACGGTTTCCCTCAACGGGCAAAATCAACTATTGGTGGAAGGAGAGAAATTGGAGGTAAGTGCACTGCGGACTTTCGCCAAAGATTTCATCATGAACCCCAACCAGCTGCCCGACAAAGCTACAAGCCCCGATAAAGCAATCGTTTCGCTGGTTCACGACCGGAGTACGGAATATAAAACCTATCTCGAAGTGTACAATGAGCTATTGGCCGCTTATCGCGAATGCCGGGATGAAGAAGCACACCGACGTTATGGACAGGCATTCGATGAGCTGAGCATTGCGCAAAAAAGGCAGATTCAGCAAGAGATTCCACTGATCATATCAGAGGCCGAACCTACCGATCATATCGCAGATGTTAATTAATCTACTTTTTTAGCGTCAATCAGCGCGTAGATCAGGCGATTAATGTCGCCGTTGTTTAGGACCAACTTGCCTTTTAGGGTAACCTCTGTCGCTGTGTATTTGACCGCTTCATCGGCATAAACTTCCATCACGGATTCCGGTCCGGCACCCCCGCAGAAGTAACACATATTATACGGAAAGGCAGAAAAGACAAATTCGGTATGGCTCTTATAGCCTTCAACCGGGATGATGTAGCCGGTAATGGTAATCTCTTTCCCGTCGAGTGCTTTGACCTGGTCGCTAAAGACGGGTACGTCTACTTTAAATCCCATCATCTCGTCGTATTCTTTTTTGAAAGTAATACGAGAAAGGGTTTTCCACATATCAGCCTGCGCCTGTGCGGCGAATGCCGTGGCGAGAAAGAGTCCTAATACGATAAGTTTTCGCTTCATGTTGTCGAGTGGTTTTTCGAATACCAATTATTAAACGCAGGAAACGGGAAAAAGTCCATTAAGAGGATGTTAATTCCTGATAACGATCGCGTAATTGTTGCTTTTGTGCCTCATTCGCGGCAAGCAGAACCGCTCCGAATACGCCCGCGCTGTCTCCCAGTTCCGGTTTGAGGAGTTTAGTCTCAAAGCGGTTGTTGAAAATATTTTTAGCTACTTCCACCCGCCCGGCTGTATATAATGCGTCGTAGTTGCCCAGTCCGCCGCCAATCACGATGGCGTCCGGGTCGATGAGATTCACGACAGTGCCAAGTGCTTTGCCAAAAAAGTGCAGCAGCCGCTCTTTGGTTTTGACCTCCGCGCCCTGTTCTTTTTCATCCCCAAGCTTTAAAATCTCAGGCATCCTTATCGTATTTCCCCCACTCAGGCTGCGGTAATAGGCCTCCAGCGCCGGACCGGAAATAACGGACTCAATACAACCGTAGCGTCCGCAGTAACAATATCCGCCGCTTTCATCCAGGAAGTTGTGGCCCCATTCGCCGGCGATACCGTGTTTGCCTTCCCACAGATCTCCTTTTACAACCAGTCCGCCGCCTACACCTGTACCCATAATGACGCCATAGGCTACTTTTGTTTCGGGTGCCTTTCGGCGAATGGCGCCCAGGTGAAATTCAGCCAGTGCAAAACAATTGGCATCATTGGCCATTTCAATTTTGGCGTCCAGCAATTTTTCCAGATCTGCGTGAAAAGGCTTTTCGTTGAGGCATAAGGTATTGCTGTTTCGCAGCAAGCCGGTTTGGGGGTCGGTGTCTCCCGGGGTGCCCATTCCAATGATTTCGGCTTTGCATTCGGCGGAAGCCTCCATTTGATCTTTAAGCCGCTTTATTTGCTGTAGAATATGGTCGTAGCCTTTTTCTCTTTCGGTGGGCAGCCGCTCGCGAAATATGGCGCGTATCGGATTGCCCAGTTCAATAACGACGCCTTCCATTTTGGTGCCGCCAAGATCTATGCCGAAGAGTTTTTCCATGGCGGCAAAGGTAATGGATTTGGGTGGTTTCTGAGGAGGCATTGTGCTCGTCGAGGGGGAGTCGGCTTCGCTGTCTGTCGACAGCTCTGCCTGGGGAGCGACTCGCCTTTGGCGATTCTGGGGAGTTGCTCGTATGCTCCTGTGTCGCATACTTGCGGGGAGAGCATTTCGGTGAAAGGTAAATTATACGGCTCCTCTGCTCGCCCATGGGCGAGCAAAACCAACTGCCATTTCTCAAATAGAGATAACACCTCTCCCCGCGATTATCTGATGTAGCTAAAGGCGTAGGCGAAGGCGGAGAACCGACTCCCCGGCCCCCTTGCATCTACGACGTAATTATCATAACTTGTACCAATCACATAAGTGAATAGCAATGCAAAATCAGCTGAACATAGTTAGCCAAATTATTATTACTTCGACTTGCTGCGGCAATCTGTGAGTACCGGCTGATCGTGATTCAGGGCTCTGACAGGTTGAAGGACTTGTCAGAGCTTTTTTTTTCGCTAATTTTGCAGCTTCCTTGCCGGCACCTTCGCTATTCGCCGAAAGGCCGGAAAGGAAAATTATTGAACCAGTAACGGACAGATCAGTACGATGTACAAAAAGGAAGAGAAACTAGACCTTACCGCCATCGATCAGGAAATCCTGAAATTTTGGCAAGACGAAAAGATCTTCGAGAAGAGCGTAGACCAGCGCCCGGTGGAAAACAGTTATGTTTTTTACGAAGGACCTCCATCTGCAAATGGTCGTCCGGGGATTCACCACGTGATGGCGCGTACGGTGAAGGATTTGTTTTGCCGCTACCATACCCTGCTCGGACAGCGGGTGGAGCGCAAAGCAGGATGGGATACCCACGGCTTGCCGATCGAACTGAGTGTAGAGAAGGAATTGGGCATTACCAAAGAGGATATTGGCGATAAGATTTCTGTGGATGAATACAACCAGAAGTGCCGCGAAACGGTGATGCGTTATAAAGATCTCTGGGATGATCTGACTCAGAAAATGGGCTACTGGGTGAATCTTGACGATCCCTATATCACCTATGAAAATTCCTACATCGAATCTGTTTGGTACTTGCTGAAACGCCTGTATGATAAAGGTTTGCTGTACAAGGGCTATACCATTCAGCCCTTTTCTCCGGCTGCCGGAACGGGACTTTCTACCCACGAACTTAACCAACCGGGCACGTATCGCGATGTAAAAGACACTTCGGCGACAGCCCAGTTTAAGGTGGTAAATAATGCTGATTCAGCATTCCTTTTTGACGGCCTTGATAATGGCGGAGATGTATTCTTTATTGCCTGGACAACCACACCCTGGACATTGCCGTCTAATACTGCTCTGGCCGTAGGTGCGAAGATTGACTATGTGCGTGTAAAGACCTTTAATCCATATACCCACCTTCCGGTGAATCTCATTTTGGCGAAGGAACTTTTGGGCAAATGGTTTAAGGCCGAAAATGCGGAATTGTCTTTCGACGAATACAATCCCGGTGATAAGAATATCCCGTATGAAATTACTGCTGAGTACAAAGGCAGTCAGCTTGGCGGAATCCGCTACGAGCAATTGATGCCTTATGTGCAACCCGAAGAAGGCGATGCATTTAAAGTACTGCTTGGAGATTTTGTGTCAACCGAAGATGGTACTGGTATCGTACACCTGGCACCATCTTTTGGTGCAGACGATAAACGCGTAGCTGATCAAAATGGTATTGGTGCGCTGACACTGGTTGATAAGCAGGGGAAATTTATAGATGCCGTAACTGATTTTGCGGGCCGCTATGTAAAAGACTACAAAGACGAAGGGGAGAACTACCGCAATGTGGATGTGGATATTTCGATCAAGTTGAAGGAAGAAAACAAGGCCTTCAATGTGCAGAAGTACAGTCACAACTACCCACACTGCTGGCGTACGGATAAGCCGATATTGTATTACCCGCTGGACAGCTGGTTTGTGCGGGCTTCTTCAATGAAGGAGCGCATGTATGAGCTCAACCAAACCATCAACTGGAAACCGGCTTCTACCGGGGAAGGTCGGTTTGGCAAGTGGTTGGAGAATCTGCAGGACTGGAACCTTTCCCGCTCGCGCTACTGGGGCATCCCGCTACCGATTTGGCGCACCGAAGACGGAGAGCAAGAGATTTGTATTGGATCCATCGAGCAATTGGAGAAAGCTGTTGCAGAAGCCAATGAAAAACTGGGTATGTCTCAGGCTGTACCTGAGGATTTGCACCGTCCGTATATTGATGATGTAGTGTTGGTGAGCCCTGACGGCCAGCCGATGAAGCGGGAATTGGATCTGATCGACGTTTGGTTTGACAGTGGATCCATGCCCTACGCACAGTGGCATTATCCATTTGAAAACGAAGATAAATTTAAGGCCAACTTCCCGGCAGACTTTATTGCAGAGGGCGTAGATCAGACACGTGGCTGGTTTTATACGCTGCATGCGATTGCTACCATGGCTTTCGATAGTGTGGCTTATAAGAATGTTGTTTCCAATGGATTGGTGCAGGATAAGCACGGACGAAAAATGTCCAAGCGACTGGGGAATGCCGCAGAGCCTTTTGAGACGCTGGAAACCTATGGAGCAGATGCCACTCGCTGGTACATGATCTCCAACGCACAGCCCTGGGATAATTTGAAATTTGATTTGGAAGGTATTGCAGAAGTACGCCGGAAATTTTTCGGGACGCTGTTTAATACCTACAACTTCTTTGCGCTTTACGCGAATATTGACTCCTTTGAGTACGATGCATCAAAGACGGTAGCAGATGCGGATCGTCCGGAAATTGATCGCTGGGTAATTTCCAAGCTAAACAGCCTGGTTAAAGAGTACCGCGAAGCAATGGATGATTACGAGCCAACCAAAGCCTGTCGTGCTGTTGATTCCTTTGTGAATGATCAGCTGTCCAACTGGTTTGTGCGCTTAAGCCGCCGCCGTTTCTGGAAAGGCGAAATGAATGCCGACAAACAATCGGCTTATGAGACTTTGTATCAGTGTTTGTCTACGGTGTCGCAATTGATTTCTCCGGTAGCTCCTTTCTTCTCGGATTGGTTGTATCGGGCTTTGCATCCGGATCAGAAAGGGATAAGTGTACACCTCACCGATCTGGTTAAAGTAAATGAAAACCTGATTGATGCCGGACTGGAGCAACGGATGGATTATGCGCAGCGCATTTCTTCTCTGATCCTTTCTTTACGCAAAAAGGAGATGATCCGGGTACGTCAGCCGCTGCAAAAGATCCTGTTGCCCATCCTCGACAGCGGTTTCCAGGCACAGGTGGAAGGCGTACGTGATTTGATCCTGTCGGAGGTGAATATCAAGGAGATTGAATATGTGGATGACGCCAGTGGTATCATCAAGAAAAAAGTGAAACCGAATTTCAAAACACTCGGTCGTCGATTGGGTAAGCACATGAAAGCGGGTAAAGAGCGGATTGAAAACCTGAGTCAGGACGAGATTGCTCAAATTGAGAAGACCAACTTATTCACGCTTGAAGTGGAAGGCGAATCCTATGACCTTACCCTGGAAGACCTGGAGATCATTCCGGAAGACATTCCGGGTTGGTTGGTAGCCAGTGAAGGCGGTCTGACGGTTGCCCTGGACATCACGATAACGGAAGATCTGAAGGCAGAGGGTATGGCGCGTGAGTTGGTAAATCGTATACAAAACATCCGGAAGTCCAAAGACTTTGAAGTGACCGATCGCATTGAGGTGCAGGTTCAAAGTCATGACGAAGTAGATCAGGCAGTAAAGCAATTTGGCGATTACATTGCGAGTGAAACACTTGCTACCAGTTTGAACCTGGTTGACGGACTTTCCAGCGGGGAGCAGGTTGAACTGCCGGATACCGGAGAGTTGATGATTGAAGTAGCGAAGGCTTAAGGGCCTTCTCCATAAATAATTAATGCAGCATCAGCCAAATTTTGGCTGATGCTGTTTTTGTTTTACTGGCATTGTCCATTTACACAGGTTGTTCCGTCGGGGCATTTATTACCACAAGACCCGCAGTGGTTGGAATTGATCTGTAAGTTATAGCAACCTCCAAAGCATAGATCAGGAGTTGCAGCAGGGCAAACAGTTCTACACCTTCCATTGTCACAAATTTGGCCGGGTGGGCATTTCTCGCCGCAACTTCCGCAATGGTTTCTGTTGGAAGAAAGGTCAACGCATTTTCCATCGCAGAGTGAAGTACCGCTGGGGCAGGCACATTTACCATTAATGCAAACCTGACCGGGCGGGCATTTTTTGCTACAATCTCCACAGTGATTTGGATCCGTTTTTAGGTCATAGCAGCCTCCGAAGCAGGGAGTAGAAGTTGCTTTTGGGCACACCAGTTGGCAGCGTCCTTCAACACAAACCTGACCGGCTGGGCACGTTTTACCACAACTCCCACAATGGTTGATGTTTGATTTTGGGTTGATGCATTTTCCATCACAATTAATAAATCCATCCGGGCAAATACCATCCGGGCAGACTTTACATTCCTTGAATTCCATTTCGTTGCTGCTGTCTTCGCAAGTAACGACGTAGCAAGGTTCTTCTTCACAGGCGGAAAAGGAAAGAGCGAAGAGGGTGAGGAATCCTAGGAGCTTTAAGATGTTCTTCATGATAAGTAACATTTAGGGTTAAAAAAAACGCTGATGTATACCATGAGGGTGGGATTTGTTCCCTGTTGGAAATTGGAGGCGGCCGTTTTCGACCTGACAGGTCGCCAACCCGTCAGGTCGGCAACCTGACAGGTCGCCGACCTGTCAGGTTGAAATAAACGTTTAGTAAATCTGGAGTGGAATCTTCTGGATTTGACCATAGAGAGGCAGGTTTTATCCGGATTTTGTTGCGAATTTTATCTGGTTAGGTGTTTTATGTTTCTGGTTGTCAAGGCTTTAAAAACGGTAAGTGATTACGTAATTGCTTACTGTTTAATTTTGCCTAAGATTTGCTTTAAATAGCTCTCCTGCTTGAAGTAATTCCTAAAATAATGTGTTTATTCAGGCATCCATTGTCTGATAGGGGGCAAATTTGCAGCCCGGTACCGCCAGTTTTTAAACACCTTAATGTGTATTTTAAGCAAATACTGTTTCAAGAAGGTGTTCCCACCTGGATAAGCCCGGGATCAATGTAGAACTGATTCCAACCGCTCATTACTAGAACCAGACTCTCAAAACACGGAATGATGAAATATTTAGCTTCAAATGATCTTAAATTCGCCCTGTTTTGCTGTCTCATCCTGTTGTCAGCGTGCAACAAAGACGAGTTGCAGGCCGAGCAATCTCTGCAGGGAGAATGGAAAGTGACTGAAATTACATCATACTACGGCGACTTCGACCAAAACTCTTTTAATCCAAGCCAGGTAGTTAATGATACGACAGCTTCCGGTTATTTCCTGTTTTCTGAAGAAATGGCAGAGTATAACTTCAGTAGAAACGATACGGTATATTCCGGCACAGCAAGCTGGGATCTCGCCTTGGAAAGCGTAAACGAAGGCTTCTTTAAAGTAAATGACTTCACCCTCTCCATAAACGGCTATTTTATGTTTGATGTGACTTTTGGGGATGAGACCAAAAATGCAGAAAAAAATGCTACCCGTATTTTTTTGAGAGAGTTAAAAGAGGAGGATAGTTACGAGTTTTTCTTTGACATGTCCCTTGAAAAGAAATAATTATTTTCTATCTATTTTTCGGATTATCCGACAGGGGTTTCCCGCAGCGAAAACATCGTCGGGAATGTCTTTGGTAACGATACTTCCGGCACCAATTACAGTCCTGTCCCCAATGCTTACACCCGGGCAAATGATTGCCCCGCCTCCTATCCAGCAATCTTCTCCAATGGAAATCGGTTTGGCAAACTCCCTGCCTGAGTTTCGCTCTTCGTGATTGAGCGGATGGGTGGCGGTATAGATTTGGACATTTGGACCAAACATGCACCGACTGCCAATTTTCACCTCCATAACATCCAGGATGATGCAATTAAAATTGAAAAAGACTTTCTCTCCCAATTTTATATTATAACCGTAGTCGCAATAAAATGGAGGTTCGATCCAGAGGTTTTTGCCGCTGTTTGGAATTAATTCTTTTAATATTTTCTTTCTTTCTTCTTTTTCATTTTCGTCCAGCTGATTAAATCGCTGGAACCTAAGCCTGGCAAGGTGTCTTTCGGTGCTGAGAGTTTTGTCAAGCGGGTCATACATCTCTCCCGACAGCATTTTTTCTTTTTCGCTTTTCATTGAAAAATTACTTGGTCGTTTCGATGCCTGAATCGTAAAAGAAGCTGTCAATGGGTTCCCACAATTCGATTTTGTTTCCGTCGGGGTCCATGATGTGTACAAACTTTCCATAATCGAAAGATTGTATGCTGTCAAGTACGTTTACACCGCTGGCACGGAGGTTTCGCACCAGGCCTTCAATGTTTTGTACCCGGTAGTTGATCATAAACTCTTTCTCTGATGGATCGAAATAATTACTTCCAGCCTCGAAAGGACCCCATCGTAAATAATTTACTTCATCCGGATTATTGGCGTTTCGAAATTCAAAAGGAGATCCATAGTCGTCGATTGCCAGACCAAGATTGTCTCCATACCAGTTGCGCATAGCTTCCGGATCTGCTGTTCCGAAAAATATGCCGCCAATACCGGTGACTTTGGGAGTGGTGTCCTGCCGGACTTTTTCTTCAGATGGAACGTCTGTTTTGGGAGTATCCTCCCCTTGTTGTTGGTTGGATTGTTGGCCCTCCACGCAGGCAAATAGAAAACAGCTAAGGAGTAGAATCGGAGTGAGTAAACGCATGATTGTTTTTTGTTTGTCCTCCATGAAGATACTCAATCGTGTGAAAGCGACCTGACAGGTCGGCAACCTGACGGGTCGCCGACCTGTCAGGTCCAAAAGTTACTTACACCACATCTTCCACAATAAACAAGGCATTTTGATTTAAATCGTAAAAGCCAAATTCGTGTGTTTTCCAGGGGGTGTTTTTTCGGAGCTTACCCGGAGAAACAGTTCCCCGGGTTACAAATTCTTCAAAAATGGGAGTGATGTTTTTTACAAATATCTTGATAACCGATCCACCGAGAAGCGGGTCGTCTTCTGTGTCAGCATGCCATTGAAGATGAATGCACAGCTGTTTTCTTTTTAAAACCGCATACATTTCATCTTTGTGAACCATTTCAAATCCGGTATACTTTTGGTACCAGGCCACGTCCCGATCAATATCCTGGCTGGGCAAAACGGGAGAGATTTCTAAAAGTTGGGTATTCATTGGAATGCATTTAGAGGTGGGAAGCAAATTTACACGCCGGCCAGCTTTAAGCCCAGAAAAATGGCTGCGAGGCAAATCAAAACACTGCCGCCAATATTTAAAAGTGCAAGTCCGGTTTGGCCATTCGCGAAAAGCTGCCAGGTCTCCGAACTGAAAGTAGAGAAAGTGCTAAATCCACCGCAAAAGCCGGTCATTAAAAGGAGGCGATTGGTGGCTCCGAGGTCTTCCCGCATACTTAGTCCGACAAGAAAACCCAGAACAATGCAAGCCAATATATTGGCGATCATGGTTGCCAGTGGAAATTGAGGCAAATTATTACCAACGATTTTTGAGATTCCGTAGCGGGCCATGCTACCCAGGCCGCCTCCCAGAAATACCCATAGCCAGGCGATCATACACGGAGTTTACATGGAGTTTAATTTCTTTTTCTGCATCACTTTGTAGTATAGTAGGCCGGAAAGTAAAGCAGCAATTCCTAAGGTAAGCAACATCAGAGGAATTGTGCCAATACCCTGTAATTGATAAACCATGAAAATGAAAAGCACATTTAAACTAACCAGACTGAGTGTAGCCTGAATATGACTCAATCCGTAGTCGATAAGTAAATGATGAATATGTGATCGATCCGGATAAAGCGGTGAACGACCCCTGAAAATCCGGGTTACAAACACACGTAGTGTATCAAATAAAGGAAGGATCAACAAGCCCATAGCAATAGCAGGAACGGAGTCAAACTTTAAGGGAGAGTCAATGTCCAGGGAGTTGCTGAGATCCATAAACTGCAAGGTCAATACCGAGCATACCATTCCTATTATCATGGCCCCCGTATCACCCATAAAGATCTCTGCCCTGAAATTGTATGAAAGAAAAGCCATCACCGCACCGGATGTAGTGAACGAGATAATCGCCAGAACAATTTGATCGGCCATGAGAAACCACACCCCTAAAAACAAACAGATTAAGGTGCCAATGCTTCCAGACAAGCCGTTGATGCCGTCGATTAAATTAAACGCATTGATGATCACGAGGATTAAAAAGATGGAAAGGGCAATGCTAACAGAAGTAGGCAATGCTTCAATACCGAAAACCCCGTGAAAACTTAAGAGTCGAACGTCTGCTTTGAAAACCAAAATAGAAGCCGCAACCAATTGTCCCAGCAGTTTTTTGGTCGGGCGCATGGGCAGGATATCGTCTTTGGCCCCGATCAGGAAAAGGAATACCAACGCGCAAAGCATATATTGCAACTCTCCAAAGTACTCTACCGGAGTCCATAATATGATCGAGAAGATAATGCCTGCAAATATGCCAATACCTCCCAGGGAAGGCGTACTTACCTTGTGCGATCTGCGTTCGCCAGGCTCATCGACCAGATTTTTTGCCCTGGCTACATTGATTATCGGGGGAATGGCAAAGTAGGTTAGGGTAAATGCCGTAATAAAACTTAGTATAACATCATACATGCTTCGGCTTTTGCCTGTTCTTGGAGTAATTGGGGTTTACACCGAAGGTTGTTCTCTCTGGGGGCTAATATACTGAATTCCCTCAGATCGTATTATTGCTCTATGGCGTCCAGTAGCTTATCGGCCCAGTTTTCAAATTCCTGTCCCCAGTTTTCAACATCGTCTCCAATCGTCTCCAGAAGATCTTCCAACTCCTCCTGGGGAAAGTCTCCTAAACTGATGCTGATCTCATCCACACCGGCATCCCCTTTGGCCAGCAATTCTTTGGCGGCACTCGCTCCATAGCGTTTGTAATAGTATTTAACATACTTGCCCCAAAAACGGCGCCGTTCCCGGAGGCTTAGTTCTGATTCGTATTCCGGATAACAATCTTCGACGAGACTGATGAAGCGTTCGTCATAGGCCTTCCAGGCCGGATCTGAATAGGCGAGGTTGGCTTCTGTCGTTTCGTCAATCAGTCCGGCAAAGTTTTCCAGAAAATGATCTTTATTTCTGCCACACTCATTTAGACTGCAGGAGGACATCGAGATACTTGTGAATAGAATAAACGCAATAACTACTCTTGTTTGCATACCAGCGGTGTTGTTTCAAATGTACCGTTTTTAACGTGTCTCTATTGTTAAATATTTCAACGGCCTCCCCGGCCTTTCATCTCCGTTAGTAGGAAGACCTTTTAAGTCCGCATGTTTTCGTAATTTTGCATCCTATTTGAGAAAAGCTGAAATAACTCAGCTTTCAAGCCTGATTAATTGCGGCATGGATTTAAAATCCCATATCAATCGCGAAAAGCTTCCCCTTCACATCGCTATCATCATGGATGGTAATGGCCGATGGGCCAAGCAAAAAGGGAAACCCCGCGTTTTCGGTCACCGAAACGGCGTCAAAGCTGTACGTGAAACAACCGAAGCAGCCGCAGAATTAGGCATCAAATATCTGACGCTTTACGCCTTTTCTACCGAAAACTGGAACCGGCCAAAACTCGAAGTAAATGCTTTGATGGCCCTCCTGGTGGAAACCATCCGGTCAGAAATAAAAACCCTAAACAAAAATGGCATTCGCCTCCAGGCAATAGGGGATATTTCCAAACTGCCCCCAAGAAGCTACAAGGAATTGCAAAATGCGATGGAAAGCACCAGAGACAATGACCGCATGACATTGGTGCTGGCCTTGAATTACTCCGCCAAATGGGAAATCATGAAAGCGGTTAAAGACCTGGCTCAACTGGTGGAGGATGGAAGCCTTTCGGCGAATGATATTAATGAAGGCACTTTCGCGAATGCACTTAGCACCAAGGGAATGCCTGACCCCGAACTTCTGATCCGGACCAGCGGTGAAACCCGGATCAGCAACTTTTTACTCTGGCAAATCGCTTACTCAGAATTGTACTTTACACCTACATTTTGGCCCGACTTCCGGAAGGAGGATCTTTACAAAGCGATCATCGATTATCAGCAACGAGAACGACGATTCGGAAAAATAAGCGAACAAGTCGTTTAAACATACAACCCTCTTTCGGCGAAAGCCCACCTTACAACTGCATGAAAAAAGAAATTTCCTTGAATAAGAACTGGCATTTACGCAATCGAATGAATACCAATTCCCTTTTCCTACTCCTCGCATTTAGCTTGCTACTCCCAATGCTGGGTATGGCTCAGGCAGAACAAGATACCGTTCCGGTTTATGATTACTCTGCTCCTCAGGACTATGAAATTGGTGGTGTAACGGTAAAAGGAGCCACCTTTACCGATGAAAATGCACTGAAAGCCATCGCTGGTTTTCGGGTAGGAGATAAAATCCGCGTACCCGGTGGCGATTTCGCCCGGGCTATGAAAGCACTCTGGAACCTCCGCCTGTTTACGGATGTTCAGATCCGGAAAGAAAAGACTATTGGAGACATCATCTTTTTGGAAATCGTAATACAGGAACGTCCGCGATACACCACCCACCAATTTAAAGGGGCCAAAAAGTCGGTACACGACGACCTCAATGATGAGGTGAACAAATTTCTCGTCAAAGGAGGAATCGTTACCGAAAACATTAAAACCAATGCCGCCAACTCCATCATCGACTACTATGTCGGAAAAGGCTATTTGGATGCAGCGGTAAATGTTGATGAGGTGGAAGATACTTCCCGAATCAATTCGGTACGGCTGATCTTTAATGTGGACCGCGGCGATCGGATCAAGATCAAAGATATTACCTTTTCAGGCAATGATAATGTAAAGGACCGCAAACTGCGCAAGCAGATGGAAGACACCCGTCGGAAGAAGCGGTTGTTTGCAACCTCCAAGTTTATCAAGCCCGACTACGAGAAAGATAAGGACGCAATTATTACCTATTACAACACCTTTGGATTTAGGGATGCCGCCATCGCTAATGATTCTATTTGGCGAAATGAAGATGGGGAGTTGATGATCCATATGGATATTGACGAAGGAAATCAGTATTACTTCCGAAATATCAGTTGGAAAGGAAATTCGATTTATGATACGGAATTGTTGTCGGATGTACTCGGTATCAAAAAAGGAGATATCTACAATCAGGAACTGCTGGATACCCGCCTCCAGTTTAGCCAGGATGGCCGCGATGTGAGTACCCTTTACATGGATAACGGGTACCTGTTCTTCCGCGTGGATCCGATTGAGGTTGCCGTTGTAGGCGATTCTATTGACCTCGAGCTCCGAATCTTCGAAGGTCCGCAGGCTACCATTGATAAAGTGGTTATTGAAGGAAATGACCGTACACACGAACACGTAATCCGCCGGGAGCTGCGTACACGCCCGGGCGATAAATTTAGTCGTTCGGACATCATTCGCTCCCAGCGTGAAATCATCAACCTGGGATATTTCAACCCGGAAACACTAGGCATTAATACACCCGTTAACCCACAACGCGGTACGGTTGATATTGAATATACCGTTGAAGAAAAACCATCTGATCAGTTGGAGTTATCTGCTGGTTGGGGTGGTGTAGGACGAGGTGTAATTGGAACCCTGGGGGTTTCGTTCAACAACTTCTCCGTACGAAACATTTTCAACCGGGAAGCCTGGAATCCGCTGCCTCAGGGCGACGGACAGCGCTTGTCGCTGCGTGCGCAAACCAATGGACGCTTTTTCCAGTCTTATAATGCTTCCTTTACCGAGCCCTGGCTGGGTGGCAAAAAGCCAAACTCCTTTACTGTTGCCGGTTTTTATACCATCCTGACCAATGGTCTGGATAAGTTTAACAGCAACTACGGAGCATTCGGTATCGGTGGTGCAAGTGTTTCCTTCGGTACGCGTTTGAAGTGGCCGGATGATAACTTCCTGGTATCGGCAGCACTCAATCTGCAAAACCTGAATCTGAATGGTTGGACCAGTGGTGGTTTCCGAACCGATGATGGAATTACGGTTACGGATGGTAATTTCAACAACTACTCTGTTACCCTTACGCTGACCCGGAGCTCGATCAATAATCCGATCTTCCCACAGGAGGGATCGCGTTTTAGTTTGTCCGGCCAGTTTACCCCGCCATACTCTCTGTTTAATGACAGGAATTATGCTGACCTGCCGCCGGAAGAGCGCTATAAGTGGCTGGAATTTCACAAGTGGAAGTTCAATGCGGAATGGTTTACAGCACTGGCTGGAAAGCTGACCCTCCGGGCATCTGTGAAAATGGGTATGATCGGAGCTTATGACAGCTCAATCGGTATCTCCCCATTTGAGCGATTCCAGTTGGGTGGTGATGGTATCAACAACCAGCAATTTGGACAGTTTAACGGAACCGACATCATCTCAATGCGTGGTTATGAAATCAATGAGATTCCGGCCAACATTATTGGAGGTGCAACGGTGCCGACACCGATCTACGATAAAATATCTCTGGAGCTTCGTTACCCAATCTCTTTGAATCCAAACTCCACGATCTATGTGCTTGGATTCCTGGAAGGAGGTAATGCCTGGCAGTCTTACCGCGATTTCAATCCGTTTGACATGAAGCGTTCAGCGGGTGTTGGTCTGCGGGTATTCCTGCCAATGTTTGGACTCCTCGGATTTGATTACGGTATTGGATTCGACAAGGAGAATCCGGATGGTAGCGGCTTCTTTGATCGCTACGGAAACTTCAACATCATTCTTGGCTTTGAGCCTGAATAAATTAAAACCCGAATGTTCTGCAGAACATTCGGGTTTTTTTATTCCTCTTCGCTTGCATCCTTGTAAGCATTGATCCTGTTGAGGTGCAGGATGGTACGACCATCGGAACCGGGTTCGTACATGCGCTCAAATTTCTTTCCCCATTTTATATCTGAAGCCAGGTAGGAGGCATTTTTATGCACGGTTGTGGCATAGGTTTCGTCATGTCCTTCAATGAGGATAATAAACTCGGCTTTCATGTCGATAAGTCCCTGTTCGTCTACGCCATACATAGGACTGTTTTCATCGATGGGATGCACGATGGTCCAGTTGAGCGGAAACATAAAAACCTTTTCCCGTTCCAGCTTTAACCCTTTGTAGCGTCTGACTTTTTTTCGTTTTCGGTCTCAATCCAGGTCATGGAGAAGCGCACCACCACATCGAGCATTTTGGTGTCTCGCTTATTGGCTACCCGAAACATCAATCCTTTGATTCCCCGGTAAGGGGCAATAATGGCGTTGTCGCTAAAAGCCAAAGCCGATTTGGGTTTGGAGAATCGGGCAAAAAACAATCCGGTGGCCAGGGCAAAAGACATCAAACCAATAAGCGCTCCGAGAGCGGCCAGAATATTCGCTGTAAAGCCAACCGGACTTACTGCTCCATAGCCTACGGTGGTGAATGTTTGCACACTGAAGAAAAAGGTAGCTGCAAAGTTGTGCAGAAGATTTCCGGGATTTACGCCACTCAGCGTGTCTATGCCTACCAGTAGATATCCTACAGCAAGTAGAGCATTGACACTAATGTAAAACAGAACGACAAGCAGAAAGAATCTGCCCCAGGACATTTCGACCAGATCTTGATAGGGCGTCCAGGCGGAGAGGCCTTTTCGCAGGACATTATAATCACCATCGGCTGTGATTAAGCGCTGTCCTTCTTCAGTTAGTTTGTCGCTAAACCCAAAGTCCTCATCCGGGGATTCTTGCTTTTTTTTATTGTTGCCGATAAACCGTGACCGAAGTTTCATAGAATGGGTTGCTATAATTTTACTTTAAAGTAAACGCTCCCGACAAGTTACGATTGGATTGGCACGAAAAAAAAACCGGCATCGAATGATATCCGATGCCGGTTAATGCGGATCCCGGGGATCCATTACTTTTTATGAATTATAGAGCCTGTATGGTCTAGAGCTTAGCTTTCACCAGGTCGTTCACAACAGCACTTTCATCCACATAGAGGATAGCACCTGAGCTTAGGTCAAAAATATAAGCATAACCCTTTTCTTCTGCTACTGCGCTGATTGCGGTATTAACGCGATCGAGAATAGGCTGAAGAAGCTCTTGCTCTTTTTGAACCATTTTCTGTTGCATTTCCTGTTCGAATGCCATGATCTCTTCCTGCTTTGTTTGCAGTTGTTCGAGAATGCGTTGTTTCTCAGCAGGAGCGAGCTGACCAGCTTGTTCTTTCTGAATAGCATCTTGCTCTTGTGCTTGGTATTCCTGAACCATTTGCTGGCCCATTTTTTGAAGCTGCTGCTGAAAAGCTTGCAGGTTTGACTGCATCTGCTCTACTTCAGGCATTTCGGCGAGAATAGCTGCAGAGTTTACGCAGGCAAAAGTTTGTGCCTCCATTTGAGGTGCCATCCATACCATGGCTACCAACAACAGGCTCAGCTTAACAAATTTCATCATTTTAGTACGTTTTGTATTTGAGGCAAAATCGACGCAAAGGTACGTAATTCGTGCGTGAATTCACTGCCTTTGTTAGTTTGTGAGACGTTCCAGGATGTCATTTGTAACATCATAGCGCTCATTCGAAAAGATCATGCCAGAAGAGGCGCTCTTATCGAAGATGAAGTCATAACCACGATCATTGGCATATTCTTCAATAGCCGCATAAACGCGATCCTGAATCGGCTGTACAAGTTCCCGTCGGCGCTGGAACAGATCACCTTCCGGACCAAAGCGTTGTTTCTGTAATTCACGTACACTTTGCTCGGCTGCCATGATCTCTTCTTCGCGTTCACGACGAGCGTCATCACTTAATAGTACCTGTTCAGCCTGGTATCGGTTGTACATGCTTTTAATTTTATCGTATTCTTGCTGAATTTCTTGTCTCCATCCAGCAGCTACCCGGTCAAGTTCTTGTTGGGCCTGTTGGTATTCGGTAATGCTTTCAAGGACAGAGCTAACGTCGCAATAGGCGATGCGTTGTGCGCTCATTGGAAGCACAAAGAGAAAAGCGAGGAGGGCGGTGGCCAGAAATTTCGTTCCAGGAGTTTTCATACTTAGTTTGGTCATGGTATGGAATAATTTAAAGGGTTTCAAAATCTGAACGCTCATCCTGACAGATAATTTAAGTTTTGCAGGCAGGCGTTTTGTCTGTTCAAAAATAGCACTTTTGTGTGCTTGCTGTTGGATTAAACAGGCTTTGAGGCCCAATGTTAAAACCGATTTAACTGCTTTAACGATAGTTTAACGGGAAAACCGGGGTGCGAGTATAAAAATACTATTCGACTGAGGGCACAGAATTGGCAAAAATTCCTCCAGAATTTGACAGGAAGCGGCTTTCTTGCCTTAGTTTTGCGCCAAAATACGCCCTAACAGACATGCAAAAACCATTTTACTTACGCGAAGAGCCCCTTCGTCTCGACCAAATTAAGGAGTTGCTGAGCAGCCGCCGGGAGATCCGCCTTTCGGCGAAAGCCAAAGAATCTATTACCCATTGCAATAACTACCTGCGCGACAAACTGGAAAATTCCAAAGAGATGTTTTACGGCATCAATACCGGCTTTGGGTCCCTGTGCAACATCCGAATTGGAGAAGACGCCATCGAACAGCTTCAATTAAACCTGGTGCGCTCACATGCCTGTGGTACGGGGGATGAAGTGCCGGCAGATGTGGTACGGATAATGCTCCTGCTCAAAGCGCAGAATATGTCTTTTGGGCATTCCGGCGTACGACTTGAAACGGTGGAGAATTTGCTTCGGTTTTACAATGAAGACATTTTGCCGGTGATCTTTCAGCAGGGCTCACTTGGTGCATCGGGCGATCTGGCTCCCCTGGCACACCTGAGTCTGCCGTTGTTTGGGGAGGGAGAAGTGCGCTTTCGCGGAAAACGCATGCCGGCTGCCAAGGCGCTTCAGGAATCAAACATATCTCCCCTTAGGCTACACGCCAAAGAAGGTCTTGCCTTGCTGAATGGCACCCAGTTTTCAACGGCTTATGGTTGCTGGTGCCTGATCGAAGGAGACAAGATTTACCAAAAAGCGAATCTCTGTGCAGCCTTATCTATGGATGCATTTGCCTGTAAAACAGGACCACTGGATGATCGGCTTCATAAGATCAGGCGACATAATGGCCAGATGCAGGCTGCCGCCGAAGTTCGGGCCTGGTTAAAAGACAGTTTGTTTGCAGAAACGGAGCACCCGTATGTGCAGGATCCATATGCCTTCCGCTGCGTGCCTCAGGTGCATGGGGCGAGCAGGGATGCCATGGATTACGTGCATGGTGTTATCGAAAATGAAATTAATGCAGTCACGGATAATCCAAACATTTTTCCCGACGATGACCTGATTTTGTCGGGAGGCAACTTCCATGCGCAACCAGTTGCTCTGGCGCTGGATTTTCTGGCTATTGCGCTGTCGGAACTCGGCAGTATTTCGGAGCGTCGCACCTATCAGTTGATCTCCGGGTTGCGGGATTTGCCGGCTTTCCTGACTCCGAGTCCGGGGCTGCATTCGGGGATGATGATTCCGCAATATACGGCAGCCAGCATCGCGAGTCAGAACAAACAGCTTTGCAGTCCGGCGTCTGTAGATTCTATTGTCTCGAGCAATGGGCAGGAGGATCACGTAAGCATGGCTGCTAATGCGGCTACCAAGGCTTTTCGGGTTGTTGAAAACCTGCATCGTTTGCTGGCAATCGAGTTTATGACAGCTGCACAGGCCCTGGAATTCCGTAGGCCGGCTACGAGTTCTCCGGCTATTGAACGGATCCATGCTGCTTATCGGGAAAAGGTGCCAAAGCTGGAAGAAGATCGTATTTTGGCTACTGATATTCAGCAAACGATCGATTTTCTGCAAAACCTTGTTGATTCCAACGCGCTACATAGTAATTCTTAGTGCATTCCTGCTACCGGGATGTCTTGCTGCACAGGGCCTGAAAGGATGGTCTTTTGATGCGAGCTACCACGGCGGAAAAGTAATACGGCACTCTCCAAAGATTGCCTATGAGATTCCTGATTACAGCCAGGGAGTCATCTTCAATGCCCGCTTGCAAACCTTCGGACGAAAAGATTGGCATGAGTGGCGGAATTTTCCGGAAGTGGGGGTGGCCCTGCAGCTGTTTGATCCCGGAGACCGGGAAACGCTCGGTTATCTGGTCGGCCTGGTGCCTCATTTGAATTTGCACTTGCTTGAGAGCGGGCGCTTTTCAGCGAATTTTCAATTGGGGTCGGGATTGGCCTGGATTGACCGGTATTACAATCCGATTAGCAATCCGCTTAATACAGCAATTGGATCGGGATTGAATAATATTACGGTCTTTCGTTTGGACCTCAACTGGGCTTTCGCCGAAAAATACAAGCTTAGTCTGGGAGGCAGCTTTACGCATATGTCGAATGCAGCGGCAGCAACCCCCAATCTGGGCATCAACATTCCGGCTTTGAGTGCCGGGATTGTCTACACCCCGCAGCCATTGACAGAAGCGGATTACAGCAGCCACGGGAAGCCCAAAAAAGCAGAAGATCGATGGGGGCTAACGGCAGAATTTGCGCTGGGGTTTAAAGAGAATAATGTTCCGGGAGGTCCTAAATATCCTATTTATCAGGCTTTCGCCGGATGTCGCTACAGTTTATCCAAAGTAAATGACTTGCAGGCAGGGCTGGGATATGAGTATCACCGGTCGGTCTACGAATTTGCCTTGCAGACATTTACGTACACCGATTCGGCGAAAGCCAGGAAAGGCGCAACCCGCTATCTTTTTTATGTGGCCGATGAATTCCGATACGGCCGCATTGGTATTTATCTGTTTTTAGGTGTGTATCTGAACAAAGCCCTTGCCATTCCGAGTCCGGTGCCGACCCGATTGGGTTTGCGGTACTACTTTCCGGGTATGGGGAAAGATCCTTTGCGTGGTCAGATGTATGCGGGTATTTATCTAAAAACACATCGGGGTGTTGCGGAATATGCTGCGTTTGGAGGGGGGATTCGGTTTTGAAGACTTGCAAATAGTGACTAAATGTGTTAGGATTCGTTTAAATTTATGTAATCTTAAACGAAAGGTAGTCTGTACAGGCGTTTGTGGAAACCGAACATGGTGAATTGCGGAAACGTTTAAGGGTAAGTTCTCAAAAAGTTTCAATTGCACAAATAATAAGTATGATGTTACGAAAGTATTTTGGCGTTCTTTTTGCCGCAATCATTCTGTCTCTTTACGGCTGTGGCGGTCAGGGGGGGAAAGGACTAAACCTGTTTTCCATTGAAGATGAAATTGCTTTGGGCAAACAGGTAAAGCAAGAAATTGAAAGCAATCCGCAGGATTATCCAATTCTGCCGGAGGCTGGCAACCAGCAAATTTACTCGTATATACGTGGATTGGGCGACCGATTGTTGAAAACCGGACAGGTGGCTTACCGCAATGATTTTGCCTGGGAGATTAAAATTATTGACGACGATCAGACGCTTAATGCTTTCTGTACACCGGGCGGTTATATCTATGTGTATACCGGGTTGATAAAGTTTCTGGATGCAGAGGATGAATTAATGGGCGTACTTGGGCATGAGATTGCGCATGCGGCATTGCGGCACTCTACCCGACAGCTTACCAAGTTATACGGTATTCAGGTGCTGACGTCGGTGATTACCGGGAATTCTGATCCGGGGATGATTGAGCAAATCGCTTTGGCCCTGGTATCTCTCAAGTTTAGCCGTGGCCATGAAACAGAGGCTGACCAGTACTCCGTGATTTATATGTGCGGTACTGATATGAATGCAGCTGGTGCTGCCGGATTCTTTGAAAAAATGGAAGACCAGCCTTCTCCACCGGAGTTTCTCAGTACCCACCCCAATCCGGGTAATCGGGTATTAGAGATTAAGGAAGATAAAGTTGAGTATGGTTGTTCGGGTTCTAAGACCAACCAGACAACCTATCAGAAAATGAAAGCCCTGCTGTAAAGTGGGTAATTCTAAAAAAATAATGGCCGGGTAGTGGCGAGAAGTCTGCCCGGCTATTATTTTTGTATGGCGTTCCGAAAAATATAAACCTTTCCAGCTCCCAACACCTTTTTTGTGTAGGTAAAATTCTAAAGGGCCTTTCGATTGTGTATCTTTATACAGCCGCGATTTAAAGGGTAAAACAGAAACCCGCCCCAAGATTGATATATGACGTATAAATCAATTGTAGAAAAAATATTCCCAGTTTGCATAATCCTTATGCTTTCACTGTTGGTGCAGGAGGGGACAGCTCAAAAGCTTGAAAAACTTTCTTCTGCGATCAACGATCCCACTCTTGATGAGATATCTCCGGTGCTTAGTACGGACGGGCATACCCTGTTTTTTACCCGGGTAGGTTCTGCTGATTATGTAAAAGAGCTTTTGATTGACAGTGTGGATGTTTCTTTGCAGCCGGAGGAGCAGTATATGGGGTATTTGCGGGAGGCGTATTCTCAATTGGCGGGACATAAGGTTATGAACCCGGCAGCATCTGATTTTAATCAGGATGTATGGATTGCCGATAGCGAAAGCGACTTTTTTGATAAAATCAGTCATCCTGGTGCTCCACTTAACAATGCATTGCCAAACAGTATTTGTGCGATCACAAATCAGCCTAACGAGTACATTGTTATTAATCGCTTCCCTAAAAAGGGCGGTATGCAGCAGGGTTTTTCTGTTGTGCGTCGGGATCGGGCGGGTGATTTTACCTTTCCGGAACCGCTGGAAATCGATGGTTATTACACCCTGAGTACCGGGGTAAATCTTACCCTCAGTTCAGATAGTGAGGTGTTAATCTTATCTATAGAACAGGAAGATAGTTACGGGGATAATGATTTGTATTTAAGTTACCGTAAAGACAATGGCAATTGGAGTCGACCTGTTCATCTGGGATATCCAATCAACTCATCCGGTCGGGAAACCAATCCGGCACTTTCGGATGATATGCAAACCCTGTTTTTTGCATCAAACCGTCCTGGCAGTCAGGGAACGGATATTTACTATTGCATGCGCTTGGATACGAGTTGGACGCGCTGGACCAGTCCTAAAAAACTGGAGTATCCGATCAATTCGGCTTTTAATGACAGTCAGCCGCATTTCAATGCCGTAACGGGTTATTTATACTTCACTTCGAATCGGGAAGGCAGTAGTGATATTTACCGATTAAAATTGCGGGAAGCGCCTGAGCAAACAGAAGTTGTGGTAAGCGGGCGGATCATCAATACGGGCTCTGGTGAGCCGGTTGATGCAACGGTATTATTTGGGCAGGAAGGCAGTAAGTTGGCCAGGTCCTTTTACGTGTCGGCAGATGGTCATTACCGTTTAAAGGTTCCGAAGGGAATAAAGATTCCCATCTTCCCGGAGAAGACCGGATTTCTCGGTCATCAGGAAGCTGTGTTTTTTCAGCCGGAAACTTACTATTATGAGGAGCACAAGCTGGATCTACTGCTCGATCCTATCAAGGTAGATGCTAAGATTACCATGCCGCCGATTTACTTTGAGCAATCGCGTGCGATCATTTTGTCCAAGTCGTACCAGACATTAGATTACCTGGCCAAAGTATTAATAGACAATCCGGATATTTCGATTCAAATTGAGGGGCATACCGACAATATTGGCAACCCCAAAGACTTAAAGAAGCTCAGTGAAGACCGGGCGAAGGCAGTACGAGACTTTCTGGTGGACAAGGGAATTGCCCGTAAGCGGTTGGATACTCAGGGGTATGGGGCTGCATTTCCGATCAATACCAATGCCTCAGAGGAGGAGCGCAGTGAGAATCGCCGCGTAGAGTTTCGCATCGTGAAGATCGAAGATTAGCGTTTGCGGTAAGCAAGCAAAAAATCCTACCTTAGCGCCGGAAAAATCCGGTACATGTTACGATTCGTCGCCCAGGGATTATCAATCCTTTTTCATCCGTTGCTGATGTTGACTTACATGCTGCTGTTGCTGCTGTTGGCTAATCCCTATTTGTTTGGGGTCAATAGTATTGACAAACAGGTGCCTCTAATTCTTTTGGTGTTTTTATCCACCTTCATGATTCCTGCTTTTGCTGTGGTAATGATGAAGTTTTTGGGCCTGGTGAATTCCATCCACCTGCATGAAAAGCAGGAGCGAATAGGGCCTTATATCGTAACCGCCATTTTTTACCTTTGGATATTGATCAACTTCTGGAATGACGACCGGATTCCCATAGCTTATACATCCTGTGTACTTGGAGCGACCATCGCCCTTTTTATTGCCTTTTTCGTAAATAACTTTTCAAAGATTAGTGCCCATGCGGTAGGCCTGGGAGGCTTACTGGCCATGATCGTTATCACCATGACCTTGTTTAGTTATAATGTGTTTACGGTGCCTTTTGGAACAAATGCCATGCTTGAAATTAGAATGAGTACGATCTTTCTGGTTGCAATTCTAATAACAGGAATGGTGAGTACTTCCAGATTGTTTTTAGATGCACATGATCTGCAGGATATTTACGGCGGGTTGATTGTAGGGTTTATGTCGCAATTTGTAGCCTTGCGCATTTTATTTTAGGAACTGTTGCGGGTTAATGTTACCAAATTAAACCATTCCGAATGAGCGAACGTAAAGCTATCGTTGTCGGAGCCGGTCTCGTAGGCTCTGTTCTAACCATCCTCCTAGCAAAACGCGGATATGAAGTTGTAGTATACGAAAAGCGCCCTGATATGCGTGCTGCCGGTTTCGTTGGTGGAAGATCTATCAATCTGGCGATGAGTGACCGCGGTTGGAAAGCCATGGAGCAAGCCGGTATTCACGATGAGATTAAATCCATTGCTATTCCGATGAAAGGTCGGATGATGCATGATGTTAGCGGGGAGTTGACTTTTCAGCCGTATGGAAAAGAGGGGCAGGCAATCTATTCTGTTTCCCGGGGTGGATTAAATCTTCGGTTGCTGGAGTTGGCTGATGCTTTTCCGAATGTAACGCTAAATTTTGAGCAGGGTACCCGAAGGGTTGACCTTCGTAATAAGGAGGTGCATTTGCCGGAAGGCAAAGACTCGGCGCCATTAATCTTTGGCACCGACGGTGCTTTTTCGGCTGTCCGGGGAAGTATGCAACGAATGCCACGGTTTAATTACTCCCAGCAGTATTTGCCACACGGCTATAAGGAATTGCACATACCACCCGGCCCTGGCGGAACCCATCAGATCGATAAGCATTCTCTCCATATCTGGCCGCGCGGGCATTTTATGCTTATTGCCCTGCCCAATGAAGACGGTAGTTTCACCTGTACCTTATTCTTGCCCTTTGAAGGCAAGGAGTCCTTTGAGAACCTGAATACCGATGAAGAGATTCTGGAGTTCTTTAAAACCTTTTTCCCGGACACGCTGGAATTGATGCCTGATCTGGTGAATGATTTTAGGGATAATCCGACTTCGGCGCTGGTTACTGTGCGTTGCAAGCCCTGGCAGGTAGACAATCAGGTATTGCTCATTGGGGATGCTTCTCATGCCATCGTACCTTTTTACGGCCAGGGTATGAATTCCGGCTTTGAAGATTGCACCATCCTGAATGAGTTGATGAAAACCTATGAGGATGACTGGGACAAAATTATGCCGCTTTTCGCGAATAGCCGTCCGCAGGATGCCAATGCCATCGCCGACCTGGCACTCCGCAACTTTGTAGAGATGCGCGATTTGGTTGGTGATCCTCAATTTTTGCTCCGCAAGAAGATTGAAGGTTGGTTGCAGGATGAATTTCCGAAGGAATTTCTGCCTTTGTACTCCATGGTCACCTTTAGTCATATCCCTTACAGCCAGGCCTGGCAGGAAGGGCAGGCACAGGATGAGCTAATGGAAAAGATTTTGGCGATGCCGGGTATTGAAGATAATTGGAAAACGGAAGAAGTAAAAGAAGTTTTCCGCGAGTGGCACCGGGATCGGGATCGGGAGGAAAAGACTTATTCCAAGCCGAGGGAGCTGTAGATGTGAAAAAAAACAACCTGACAGGTCGGCGACCTGTCAGGTTGAAATAATCGCCTCATTACTGAACGAGCAGGCGTTTGCTGATCTGCCCGTTTTCGGTTTCCAGTCGGAGGAAATACAAACCGGAAGAGAGACCGTTTAGTGGTAATTCAATGGTTTCTCCACCGAGGAGTTGTTGATTTTGAGTGCTTATCATACGACCCAACTGATCCATCAGGCTGATACGGGCATTCCCCGTAAGGGAATCATCTATATCGAGATAAACAAGATCGGTCGTCGGATTCGGATAAACCGTCAGGTCTTTTTGGCTGAGTTGTTCTTTGGTTGAAACCGTTCCGCCACCTTCTTCAGTTAATGTAAGTTGATTTATAGCCGCTCCGTCTCCACTGCTTTGGTTGTTTCCGTTTACTCCATTTCCACAAGAGTAAAAAGTGACATCTCCGGCACCAGCATCTGGCGCTGTCCAGTTAATCTCAAATACATTATCGGTGCTTGGATTGAGGTGTTCGGCGTAAGCCCGACCATTGTTAAGAGTAGTGATCTGAACCCCTGCTTCAGGGGCAAACCAGGTATTTACGGGGGTCAGGTTGTTTTGTAAGGCAGTCATCTGGAAGCCGTAAGCTGACGGAGTGCCGTTGCCTACCGAGTTGAGGCGAACTTTAACCAGATAATTTTCTCCCGGATTGTAAGAATCTACCAGTTCGTCATTGGCATTATATACCTCAATGTCCAGTGTGACCTGAAGGCTGGAAGAGTTGTTGTGGCAATTCTGGCAAGTACGGTTAGTCGGATTGTCGTTGGGTGCTCCGGTAGCTCCCTCATTGCCGCCGTTGGCTCGTCCGTCTTTGTTTCCAAGCCAAAGCACGGAACAGGCCAGAAGAATAAATAAGCTGGTAAGTTTTGTGAATTTCATAAACAAAAGTGATTGAATAATTGAGTAAGGGAAATAGAATAAACTGTCAAATCGAGTTTGACTTCTGGGTTCAAAGTTTCATCCGGGAATGAAAAGCGAGCTGATATGATTAGCTCTCAGGCTATTTAAACTCGAAATACGGGATTCCGTTTAAACCAGCGAAATTTATTTTTGAAAATTGTCGGGCACTATTCATGTAGGTACCCGAATTCCGGATTTTTGCCTTTTGCCAGACGGAAAAAGGCTTCCATTTTAGCGAAATCTGCTTCCAGGTCTTCGCTTGGAAGCATTGGTTTGCCAAAGGAGACGGTTTTGGTTTCGTAGTTTAATGTGGTAGGAATGATGGGAATATTGGCGCCTTTGGCGATATAATAGAAACCCGTTCGGAGTTTGTCGACTTTACTACGGGTACCTTCCGGAGCGATGGCGATTTGAAATTTTTCTTTGCTGTCGAAAAGGTCGACCACAGCATCCACAAAATTACTGCGTTTTGACCGGTCGACCGGGTATCCTCCCAATCCCCGAAAGATCCAGGCATAGGGCCATTTGAAAAGGGATGACTTGGCAATGAATTTGATGTCTTGTCCGATAGACCAGCGTGTAAATAAGCCCAAAGGGAAGTCCCAGTTGGAGGTATGTGGAACTACTGCCACAACTGCTTTTGGAGTCGCTCTTAAGTTTTCACGGCCTTCTACTTTCCAACCGAAAGTTTTCATTAAAAACCGGCTAAATGCTTGCCACATAAGTTTTACGTGTGTTTACATATTATATATCCAGATATTTGACCAGGCTGAAATAGTGTATGACTAAGCCAAATATAAATCCATACAGTTCCGCTCCATGCCTTGAGAGAGCCCCCGTATCCTGTTGATTTTTTTTGCCTCCGGCGGCTTCTTTGCCTTGATGCAAATGAAGCAAAGATCAAGGCTGT
>JAAEZH010000007.1 GCA_018222965.1 Bacteroidota bacterium
TTCAATCGGTTTATATTTTTTGATACTTTGATCATCATTTTTGATTACCTGCAACACTTGTATATCTCCTCATTTTTCCCACAAATCCCACCTGGTTGTACCTGTAAACACACTGTCCATCCCAAAAACAGGGTCAACGGAAAAAACGGCAAAAACGGCAAAAACGGGATCAACGGAAAAAACCATTCCACCAACCTAAAAAACAACCTCCGTCGCTCCCCAGCCATACTTATGATGGTATTCATTTTTAAAGGTTTCTACATCGGGGTTGTTCATCAGTCTGGTAACGATCGCATTGCGCAATTTTCCGGTACCAATACCGTGAATAACAAATACCCGATCTACACCCAGGCGGATAGCTTTTGCCAGAAACGTGTCGAATGAGCTAAGCTGATAGCGCAGAATGTCCCGCGCATCCAGGCTTTTTGGTGATGGGTGGAGGGCCTCTATGTGCAGGTCGATTTCCGGAACGAAATGGGCAAACTCTTCGACGTCGTGAATGTCGTAACTGGAATAGTAGTTCGTTTCTTTTCGTTTTGCTTTTGGGACCACATTCTTTTTGGTGTAGCTCTTTAAGTCTTCCTTCTTTGCTCCGGGATCTGGCTCCCTAAAGCTTTCAACAACGGGAAAGCAATGCATGATCCGGTTGATGATTGGAGCGGTTCTTCTGTTTTTAAAGAAGCTCTTCGGACGAAGTCTTACACTTTGGGATCTTTTTTTGCCGCTTCCGGCCTTATTGACAGGCCAACAATCAACTTCGTAATTAATGTGATCGCTCAATTGCGTTTTTAACAGTCTGTCAATTTCTCTTACTTCACCGGGAGTTAGCTTTCCATGGCTGGATTTTACAGTACTCCCTTTTTGTTTTCTGGTGAAGGAATAAAGCACATCGAGTCGGGTGTCATTGAGGAAGTACGCTTTGTAACTCATACCATCCTCCACTTCTTCAAAAGCCATTAGTAATCCTTCCGGTCGCAGGGAAAGAAATTGAGGCTCGGGAAGTGGAATTCTGTGCTCTTCCTGCTTTTCTGCTTCCTTTTTTTCGGGTTTCCGAACGCCCGGCTTTTCGAGGTCATCGACAGAGACAGGAATGCTCATATCGTCCATCGGCAAGTATACCTCAACCATGTCATTGTCGAGGAATGCCTTAACAATGCCATGGTCGCCTGTATGGCTAATCCGAACCGGAGTGCCGATTGCAATAATCATAGAATGCGAAGATAGATAATAAACGCTCCTCTGGTCAACTTCAAACAGATGGCTTGAGATAAACTATTTGATCCTCAACATTAACTGCCAACTTTGGTTCTCGGTTTTTTGGCAAAAAGCCCGATCTTGGCGGCATGAAATCATGGAGGTGGCGAATGGCTCAGCAAATGGAGCTCAGATGGTGGAAGCATTATCTGAAGCAGAAGCCGCCATCTGATTATCTGGTCTGGAAACAAAAGTATTGGCTGGACTTTTTGGATCGCATACATTTTCCAAAACCCAAAGGGAAGAAAATCCTGGATGCGGGCTGTGGACCGGCAGGAATATTTACGGTCTTGTCGGATAATGAAGTTCGTGCCATTGATCCGCTCTTAAACAGTTATGAATCAGATCTGGATCATTTTAATCCCAAGGACTGGCCCTGGGTGCGTTTTGAACAGGGAATGCTGGAGAATGGGAGAGGAGCCGGGTCGTTTGATGTGGTGTTTTGTCTGAATGCAATCAATCACGTTGCCAGGCTAGATCTGGCAATCGATCAACTGATGAATCATGTAAAACCCGGTGGTAAACTGATCCTTTCCAGTGATTTGCACAATTTCTCCTGGCTTAAGAAGTTGTTTCGCCTGATTCCCGGCGATATATTGCATCCACAGCAGGACGGCTTATCCGACTATCTAAAGTTGCTCGATAAACCCGGGTGGAAATGGGAAAAGCCCATACTTTTTAAGCGGGAAATGATCTTTTCCTACTATGTTTTTGTTGGGACAAAAGAACCTTCAATACAGCCATAAGCAAATATTTATGAGCACAAGAACAAACTACTCTTCCGGAACAAAGTGGGAGGATTTTGCCGGTTATTCCCGACTGGTTCGGATGGGCAATATCATTGAGGTAGCCGGAACCACCGCCGTGGAAAAAGGCGAAGTTCAGGCTGTCGGAGATGCCGCCGGACAAACCCGTATCATTCTCGAGAAAATCAGTTATTGGCTGGAAAAGGCCGGAGCTCGCCTGGAAGATGTGGTACGTACCCGCATGTATGTGGCCAATATCGATGATTGGGAAGCGGTGGCCCGCATCCACGGGGAATTTTTTGGGGATATCCGACCCGCCAGTACCCTGGTTGCAATAAATGGTTTGGTGGATAAAGAATTACTGGTAGAAATTGAAGCGACGGCTGTATTGCCGGAAAGTACATGAAAAAATATAAGGTCAAAGAAATATACTACACCCTGCAGGGCGAGGGAGCACATGCCGGTCGACCGGCCGTGTTTTGTCGGTTTACCGGATGTAATTTGTGGAGTGGCAGGGAAGAAGACCGGCACAAAGCCATCTGTCAATTCTGCGATACGGAATTTGTCGGAACAGATGGTGTGGAAGGCGGGAAATATACGGCCTCCGAATTGGCTCAAAAAGTCATGTCCCTCTGGCCGGATGCAACAAGCGGCACACCCTACGTAGTTTGTACCGGAGGAGAACCCCTCTTGCAAATGGACGATGCCCTCATCGATGCCTTTCACAAAGTTAATCTCGAAATCGGCGTTGAAACCAATGGAACCATCCATTCGCCGAAAGGCATAGACTGGGTCTGTGTAAGTCCCAAAGCGGGTTCCCAATTATTACAGACAAAAGGAAATGAACTAAAATTAGTCTACCCCCAACCAGCAGCGATGCCCGACCAGTTTGAAGATTTGGATTTCGAGCATTTCTACTTACAACCAATGGATGGTCCGCAAGCTCAAAAGAATACTCAACTGACGATTGACTATTGCCTGAAAAACCCAAAGTGGCGATTGAGTTTGCAGACGCATAAGTATATTGGGATTGATTGAGGAGTGGTGGTGTAGGGGTGGAATGGTTTGTTCCGTTTGTTCCGTTAATTCCGTTGGTTCCGTTCTTCCCGTTGGTCCCGTTGGTCCCGTTCTTTCCGTTGGTACGTGGTACGAAAAAACCAAGGCGTCTAAGGATAAAGAATATTTGATCCGTATAACGCTCCTCTCTCTCCCCTTCAGTCTGCAAGCGGCCAGCTACCCTCCAGCGGTGGAGCCAATCAATTAAAAATTAAAAACTAAAAATTATTAATTACCCCCCATCTCCATCAAAGCCCGATACGTTTGATTTTCAGAAAGCACCTCCGGATTGCCGAGGATCACAATTTGCTCGCGGGCACGGGTGAGGGCTACATTTAATTTTCGGTCGACGCCCTCATCGGAGAGGGAAACCAGCGATTGCAACTGATCTTCGGTATTAGTACAAAGGGAAATTAGAATAATATCCCGTGCACCTCCCTGATAACGCTCCACCGTATCAATCGTAAATTGATCGGGATCGATATCTGATTCCCGCAGCAAAGACCGGATTAAAGCAATCTGTGCCCGGTAAGGGGTAATTACACCAATCGAATCCGGTTTCAATTCGTAATCGCAGGTCTGAAACAGTTCCAGATATTCATGAATGAGTGTGCAGATGGCTTTTGCTTCTCCGGCATTTGTTTTTCCACTTTGCGCATTTTCTTCCAGGGCAACCGGAAAAAAGAGCAGCCGGCTTTTACTCAAACGCGATTCTTTTTGATCCACCCACTGCAGCGGAGCGAGTTGGCGTTTTCTAACCGGAATTTCTTCGGGTAAAATGTCCAGTAGTTTTTGATAGAAATGGACATTGGGAAATTGCATGATATCGGCATGCATACGTCCCTGATACCGCAATTGATCGTAACACCAGTCCCAGTCGTTCTTTATAGCCTGCAAATAGAGGCGCTCAAAGAGTGAATTGCGCATATTGGCCAGCCCGATTTCCTGTAGTTCCGCATCAACAACTTCCGATTGCTCCGGATTTTGCGTGACTACCGCCGGCAGTTGCTGGTGATCTCCAATAAGAATAAATCGTTTGAAATCGGGCAGCAAGCCAGTCAGCATAGGCTCCAGAATCTGCGAGGCTTCGTCGATAACGATGCGGTCGAAAGAAAGCAGCTGATGCAGCTCTCGTTTGCCGTACCAGGAAGCGAGGGTACCGACATAGATCCGCTGGGTTTTCAGCTTTTCGATCAGGTCTTTCCGGGTATTGGTTTTACTGATTTTTTCTTCGAGCAATTGCGGCCGGTAATCCGGTGCACAGGAATATCTCGATCCTACCCGGGTGTACATTTCCCGCATGCCATCCTGAATGGATTCGATGGCAGAACAGATTTCATCGACTGCCCGATTGGTGTAAGCCAGCAGGAGAATACGTTCTTCGGTATGCTCAAAAAGATAGCGCACCAACTCCCGGATCATGACAGACGTCTTTCCGGTGCCGGGCGGACCCCAGAGCAGAAAATAATCGGGGGCTGCAATCATTCTGGAAAGGATGCGCGCCTGATCAGCGGTCATCCCAAGGCTTTGAACCCTTGGCACAGCAGCCGGCTTGTCGGGGGCTTTTCGGGCCAGCAGCCGGTTGCGTTGGGCTGGTTTTGCTTCCGCGAAAGCAAATAAAGAGCGATACATACCCGTGAAGCTGCTGTCGATCAGGTCGGGCTCCAACGTCCAGTGTTCAAATTCGTGAAAGATCTTTGGGTTGAAAACCCGGGACCGCAGGCGAACTTCCAGGAAGTCGGATTGGATTTCGAGAATGATGCACTTAAATAATTGATTGCGCAGCGGGTGTTTGCCCCCGGGATACAATACACCAATATCGCCCGTTCTGAAATTGGCGAGGGCGCTTTTTTTATCCGCCTTTCGGCGAAATTTAAGTCGTGGTTCCTCCTGATCTGCATTGTTCTCCAACAGCTCCAGGTGCCTGAGTATGGAAAAGGATTGTTCTTTTTCCTCAATACCGTTGAGCCATAATCCCGCCTGTCCGTTGACACCTTCTATTTCGTCATTGCCCGTTTTGGCCAGCCGATGTTCGCGGGCAATAAAGCCGCTGAATGCCAGGAAGTACTTTTTTTCGATGGGAGCAAGGCTGTTGAAGGTGCCTTCAAATCGCAAAAGGTCTCTTTCTGCGAATCCGGAAAAATGAGTGAGGTAGCGTTTGCTTAAATGCTTGAAAAGTACGGCAGCCGAGCTTTCCAGCAGCGGTTGTTCCGGATCGTTGGCAAAGGTGTTGGCCAGCCTTCTTTCCAGGCTGATGAGATTGTTTCGCACCTCCAGAGCTTCGTATTGCTGGGCTACTGCGCGGGGTGCATACCGCAGCGGACTGAGCTGTTGCCCGGAGTACAAAATGTATTTTTTCGGATCGGTCTTTTCACCAAAGGCGGAGCGGATCAGCAGGTCGTAGAGCAGGGTTTGAACATAGTGATTATCAGATAAACCGTAGGTGTTGGCCCGGAAAGGTTTTCCGCTTTTTAGTTCTACGATGACGCTGTTTTCGGCGCTTTTGTAGAATACATCCAACCGTCCCTGCAGGCCGTAATCCATGGATAGAAAAGTGGGCTCCAGCGAGCATTCCTCGGGCATGATGCCCTCTGCCTTAAATCCCTTTGCAGCCATTTCCCGCAAGGTTTGATAGTGCCTTACGGCCCAGTTTCGGATTTCCAGTATTTCCTTGTCCGGGAGTAAGCTGAATCCGATGGGATTGAGCCGAAACACCCGGGGCATGAGTTCATTAAAGGAAGCTTCCGGACGAGCCATCAATTCATCCAGAAAGAAATTGGCCAGGTGCCCCGTAAGCAGGTATTTATTGGTGCTGATCGGCAGGTATTTGTGCAATAGGTACAGGGCCGGGTCTGTGCGTTTGTCTTTAAAACATTCGGCGACAGCCGTCACATCCACCAAAAAATCCGGTTCCAGAATGAATGCAGCCGGACGATGGATGCCCTCCTGATCAATTTCGACATCCAGGAGTTGCAGGGATACCGGGAAGGAAAAGCTGCGTCCGATCTCCCGGATGTTTTTATTGAACAGCTCGTTGCGATCCGACAAATTGTAGCGAATCTGTATGCGTTTGTTTTGATCCGTATCCGGGATGCCGATCAACTCGTTTTGAGATTCGTTTTTTTCCAGAATGACCACCCGGAGGTGTTTTTGGAAGGAAACGATATTGTCCGGACGGCGGGAAGAGGAGAGGGTTTGCTTCCAGTGATCCGGCGCATCGGCAGGAAAGGGTTGATCGTAAAACTTTTGGATGCTTTTCGCGAAAGCGGCAGCAAGCTGTTGCAAAGCTTCCGGCAAACGGGCTTCTTCCCGGTTGGGTTTCTGAATCCAGCGTCGCCAGCGATGGAGGTACTGTTGTAAAGGACGTTCAAACTGATAGCGCTGAAAGCCGTATGCCATGCGGGCAAAGAGCGTACTGAAATAGAGCCGGTCGCCCTGGGTGCGTTCCAGGAGCATTTTCCTAAACAGATTAAACAGGCTTACCGCCTGCTCACCGGATTCCAGGTCTGTAGCTTCAATTTTTTTGAGTTCCCGATAAAACCAGGCAGCAATCGCTTCTTCCTTCATAATCATTGGCGTTTTGCGGAGCCTACTCGCAAACATAAGGTCTCAAACTCGCATTTGGAGAACCTGTGGGCAGAAAAGCATGAACCATTTTAGAAAAGTACTGTTTCCCTATTAATAATTGTGTTTCCCAAAAAATGCAAAAGATTTTGGTCTGAATGTTTACCTTTGACCGATATTATTAATTGAATGTTATGAGTAAGCCGGAAGCTTCAAATCTGATTATCTACCGCCAACGTGAAAACGGACTGGAGGTGTTTCTGATGAAATCTGACGATTCTGTTTGGCAATTGCCGAAAGGAACGCTGGAAGCTATTGCCCCTGAAGCACTCGCTGCAGGGGATGGTGTGATTGAGTTGGATCCCGTTGAGCAGGAAGGTATTTTTGAGCAGGCCTACGCGGTTGAAGGCGACTGGCATGACATTCCCTCTATGAAATCCATCATCCGTCACGATGTGCGGTACATGAAGGACACGATCAAGCAGATGGTTCCCGATATGATGGAGAAAGGGGCTTTTGTTGCTGTAAAAGAGGCCTTCAAAAAGGTACTTCCACATCAATACAGCCAGCTGAAGGAACTCAAAGAAATTCTGATCGACCGGAACTTGACGAAGTATATGTAGTCAGAGAATCTGGTCCAGTAACCACTCTTTTTCCGTTAGTATTTCCTCTTTTTTTATTTGTGCTGCCAATTGCTCTTTGGCCTCTTTATCGTAGATATTGAGGTAAATCAGCTTTTTGGAGTATTTCAGTATGTTGAGGTAATTGGTGCGGTGGTACCCAATCACCTTATTTCTACGTATAAATTTATTCATGGCATTCAGGTGGGCCATCAACAAGTCGGTTTCATCCTGGTGGAAGTAGATCTTCAGACTAATGGTTTTGGCAGCCAGGTTTAGAAGCAGATCCGAGAAGTTGGCCTGGATCAGGCGTTCCTGAGCCGAGTCATACTGGCTGGTTTCAAATTCCAGGCGAGCCAGATTGTATTGATAAGAAGCTTCGCGGTAAGCGGGTTCTACGTATTCTATCCACTTTTCTATAAAATCCTCGACCCATTCAAATTGGCGGGCTTGTAATCCGGTAGCGACAATATTGTGATAGCTGAAGCGGGACAACTGGCCGTTTTGCAGCAGTATTTTCTGATCCAGTCCGGCCTGGTATAATTCCAGTAATTCAGCGAAGAATTGCCGGTTGCCGTCGTTTACCTGTCGAACGCAAAAGTTAATGGCGATCAGGAATAACTCCCTGATTTCATTGCGGGCAAAAACCGGTGCCTGAGCTATAAGCTGGTGTTTAAATAAATCGAAATGTTCCTGGCCCTGCTGGTCTCCGGATAGTTGAAATCCGTGATAGTAAATGCCGATTGCCGGAATATTCAATAATCCTTTCGCCTCAATTTTAGATAAGAAGTCTGTTTCCAGCCGGTTTATTTCGGCTTCCTCAACCCGGTATACAGCCCGGTGCGCAGCCAAGAGGCACAGTTGCCGCAATTTTCGGCTGTAATAAGCCAGGTCGGTCAGCTCCATCAACTCATTCAGGGAAAGTTTGCCGCTGGGGCGTTCGCTAACCTGTAATTGGTATTTTTCCCAGAGGAGGTCTCTTTTTTGTTCCAGGTAGTTCGTATCTCTCCGCCGTCTTTTTTCCCTTTCTTTGTCCAGCTTTTTCAGGAGACCGGACTGCAGATCCAATAAGTTTTTTCGTTGAAACTGATCCAGGAGGTATTGCCCCTGGCTGCCGGGATCCTGTTCCAGTCTTTCAATGATCAGGAATTTCTCCAGGTGCTTCAGCAAATAGCTTTTTAGCAGATGGAAGTCCCTGTCTTTATAGGCTTTCGCCGAATAAATGTATTTGAAGGCCGCTTTTTTTTGGAGCGCCGGACTTTGCTTTTTCAGGTGCTTTTGGAGGTAGTCCCATAGCTTCTTTACGTCCTCCCTTTTATTGAAATAAGGCGAATCGAGGTATTTTCGGAAGGCCAATCGCTCTTTTTTATCAAGAGAGCGGGCGATTTTGAGGATTTTGGAGTTGTTCAATTATCTATAATTTTTGATATTAAATAATTGATTGTCAGTAATAAGTGTAATTATTGGAGATAAAAAATATCTATAAATATAAAGATTTGTGCTTGTTTTCAGCATGGGGAGTTGCCACTTTTGTACAGTCGAAAGAAACCATTTACAAAAGCTGATAATTACGATCCTATGAATAAGCTAAACCTGTGTAATCCCATGAAACGACTTTTTACTTTTTCATTTTTGCTCGGAAGCATTTTTTTACTGTTTCCCAATGCAGCATTTTCTCAGTGCGATCCGGATGTGACACCGCCCTTTTTGGAGTGCCATTCCGGGCTCCAGGTATCATTGCCGTGGATTACCGGACAGGAGGACTTATGGGCTGAGGACTTTATCGAAAACGTAGGAGATTTTTGCGACCTCGATAATCTGATTTTAGAAGCCTCCCTGAATGGCGGGCCATTTGCATCCTCCTTTCCGGTCGATTGCGACGATATCGGATCGAATACCGTAGAGGTCCAGGCTACAGACCAATCCGGAAATACAGCCTCCTGCACACTCAGCCTGGAGGTTGCAGATCTGATTGCTCCTGTTCTTGCCTGTGATGATAATACCCAAATCACCCTGCCTTCCAATGGAATGCTTTACCTGACTCCCGGAATGATTTTGGAGGGAGGATTTCCCGTTGATAATTGTGCGGGAGATTTGATCTTTTCGGTTTCTCTGGATGATGATCCTGCTCAGGATTCTATTTTATTGACCTGTGCTCACATTGGTGATTTTATTGTTTCGATATCTGTAGAGGATACTAATGGCAATTTGAATTTGTGTTGGGGGCAGGTGACAATCGATGGCGGATCTGCCTGTGAAGAAGTCCAACTGACCGGAAATGTGTTTCAGGACATCAACAGCGATTGTATCCTGGATGCCGGAGAAAACGGATTGGATGGCTGGACCGTGCAGGTTCAAAATGATCAGGGCGGAACTCCTCAGGATATCCTGGTAGATGCGTCGGGTAATTACAACGCCGCTTCCTCCTTTAATATGTCAGATCCTAACACCTCCTTTACGGTAAGTATACCCGGGGCCGGATCCAATATTTTGCCATGTGGAACCTCTTATACGGTGCCCGTTAGTGCCGGAGTTGGCAGTGTTAATCAGGATATACCGGTTTTTCTCCAAATGGCCTGTCCCTTGTTGAATGCCGATATCGCGGTACCCGTATTGCGTGCTTGTATGTCGAGTACCTACAGTCTGAGCTTCTGCAGTTTCTCCGGATTCCTGATTGAAGATGCCTACATGGAAGTTACGCTGGATCCTAACCTGACTGTCACCTCAAGCAGCATTCCCTGGTCTGCTGTAAACGGAAATACCTACACTTTTGATCTGGGAGATATTGATCCGGCTGAATGCGATCAGTTTAGCCTGGAAGTTGATGTTGCCTGTGATGTGGAACAGGGACAAACCTTATGCTCTGAAGTCACGATCTATCCGGCCGAAATTTGTGCGCCGGTAGATCCGGGCTATTCCGGCGCAAGCCTGAAAGTAAGCAGCGAGTGTGTGGGAGACAAAGTGCGATTTACCCTGCGGAATGATGGCACAGCTCCAATGGCCGAATCGCAGAATTATGTGATTGTCGAAGACGTGATCATGTACATGCAAACGCCTTTTGAACTCGAACCGGGAGAAGAAGTAGAGATAGAGGTTCCGGCCAATGGTTCTACCTGGCGCTTTGAAGCTCCAAACGAAGTGCTGTACCCCGGCGATTTCCAGCCGATTGCCTGGTATGAAGGTTGTGGCGGCATCAACAACACCGGATTGGTCAATCAGTTTCCGGTAGATATTAACGAGCCATTTCGCGCTGTTTTCTGTTTGGAAGTTACCGGCTCCTACGATCCCAATGACAAACGCGGATTTCCGTATGGAGTGGGAGAGGAGCACTTTGTTAAAAAGAATACAGACCTGGATTATATGATCCGTTTCCAGAATACCGGAACAGACACTGCCTTTAATGTATACATCCTGGATACGCTGGATGTGGATTTCCAGCCGGGTTCCGTAAGAGCAGGCGCATCGAGTCATCCATACCAGTTTGAAGTATTGGACGGCGGCGTACTCAAGTTTAGTTTCCCGGATATCCTGTTGCCTGATTCCACAACCAATGAAGCTGCTTCACACGGGTTTGTGTCTTTTGAAATCAGTCAAAGAGAAGACCTGCAGCCTGGTACCATGCTAACCAACTCGGCAGCTATCTATTTTGATTTTAATGAGCCTGTCATTACCAATGAGACCTGGCATCAGGTGGAGGAAATTGTTTTCTCCGATTTAGAATTGATTAGCCTTTCGGCGAAAGCCTTCTCGTTTTCACCGAATCCGGTAAGCGATCAATTAAGGCTTAAGCTGGATAATAAATGGCGTGGAACGATGGACCTTTATATCCTTAATTCCCTGGGGCAGAGAATGGATCATTTAATTTTTGAAAAGTCTTCCGAAAATTGGGAGGCGGTGATCCCTGTACAAAATCTAATTTCCGGGGCATACATCATGGTGCTCTCAAATGGAAAACAAATGATTACCGAGACATTTATCCGACAATAGAACCTAATCCCTGTTTTGTGAAGGGCACTTCCTTTTGGGAGTGCCCTTTTGCATGTTACAACAAAGTGTTTGCATGAAATACCAAGTGGTTTACATAGCAGAATGGTTGTTTCGTAAATGTTTTTTATGGTACTGGATTCGGCATTCTTTAGCGGTCTTTTTAACTGCTAGTATTATTTATCTTTGTGTTTCAATTCCTAAAGCAAAAATAAACACCTGCCCTGCTGCTTTGATGCAGTGCTGATTATCAATTGTTTCCGGTTTTCTTTCCGGTATGTTGTTTCAGTAGATTTTCACCTCCGGACAATCGAGTTAATGATTGGGTTACCCACCATGTTTCTGATTACGTCAGATTTATGTTAGATCGGGATTTAACAAATTAACACAGAGCATAAATAAATCCATGGAAAGGCTAAAATGGAGGGTGTTAATCTCTTCAAATCAATCCGATACTATAAATTCCATTAATACGCTTCTTCAATCTCTGGGTGATGTGGAGCTTCTTAGTGTTGGACTGGATGAGGTGTTGAAATACGCCAGCCATACGGATTTGGATTTGATACTCATTGACTTAAATGACCTGGATCAGGACCGGATCTCAAGAGCCAGCAGCATCCTTGATCGCTTTAAGGTCCAGAGTATTTTTTTTACACTAAATTCAGCATGTAATGCTTCTGAGGACTCCGGTTTTAATATAGGAAAGGGTTTCTTCTTTCCCTCCTATACCCTGTCTCGTGAAAACCTGTATCTATCCCTTACGAATGCATTAAATACTAGATTATCGGAGGATAAACTTGTGGAATCGGATTCGGAGGTTATGCCTTTTCTGTTAAAGCAAAATCGCCACTACATCCCAATTCCTCCGCAGGATCTGTTATTTATTCAATCAGATGGTAACTACTGTTATCTGATTACCAGGGAAAAAAAATACATCGTAAGAGGATCTTTAAAGCGGATCTTGAAAAAGCTTCCATCAGCCCGATTCCTTCAGGTTCATAAGCAATACATCATCCGGGTTGATTTAATCGATCGTCTGGATATGAAGGAATTGAAAGTTTACTATAAATACGGAGAAAGCTTTCCTATTGGCAGAAGTTATCGGGATCAATTACTATCCGTGTTTACCCTGATCTAGGTATTTTATGGAGAGTTGATTTTGTGGGTAATTGTTGAGATAATGCATTTTCTGCAGTTTGTATACAAAAAAGTACACTTTATCACCAATTAAGGTGCAAATTCTGCAGTTTGTATACAAAAAAGTACACTTTATCACCAATTAAGGTGCAAAGTTCATCAAATGATATCATTTCGAATTATATTTGTTTTAATTAAAATCGCTTGATTAGTTGGAAAAAGGTGCTTATATTGAATATGAGTTCAGAGAAGTTTAAGCCAATTAATAATTATTGAGTTTAAATCGTATCTAATTTTAGACTATCCCCCCTTGTCTAATTTCCACAAATAAATTGCTGTTCCAAAGCAAGGCCTTTTCGGCTTTTGTTAACATCTCCAGCTGTGTATACCTGTAAAGATTGACCTTGGTCAAGCAAGGGTTTCTTTGCTTTCTTATTTGATTTTGCCATCAAATGAGCAAATATCGGTATGCCCAAACTGAACCCCAATAAGTTGTTAATATGGAACACATTGTACCCGCTAAAAACAAATTATATTTATTTCTAATTGCCATTGCCGTTTTAATTCCGGTGTTGGGAAAAAGCGAAAAAGCATTTTTCTCTTCCATACTGGAAAACGACAGTCTTTGCAACGATGCGATTAGTGGTCCGCTGGTAAATACGTACACAGAAACGGATGCATTATGTGTTGGTTGTACGGTAATTGGCGAATCCAATATGGTCAATGGCGACCTAAACGATTTTGCGCTGGTTTCCTTGTTGGTCAGTCCGCTTGGGCAGGGCGTCGAACTGGGAGTGATCAGTACAGAAGACTATTATCCGGGAGGAAATGAAACAGGTTTTGTGTTGAGTTCCTCAACGGGAATCCTCGACCTTACTACACTGGGTGCACTTACCATTAGCACCTATTTGAATGGCGTACCGCAAGAATCGGCAACCATCGGCAATGGTTTGCTGGATGTAAGCTTGCTGGCCGGTGACGCTTCCAGGCAAAAAGTTTCCATTGAAACTACCCTTGATTTTGATGAAGTACACTTGTATGTTGACGGGGGCCTGGTAGGGGCTACCCTAAATATGTATGTTTATTATGCTTTTGAGCAACCAGCTGGCCTTTGCGATAATAGCTGCATGGAGGCACTTACGGCTACTTCCTCCTACGGAGCCTCTATAAATAATGGAAATACAGGCCTGGGCGGGATTTGTGTTCTCTGTTCTGTTTCGGATACACCAAATGTTACCGATGGCGACACGACGAATTTCGGTAACATTTCCCTTCCTATCGGAGTCCTGGGCTCCGGATCAATTTCTGTAGAAACCACATCCCCTGTTCCTGCCGGATATGAGGCAGGATTTGTCGTTAGAGATGGCGACGGATTGTTGGGATTACTGGATGTGCAGGTTTTGGATCAGATTTATATTAATACCTATTTAGCAGGGGTGCCACAAGAATCCTATTTGGCATCCAATTTCTTGGTTTCTGCCTTTATCCTGGAAGGCACAACTGATCTTGTCCGCATTGGGTTCAAGACCACAGAAGCATTTGATGAAATTCAGTTTACAGCCTATGGCCTGGTAAGCTTGGGGTTGAACATCGATGTTTTTCATGCTTACGTGGTTGCCGACAGCGACAACGATGGCATTGCAGATTGCCTGGATCAGTGTGCATTGGGAGATGATTTGGTGGATACCGATCAGGATGGCATTCCCGATGCCTGCGATGATGTAACTACCTGCGAACCATCCGGAGAAGAAATCCTGGAAGACAATGGTATTTGCAATGACGCAATTACAGGTGTGGGAACTACCGTAGAATCTCAAATTTCCGGGCTTTGTCTGCTCTGTTCCGTCTTGGATGAAGACAATGTTGTTGATGGAGACCTGGGAAATTTTGCAGATATCAATATTGGTGTTTCTGCATTGGGAGAAGGAGTTACCATGACGGTAACAGATACCGTAAGATATTACCCGGGCGGCTACGAAGCTGGTTTTGTTCTGGGTTCGGGCAGCGGCCTTTTAGATGCTTCCGTGCTAGGCAGTTTTACCATTCGTACTTATAAGGATGGCCTGGTTCAGGAGTCGGCAACGACCGGCAACGGTTTGCTCAACTTATCGGCTCTTCAGGCAGGACCTTTGCCACGTTATAGGGTTGGTTTTACCACCACGCTGGATTTTGATGCCGTAGAAATATTTGTAAACGGTGGATTATTGAGTGCCCTGCTTAATCTGCGGGTATATTACGCTTATGAACAACCGACCTCCTGTGGCGATGCTTGTATTCAGGCATTAACCAGCAGTTCAAACGGAGCTGCAATCAATGGATCCAATACAGGGCTCAGTGGAATTTGTATTCTCTGTGATGTTTCAGGCACCGCCGATGTAGTAGACACTGACACTACCAACAATGGTCAAATTAGTCTGGCACTTGGAGCGCTGGTAACAGGTTCCATGTCAGTCGGTGTAACAGATACCTTCCCTGCCGGTACAACGGTGGGTTATGTCGTAGAGGATGATTCCGGATTATTGGGACTTTTGGATGCTCAAATACTGGGGCAAATTACCCTGACAACCTACCTGGGAGGTTCGCAGCAGGAATCGGTTGCAGCGACCAGCTCACTGGTTGGCGCTACTGTTCTGCCGGGCACCAGCGCACTTAACGCCTTAGGATTTACGGTTACTGCTCCTTTTGATGAAGTGCAGATTTCTGTTGCCGGTTTACTAGGACTTGGAATCGATTTGAATATCTACTATGCCTGGGTGGTACTGGATGCCGATAGCGATGGTGTAGCTGATTGCAACGACCAATGTCTGGCTGGAAGTGACCTTATTGATTTAGATGGCGATGGCATTCCCGATGCCTGTGACCCTTATGTGGGATGTGAATGTGAGGTTGCGGGCAATTGCCTCGATGCTATCGACAATTTTGGTACCGTAAATGAAATGGATACCACGATTGTGGATGTCCTTCCCAATGATATTATCAATGTACCCATTGATACCTCCAGCCTTGCAGTTGTATCCGGTCCGGATAATGGTACTGCTACTGTTTTGGTAGATGGAACGATAGAATATGTACCCGATACTGCTTTTGTAGGAATAGATTCTTTTCAATATGTCATTTGCACAGACGAAATGACACCTACTTGTGATTCAGCCTGGGTATTTATGACCGTGGAGGCCATGTTTGTTCGTCTGGATCTCAAAGTCTTATTGCAAGGCGCTCTTTACGGGGTAGTAGATACTATTATGTATGACAGCCTGCGGTCGCAGAGTCTTATCCCTACAACAGAACCTTATACATCCCTTACGGGCTTTACACATGTCAACGGTGGGTTTGCAAGAATTGATGATCCCGGCAGCATATTAGCCGATTTGGGGGATTCTTCGGTAGTAGATTGGGTCTTTGTAGAATTGCGGGATCCGGCAGACTCCACGCTCATCTTGTCTACTCGATCCGCCTTAGTACTTAGAAACGGGGATGTTGTGGATAGCAATGGAGAGCCGTTGATTTGGTTCAATCTGGCCACACCGGCAGAATATCATGTATCAGTACGACATCGCAATCACCTTGGAGTAATGACGGCTCAATCTGTTAGTCTTACAACTGCCGGAACTACCGTCGATTTCACCGACACAACAACCGACTTCCATAACAATCAAGCCAATTACGATGGCTTTGAACAAGCAACCATAAACGGTAAGTATGCACTATGGGCCGGAAACGCGCTGGTCGATGGCAAGGTGGTATTTGCCGGCCAGGATAATGACATCGACGACATCTACAACGAGGTGATTTTTGCTCCGGGCAATTTGCTCAATCTGCAGACTTATCAGTTTAACGGATACAATCCTGGCGATATCAATACAAATGGCGATTCTGTTTTTGCCGGTCAGGCAAATGATGTGGATCCTGTTTTCAATAATATAGATGGTTTTGGCCCTAACCTGCTAAAACTGCAAACATTCATCATGTACGAACAACTGCCTGAATAACCATTGGGGAAACACAAAAACTATCCTATGCTTAAATGTTTACAAACGATACTGACCCTGGGGGGAATATTACTGCTTAGTCATACTGCTTTTGCGCAGGATGAAGTAGAGTATGGATTTGTACAGGATCCAAACGACCCCTTATTTATTACTGCTGTAGCTTATCCAAACTTTACATCAAATAATGTAACGATTTCCACAGCTGTATTTTCTTTTGTACTTCCGGAGGGAACACTAACAACGCCTTCCATACCGGTTGCACCCGGTTCCGGTTCTTTCAACGATAGTACCGGCACCTGGACCGCACAATTAATTACACCTACGCTCTACAGCAACTTCGGTTTTGATCCCGCAGAACTTCAGGGTAATGATGTTTACCAGGTCGTATTGCAAAACTCCCCTATACTAACCGATGTTCAAAGCGGAGTTTACATTCCCTTATTTGCTTTTCGTTTACCAAACGATTGTATGAATGGAAACGTCGAAATCCTAACCAATGACGGCGCTATTCAGCAATCTATACTCATGAATCTGGGGGCTAATTTCAACAACCAGATGTCTATGAGTATTGATGATGCGCCATCCACAGATATTTATGCGGGAAATGCACCCGGAAATTTCTCATTTCCTTGTCCGCTGAATGATGCTCCTGCAGCTGTTGATGATGCAATTACTATTCTTGAAGATTCAGGTACCCATAATATTGATGTTCTTAATAATGACTCATTTGGTGATAATGGTCCTGCTACCGGTGCGATCGTGATTTTGATGAACCCATTGAATGGTACTGCCACCGTTGATACCGGTGTCGACCCCAACGATCCGACCGATGATTCCATTAACTATACCTCCAACTTGCATTTCAACGGTTTGGATTCACTTACCTATTACATTTGCGATTTTGACGGGGATTGCGACACTGCTACAGTGCTGATTACGGTAGATCCTGTAAACGATCCTCCGGTAGCTATGGACGATTCTGATACCACTAATGAGGATACGCCTGTCACAACTGAGGTGCTTGCCAATGATGATGACCCAAATGATCCGGCTGCCAATGTGGATCCCACCTCAGTGGCTATCGTAGATTCTCCAAATAATGGCACGGTAAGTGTAAATCCGGTAACAGGCGAAATCACCTATACGCCGGATCCCAACTTCAACGGATCAGATACCTATACCTATGAGGTCTGCGATACGGGTAATCCGTTGCCGCCGCTCTGCGATACAGCTACGGTTACTATTGATGTGACTCCGGTTAATGACCCACCCGTGATCGACAGCATGGGCGTGGATGTGGAAGTAGTGTATGAAACTACCCCGGAAGACACCCCTGTAACGACCTGCGTGAGCGTAAGCGATCCGGATATGGATATACTGAGCTGCACGCTGATTGGTCCGTCCAACGGTTCAGCCGTCCTCCAGGATGATACCTGCGTGGTTTATACGCCAGACCCGAATTACAACGGCCAGGACACCCTCTGGAAAGTAGTATGTGATCCATTCAATGCCTGTGATACGGTAATGATAGTATACACCGTCGATCCGGTAAATGATGCACCAATAGCCAATGATGATTCGGAAACTACAGATGAAGATACACCGGTGACCACAGTTGTGATTGCCAATGATAATGACGATGCTGATCCGGCAGGGGGCATAGATCCCACCTCAGTGGCCATTGTAGATTCTCCAAATAATGGTACGGTAAGTGTAAATCCGGTAACGGGCGAAGTCACCTATACGCCAGACCCCAACTTTATCGGTACAGATACCTATACCTATGAGGTCTGCGATACGGGCAATCCGTTGCCGCCGCTCTGCGATACAGCTACGGTTACTATTGATGTGACTCCGGTTAATGACCCACCCGTGATCGACAGCATGGGCGTGGATGTGGAAGTAGTGTATGAAACTACCCCGGAAGACACCCCTGTAACGACCTGCGTGAGCGTAAGCGATCCGGATATGGATATACTGAGCTGCACGCTGATTGGTCCGTCCAACGGTTCAGCCGTCCTCCAGGATGATACCTGCGTGGTTTATACGCCAGACCCGAATTACAACGGCCAGGACACCCTCTGGAAAGTAGTATGTGATCCATTCAATGCCTGTGATACGGTTATGATCGTATACACCATTGATGCAGTAAACGATGCACCGCTTGCCATGGACGATACAGATAGCGTTGATGAAGATGGTATGGTAACAACCGATGTGGTTGCGAATGACAACGACGATGCAGATCCGGCGGGAGGGGTAGATCCTACCTCGGTGGCGATCGTTGATCCTCCGGATAACGGAACGGTAAGTGTGAATCCGGTTACGGGTGAAATCACCTATACTCCGGACCCGGATTTCAATGGCATAGATACTTATTCTTACGAAGTATGCGATACAGGCAATCCATTGCCGCCACTTTGCGATACGGCCACCGTAACAATAACGGTCAATCCAATCAACGACGGCCCGATTGCCAACGATGATACTGATTCCGTAGATGAGGACGGCATGGTAACAACCAGTGTCCTTGCAAATGATAACGATGATGCTGATCCGGCGGGCGGCATAGATCCGACATCGGTAACCATCACGACCTCGCCTGCTAACGGAACGGTCAGTGTGGACCCCGTAACGGGAGACATTACCTATACACCTGATCCAAACTTTAACGGGGTAGATACATACTCCTACCAGGTATGTGATACAGGAAATCCACTTCCGGAACTCTGCGATATTGCCACCGTCACCATTACGGTAAACCCAATCAACGATGCACCGGTTGCCATGGACGACACAGATTCTGTGGATGAAAATACACCGGTAACGACTGATGTGGTTGCCAATGATGATGATCCTAACGATCCATTAGGAAACGTGGATCCGACTTCGGTAACTATTGTCGATCCGCCGGCTAATGGTATGGTCAGTGTGGATCCGGTGACCGGAGAAATCACCTATACCCCCGATCCATATTTCTATGGAACGGACACATATACTTATGCTATTTGTGATACAGGAAATCCTGTTCCGGTACTATGTGATACTGCAGCTGTAGCCATAATGGTTAATCCTGTTTTCATCAGACTACAACCAATTGTCCTGCTTCAGGGACCCCTTATTGATGATGGCGGACCTTTAATGGATGATGCCCTTCGCGCCAATGGATACATTCCGTTGTCAGAGCCTTACAGTGCCCTTGGTAGTTACATTCACGAAAGTGGAGGTGGCGGCGAAATGATCACTGATTCTGCAGGTGTACTGGCAGATTATGGGGCCAACTCTATTGTCGATTGGGTCTTTGTAGAGTTGCGAGACTCCGCAGATTCAACTGATGTAATTGCCACCAGAGCGGCTTTGGTTCAACGTGATGGAGATGTGGTAGATGTAGACGGAGTTTCACCCGTATTGTTTACCCAAACCATGAATGGTACTTACTTCGTATCCATTCGCCACCGAAACCACATTGGTGCCATGGTGCGCGCAACCATACCCGTAAGTGCTACCGGTACAATCGTGGACTTTACCGATACGGCTACTGACTATTTCCAGACAGCAGCTATTTATGACACCTACGAACAGGCAAATGTTGGAGGTAGCTATGCCCTCTGGGCGGGCAATACCAACGCTGATGATAAAGTGGTTTATGCCGGACAGGACAACGACAAGGATCCGATCTTTAATGAGATCGACCAGGCTCCCGGCAACCCGCTCAAATTCCAGACGTACATCTACAATGGCTACCACCTGGGAGATGTGAAACTGGATGGAGCAACCATTTTCGCCGGACAGGATAACGACGTCGATGCAATTTTCAACAATATAGATGCTTACCCGGCAAACCTATTGAAGTTGCAAACATTCGTGATTCCTCAACAACTGCCTCAATAAGGAACACTGACACTGCGCGGCCGGCTTTCGATGGAGGATATCGGGGGGTATGCATCCATCAGCCGGCCCCTATTAACAAATTATAGTTTCATGAAACAATTATTTACGATACTAGCTTCGATGATTTTCATCCTGCACCTGCAGGCGCAGGATGAAATTACGTATGGATTTTTGCAAACACCGGGCGATCCTCTGGAATTCTCGGCGGTTGCTTATCCAAACTTTACCTCAAATAATGTGACCATATCAACTGCTGTCTTTTCCTTCCTTTTACCGGAAGGAACCACTACTGACCCTGTCATTCCGGTAGCTCCGGGGACAGGGGCTTTTGTGGATATAACGGGGGTGTGGCAGGCACAATTGATAACTCCTACACTTTACAATGACCTGGGCTTCGATCCGGCCGAACTGGAAGGAAATGATGTTTATCAGGTGGTGCTTCAGAATTCTCCGGAATTAACCAATGTGGTTTCCGGAGATCCCATCGCTCTTTTTTCTTTTCGACTTCCGTCGGATTGTATGGGCGGTAATGTGGAAGTGCTGACTAATGACAGCAACATACAACAGTCTATCCTCAATAACCTGGGAGCGAATTTCAACAACCAAATGTCAGTCAGTATTGATGATGCGGCTTCCGTAGATATCTATGCAGGAAATGACCCGTCAACCTTCCAATACGACTGTCCGCTTGATATGGATGATATGCCTAATGCGGTGGATGATTTGGTGACACTGATCGAAGACGGCGGTTTCCAGGAAATTGATGTTCTGGTCAATGACGATTTTGGCAATGACGGCCCGGGAAACCAGGATATTGCCATCATTTTAAATCCGGCCAACGGTATGTTGGTGCTGGATGATGGTGGAACCCCCAACGACCCAACAGATGATTCCTTCCAGTATGTACCGGATCCAAATTTCAACGGAATTGATCAGTTTACCTACGAAATCTGTGATGCCAATGGCGATTGCGATCAGGCTACCGTTTTCATTACGGTAGATCCGGTAAATGATCAACCTCTGGCCATAGATGATATGGATAACACCATTGAAGGTACACCCATCACCACGGATGTGCTGGCCAATGATTCAGACCCCAATGATCCGCTGGGAGGCATTGATCCGACAAGTGTGGCTGTTGTAACGGGACCATCTAATGGGGCTGTATCTGTGGACCCGGTGACGGGTGTTATTACCTATACGCCGGATGGCGGATTTATCGGGACCGATAGTTACACCTATTCGGTTTGTGATACCGGCAACCCTTTACCTCCGCTTTGCGATACAGCGACCGTTACCATATTGGTGGAAGCAGATAATGAGCCACCGGTAATTACTTACAACGGCAATGAGGTAGATACGATTTATGTGGTTGTGGAAGAAAACGCTACAGACACTACCTGTGTAACGATCACCGACCCCGATGAAGATGATATTACTTGCAGCCTTTCCGGATTTCCGAATGGAAGTGCTACTACACTAAATGACACCTGCGTGGTGTACAGCCCCGACATGGGCTACACCGGTGCCGATTATGTGATCAAAGAAGCATGCGATCCATTTGGAGGCTGTGATACAGTCGTGATCGTATATGAGGTCATACCATTACCCGAAATTCAATACCCACAAACGTGTACCTGTTTGGATAATTCTACCAATCAGGATAATGGCCAATTCGGCGAAAGCCTGAATGTGGTAGCCGGTGAGGGACAAACCTGGACACTCATCAGTTCCGTCGGTTTTTACCTGACTGCAAGTCCTCCACCTCCAAACAACCCGATTCCCTATCCGGCTGGTTCGGTATTAGCGGAAGGTCCGGCAGGTGTTTACGCCATCGATGGGATTTTTGTAGAGGGAGAAACCTACAATCTGGTATTCCAAAACGAGTTTGGACAGCAGATTACAGCGAGCAGTACTTGTTATTATCCAACGCTTTCTTTTGTTGGACTGGATGACGAGTATTGTATCGGTTCCCCTCCGGTAACACTACAAGGCAATGCTAACGGAGCCTCAGGTGTAGCAAGCTATACCATTGATGGTGCTCCGGCCTCGGTATTTGATCCGGGTGCATTAGGCGTTGGCCAATATGTCATTGAGTTTTCTTTCGATGCGGGAACGGCTACTCCCAACGATCCTTCCGATCCGGGCTGTACCGAAAGCATTAGTCAGATTGTCCATGTGCTGGAAACACCCGATGTAATTGCCTGTAATAATAATATTCAGGCGTCTTACGACGAATTTTGCGAGATTTTCGTGACACCGGATATGATACTTGAAGGAGATTTTGTCTGCAACGATGACTTCACCATCAGCATTTCTTACAATAATAATAGCGTGCCCAATCCTTTTGGCATTGAATACGAGGGTCTGACCCTCACCGTGCTGGTTACACATGTACCGTCCGGAAATTCCTGCTGGGGATCTATTGTTGCCGAAGATAAGCTGGACCCGGTTTTTGATTGTCCGAGTGCTCCGGTTGAAATCGAGTGTTTTGAAGATCCGTCGAATGTTCCACCACCAATCGCAACCGATAATTGTACGGATGTGGATTATCATCTGATCTCTGAAAATTATACAGATCAGGATGTTTGCGACGATGGTTATGCCGAGCTGGTTCAGGTTTGGACGGCTACCGATGCCAATGGCAACGAAAGCGATCCATGTACCCGTATTATCCATATCGTTCGTCCGGATGATGTAGATTTCCCGGATGATATTGAGTGGGAGTGCTCAGACTACAACCTCTTTAACAATGTAGTAGAAGCCACACCGCTTACCGGAAACCTGGCAACCACAGGCTCCGGCGTACCGGATGTTCAGGAAGGCACCTATTGTAATTATGGTTACACCTGGTCTGATGAGATCATCGAGACTTGTGGCGATAACTTTAAGATCATTCGTACCTGGACGGTACTCGACTGGTGTACCAATGATGTGATCACGGAAAACGAAGCCGGAGAGGATAACATTCAGATCATCAAAGTGGTGGATACTACACCACCGGTGATTCAAATGGATCCTTTTGATCTGAGTGCCAACATTGTGGGAGCTCATCCGCAACCCTGTAATTCACAGGATTTCATTCCGCCGGCCAATGTAACCGACGCCTGTTCAGACTGGACGCTGCGTATTTTTACGCCTGTCGGCGAAGCCATCTATGTCAATGGCGTAAATGGTAATGCCGGGGGATTGGTACCTGCTCCGGGCCTTGAGCTCGGGTTCCACCTGATTACTTACCAGGCGACAGACGCATGTGGGAATGTAGCCACATTGGATGTTGCGGCAGAAGTAGTTGACGATATTGCTCCGACAGCGATTTGTGATGAAATTACAACCGTTTCCCTCTCCAGTCAGGGGGAAGCAGAAGTACTTGCCGATGTATTCGACGACGGTTCTTACGACAATTGTGGGGTGGAAGAATTCCTGGTTCGTCGTATGGATGGAGCATGTGACGGAAGCTTTGATGACTTTGGACCAACGGTAATCTTCTGTTGTGAGGATGTACCCAATAACCCGATCATGGTAGTGTTCCGGGTTGTAGATTATTATGGCAATGTCAATGATTGTATGGTAGAAGTGATTGTGGAAGATAAAATTCCACCAATCACCACTTTCTGCCCGGGACCAGAGACTATTAGCTGTGAAGAGTACGTAGACGACCTGGCCGCAGCCTTGGCTAATGAAGAGTACAGCGTACTGGAACCCTTTGGTCTGCCTACATTCTTCGATAATTGTGCCCTGAATGAAGAATACACCGTCACGGTAAATATTGATAATTGCCAGGAGGGAACCATCATACGTTCCTGGACAGCGACCGATGACAATCCGAATAATCCGTCTGCAAATTGTACGCAAACGATTTTTGTAGAACACGTATCCGACTGGGTCGTGGAATTTCCGGCGGATATTCTGGTAGAATGTACCGATGGTCAGCTTCCCGACTTTGGTGAGCCCGAAATATACTTTGATGAGTGCGAACTAATCGGGGTCAGTTTTGAAGACCAGTATTTCTATGTGGTTCCGGATGCCTGTTACAAAATTGTACGGACCTGGACCGCCATCAACTGGTGTATTTACGAAGACTTTGGCTATGATGCCTTCAGCGAGGAGAACCACTATGAAGCAGTGTATTTCGCTGATTGGGATGGTGACGGCGATCAGGATGATCGCACTTTCCGCGATGGTTGGAATGATTCCGGAGCACCCGGCACCGCAGATGGTTACATCGTATACGAACAGGTCATCAAGGTCAACGATTCTGAAGCACCCGAATTTGAGATTCCGGAAATTGACGGTTGTATCGTGGAAGTAGATTGTGATAAAGATCTCACGATTCCATACCCGAATATTCTGGATCAGTGTTCGCCTTCATTTGTTGTGAATATCTCCGGTGATTTTGGTGATTTTGACGACATCCAGGCGGATGTGATTATTGCCGATGTTGTTCCCGGCGATTACACCATCTACTATGAAGTGACGGATGATTGCGGCAACACTTCCTATGAGACTTACGAGCTTACCGTTGAAGATTGCAAGCTGCCAACGCCTTACTGCTTAAACGGATTGGTGGTGGAGATTATGCAAACGCAGATGATCGAAGTCTGGGCCTCTGATCTCAATCTTGGAAGTTTTGATAATTGTCCAGGAGACCTCATTTACAGTTTCTCTCCGGATGTAACCGACCTCGGCGTGGTATACACCTGCGATGATCTCGGCCAACAAGCGGTTGAGATCTGGGTAACAGATGCCGCCGGTAACCAGGACTTCTGCGAAACCTTCATTGTTGTGCAGGATAACATGGACTTCTGTGGCGGTTCACCTGTTGCAGTAGCCGGACTGATCACTACTGAAATGGACGACCCGGTACAGGATGTAATGGTTGATGTAAACAGCGGTTTGGCTGTGGAAATGACCTTATCTGACGGCTTGTTTGATTTTGAGCTTGCCGCGAATAATGATTACTCCATCACACCAATGCTCGACGCGGATCATATAAACGGGGTGACCACCTACGATCTGGTTTTGATTCAAAAACACATCCTGGGAGAAATTCCGTTGGATAGCCCATACAAGCTCATCGCAGCGGATGCGAATAACTCGGGCACCGTTACCACTATGGATATGCTGGCGATTCGTCAGGTGATTCTGTATGAGGAAGAAAGCTTCCCCAATAACACCAGCTGGCGTTTTGTGGATGCCGATTATGTATTCCCGGATCCAAGCAATCCCTGGATGGAGACTTTCCCGGAGATCATCAATTACAACGACCTGAATACAGACCAACTGGAAACCGACTTCGTGGGCGTGAAAATTGGTGATGTAAACAATAGTGTAGTTGCTAATGATGGCATGGCCGGGTCTGAAAACCGGAATGCATTGCCAGCGATTCAGTTTAGCACTGCAGATCGCATATTGGAAGCCGGAGAGGAAGCCGTTATTTACTTCAGCCTGGCAAACACCAATATCAAAGGCTACCAGTTTACGCTGGATGTTGATTCGGAACTGGCTGAAATTCTGGAGATTATTCCGGTGGTGGCTAAAGCCGAAAACTTTGGCGCGAGTCATTTAAAATCCGGCCAACTTACTACGAGCTGGCATGCTCAGGCCGGCCAGCAACATCCAACAGGAATTTGGTTTGGTATCCGCCTTTCGGCGAATGAAAGTCTGCAACTAAGTGATGTGATTCGAATGGGATCAGCACTTACCACTGCAGAGAGTTACGATGAAGCAGGAAACCTGCAAAATGTTGAGTTGGTATTCACCGATTCAAGTGCAGATTCTGGAATAGTTCTGGAACAAAATACACCAAATCCATTCCGCACAGAAACCAGTATCAGGTTCTATCTACCAGATAACCAGTGGGCTAAAATCCGGGTTACTGATGTAGAAGGCCGGGAGGTTCTGGTGCAGGAAGGCCGGTTTAATGCTGGTTGGAATACCATCGAACTGGAGGGCGAACAATTGCCTAAAGGCGTTTGGTATTACTCCCTGCAAACTGCAAACGAGATCCTAAGCAGAAAGATGATTAGACAATAATCATCCGGATAACTTAATAAGAATACAGCAATTTTATTTGTGACTTGCCTCCTCTTCTTCGGAAGAGGGGGCTTTTTGCTGTAAAGAGCAGAATGAAGGTGTCCGTTAATGGCCGGCTTCTCCAATCTGAACACTCCAAAGGTCAGCATATACCCCATCCTTTTCCAGGAGATCTTCATGACTGCCGTGCTCCAGTATTTGCCCGTTTTCCAGCACGATGATCCGATCTGCGTGCCGGATAGTGGATAAGCGGTGAGCAATGATCAGCGCCGTTCTTCCGGCGGTGAGTCGATCGAGGTTTTCCTGGATAGCGCGTTCGGTTTCTGTGTCTACCGAGCTGGTGGCCTCATCAAGGATCAATACAGGCGCATCCTTTAGAATAGCTCTGGCAATACTCAATCGCTGCCGCTGTCCGCCAGAAAGCTTGATGCCTTTTTCTCCGATTAAGGAGTCATATCCATTTGGAAGACTGACAATAAAATCATGCAGTTTGGCTTCTTTGGCAGCCTGAATAATTGCTTCCTGGCTGGCATCCGGACTACCATAGGCCACATTCTCCCGGATAGTGCCGTGAAACAAATAAACATCCTGACTCACCAACCCGATTTTTTGCCGCAATTCCCTGCGATCAAGTTCGCGGAGATCAATGTCTTCCAACAATATGGCTCCTTCGTTGACATCATACAATCGGAGGAGTAATTTAATCAATGTCGTTTTTCCGGCACCCGTAGCTCCGGCAATGCCGATGCGCTGCCCGGATTCTACGTGCAGGTCGATGCCTCGTAAGATAGGAGAGGAGGGCTCGTATCCAAAATGGACATTTTCCAGTTTAATCGTACCGACCTTCGACGGAAGTCGCTTCGGATTTTCCGGGTCCTGCATTTTGTTTGGGGTATCAAGGAGGCCGAATACCCGACGGGCAGAGGCACGGGCACGTTCGTAGGAGTCAAAGATGGTACCAAGCCGGGTCACCGGCCACAATAGTCGTTGGATCATCATGGCAAAAAAGGCCAGACTGCCCAGGCTGAAAAAAGTGGGATCCTGAATGGCCCAATATGCACCAATCAATAGTGTTCCGGCAAATCCAATGGTAATGAAAATTCGAATAAGCGGAACATAAATAGCACTCCATCTGATGGCCTTAAAATTGGCATTCTTATAGCCTTCGGAAACTTCGCGTACCCGCCCTTCTTCAAAGCGCTCGGTGGCAAAGCTTTTGATTACCAACATGCCGGCAATGTTGTTTTCGAGGCGGTTGTTTAGCTGGCCGACTTCATTGCGCACCTGCTTGTAGTGCGGCGCGATTTTCCGTTGGTAGAATACGCTGCCCCAGATGATGAAGGGAATAGGAAGCATGCCGAGCAATCCCAGCGGCAGGGAAACACTGCAAAGTGCCCAACCTGCAAACAGGATCAGCGTGATCAAATGAATGATCTCACTGAAAGAGGAATTGAGGAATCGCTCCAGCTGATTCACATCATCGTTTAGCACGGAAAGCAAATTTCCCGTGCGCTGATTTTCGAAGAATCCCATTTCGCGGGACTGCAATTGCCGATATCCGTCCATGCGCAAATCGTGTTGAACGCGCTGAGCCAAATGCATGAATTCTTTTTGGAAAAGCCATTCAAAAAAGCTTTCCCCTCCAAAAATGATCACCGTTAAAACAATGAGCAAAATGACACTGGTCCAGGTATCCGTAATACCAGCATAATTTTCGATCCAGGCCGGCGGGTTTCCAGCTACAACATCGATTAGCCAGGCGGTGAGGAAGGGCGGCATCAGATCAAATATCTTGTTTATCACACTGGTGCTTATGGCAAAGCGCAGGCTTTTTTTGTAATTGCCCAGATATTTGAATAAGCGCCGCATCGGGCGCAAATCCGAGGGGAGGTTTTCCGTGTTCATGAATGTCGGGATTGGATGTGTCTTGCCAAAATCGGTCTGATCTTATGACAAGGTAACGCAAATTATCGCTTTGGGTTGATGCGATTGGGATAGTCGGTTATGATGCCGTCTACGCCCATGTCGATCAGTTCCTGCATTCTGTTGGGTTCGTTTACAGTCCAGGGAATCACCTGAATATCTTTTTTATGAAGAGCGACTACCAGGTCCTCATTCAGAATGATATGATAGGGACTGTAAATGTCAGGCTTTAGCCCGAGTTCTTTGAGCTCTTTCCCGATGTTTGGACTTTCTGTGAGCCAGGCGATGCGTAATTCCGGGGCTTGTTTTTTTACTTCCCGGAGTATCCTTGGGTCAAAAGATTGAATGATGATTTTATCGGGCCGGCCAAAATTTTGAATCTCCTTCAAAACCAGGGCAACGAAAGCTTCCGGTGCCGGAGTGTACACATTATCCCAGGAAGGACGTGATTTGAGCTCGATGTTGAATTGCGGGAGTTCCCTGTTTTTGGTCTGACAATACTGTCCGATTTTCAGAAATATATCTGACAGCGTAGGCTTTATAGCCGGGATCTTTTGTTGATTCGGGAAATCCGGATGCGGCCGCCTGCCACAGTCGTATTTCCGAATTTCGGAATAATTCATTTTATATAGGTTGTGCTCCTGCTCCGTTTCTTCCGAAACAGGATTTCCTTCCGGATCGGTGCATATCTTCCCTGACATCCAGGGTTCGTGGGACACAACAACCTGAGAATCGGCAGAAATTACAACATCCATTTCGAGTGTGGTAACCTCCGGGAAGTCCAGGGCATTGGTAAATGCTATGAGGGTGTTTTCAGGGATTAGCCCCCGGCAGCCGCGATGTCCCTGCCAGTCAATAATGCGGACTGTTTTCGTTTCGGGTGCTTCCATGATTTGGTCTTCGGGTTGTTTGTTTTCGACGCAGGAAAAAAGGAAAAGTATACAGAGCAGGAACAGCGCGTTTTTAATCATTGTGGTGGTTTAGTCGTGGAACTGTTTGTATATTCGGCGAAAGCCCGTAAATAAAGCATTCTAGTCTTAATTATACATTAATTCATGCAGGAAATGCTGTAAGAATTTGTCCGATTTGCTAATTTAACTCGTCAGACAAATTTTATTGCAAATATTGCAAAATCCATACCATGAACTCCTTCCGACTTTATGTTCTTCTGAGCATGATATGCCTTCCTCTTGGACTTAAAGCACAGTATCAGGATATTCAACCTTCCAGTGTAGAAAGACTCGGAGGTATTCCTTTCATTGAGGCAAGCATGAAAATTGCCGAGAATGCCTTCGATTCTCAGGATTATGTCGAAGCGGCGAAACGGGCCCAGGAAGCCGGTGTCATGGCCCGCCAGATCAAACACGATGATTGGCAGGCAAGGGCGCTTCAATTAGAGGCAAAAGCAGGCCTGGAAAGTGGCGGCAGAAAATTGCAAACAGCCCGGCTGCTACGAAAATCCAATGACCTGACCAATGATCCGGATGTTAAACTCGAAAACCTGGAGCTTTTACGATCTATTGCGCTGGACTTGCGTCGAACGGACGAGCTCAAAGAAATTGCCAAAGAGATCTCCGAGATAACCGGAGAGCCGGTCAATGAATTCCTGGACAAACGCAAAACGCCGAAAGAAGCCCTTAAAGACATCGCCCAGGAACGCCAGGCCCTTAATGACGAACTGGCAAACCTCGAAAAAGAACAGATTGCCCTGCAAGAAGCCATGTTGCGCCAGGAAAAGTCTATTGCCAAAATGAATGAAGAGCAGGCCAAAACAGAACTGCTTATCACGCAGCAGAAAATGTTGTTGGATTCTCTCGCTTTCGCGAAAATGGCTGATTCCCTGCAGTTGGAGCAACAGCAAATGCTTTTGAGCCGGCAGGAAATGGAAATACGGGAAAGAGATGCCCGATTGCGCCTGCAACGGAGCCGGATGTTTTTGTTGATTAGTTTGGTGGTATTATTTATTCTGGGCGTTTTTGCCCTCTACAACAGAAATAAAAACATCAAAAAGCACGCCGAAGAAATGGCTGCGGAACAGGCCCGCTCAGAATCCCTTTTGTTAAACATCCTGCCTGCAGCAGTGGCCGATGAATTAAAGACCGACGGAAAAGCCAGTGTGCGTACGTACGATACCGCTACCGTCCTTTTTACCGACTTCAAAGACTTTACCCAAATCGCAGAAGGCATGCCTCCCCAGGATCTGGTTGCCGATTTGGATTATTGCTTCAGAGCATTTGATGAGATCATTGAGAAATACGGACTGGAAAAGATTAAAACCATTGGAGATTCCTATATGTGTGCCGGGGGTATCCCGGAGGAAGACAGCGACCATCCGGTGAAAGTCGGAAAAGCAGCGCTGGAAATGCAGGCTTTTTTAAATCAGTGGAAACGGGAGCGGGGAAGTAAGGGCAAAGGCAGCTTTGAAGCCCGCATTGGTATTCATTCGGGGCCTTTGGTAGCGGGAGTGGTTGGTTCTAAAAAGTTTGCTTACGACATTTGGGGGAACACGGTAAACCTGGCTTCCAGAATGGAATCAAGCGGAGAAGTTGGAAAGGTAAATATCTCCGAAGAAACCCATCGCCTGATTCAAAATAATTTCAAATGTAGCTTCAGAGGCAAGATCGCGGCCAAAAATGCCGGCGAGGTAGGTATGTACTTTATTGAGTAGTTTGAGTTTGAGTTTGAGTTTGAGTGTGAGTGTGTGGGTTTCTCACACTCAAACTCACACCCAAACTCACACTAACTCTACTTCATCTCCGAATAATTCTGGTAGAAATAAGGGATAGTCTCAATTCCTTTAAAGAAGTTGAATACGCCATAATGTTCATTAGGAGAGTGGATGCTGTCTGAATCCAGTCCGAAACCCATTAGAACGGTTTTAACGCCAAGTACATCTTCAAAGAGGGCGACAATCGGAATACTGCCACCACCGCGTTGCGGGATAGGCTCTTTACCGAAAGTCTTCTCCATCGCTTTTGCAGCAGCTTTGTATTCTGGAGTGTCAGTAGGTGTTACGACCGGCTCACCTCCGTGATGCGGACGCACCTCAACCTTTACAGAATCAGGAGCTACAGATTCAAAGTAGTTTTTGAAAATCTCCGTGATTTCATCCGAACTTTGATTCGGCACCAGCCGCATACTGATCTTAGCATAAGCTTTAGAAGGTAATACCGTTTTTGCGCCTTCTCCGATATAGCCACCCCAGATGCCGTTTACATCCAGCGTCGGACGGATAGACGTACGCTCCAGCGTTGTATATCCTTTCTCACCCTGTACATCATTGATGCTAAGGTCCTCTTTATAGGCCTCCAGATCAAAGGGAGCCTCATTCATGGCCTTGCGCTCTTCCTCAGAAAGCGTAGCCACTTTATCATAAAAACCGGGAATGGTAATGTGCTTATTCTCGTCCATCATGCCCGAGATCATGTCACACAGTACATTGATCGGGTTGGCAACCCCCCCACCGTAAACACCGGAGTGCAGATCGCGATTCGGGCCCGTAACTTCTACCTCAACGTAGCTTAGTCCGCGGAGGCCGGTATTGATGGAAGGCGTATCATTGGCAATAATGGCGGTATCAGAGATCAACACCATATCACAGCTGAGTTTGTCCTGATTTTCCCGGCAGAAAGTTCCCAGGTTATCCGATCCAACTTCTTCCTCACCCTCGATCATGAATTTCACATTACAACGGAGCTCTCCATTGGCATGCATGGCTTCAAAGGCTTTAACGTGCATAAACATTTGACCCTTATCATCGCAAGAACCTCTGGCGAAAATGGCTCCATCGGGATGCAGTTTTGTTTTTTTGATTACCGGCTCAAATGGAGGAGAATCCCAGAGATCCATAGGGTCTGGTGGTTGCACATCGTAATGTCCGTAAACCAGCACCGTAGGGTAGGAGTCGTCGAGGATTTTTTCGCCGTAAACGATGGGGTGCCCTTTGGTTTCGTGAATCTCCACACTGTCGGCACCAGCCTTTTTGAGGCTGTTTGAAACAAATTCAGCGGTGCGGCGCACATCTTTCGCGTAAGCGGGATCAGCACTTACAGATGGAATCCGCAGGAGGTCGAGCAATTCCTCCAAAAAACGATCCTTATGCTCCTTAATATAAGCTTGGGTTTTTTCCATACAAACTTGAGTTTTATCTGGTTTCTAAACCAATTTGCCGCTAAGATAGCAAGCGTGCAGCACTATTCTGAATGAGAAGGGAAAAGCCTATGAAGTGAAAATAGTAGCCAATATCTCATCGAGTTCATCCTCGTTGAGTCTTCTCCGGAGCTTGCCTTCCGAAGCAATGCTGATGGATCCTGTTTCTTCGGATACGATCAGTGCCTGCACGTTCATGCGCTCGGTGATACCCACTCCGGCTCTATGTCGAAGACCCGCATTTTTTGGCAGGCCCGGGTTATCAGAAACGGGCAAAATGCAACTGGCTGCATGTATGCGGCGCCCCGAAATGATCATGGCTCCATCGTGCAGGGGAGAGGTTTTTTGGAAGATACTTTCAATCAATGGCTGACTAATATTTGCATCCAGGCGCACCCCGGTTGACATAATGGAATCCATGTCAAGACCTCCGGAAAAAACAATGAGCGCTCCAATGCGGAGCCGGCTCATACGCATGGTAGCTGCTTTAATGGCTGTCTGTTGCTCGTCATCGAGTTTCTGCCCATCGAGGTTCCTGTCCAACAGTCGACTCAGGAAATTGGACCGCTGTCGGAGAGTGGTATTTCCCAAAAGGAAGAAAAAACGACGCACTTCCGGCTGGAAGATGACGATTAGGATCAGCAAACCCAGACTTACAAACTGGTTGAGCAACAGGGATAACATATCCATTTGAAGGATACCCACCAGCCACCAGAGGACATACAAAACAATAACCCCAATGAAGATATTGAAGGCAATGCTGCCCCGAAGCAGTCTGTAAACCTGGTATATAACAAACCCAACGATCAGGATGTCCAGAATATCCCAGATGCGTACCGGCAGAAAACCGATTTCAAAGAGCATTAATATGTCCAGTGTCAGATTCAAATTCTTTAATATTCGTAGATCACGGGTTCTTTCATTTGATAAAACATAAAACTCAACATATCGGCCGCTTGTTGTATCTGTTTTTCGGTCGACATACCGGCTCCATGCCCGGCATTGGTGTCTATTCGGATCATTACAGGTTGATCTCCCTGCTGCATCCGTTGAAGTTCGGCTGCAAATTTAAACGAATGTGCCGGAAATACCCGATCATCGTGATCAGCAGTCGTAATCATAGTTGCCGGATAGTCGGCCGGGATCACATTGTGCAGCGGACTGTAAGATACCAGATAATCAAATCCTTTTTCCGTTTCCGGCGATCCGTAGTCACTGGCCCAGGCCGCTCCAATGGTAAATTTGTGGTAGCGCAGCATATCCAGGACGCCCACCATCGGGAAAGCCACCTGGTAAAGATCCGGACGCTGTGTTATGCAGGCTCCGATGAGCAATCCGCCGTTGGATCGTCCTTCGATGGCGAGTTTGTCCGGGTTGGTGTAATTCTGCCCGATAAGGTATTCGGCGGCAGCCTGAAAATCATCAAACACATTCTGCTTATTCTCTTTGGTGCCTCCCTGATGCCAGGTTTTTCCAAATTCTCCGCCTCCCCGGATATTGGCTACGGCATAAATTCCTCCGTTTTCCAGTAAAATACTTCGTTTAACCTGAAACTGAGGCAAAATGGAAATGTCAAATCCGCCGTAACCATAGAGGAGGGTAGGGCGTTTGCCATCCATTTGCATGTCTTCGCGATAAGTGAGAAACATCGGAATTTTAGTGCCATCCCGACTCTCAAACCAAACCTGTTTAGTCACATAGGGTTCGGTATTAAAATTGATCCTGGCCGCTCGATACACTTCCGAAATAAGCAGGTCGAGATCAATTCGGTAGATGCTGGCCGGTTGGGCAAAGGAAGAAAATACAAAAAAGGCTTCCGCCGAATCAAATGCTCCGGTAAATCCGCTTACCGTACCAATGCCCGGCAGGGGAATCTGAGCCTTTAGCTTTCCTTCGGTATCAAAAACCCGTATCCGGCTACTTGCATTTTTTAAATACTCCGTGACGAATTCACCATTGTAAAGATGTACGTTCCGTAAAACTTCCCCCTCCATTTCAGGGAGTACATCTTCCCAGTATTCGGGAGCCGGGTTGCCAATGCTTACTTTGATGAGTCGCCAGTTGTCTGCGTTGTTATTGGTTCTGAAATACAGATAACCATCCAGATGGCCGACCAGTATATAATCGTCTTTTATTGCTTCAATGATCGGAATGAAGGTGCTGCCGGCTGTTGTCAAATCCCGGAAATACAGGGCATTGCCGCTGGTTGATTCCCAAACGCTCAATACCAGATATTGCTCATCCTGGGTCGTTTCCGCATTAAAGCCTCTTTGGGGATTGGAGCGATCGGCAAATATTATCTGATCCGATTCCTGCAGACTGCCGAGCTTGTGGTAATAAACTTGCTGGAATTCGCTGATCGCTGAAAGTTCTTCTCCTTCCTGCGGACTGGGGTATCGGCTGTAGAAAAATCCGTCTGCAGCCCAGGAAATGCCGGAGAACTTAACCCATTGGATTACTTCTTCCAGATTTTCCAAAGTCTCCAAATCGAGGATGTGGATGTTGCGCCAGTCGGAACCTCCTTCTGAGGTTTGATAGGCCAAATAGCGACCATCCTTTGAAAAGGAATAGGCACCGAGTGCTGTGGTGCCATCTGCTGCCAGCTTATTTGGATCCAGGACCAGTTCGGCTTCGCCTTCCAGGTTTGGCTTTCGGTACAGGATTGACTGATTTTGGAGGCCGTCATTTTCGAAATAGTAGTAATAGTCGCCCGCTTTTTTTGGGGCAGTGGAACGTTGGTAGTTCCAGATTTCTTCCAGTCGGTTTCGCACAGCATCCCGAAAAGGTATCTGCTCCAAATAATCAAATGTTGCTCTGTTTTGCGCACCTACCCAGGCGTCGGTAGCATCAGAACGATCGTCTTCCAGCCATCGGAAGGGATCCTGCACCACCTTTCCGTAAAAGGTATCAGCCACACTGCTGTCGGCAAAAGTGATCGGTGCCTTAAAGGGAATGGGATCAAAATTTGTCTTATTTGAATTAGAATCCGTTTGGCAGGACCATAGGAAACAAAGAAGGATTAATCCGAACAGGTAGCGCATGGCTTAAAATGTGTTTATGTTTATGGCTTTCGCCGAAAATACCAAGGTAGTGGTTTAATGCAAAATGCGGAATGAAGAATGAGGAATGCTGAATGTTGAATGCGGAATTGCATGCTAAGGGATTGCCATGGGTTACTTAAAAACACAATTTGCCTGGGAGGGACCATTTTCCCCCATTTTGAGGGAGGGGCAGGGTTTAAGTGCAGAATTAATCAAAGGGGAGCGTGGTTGACATTAAATAATTATTTTTGCTCGGTATACATCCCTAAGTCGGGTTTATGCGTTGTGAAACAAAGGATATTTATGAATCGATTATTATTGGCCGTTGGATTCCTGATTTGTCTTCCGTTATTCGGTCAGGCGCAGGAAATACGCACGAATGAAAAAGGAGAGAAGATCATTGTCTATTCTGATGGGAGCTGGCGGTATTTCAATTCCAACGATAATACCCTTTTTGGCAGTGACGGACAGGTCCATGAACAGGAATTGATTCCCACAGATCCAAAAGAAAGGGAAGCTTATCTGGAGGAAAAGGAAAGAGAGAAAGCGGTGTTGCTCGCCAACCAGGCTGCTATAGAATTGAGTCGTTTTGAAGATAAATACAATCAATTACGAAAAGCCCGTTTGTCGATTGAGGAAGAGCTGGCTGAAATGAAAAAACTGGGCGGGAGCAAACAATCTATAGACGATCTGAAGGGAGATTTAGACCAGGCAAAAGAGAAAGAAGAAACAGCTCGTGAAGAGATGGAAATTGCTGGTGATCTGGCAGAGCTTGCGGAGGAGATGATAGAGATGAAGCGCAAAAAAAGGGCTAAAAGCATGGATGACTTTGAGGAGCAATATACGCTGTTGCATGGCGCACCAACGGTAAATGAGCCTGTAGAAACAGAGGTTACAGAAACGACTGGCGAGCAGGTCTATTCTCTGAATCCAGGGCGATTTGCAAAATACGATCCGGATTTGGATGTAAGTATTAATCCGCCGAAACCCAAATGCCGACTGCAGTTTGACGGCGTAGACGAATTTTCCGGAAAACAACGCCGGGATACAGAAATGGAGTTGTTTTTCACGTATACAAGAGATGAGTTGCGCCCCTATCTCAAGGGAAAAGAATATGTGGTTTGTGAAGGCCAGCTCACCACTTTGTCAGGGGGGCTGCTGTTCTTAAGCCTGGAGTTTACCATAGCTTCAAAAACGGCACAACAGAGCTTTGGAGGCTTGCAGAAGGGAAGCCTTTTAACCATCAAGTTGATGAGTGGGGAGAGTGTGCGACTGGTAAATTCGAAAACCGACTTCGGCAGTTTTAACGCGGTCGACGAAACCTTTACCTTCCGCGGACAGTTTATGATTGATCCTTCGCAGGAGAAGATGCTGAATAACGGAGAGGTAGACAAAGTTCGGGTAAATTGGGGGGCCGGCTACGAAGATTATGAGGTCTTTAGGTTGGACTTTTTTAGAGATCACCTGCGTTGTTTGTATGAAGATTAAACGTCCAAAAAGATACATGGAAAACACATCAGATACCGGATCAGTTAGAATGTTGGGCCTGGAATTGCCTACAGATCCACGCTGGGTAAACCTGGCAGAAAGAGATTTGGGAGAGATTCTTACTGACCATGCTTACTGCGAGCAAAAAGCAGCCACCTTTTGCATTTCTCTAATTCAACGTTATCCGGAGCGGGAAGCCCTCGTTCGCGAATTGGCACCTATCGTTACCGAAGAGTGGGGCCATTTTCGGGCCGTTTTGGCTGAAATGGATAAACGCAATCTGGAATTGGGCGTACAACGACGCGATGAATACGTCAGAGCCCTGAGGGAATTTCAACAAAAAGGAGGAGGAAAGGATGAAAAATTGCTGGAGGAACTTCTGGTGTGTGCCTTGATCGAAGCCCGATCTTGTGAGCGCTTTCGCCTCCTGAGCCTGCATGTTAATGACGAGGCCCTAAAGAAATTTTACCACAAGTTTATGGTTTCTGAAGCCGGGCATTATCGCTTGTTTATCGATCTGGCAAACCGCTATTTTCCCGAAGATAAGGTTCGGAATCGCTGGAAAGAATACCTCAACTATGAAGCGGAGATTATGAAAGATCTGGAGCTCCGGGGAGATCGGATGCACTAGGTAATTAGTTTGAGTTTGAGTGTGAGTGTGAGTGTGAGTGTGAGTGTGAGTGTGTCCCGATAGCTATCGGGATGAGTGTGGGTTTAATTGTCTCTTTTTCGGCCAAAAATATCTAGTTTTTCGCGGCTTCCTTCACTATCCAGAATGGGTTCTGGTCTGGGGGGTTCGTCAGATACCTGATTGAATATCTTGGGGATGTGAACCCACATCCCTTCCTCCAGCTTATAGCCTTCATAGCTGCCATCGGGCAGGTATTGTGGTTCTGCGCCCGGTGCGCCGCCACCGAAAAGGATAAGGTGGTCAAAAATTATCCCGCCCAATAATTCATCGAAATTGAGTTTTATGGAGGCTTCCGCCGAATATTCCAATACGAGTCGACTGCGGGTTTCTATGCTTCCGGATTCGGTGGGCTTTACAAATACCGGTGCTCCGAATTTGGGTTTGCCCTCCTCAAAATAAAGGACATCAACCAGTTTTCTCCTGTCAAAGAAAGAGTATCCGTCAAATCCAAACAACAGGTATTTTGGACCATCCGGGCTTTCAAACGATTTGATGTTGTAATATAAAGCTCCATACCATTGTTCGTGTGTAAGGTTCTCCTGTTCTGGAGCGAGCACCTCAAAGGAACGATCAATCAGCGGAAACAACTGTAGCTCTCCTGTATTCATCTGTATTGCTCCGTAATACCGATAATCATCCACATCGACATACAATTGCCAGGTGAAGATCCGAAAGGTGCTATCCTGCGGATACTGAATAGAAATAGACTGTACGCGATTGAAAGGATAATTGAAGGAGTTTGGAACCTTCAGGGCATTCACCAGCGTAGGGATTAATTTCTGCGTGGCTCCAAAACGGTGTTGTGGCATAGAGTCGTTGATCACTGCATAGGAAAGCAAGGAGATGGTGTCCTCGTACGTATCGAGGATCTCCAGGTTCTCAGAGGTGATTTCTCCGGCTTTCTCCTGAGCCTGAAGCCCATAAGCGCAAAGGGAAAATAAAAGTAGCAAAGTATATCGCATAGAAATTCTTTCTTTCAGCTAGCAAAACGAAGGTCTTGTTACCTTTAGTTTATTGTACGTCTATAAATTGTAGATAACTTTATTTTTCAACCACAACACATACATTATGAGTTTCTTGTACTTTATTATTGTTGGAGCAATTGCTGGTTGGCTGGCCGGTGAAATTATGAAAGGCAGTGGGTATGGATTGCTAATGAATATCCTGCTTGGAATTGTTGGAGGTGTTGTTGGTGGCTGGTTGTTTGGAATCCTGGGCCTATCCTCTTCAGGTTCATTGATCGGTTCCATTGTCACAGCACTGGTAGGAGCCGTAGTCGTAATTTATATCGCCCGACTGGTGAAGCGTTAACGCTTTTTCCGCTTGTTGTTTTTATAATCGAGAAAGATAAATTCCCCTAATCCTTGCAAGCTGGAATAGAAAGCTTTTCCATTATTAGCCTTGGTAAACTGGTCGACAAAACGAACCAGATAAGGATCCCGGGCTATCATAAATGTGGTAATGGGAATATCCAGTTTTCGACAACGGGTTGCGAGGTTTAGGGTTCGATTTACAATCTTCCGATCCAGCCCGAAGCTATTCTTGTAGTATTTCTTTCCCTTTTTGATACAGGTGGGTTTCCCATCTGTAATCATGAAAATCTGTTTATTCGGATTCCTTCTCCGGCGCAGCAGATCCATAGCCAGTTCCAGTCCGGCAACCGTATTGGTATGATAAGGACCTACTTTGAGGTAGGGGAGGTCTTTTATTTCAATTTGCCAGGCATCATTTCCGAAAACAATAATATCGAGCGTATCCTTAGGATAGCGGGTGGTTATGAGCTCGGAAAGGGCCATGGCCACTTTTTTGGCGGGGGTGATCCGATCTTCTCCATATAATATCATGGAGTGACTGATATCAATCATGAGTACGGTACTCATTTGAGATTGATAATAAGTCTCCTGCACTTCCAGATCATCACGGGTTAACTGAAAGTTGTCGATACCGTGATTAATTTGTGCATTGCGTAAGGATTCGGAAATGGCAATATGCTCCAGGGAATCTCCAAATTCGTAGGGTCGGCGATCGGCTGTGAATTCATCGCCTTTACCACTGTGTTTGGTATTGTGTTTGCCCCGGGCCGATTTCTTTAACTGCCCAAAGGTGTCTTCGAGCGCTTTTTGCCGCAAGGCAATCTCCATCTTGGAGGAAGGGGAGAAATTGGGATCCTGGGGACTGTTTTGGCGGATCATTCCTTTATCAATCAGATCCTGGATGAAGTCGGCCATGCTATATTCATCATTGGTCAGGCTGTATTGTTTGTCCAGTTCTGTAAGCCAGGACAAAGCCTCTGACACATCACCGGATGTATACAATAAAAGTTCCTGAAACAGCTTCAAAAGCTTATCGAAAACAGAGCCTTCCTCTCCCGGAGTATAGGCAGTAAATTGCCAACCAATCATCTCTTAGCTCCTCTTAGTAGCCACAGCATTGAACCAGCTCTTCGTAATCTGGTCGGTCTGAGGCCAGTTTGTGAATGAATTTTTCCTGGATCTCTCCATCGCGAATAACAAATATCCCGGGCATTTGAAAGCCGTCTCCCAATTGCCGGTTTCCGATGCCGTGACCGGCCACGACGCCTGCTGAAAATCCTCTGATCCAGGTATTGAGGCCAAAAAGTTGGGTGAAATTACCTTTGGTCAGTCCAAAAGCTTTGTAATATTCACATTCCGGATCTCCAATATGCACAGGGTCTTCTATGGAATAACGCTCAAAATACTGCGTGGCCGTCTCCTTGTCAGACATATGGACATAGATAATATCCAATCCACGATCCTGAAAGCCTTTTTGCTTCTTTGATAGATCTGCCAGTGCTTCCCGGCAAAAGGTACATCCGAATTGTCTAAGGAATACCAACAGAACCGGCTTTTGCCTGGATCGATCCAGCAGGGAATTGCCTTCGTTGGTGATCATTTCATGCATCACTTCAGAAAGTGGGCGGGTACTATGATTAATTTCTTTTGTCATGACTGCTAAAGACCAACATCTTAACACGGGCTTCTCCGACTTGGTTTAAAAACCTGTTGGTTTTTTTAAGTGTGAATCCAATGATACAAAAAAGAGCATCTTCTTTAAGAAGACACCCTTTTCATATCTCAAACACTTGTCGGGATAATTACCCGGGCAAATATTTTAGAGCTTCATGTCATTGAATACGTCAATCACCTGACGAACGTGCTCGGCAGAAGTATTCAGAAGTTCTTTCTCATCGTCATTCAACTTGAGTTCGATCACTTCTTCAATACCATTTTTTCCGAGTTTTACCGGAACACCGAGAAACAGGTCATCCAGACCATACTCCCCTTGTAGTAAAGCACAACAAGGGAAAATACGTTGCTCGTCGCGAACGATGGTTTCAACCATTTGTGCGGCTGCAGCACCCGGTGCATACCAGGCAGAAGTACCCATCAATTGTACCAGCTCTCCACCGCCTTTTTTCGTGCGGTTTACAATAGCATCGAGTTTACCCATGTCGATCATTTCTGTAACCGGAATACCAGAAACAGTGGTGTAACGCGGAAGCGGAACCATGGTGTCACCATGTCCACCCATCAAAACAGCCTGAATGTCTTTAGGAGAAACATTCAACTCAGTAGCCAGAAAAGCGCGGTACCGGGCAGTATCCAAAATACCAGCCATACCAAATACGCGTGTCTTGTCCAATCCGCTGGCGCGGTAGGCGGCCAGAGTCATTACATCGAGTGGGTTAGAAACGATGATAATAATTGGATTCTTGGAGTATTTCATAATACTCTCTGTTACCGAGTTTACGATCTTGGCATTGGTAGAAATCAAATCGTCTCGGCTCATACCTGGTTTACGGGGCACTCCTGCAGTGATAACAACGATGTCGGAATCGGCTGTTTCTGCATAGTCTTCCGTACCAGTCAGGGCAGTGCTGTAATAATCAACGGGAGCTTGCTGCCAGCTGTCCAGGGCTTTACCCCGGGCCATATCGCCTTTGATATCCAGAAGGACTACTTCTTTAACAACATCTTTGTGGGCGAGCACATTGGCAACAGTGGCCCCTACATTACCTGCACCAACTACGGTTACTTTACTCATGGAGGAAGAATTTTTTAAATCTTTTAAAACGCTGCAAAAGTAGGTTTTTTTCAGCAGCCCCGGAAAAAGAATTGGCGGCCGAAAGACATCCGTGCCCTTGTATTTTTGCTATTTTTACCCCCAGCAAGAATTTAAGACAATAATTAAAGCTTTAAGATGAAACAAATTTATATGCTTACCCTGGCACTTCTGTTAATAGGAAGTCACCAGACCTGGGCGCAAGCTAACGGAAAGTGCGGGTTTGTACCTACTCAGGAAATGATTCAAAGAACGCTCGCGAATAAAGCAGCTGCAGAGAACGGACTGGCTTTGGATTTTCGCGATGGAGAAACATATGTTCCTATCAAATTTCACCTGATCGCCAAACTGGACGGTTCCTTCCGCGTGGATGAATCAAACGTTTTTGAAGCGCTTTGTTACCTCAACAACGCTTACATAGATCAAGGTATTCAGTTTTACATCTATCAGGGTTTCGACTACATTAATAATGATGTAGCCTGGGATTTTCCGGAAGACAACCTCTTCCTGATGAATAGTCGTAAAGAAGCCAGAGCCGTAAATATTTACATCGGCAACAAAGCCGAAACACCAGATGACCCGAGCCCGGGTACCACGCTCGCTTATTACAATCCTGGTTATGACTGGATCGTATGTAAGCGTTCGGAAGTAAACGGAGGAAGCAGTACGTTGGCGCACGAGTTGGGCCACTTCTTCAGCCTCTTACATACTTTCAACGGCTGGGAATGCTCTCCCTGGGATGATGAAATCCACGGCAACCCGGTTTCTTCTACTACTGCTCCTTGTCCTTCCCTGGAAGACGGAGATCCTGTAGACGTAGAATTGGCAGACGGTTCAAACTGTGAAACAGCAGGTGATTTCCTTTGTGATACTCCGGCTGATTACAACTTTGGCTTGTTTGACAACGGAGACTGTATATACAACTACAATTGTATGGACCCTTCCGGCAATAGCATGGATCCAATGGAGAATAATTTCATGAGCTATTTTGGCAATTGTGCTTCTTACGTATTTACTGAAGAGCAGGAAGGTTTGGTGGCTGCCGATTTGGCGAGCCGTTCAATTCTGGATACAGACTTTACGCCAATCGCAACAGAAATTGAAGGAGTTCCTACGCTTAATTATCCGGTAGACGGAGAAAACGTAGCTTATAATACGGTCGCTTTCAACTGGACTCCGGTGGATGGCGCAGACCGTTATATCCTCGAGTACGACATCGATCAAAACTTCAGCCTTTTGGCACAGGAGATCATCGTATGGGGTACATACAAAAGCGTAGAAGGTCCGTTTCTGGAGAATAAAGAGTATTTCTGGAGAGTACGTCCGTTGAATGCATACTACGGTTGTACCAGCTACAGTGAGAAAGGAACTTTTATGACAACAGACGCTGTTGCCGTTAAAGAGGTTCAGGAAGTAAATGCCTTTCAGGTAATGCCTAATCCGGTTGCTGCCGGCAACGATTTGCAGGTGAATCTGGATGTAAACACAGGCTTTGACGGGCAGGTCATCCTGCGCAGCCTTGATGGCCGCACGATCTTTGCCAAAGAAATGGCCTTTGCAACGGGTAGCAATGTAGAATTTATCCCGACTCAAAACCTGAGCGCGGGCATCTACATGGTTTCAATCGTTACTCAAACAGGAGTATCAACGAAGCGTGTTGTAGTAGGAAATTAATAAGCTTTGCCTTTCGGCGAATGAATGGATATCCCGAATTCCGGTTTACCGGAGTTCGGGATATTTTTTATCCCTCGAGTTTTTCTTCCAGGCCGCGAAGCCGGTCTCTGCACCAGGCAATTAATTGTCGGGCACGATCCATTTTTTTCTCCAGCTCATCTACCCCGGTTTCCGGGTTCTGAACCTGGTTCAGGATTTCCTGCAATTCGGCGAAAGCCGCTTCATATGTTTTAGGTTCTTTCATGCTTTATCTTTTCTGTCTACCCGCAAATGGAGTGTTCCGTCTTTCAGTTTTCCCAAAACGGATTCTCCGGTTTTTACCTGATCTAATCGGCTAATGGTTTTACCGTTCGCATTTTGCAATCTGACATATCCTCTTTCCAAATGTGCCTCCGGACCCAGAACCTGAAGCTGATCCCGGATTCGATCTATTTGGAAGTTTTCCATTTTTATCCGGTGAGCAAGGGTGTCAAAAATGCCCGACTCTGCTTTGTCAAGCATAAATAACTCCTGTTGCATCCGGAGGGAAACCTGGCCTTCCAGCCGTTCCTCCAGGCCATTCAACAAAAGCTGTTGATGTTGAAGTTTGCGGTTTGCTTCCGTCCCGATTTGATGGTTTAAGTCCTCCAAAACCGCTTCGAAATTGTAGTTGTGCCGGAGGATAAATTCGGCGACAGCCGTAGGTGTTTTCAAGGCTTCAAAGGCGACGAGGTCAAGCACAGACTCATCTCTTTCATGTCCTATGCCGGTGAGCAGGGGAATGGGGAGATCTGCGGCTGCCCGACAAAGTTGCTCATCGTCAAAAGCGATCAGGTCAGTACGCGCTCCGCCTCCTCTCAGGATAGCTGCTACATCAAATTTTTCTGCCTTTCGGCGAATGTTTTGGAATTGCTGCAAGATTTCTTTTACAGCCATTTGTCCCTGCACGCTGGCCGGAAACAGTTGGATTTCAAATTGATAACCAAATGGATTGGTCCTGATCTGCTGCATGAAATCTTCCAGCCCGGCCGCATTCGGACTGCTGATTAGCGCGATTCGCTGGATGACAGGACCCGGGTGTAAATTTCCGTTTTTTTCAAGAAGTCTCTCCTGGCGCAATTTGGCAATGGTCTCGAGTTTCTTTTGTTCCAACAGGCCAATGGTAAATTCGGGATCAATGTCTTCAACGATTAGTTTGTAGCCAAATTTTTCGTGAAAATCTACCCGTGCCTGCAGCTGTACTTCCATGCCTGCCCGCAGCACTCCGTCGACCTGGCGGCCCCGGTTTCGCTTCAGGCGGCGGTAGGTGCGTTGCCAAAGAACAGCAGAAGCTTGTGCGCGAACGTCTTCGGCTTCTTTTTCGATCAGATTGAGGTAGATATGGCCTCTGGATTCCTGTAGGCTCGCGATTTCTGCCCGTACCCAAACGGGGTCCTGAAAGTTTAATGCAATGACCTGCCGCATAAAGGTATGCAGCTGGAACAGCGATTGCACATTTTCAGGAGTTGAGTCCATTGGTTTGCTCTGTTTTTTCGCAGGGAAGTAAAAGTAAAAAATCCCTGTCGGAGACCGGCAGGGATTTTTATTAGATTCTTAAACAACTTCAAAATTAAATGATCAACATAGCGTCGCCGTAGCTGAAGAAATTGTACTTCTCTTTTACAGCTACTTCATATGCATTCATCACTTTATCATAACCGCCAAAAGCACAGATCATGATCAACAGACTGGATTTTGGTACGTGGAAATTGGTAACCATGCTGTCTGCGATAGTGAAATCAAAAGGCGGATAAATAAACAGATTTGTCCAGCCCTGAGCTGCTTTCAGCAATCCTTCGGCAGATACAGCCGATTCGATAGATCGCATGGAGGTTGTTCCTACCGCACAGACGCGATGATCAGAGGTTTTGGCTTTATTAACTACCTCAGCGGCTTTCTGCGGAATACGGAAATACTCGGCGTCCATTTTGTGTTTGCTGAGATCTTCTACCTCAATATTTCGGAATGTACCCAGGCCAACATGCAGGGTAAGTTCAGCAAAGTCGATGCCTTTGATTTCAAAGCGCTTCATCAGCTCGCGGCTGAAATGGAGCCCGGCAGTTGGAGCTGCCACAGCACCTACTTCCTTGGCATAAATGGTTTGATAACGCTCCGTATCAAAATCCTCCACATCCCGGTCGATGTATTTTGGAAGGGGGGTGTTGCCCAGGCGATGCAATTCTTTGGTAAACTCTTCATCCGATCCATCGTAAAGGAAACGGATGGTCCGTCCGCGGCTGGTCGTATTGTCTACCACCTCGGCAACCAGAATGTCTGAACCTTCTCCATCGCTGAAGTACAGTTTATTACCTACCCGAATTTTACGGGCCGGATCTACCAGTACATCCCAAAGACGCTGCTGCGTATTTAATTCACGCAAAAGGAATACTTCGATACGGGCACCTGTTTTTTCCTTTTTGCCGAATAGACGCGCAGGAAATACTTTGGTGTTGTTGAAGATGAAAGAATCACCTTCACCGAAATAATCAATAATGTCTTTAAATTGTTTGTGCTCGATTTCCCCGGTATCCTTGTGAAGAACCATCAGGCGGCTTTCATCACGATTTTTAGCGGGGTACTTGGCAATGCGTTCTTCAGGAAGGTCGAAAACGAATTGAGACAGTTTAGTCCTCATGTATATTCTGGTACTTTACGTTCAGGATCAAAGTGTGTAACAATCAGACCCTGTTGAGAGTTCATTAAAAATGCCGGCTTTACCGGCGAGCAAAGATAAAAATTCAAAAGTTATACAGCAGGGAATCGGCAGATTAAATAAGAAATGCCCAAGTTGGCAGGTTTATCAGCCCAAAGTTGTTTATCTAATATGCTCATCGACCAAATGGAGCTGTTTATCGAAAGCATAGTGTAGATGCCCTTGCTAATTCTATCTTTGAGATTGTAAAAAACATGTCCATGCGGATCTTCCTAAAGATCATATACGAGAGTTTTGCCCAGGCCTTTCAGCAGTTGCGTGCCAATAAGCTGAGGTCCTTCTTGTCCTTATTGGGTATTACCATTGGTATTTTTTGCATTATCGGCGTACAATCTGCCGTGGATTCGCTGGAAAACAACATTCGCGGAAGCATAGAAAAGCTGGGAGACGATGTACTTTATATCCAGAAAATGCCGTGGAATGAAGATCCCGGCCAAAACTTCTGGAAATATCAACGTCGACCCAATCCCAATTTTGAGGATTACGAAGTTATCCGGGAGAAGGTAGAATCGGCTGGCCTGGCCGATTACCACGTTTTTATTGGTGAAAAAACCATTAAGTGGAATTCGAGCAGTGTGGAAGGTGCTTTTACCCTGGCTGTTACTTTCGATTGTGCCGACCTTTTCAAGATGGAATTTGAAAAGGGACGATACCTCACTCCTTCCGAATATCACTATGGAATGAATCGGGTGGTTATTGGGCATACGGTTGCTGAAGAACTATTCGGCCCAATTGACCCGATCGGTAAGGAGGTAAAATTAATGGGCCATAAGCTCGAGGTGGTTGGTGTCATTAAGAAATCGGGCAGAGACATCATCAATGTGATGGATTTTGACGAGTCCATCCTTTTAGGTTATAACACCGCTTCCAAGATTTCCAATATCCAAAATAATCATCCCTTTGGTTCTTCGGTCAATGTAAAAGCCGCTGATGGTGTTTCGCTGGAACAACTAAAAGACGAGCTGACCGGAGTATTGCGGGCTCACCGGCGCCTAAAGCCCCGGGAAGAAAGCGATTTTGCCTTAAACAATGTTTCCTTGCTGGCCAATATTCTGGATAACATCTTTGGTGTGATCAATCTGGCAGGCCTGGTGATTGGTATTTTCGCACTCCTTGTGGGCATGTTTTCGGTGGCCAATATTATGTTTGTATCTGTAAAAGAACGAACGAGTATCATTGGTGTGAAAAAAGCCCTGGGTGCCAAGCGCTACATCATTCTGCTTGAATTTCTGGTAGAATCTGTCATCTTGTGTATTCTGGGGGGGATAGTCGGCCTGATCCTGATATTCTTCACGACAAAATTATTGACACAGGTACTTCCATTCGACCTGTATCTGTCTGCTGGCAATATGCTTTACGGAATAATTTGGTCTGTCGCGATTGGCGTGATCTCCGGTTTCATCCCGGCATATCAAGCGGCTAAGATGGATCCGGTGGATGCTATCCGCTCTTAGAGCCTGTTTAAAATTCCCTCAATGGCATTAAATCGGCTGATTTTGTCTCTTTCGGCGTTAAATTTTTCGCTGAATTGCCCGCATTCAACTGCAAAATTTGCCTTGTAAGACTCAAAATTAACTCGATTGCAGCTCATCAGGGAAAATTTAAACAGGCTCTTAATGTTGCTTTCCGTTCTCTATTACTACCGGATTATACCGTTGCACAAATTCACGCATTTCATCGATCATAGCGGGTGAGCCAATGGCAATGGTTACACGTTGGTGCAATTCTGTTGGTTTGATATCCAGTATACGTTGCAACTGGCAGGTCATGGCTTTTCCTCCCGCTTGTTCTACTACAAAAGCTAAGGGATTGCATTCATACAACAGTCGCAATTTACCATTAGGGTATTTCCGGGTATTTGGATAGAGGAAGATGCCACCCTGGAAAAGCATACGGTGCACATCAGACACCATGGAGCCAATGTATCGAAGACGCAGGTTCATGTCGCTGCAATAATCAATATAGCGGCGCATCTCCACATCAAATTTCAGGTAATAGCCCTGGTTAACGGAATAATAGCGACCACTGTCAGGAATTTTGATATCCTTGTGGGAAAGGCAAAATTCTCCGATAGAAGGATCAAGTGTAAATCCGTTAACACCGCGTCCGGTGGTATAGACCAGCAGGGTAGAAGTGCCATAGAGGACATAACCGGCGGCTACGAGTTCCGTGCCTGCTTGCAGGAAATCCTCCAGTTGACAGGCAACTTTAGAATCGGATACCCGGCGATAAATACCAAAGATTGTTCCTACCGAAACATTTACATCAATATTGGAAGAACCGTCGAGCGGATCAAATACCACTACGTATTTGGAGGGCTTTTTGCCAATTCCCTGGAGGGGAACAAAAGTTTCGTCTTCTTCCGAAGCGATACCGGCACATTCGCCGCTGTTTTTCAGGCAGGAAATAAGTTTTTCGTTGGCGTAAAGGTCCAGTTTTTGGACGGTGTCTCCAGAGCTGTTGGCAGAATCTGCTACGCCAAGGATATTGACCAGTCCGGCTTTGTTTACTTCCCGATTGACAATTTTGGCAGCAACTCCAATATCACGGAGCAGACTTGTAAGCTCACCGGTGGCATAAGGGAAATCCTTCTCCCGTCGAAGGATGAATTCGTCTAGGGTGACTATTCGATTCATGTAGAAATAATTGGTCTAAAACGGTTTGCCTAATCCATAGGCCCCGTTTTGTGTTTAAGAGATATTTTGATTAAAATCTCCTATTGGTTTTGGCTTTATAACGCAAACGAAGTGCAACATGCAAGAATGCGAATCCTGTGCATTATTACTATATGTTCAACTTCGCCTTTGGTGTATGACAAAAGTAAGAAATCCTCCTTCCCCGAAAGGGAATTAAAAACTTTAGTTTGATAAATGGTGTTGGGATTGGGAATATTTGTGTTCAAACTGCCAATCTCCCGGCATTGATTACCTTTGCATTTGCATGAAAGAACTCGCCGTACTCAATAAATTTTTTGTCAAATACCGCTGGCATTTCCTCTTGGGAATCCTTTTTGTATCTGCGTCCAATTATTTTAGGGTATTACAACCTCAGATGATTCGGGAGGCGCTGGATTTGGTATTTGAGAATATTGCCATGTACCGCCAACTCGATGGCTTTGACCTGCAGGCAGAAATGTATGGTCAAATTGGCCTCATCTTATTTTACTTTGGTTTACTGGTCGTTTTGCTGGCTGTCATGATGGGTATATTTATGTATTTCATGCGGCAGACCATAATCGTTATGTCCAGGCTTATTGAGTACGATATGCGGAAAGAGATTTTCGCCCATTACGAAAAATTGACTCTCGCTTTTTACAAGCGAAATAATACAGGCGATCTGATGTCGCGGGTTACCGAAGATGTATCTAAGGTGCGCATGTATCTGGGACCTGCGGTACTTTACGGGATAAACCTGGTATCTCTATTTGTGTTGGTGATTTATTCCATGCTAAATGTGAGCGTGGAGCTTACGCTATACAGTTTGGCACCATTGCCTTTGCTTTCCTTGTCGATCTATTATGTCTCCAATTTGATCAATAAACGATCAACGGTCATCCAGCAACAGCTGGCACATCTCAATTCGATTTCTCAGGAAGTATACAGTGGTATTCGGGTGGTTAAGTCTTATGTGCAGGAGCGCTTTATGGGCAAATACTTTTCGGATGAAAGCGAAGCCTATAAAGAAAAGGCAATGGAGTTGGCCAAAGTGAATGCGCTCTTTTTCCCCACCATGCTGTTGCTGATTGGGGCCAGTACGGTCATTACTGTATATATCGGTGGCTTGCAGGTGGTATCGGGGAAAATCACGCCGGGTAATATTCTGGAGTTTGTCCTTTATGTAAATATGCTTACCTGGCCGGTGACGGCGATTGGGTGGATTGCTTCTATTATTCAACAGGCCGCTGCTTCCCAAAAGCGAATCAACGAATTCCTGGAAACAGAACCGGATCTCTCATCAACTATTGTGGAGGATATTACCTTCAACGGGAAAGTTGCTTTCGAAAATGTACGATTCGTTTATCCGGATACAGGTATTGAGGCTATTAAAGATATTAGCTTTACACTGGAGCCCGGGCAGAAAATGGCGGTAATTGGTCGCACTGGTTCCGGAAAAAGTACGCTGGCTGATCTCCTGGTGAGAATGTATGATCCTACCGAAGGCCAAATTACCATTGATGGCAGAGCCCTGCCGGCACATGATCTGGATAACCTTCGAAGACGAATAGGATACGTTCCTCAGGATATCTTTTTGTTTTCCGATACGGTTTATAACAACATCCGCTTTGGAAAGAGGAATGCCACAAATCAGGAAATCGAAGATGTTACCAAAGCAGCAGCCGTTTATGAAGATATTGATGCCTTGCCCGAGCGATTTGAAACTATGGTAGGGGAGCGGGGTGTAACTTTATCCGGCGGACAGAAACAAAGGGTTTCTATCGCCAGAGCACTGATAAAACGACCGGATATTGTCATTTTGGATGATTGCCTGTCAGCTGTGGATACCAATACAGAAAAGCAAATTCTGGGCTTTTTAAATGAGGAACTATCCGGTGTTACAGCCATTATTATTACCCACCGAATTTACTCCCTGCTGGAATTTGACAAGATTATCGTCCTCGAGGATGGCCGCATAGCTGAATCCGGAACCCACCAGGAACTTTTGCAGAATAACGGCTATTATGCAGAGCTCTTCGAAAAACAACAGGCCGAGGATGTTTCCGAATCCGGAACAGCCTCATAAAACAACTATCTGGTCCTTTAGTTTGGGGATTCTTCTCGAATTTTTTGAATTCTGACTGAATGTTTTACATTTGTAGGGAGAGCCTGTCCTGGATGAACTGAAAAACACCGGCAGGATAACACCCTTATTAATAACTAAATCCGGAATAAAGTGGATAACGAGAGAAATCAGCGGCGTTTCGAAAGTGTATTTTCGACGAAGGTACGGGCAGGCAAACGCCGGACATATTTCTTTGACGTACGTCAAACGAAAGGGGATGATTACTACTTAACACTCACGGAGAGCACCAAGAAGTTTAATTCTGACGGGTATGACCGTCACAAGATCTTTTTGTACAAAGAAGATTTTAATCGCTTTTTGGATTCTCTGCAGGAGGCAATTAACCATGTAAAAACAGAGTTGCTCCCTGATTATGACTACGACGAATTTACACGTCGGCAGGAAGAGTGGGAAAAGCGTCAGGCAGAAGAAGATGCAATGGAAGGTGAAAATGATGACGCAGATGCAGTAGTGGAGAGCGGATCATCCGGGTCTTCAAAAAAAAGCATCGAGTCTGAAGATGATATCTCCTGGTAAAACGGGAGTATTACAAAATACCAAAAATAAAAAGCCGCTGATACAATCGTATTAGCGGCTTTTTCTATTCCTTTAAGTGTTGGTTTTTCTAACGCAATTTGCGGCTATTCGCAAATTTCTACAGCGGCTACCGGAGCCTCCTGATCAACAAAACCGGCATCGGTCATGCCATAACAACCATACTTGGGAGCACAGGAAGCGAAAACAGAAGCGAGAACGGCAACAGCACAAAACAAACGAATGAGTTTCATGGGAAATGGATTTTACTGTGATTAAAATGTAGAATCCTCTATATGCTTCTGATTGTTTTGTGAAGAATGATCTAAATACGAAATGGGCTGGAGCAATATTGTGTGCGACTGCTAATTTTTTAATAAATATTCCCAATAAGTTTTAGTTCCATTTGCTCCAGGGGGGTATTCAACCGGCTTAGTAGCTTCCAAAATACCTTCTCAAAAACCATTCGCCTCCCAAAAGCAGGATAAGAATCAAAAAGATCCATTTGAGATCAATGAGCGGTCTGGTTCGGGTCGATTCGTAAATAACCGGTTTAACGGTGTCTCTGTTTCGAATTGATTCTTCAATGCTCGCCAACTGGTCCGGATACACCGTTTGACCGCCCAATTCCTGGCTCAACAAACGAAGCAAGCCGTGGTCAGCAGTAGTTTGAAACAACTCCAACTGAATGGGTTGTACACTAAACTGACCGGCGGCAGTAAGATTTTGGCCGTCCAATAGGGCGCGACCATTAAAGGAATAATTGCCCACCGCCAGGTTGCCTGCGTCAAGCGTGTAAGCTTCTGCCGTTTTATCAAAGGTGAAGTTGAATTGACGACCAGCTTCATCTGTAATGGTCAGACTTACGTCCGGATCATTGATGCGCTGGAAGGATTCATTGTATAATTCGGCATCCAATTGCACTGTCTCATTCTCATCAAAGATGTTCTTTGCCGGACGAATCCGAAAACGCCGTTTGTCTTCTTTTACACTTAGGTATTGAACCGACTTTTGCACGAGTTCATTAAAAGCTTCGTGGTTTTTGTTTTGCAGAAAATCAAAGAGCCTCCATTTCCAAATACCTTCGGCACTTAGTACACCGGTTTTGATTCCGTCTGCTTCGCCAAAAGTCAGCAGGGGATAGGCCGTGCTAACCTTGCCAATGCGTTGATTCAGAAATGCTTGTCCGGCACTGCCAGCCTGAAATTCCCCGAAAGGGGCAATGAGTGGCGGAAAAACAGGAAGCTGGTTCCGGAGATTTTCACTGATGGTAAAAAGCGAAAAACCCGGATCGATGGCGGCTTGTACATCATTGGTATTTTGCCCGTCTGCATTGATCTGCAGGATCGACTGGCTGCTATTCAGAATATTGGTGTTGGTTTGACTACCGACCACAAACAGACGAGCCGTTTTATTCTCATTCAATTGGCGGATAATCTCATTTCCCTGTCCGCCCGAAGCCGGTATTTGGTGCAGAATGACAAAGTCATAGGCAGCGAGGTTTAGCCCGCCGGTTTTTCCCAGGTAAGCGGTTTCTACCTCGTAGTTTCGGTTGGCAGTGATCGCTGATCGAAATGCCGCCAAATCCGGATGCGGTGCTTTTGCCAGGATCAGGATTTGCTGGCGGGCGTCCAATACATCCAGGAATATATCGCGGCTGTTATTGGCCGTACTCGCTTCCCCGGCGATGGTATTTAAACTCACGCGATAGCGTTGTACACCAGCCTGATCGGCATCCAGGATAATTTCCCGGGTATCAAAATAGTCGGCCTGATTGATATTAACCGGCTGGCGTTGTAAAATTTTCGCCTGTCCGTTTTCAATTTTTGAGATTACCAATTGGCTGGAAGAGCCGGCAGCATTAATCGCCGAAATATCTATTTGTACACTGAAACGATCTCCCAGATAGGCAATCTGATTGTTGAATACCCGCTTCAGGATAAGGTCTTTTTTGGGGATGGTATCTCCCAGTGGAACCGTGTAAACCGGGGCACCTAATCGAGTTGCCTGGTATAAAGGATTGCTCCCCTGGTTGTAAATCCCGTCGGTCGTCATTATGACAGCTCCCAGGTTTTGAGTCGAATAAGTATCGTAGATATATTGGAGCGCTTCAGAAAGGTTACTGGATTTATCCGGAAACGTAAAGTCTGTACCACTGCGCACCTCGCTTCCAAAAGCCAGATTTACAATTTCATATTCGTCGCCCAGTCGTTCACTCAGGCCGGCCCAGCTTTGCTGCAACTCATTTCTTGATAAGGAATCCGTAACGGCAGCAACAGATTCTGAGGCATCTTGTGCAAAAACCAAAATGGGCTTACGGATTTCCTGATCACTGGATTTCAATAGAGGAGACAATAGCAGTATGGCCAGCAAACTCACGGTTAGAAACCGCAGTATAGCCATTAGCGGATTTACCCAGCGAGGCGCATCCTTAAACTTATCGCTTCGGTAGTATAGGAATGCGGCATATAGCAATCCCGCTAAAATGCATCCCAGTAAATACCAGGTTGGATATTGAAAACTGATACTCTCCATCAAGACCTCTTAACTGCTTTTAATAATTAAGAATTAAGAATTAAGAATTTTGAATTCTACATTCCTCATTCCTCATTCCTCTCAACACAAGCGCCGCAAAATAAGAATTGTTATGCAAACGGGCATTTTTAAATGTCAAAGTCCGCATGCGGTGGCGGCTTTCGCCGAATGCATGTATATATATGGTGTATACTGTGACAAAGGATTTGAATCTGTCGCCTTGCTGCAAAACTAAATTCCTCTATTTTTCGTTCTTTTGGGGATGATATGTGGAGATGCCCTTTGGCAGGAAAAAAATTGAATTATGACCCGTTTTTTCATAGTAGCTTTTTTTGCACTTTTCTTTAAGGTAGCGGATGCGAATGCCGCCTATATTCTGATTCCGATGGATGAAGAAAGTCAGTTAAACCACCTGAAAGCTTACGGCATTACGTATTGGGTGCTGGAAAATGGGGTGGAAGCCTGGTGGTTGCTAAATTACCGTGGCGGAAGTTTTGCTTTCAGACACAATGTAGTCTTCGAAAAAGAGTGTAAAACGAGAGGTGTTAGTTATGAGGTGATTCCGGATGCCGGACTCAACCAGATTCTCAACCAGATAGCCGATCCGGAAGTCAACCAGGAAGCAGTTAAGCTGGAGGTTCCTCCCAAGATAGCGGTCTATACTCCCGATTTCAATGCACGGGGAGAAAAAATTCAACCCTGGGATGATGCCGTAACTCTGGTGCTGACTTATGCCGAAATTCCTTACGAGACAATTTACGATGACGACGTATTATCGGATCGGTTGATAGAATTTGACTGGCTTCACCTGCACCATGAAGACTTTACCGGGCAATATGGCCGTTTCTATCGCAGTTTCCACAATTTTGCCTGGTATAAAGAAAATCAGGAACGGATGGAAGGCCTGGCCGAAAAGCATGGGTTTGCCAAAGTATCCCAGTTGAAACTGGCTGTGGTCAAAAAGATTCAGGAATATGTGGTTGGCGGCGGATTTATGTTTGCCATGTGTTCGGCAACCGATACTTATGATATTGCGCTGGCAGCCGAAGGCTTGGATATTTGCGCCCATTATTACGATGGCGACGGACCGGATCCTACCGCTCAGGAAAAACTGGACTTTTCGAAAACTTTTGCCTTTAAAAACTTTGAATTGACCCGCAATCCGCTGGAATACGAATTCTCTTCCATCGATCATCAAAGAGGCCGAAATGTACCCGCTGACCAGGATTATTTTACCCTCTTCGATTTCTCAGCTAAATGGGATCCGGTGCCTACTATGCTAACCCAAAACCATACCCGCACGGTCAAAGGTTTTATGGGGCAAACAACCGCATTCCGGAAACAACATATCAAATCGAATGTGCTGATTTTGGGAGAAAACAAACCAGCCGATGAGGCACGGTACATTCACGGTACTTTTGGGGAAGGAACCTGGACATTCTACGGCGGCCACGATCCGGAAGATTACAGACACTTTGTAAACGATCCCGAAACAGACCTCAACCTGCATCCTAACTCTCCAGGTTATCGGTTGATTCTGAATAATGTACTTTTCCCGGCAGCCAAAAAGAAAAAGCGTAAAACCTAATGGCTAAACGCTAACTGTACTGGCACCCAATCTTAGGGTCAAAACAGGAACTACGAATTGGTGCCGCTCCGCTGGAGCTTACCAGCAAAATCGCAAAAAATGCTACAAAGGTTTGGCTCCACTGGAGCCTCCAGAGGAGGCACACCTGTGTAACAAAAAAATTCGGATTTACTTTAAGCGCCGTAGGTGCGGCACCTGATTATGTCCCTAAGTTTATGTGTCACTACATGTCAAACGCAAAACGCTAAACGCTCTCAACTCTAAACTCTAATCTCTCAACTTCTTCCACTCTCCCGGAAGTTGTTATTTTTGCGCCATGCCAAGTATTACAGCCATAGTACCTATGCGTCACAGCAGTGAGCGCGTACCTGGAAAAAATTACCGCGACTTTGCGGGTAAACCGCTTTACCACCGGGTCATCAACAGCCTGCTGGCGTGTAAAGCAATTACCAAAGTTGTCATTGATACCGATTCTCCAACCATTATGGAGGACGCAGCCAAACACTTTCCGACTGTGCTCGTTTTGGAGCGACCGGAAAACCTGCGTGCCGGAGAAATCCCCATGAATGATGTTCTATTGAATACCATTGGTCAGGTAGAGTCTGACTTTTACCTGCAAACCCATAGTACCAATCCGCTATTATCTGCAGATACAGTCAATACCGCAGTTAATACCTTTCTGGATCAGTACCCGATCTACGACAGCTTGTTTACCGTTACCCGTCTGCAAACCCGTTTGTGGGATCAACTTGGCCGGGCCGTAAACCACAACCCGAATATATTGTTGCGAACACAGGATCTTCCGCCGATTTACGAAGAAAACTCCTGCTTGTATCTGTTTACCCGGGAAATCCTGGAGCGAAAACACAACCGCATCGGAGATCGTCCGTATTTGCAGGAAATGCCGGCAGAAGAAGCACAGGATATTGATGTGGAACTCGATTTTCGCATCGCAGAATTTCTCTTTATCGAGCGGCAAAAAGCAGCCGAAAAAGAGTAGCGGTTTAGACCTAATACACGCAACGCTCATCGCTCAACAATTAACTAAAACAAATGGAATACCAAAATCTTAAAATAGATGATCAGGATGGTTTCGTTACCATTACCCTGAATCGCGAAAAAGCCCTAAACGCACTCAATACCCAGACCATGCTGGAACTCCGCCATTTCTTTGGTACCGACGGACCGGCTCATGAGGGCCTGAAAGGCGTTATCCTGACCGGAGCTGGTGAAAAGGCTTTTGTTGCCGGTGCAGACATTAAAGAGTTTATGGCTCTTGGGGATAATGGTGGAGCGGAAATGGCCCAACGCGGCCAGGATGTTTTCTTTTTGATTGAGCGATTCCACGTACCGGTGATTGCCGCTGTAAACGGATTTGCCCTTGGAGGCGGTTGCGAACTGGCGATGGCCTGTCATTTGCGTATTGCCGGACCAAACGCGCGCTTCGGTCAGCCGGAGGTGAATCTCGGCATTATTCCGGGGTATGGGGGTACCCAGCGCCTCATTCAGTACATCGGCAAAGGCAAAGCCATGGAGCTGTTGCTTACAGCCGATATGATTGGTGCAGATGAAGCGCACAAACTGGGACTGGTCAATAAAGTGGTTGAAGCCGGGCAGGAAGTGGCTGAAAGCCGCAAAATGCTGGAAAAGATCGCTTCAAAAGGGCCTGTGGCCATTAGTAAGGTCATTGAATCTGTCAACGCCTATTTTGAAACCGAACGCAACGGCTTTAACTTTGAAGTACATGCATTTGGGGAAACCACCCGAACAGAAGATTTCAAAGAAGGAGCATCTGCCTTCGTCGAAAAACGCAAAGCAAATTTCAGTGGTAAGTGATAAAAGTCTCCCCGCGGCAGTGCGGAAAGTACCCTTACCTCGCTTACAAAAGATATATTTTGGCGCCCAATTGGCGTCGATTGCCATCCTAAAAAAGCTTTTTTCTCAGGCATGATACAAACTGATATTCTTATAATAGGTGCAGGCCCTGTAGGGCTTTTTACCGTTTTTGAAGCCGGATTGCTGAAACTGCGTTGCCATCTTATTGATGCTTTGCCACAGCCCGGCGGACAGCTCTCTGAAATTTATCCCAAGAAGCCCATTTATGATATTCCGGGTTACCCTTCCGTTTTGGCGGGAGAACTGGTAGATAATCTGATGGAGCAAATCAAGACTTTTGAACCAGGCTTTACGCTGGGAGAAAGAGCGGAGACCATTGAAAAGCAGGAAGACGGCACCTTTAAAGTGACCACCAACCGCGGTACCGAGCACCAGGCTCCGGTCGTTGCCATCGCCGGCGGACTGGGGTCTTTCGAACCGCGTAAACCACCTATTTCAAATCTCGCTGATTTTGAAGATAATGGCGTGGAGTACATCATTCGCGATCCCGAGTTTTACCGAAACAAGCGGGTGGTCGTAGCCGGTGGCGGAGACTCTGCTCTGGATTGGACCATCTTTTTGGCAGATGTTGCTTCCGAGGTAACGCTCGTTCACCGTCGCAGTGGTTTCAGAGGGGCACTCGACTCTGTTGAAAAGGTGGAAAACCTGGCAGAACAAAACAAGATCCAACTCATAAAAGAAGCACAGGTAACCGGCCTGCAGGGGAATGGCAAACTTGAAGGAGTGACCATTTCGCATAAAAAAGAAGGCGAAATCATTAAAGAGACCGATCATTTTGTTCCCTTGTTTGGGCTTTCGCCGAAATTGGGGCCAATTGGAGACTGGGGCCTGGAGATCGAAAAGAATGCCATTATTGTAGATACCTTCGATTATAGCACGAATATTCCGGGCATCTTTGCCATCGGTGATGTGAATACTTATCCCGGTAAACTTAAGCTCATTCTCTGTGGTTTCCATGAGGCAACCCTGATGTGCCAGTCTGCTTATAAGATCGTGCATCCGGACAAGAAACTTTCTTTTAAATACACAACAGTAACCGGCGTGCCCGGATTCGACAGCTAATGGAAGACGGAATGATAAAGGTTACAGTCATCGACCGCGAGGATGAGCGGCATGAACTGGTAGCCCCCACTGATATGAATTTTAATATGATGGAAGTTTGTAAATCCTACGAACTTCCGGTCGAAGGTACCTGTGGCGGAATGGCTCTTTGTGCCTCTTGCCACATGTACGTACTTACCGATCACGAATTGCCCGAACCCTCCGATGATGAAGAGGATATGCTCGACCAGGCTTTCTTCGTGGAAGATAATTCCCGACTGGGATGCCAGATCAAAATCCACGAAGGACTGGATGGACTGGAAGTGAAGTTGGCTCCGGTGGGAGAATGAGAAATAATGCTTAATTTTTAGGGGTTAATTTTTAGGGGTTAATTTTTAAGTTACCAACGGAAAAATTATCCCGCTAAACGATACACGCTCACCGATCCACGTTTATCGGAATTCAATCAGCGTTTTGTAATCATCATACCAGGAATCTTCGGTGCGCATCTCCAGCATGTTTTCCCATTGTACTCCTTCATCGGCATAATGATCTTCCAGCTCGATCTGGGTATCGGAAGTTCTAATCTCAATTTTTCCGGCATTCAATTGTTTCATACGCCATTCGAAGGTGTGGAGCATGCGATTGAGGATGTCGCGATTTACCGATTGGCGGTCAGCATCTTCCTGAATAGCCTGTACTTCGGCGAAAGCCGCATTATCGCGGGCAATCAATTGGCCGTCGCGAATGATGAAATAGGCCGTATGTGCCTTTGCCGGATCTTTGGTAAGCAGTAAGCTGTAGAGAATTAATTGTAGGTCCTCTTCATTGCGGATCATATTGGTGCGCCGGCTCAATCCGCGCCACTTTAGGTCAATGATGGCTTCTTCTTCCCCTCTTTTCAGAACGAGATCTGCAAACCCACGCATTTGAACTTCGCCGAAAGGCCCTTCTAGCTCCAGTTCAGATTTTACGATCTGCCAGTTGTTGCTTTGCAGGCTGGACACCAGACTCCAGGCGGCAAACTTCAATTTATTGAGGAAACTGATGCGTTGCGGTTCGCGGCCATACAGTAGCAATACACTGCCTTCGCTGGCAAGCAGAGACTCAAAACGATCCTCAATCCAGCGATGCAGGTTTTCTTTGTTCCATATATCCAGCGGTTCCTGAAACAGGAATTCAAACATGCGGTGTGCCAGGTTTCCCATCAGGGTTTCTTCGGCAACCACACTTAAAATGGAAGATTTTCTCAACTTCAGCTGGTAGCGGAAAACCCATTGGTACGGATAATAAAACAGCGATTCGAGGCTGGTGAAGGATTCTCGCTTCCGTTGGTTGATCCAGGCATCCCGTTCAATCGTAATAAAGGCTTCAGCTTGCCCCAACGGCTTTGAGTCTTGTTCAATAAAACCTGGCAGTTTCCAGTCGAGTCCTTTAAATGGAAGTTTTTCCTGCATATCCCAACAAAGCACATTCAGGTCTCCAAAGGCTGCTTCGAGATCTCCCATCATTGGATGCGGAATGGTGTTTTCGCCATTGACGGATTCCGGAGCGACCAGAATGAGTTGTTCTTTGCAAAGCCTTACCGGGCGTTTCCTAAACCACAATCTTCGTTGGTTTTCCGTTTCCGGGCTTTCCGGGTGGATGTCCAGGGATTCCAGGTATTTTCTTTCGCTGTGATACCATTTAGAGAAGAAGTGGACCGGATCGGATTGGATGAAATTCCACCAAAGCAGCTGGTCGACTTCACTGGTAATGGCGCCGGGTTTGTATACGTGTCGGAGTCGTCCTTGTTGTTCTTCTTCAAAAACAATGGGAGCGGGTTCGTAGATGGTGCGCACAATTTGCTCGACTTCCAGTTGGCTGAGCTGTTGTTCGGGCAGTGCTTCCAGTATTTCCCGGATGCGTTTTGCCTGTTCACCCAGCACGAGCAGGGAGCGGTTTCGTCCGCTCTCCGGATCGAAGAGGTCAGAGGCCCAGTTCTGAATAAAGCCAAAAAGCTCAATCACCTCCTTTTTGGGGAGTTTGCCTTCCGGCGAATAGCGTTTTCTGCGGAACCAAAACTGATACTGATCCCGGGCATTTGCCAGTCTTTTTTTATCATCGGGATAACGGGCTTCGATCTGTTCGAAGGCACGCGCTACGGTTCTTTTCCAGTCATCGCTGTCGATGCCCGGTCGTTGGGCCAGTTGGCCGGCAATGGCATTCGCCAGGTCGTCGTCGAGTGGTTTGAGGGCCAGGTTTACAAACTCCAGCATCTTAAAAGGATCGACCGGGTCCCACAAAAAGGCAGGTGCCAGCTTTAGGATTTGAAGTACGGGCCGCGCCAGAGAGGCAGATTCCAGTCCCATGGCCGGTTGGCCTTCCTGAATCAATGCGTTGTCCAGGTTCCTGTTTTTTTCCGGTATCAGGCAGAAAGGATCGAAGTCGGGGTTTTCCCGACAGAGCTGGGCCAGGAAGGTGGCGAGTTCGGTAGCTCGTTTTCCTTTCAGAATGACCAGGCTTCCATCACCTTCCAATTCCTTTTCGGCTTTGCGGCCGTAGAGAATTCGCCGAAAGGCATCCAAATCTCTTGTTCCTTCCAAATCTTGTTCCGCTTCCGCGAATGGGCGTATGATACAACCGGATACTTCAAGTGCCTGAAGTAATCGTTGGAAAGGGTAGGGCAGGAGCTCGAAGGGGGCCGTAAGCTGTATTTCGGAGATCGGATGTTTACGGCTTTTTAATTTTTCCAGGACTTCATCAAAGCGATCGGCATAACCCGGGCAGCTCCTGAAGAAATGACCTTCCAAAGCGGATAATGTTTGTAGTCGGTCGGGGCAGTTGCCTTTCGGCGAAAAGTCCCAGCCATTCATGAGGAGTTCATCGCGACGGGAAAGTAATTCCTGTGCGGTGCCAAACTGATCGGCCTGAAAGGAACGGGCATAAAAAACACCTGGCTGCTCTTTCAGCAAACCGGAAAGAGCCTGGCGGTAATTTTCAATGCGCAAATATTCCTGATCGGAAGGATGGCCGCTAAGGCCGAGATAGGTTTCGAGGATATGCAGGAGCCCGCGTGGCCCCTGGTAATAATGCCCGCCAATCAATGGAGATGATTGCGGTATTTTGGCGTTATCGAGTTGTAATCCAAACGTAATCTTTATGGGTATGGACATGCGCTAAATCCCTTCTCCGGTTTCTCTTTTTAGTTGGCTTATCTGGCTGTGCCAAAGCGCTTTTTGGTCGTCGACTTCATCTTTATCACAAAAGTCCCGAATCAAAAGAATGGTATCTCCGGTTACCGGGGACTTAGAGATGTCGAATTCAAAATATTCTTTTTCATCTTCGTCGACCCAGGAGAATCGCAAAAGCTCATTTTCTACATCTTCGATGAGTTTTGCATCCTCAAAGTAGCCTTCCCAACCAAAGGAATAGATACCATCATTGATGTCGACATCATCACAAAACCAGCGAATAATCCGGTCGGGATTAGTAAAAAATTTGTAGAGCACTTGTGGAGAAGCCCTGAATACGTACTCAAGTTCAATTTTTACCCTTTCCATCCTGATAACTTAATAGGAAACATAAACCAGAGGGATGATTCCAAACCTCCGGGCAGATAAGACGATACCGACCACTGTGGGGAGATTCCCACTTTCTATGGTGCTGTGCATTACTCACCTGACTCAGATTTCACTCGTAATAAAGGAGAAAAAAATGAGTTTTCCAAATGCCTGCAATAAAGTTCTTTGCCGATAGTACCATACTATACCCAAAGCCAAGTAGTTTGGGATATTATAATTGCTCAAACTCTTTGGTTTGGAGGAATGCCGTACACGAAGTGGCCCAAACAACTTCGATGTAGGTATATTCTGCGGAAATAGTAGATTCAGGAAACTATTTTTACTTTAGATGCATTATAATTGTGGAAATATCCAAAAGGGGCTTTTTTGATGATTGTTGAGTTTGTAGCCATTTTTAATAGAGATGGAGACGTACTTGAGGTCTTTTTTAACTCTTTGCGGAATAATTGTTGGTTTTTACAAACAGAATTGCTTGACTACAAACAAAAATTCCGGTACTTTTGCACTTTGTAAGACCACTTGCAAATGCGACAAAACCAGAGCCCTGATTTCCACTCTAACACGTACACCCCTTTATTACGGAAGCGATAATAACTTTCGGGCCTCTCTGGCCTGAGCATCATACTATTGTATACTTTAAAATACGGTTGCCTAAATGAGACAGCTTAAGATCACAAAGTCGATTACGAATCGCGAGAGTCAGTCACTTGAAAAGTACTTGCAGGAAATTGGTAAAGTTGACCTGCTTACTCCGGAAGAGGAGGTTGATCTTGCGAAACGGATCAAACAAGGCGACCAGACAGCACTGGAAAAGCTTACCAAAGCCAACTTACGCTTCGTAGTGTCAGTGGCCAAACAATATCAAAATCAGGGTTTATCACTGAGTGACCTGATCAACGAGGGCAACCTGGGTTTGATCAAAGCCGCACAGCGATTTGATGAAACCCGTGGTTTTAAGTTTATTTCCTATGCCGTTTGGTGGATTCGACAATCGATCCTGCAGGCTCTTGCTGAGCAGTCACGGATTGTGCGTCTGCCACTGAATAAGGTAGGTTCACTAAATAAAATCAACAAAGCTTTTTCCGAGCTTGAGCAGGAATTTGAGCGCGAGCCCTCTCCGGAAGAGTTGGCAGAGCAACTCGAAATTCCTACAGAAGAAGTAGAAACTACGCTGGGCGTAGCTGCCCGTCACGTATCCATGGATGCTCCATTTGTGGAAGGGGAAGATAACTCTTTGTTGGATGTGCTTGAAAACAGTGCCACACCTGGTACTGATCAGGCATTGGAGTATCAGGAGTCTCTCCGTCGGGAAATCGAACGTTCACTAAGCACGCTAACAGAGCGTCAGTGTGATGTCATCAAATTGTACTTCGGCATTGGTGTCGAACACCCGATGTCGCTGGAAGATATAGGTGAAAAATTTGGCCTCACCCGGGAGCGGGTAAGGCAGATCAAGGATAAAGCAATCAACAAACTGCGCTCCGCCAACCGGAGTAAATTGTTGAAACACTATCTCGGCTCCTAAGCAGGACTTGCCGAGCCCGGGCGCCCGGCTGGAGATTTCACTCCGGCCGGGCGTTTTTTAATATTGCTTAACTGAATAGCTCAACCATAACCATATAAAACCTACACATGAACGAAAAGGAAATGCTTATCCGCAGTCAGTCGGATCAGTCATTGCAGAACTGGCGCGAACAGGAAAAACGCGCTTTGGAGTTGCTTCGGATCGTTGGAGAATTGCGCTTCGACCGCTCTGTAGAGTTGATCCTCTTCCGCCGGGACATTTACGATGCCCGTCCCAGTAAGGTGCTTAACGATCACCTCTTTGCCAAAAATTATGTGCAGAAGCCGATTTCCATTGAAACAACGCTGGCAGTAGCCCGTGAGATCGAAAAAATGCCCGAACTCGGCCCGGCCCGTATCGATATCGGAATGATCGGTGCCGAATGGCTGATCGAACACGAGATTGAAAACCTCAGCGACTTTGTACGAAACCGCCTGCGCCATATCCTGGATGCGCCGCTTCCGGAACTCGAAGCATCAGATGTGGTTTTGTATGGATTTGGTCGTATCGGGCGCCTGGCTGCTCGCCGGATCCTGGAACTGACCGGCCGCGGAGAACAGCTTCGTCTCAAAGCCATTGTCCTGCGTTCTAAAATGAAGGACCGGTATGAGGAAGTGAAAAAACGGGCCGCTCTGCTTCAATCTGATTCGGTGCACGGCGATTTCCACGGGACCGTTGAGGTTTCGGCAGATGGCAATGAGCTGATCGTAAATGGCAACCGCATTCAAATGATCTTTGCCAATCAGCCGAGTGATATTGACTACACAATTTATGGCATTACCAATGCTCTGCTGATTGATAATACAGGTGTTTGGCGCGATAAGGAAGCCCTGAGCCAGCATTTGCGTCCCGGTATTCAACAGGTGATGCTCACCGCACCGGGGAAGGATGTACCTAATATTGTATACGGAGTCAATCAGGACGACTTTGACCTGAAGAAGGACAACGTTTTCTGTGCAGCTTCCTGCACAACTAATGCCATTGTTCCCGTACTTAAAGTCATGGACTCTAAATACGGCATTGCTTCGGGCCATATCGAAACCATTCACGCATATACCAGTGACCAGAATTTGCTGGATAATTTCCATAAGAAACCACGCAGGGGGAGGGGAGCTGCCGTAAATATGGTGCTTACAACTACCGGTGCTGCAAAAGCAGTAGCCAAAGTACTCCCGCGTCTGGGCGGTAAACTAACCGGCAATGCAGTGCGCGTACCCACGCCAAATGTATCACTGGCTATCCTGAACCTTCGACTGGAGTCCAAAACTTCGATGAAGGAACTCAATAATATGTTGCGGGAAGCAGCTTACCACGGCGACCTGGTGGAGCAGATTCACTTCTCCAACTCGACTGAATACGTTTCTACCAATGCGGTTGGAATGACCAGTACTTCGGTTCTGGATGCTCCCTCCACCATTGTTTCGGAAGACGGACACAATGCTACCATATATCTTTGGTATGACAATGAATACGGCTATACCTGTCAGGTTGTACGCCTGGCAAAACACGCAGCTGCTGTGCGTCGTCCTTGTTTTTATGGATGATAGATAGTTTGGGTTTGAGTGTGGGTGTGGGTGTGTGGGTTGGCCTCACACTCAAACCCAAACTCAAACTCCCACTCCCACTCACTTATCCGTTATATCCAATGGTCTGTTGATGCTCTCCTGCAAAGATATGAGCGTCTCTGTGCGCTGAATGCCGGAGATCTTTTGAATCTTATCGTGCAATACTTCCCGAAGGTGATTGGTGTCCCGACAGATAATTTTGGCGAGAATGTTGTATTGACCGGTGGTATAATGCGCACCCACGATTTCAGGAATGCGGGCCAGTTCTTCAGCCACTTCATCATAGAGGGAGCTTCGGTCCAGATAGATACCCAGAAAGGCACTGATGTCATATCCCAGCAAACTGTGGTCAATGTCGAGATTATAGCCCTGTACAATCCCCATGTCTTCCAGTTTCTTCATTCTTACATGAATGGTTCCTCCGGATACAAATAGCTTTTTGGCAATTTCTGTAAACGGGGTTTTGGAATTGTGCATGAGGATGGAAAGGATCTGCCGATCCAATTGATCCAATTCCTGATTTTTACTCATACTTTGTTCTGCAAGTGGTTTCAAAATTGTCAACAATTTGCGAAATTCCTTTCGATAATTGAAATACTAGCTGCATATTTCCGTAATAATTAAGTAATTGCAAATTGGATTGCCCTTGCTTTCGCGAAAGCGGCAATAGCAAAAACAAGCGACAGACTAATTATTCAATACGGAATAAGGGGCTCATGCTAAACAATTTGCTCTTCCATGTGTAGTATTTTTCGAGTATTATAGATGGATATCAAATATCTTTGGTTCAATTAGGAAGAAGCAGCGCAACTTCCCTTATTTTTGCTCCCGACAATAACTTTTCATGGTACAACAATCAACAAATCGAAACTGGAAAATCTGGTTGCCTTTCCTGATCTCGCTGGTTTTGGTAATCGGAATACTGGTAGGGATGCGACTGCCTTCTGCACAGCCTGCAATACGGGTAGTGCATCAGGATGATGTAAATGCCAATGCGCTTGGCAGGGGGAAAGTCGAGGAATTGATCCGGTACATAGAGGCCAAATATGTGGACCCGGTAGACCGTGAAAAGTTGCTCAATGATGCCATCGCCAGTGTAATGGATGATCTCGATCCCCATTCTAATTATTACTCTGCCGAAGATGCCATTGGAGTCAAGGAAAGCCTGGAAGGGAAATTCGATGGCATTGGAATAGAATTTCTGATCATCGACGATACCATAATGGTGCTCAATGCCATGCCAGATGGTCCTTCCTGGGAAGCGGGTATCAAACAGGGAGATAAGCTGATTAGTGTGGGCGATAGTCTGGTAGCCGGTGTAGGTATCAACAGCGAACAGATCATGAATCTTTTGCGCGGAGAGAAAGGCAGCGAAGTAGATATTACTGTTCTCGATGCGGAAACACAGGAGTTGACTGATTATACCATCGCCCGCGATCGCATACCAACGAGTAGCGTTGAAACAGCTTTTATGCTTGATCCCAATACGGGATTCATCAGGCTTTCTCGTTTTACCGCCCAAACCTATGAAGAGTTTATGCAAAACCTCGAGGGGATGGTGGAAAAGGATAAGCTGGAAAACCTGGTCATAGATCTTCGTCAAAATCCAGGGGGTTATTTACAGGAAACCACCCAGATCCTGAGTCAGTTGTTTCATGAAAATGATAAATTACTGGTTTACACCGAAGGGAGAACATCTCCCAGAAAAGAATTTGAAACAACAGGCCGACCGTTCTTCGATGTAAATCGCATTGTGGTTCTTATTGATGAAGGATCTGCTTCGGCCAGTGAAATTCTTGCCGGTGCTATTCAGGATAATGACAGGGGGATTCTGGTTGGTAGAAGGTCTTTTGGAAAGGGTCTTGTTCAGGAACGGTACAGCCTTTCCGATGGCTCCGAGATACATCTCACGGTGGCTCGATATTATACGCCATCCGGCCGTTCGATCCAGAAATCATATTCCGACAAGGATGAATACAGTCGGGATGTTGCTGATCGCTATATGAATGGGGAAATGATTGATGAGGATAGCATTAAGCTCCAGGATTCAACGGTGTTTTACACAAGCCGGGGCCGCGCGGTTTATGCAGGAGGAGGCATTACACCTGATGTCTTTGTCCCTATCGATACCCAATTGTTGAGCGATACTTATCTGCTTTTGCTTCGACAAATCCCTGCATTTGTGTTCCGATACATGGAAGGAGAAAAGAAATCCTTTGAAGGGGTTTCGGAAGAGGAATTTATTGCAGAGTATCGGGTGCCGGAGTCGGTTTTTGAAGATTTTTTGGCTTACGCCGAAGGACGTATTGATCGCTTTGAAAGTACGGAAACGGAGATTCAGGATGTTTCTCCCTGGCTTCGAAACGATGTTAAGGCTCGTATGGGGCGCTACCTGTATGGAGCGGATGCTTACTTTGCCATTAGCAACCAAATGGATGCCGATGTGCAAAAAGCTCTGGAATTGGTAGTGAAGCCGGAAGATCAGTGGAGAGCAAGTATCGAGTAGGCTAAGGTTCGAGTTCGAGGCTGCTAATTTCCCAGGTTTCCCGGCTTAGGTTAAAGATAGCCCGCCCAAAACTTCCCTGGTATTTAAAAATGACCATGTACCGATTATCATCCAGTCTGGAGACTTCGGAGACTGCTGCATGTCGGTATCCCTTAAGTTCCTGAAACTGCTTCTTTTCACTTTCGGCGTAAGCCGCAAAATTATCAGCAGTAAAATGGATGTCTCCCAGTAATAAGTTGAGCATAAACAGCATTTGCCTTTGGTGATCACTCAGGGCATTTCCCTTTTCCGAAAGTAGAAAAATCCCGGGATCCACCCGGAAGAAGCGATTGTTGAGCATCCAACGGGCCAGTATGTTTTTTAAGGCATTTCGAGTCGATGATCTTTCCCTGTTTCTCAACCAGGAGGCCACTTTATGCTCTTTTTTTAAATGCAGTTCCGGACTGATCTGCGCAAAGTCGCATTGGCCGAATGCGGCTGCCATCGGCACGCCACAGGCCAGCAGTTTAACCTCCGGGCCAACGAGATGCCGAATGAATTCCACCGCTTCAAACATGACCTGCCCCCGGGTTTTTGAGGTGGGAGGAGCCAGTGCAGCTGCAAAAAGGCAATCCAGTTTTAGCAGTTGGAATCCCCAGTGTCGACAGATTACATGAAAGATCCCTGTGAGGTATTCCCGGACCCCGGGATGAAAAACATTGAGTGCGTAATACCAGCCGCCCCATTTTCTGTTGTTCCCCACTGCGAGCGGTTTCCCTTTTTTATCCTTTAGCAACCAGTCCTTGTGTTTTTGGTAAATCGCTGATTTCCTGCTGCATATATACGGAGCGATCCACAATCCGGCATCCATTTGCTGGAAATTGATTTCCCGAACCAGGCGATTCATCTGATTGTCAAATGCTTTATTCAATTGCAGCCAGTCACCTACCTGGGCCTGATACCCCTGACCGATCAGAAAATAACTGATATCCGGATTAGCTTGTTTGCAGGATCTTGCTTCCTCAATCAGGATGTCCGGACTTATGGCCCTTTGGTATTGTTGCCAACTTTGCCAGCCAAAGGCATTTTCAGGGGGTAAACCCGGTAGATCATACATGTTTCGCCAACGATCTGCAGCTTCGGAAAGTCGACCTTTAAACAGCAACATCTCCAGAGCAGGGTAGGAGTGCGATAATTTCAACTGGTCTATGTCCAGGGAGATACACAGGCGACCGGCTCGGGTATCGTGTTGAATTAGGCTGAAGCAGCTTCTTTCATTTAGGGAGGCTATGAAACAAACAGCCGGCCCCGCTTCCCGAATGTAGGAATAAGTCCAGCTGTGCAGTTGCCCTTTTCCCCGCTTGATCCCCTTGATCCACTCGTCTCCAAAATATTTGAAATAGGGTCGTCCGAGTTTTCGAAGGCGTGGGATTTCACTACCGGCAAACATCTCTCCGCTTTCCGACCAGGACTGATAGCCATTGATGAAAATGCGCTGTTTCTTTTGGTACTGGTAGGCACAAGTAAGTCGGCAGGCCTTAAGCGTTATGCTTTTCTTGGGATGAATAGTGAGTTGAAATTGGGCACCCTCTGCTTGTTGTATGCGGTTCCAGCCGGCATCTATAAACAGATCCTCGTTGCGAAAAGGCCTTGCCAATATCTGGCTGATCTTGTGATCGTCGTATTCGAGTTCCAGTGTCCAGTCTGCCGGTGATAACATGCGGGAAAATTTAATGCTTATTCAGTAACCAGACGGATCTTGTTGGTCTTTGTGCGGGCTTTCAGCCAGTCACTGAGCTGGTTTAATTCCTGCTTCCGCGGATTGCGTTTAAATTTGACATACGCCAGATAGGCAGTATCCATTTGAAGGCTGTCGATGTGGGATATTATGCTGTATGACACAGAAAGTTCTTCCACATTTTGATTGATGGTGCGTACCTCGGAAACCAGATCCTGTATAGGCATTTCCTGAGACCGATATCGAATGATCTCTTCTTCCAGTAATTTGATACGGGCGTCTTTGGTGGCCAGTAGTTCTTCGTTTCGTTTATAGAGGTCTTCAATGATACCTGTGCGCATCTGCTGGTTTAGTTGTTCCAGGGTTTGCATGTCGACGCCATTGTCCTCCTGGTATCCCTGGCGGATGGTAAGCTTGGCATCTTCAATGCCGTATTCTACCATTTTAGACCGGGCCTGCTCCAGGAATTCTTCGGGCACTGGTTCTCCGTAAAGCGTTACATCTATGGTTCTTTTTCCGGCTTCCGTTTCAATGCGTTTGGAGATGACCTGGCAATTGTCAAATTGCAATTCGTCCCGGATGTAAAGGTTTGCATTTTGCTCGAACACAGTCTTTTGTACAACCCGGTAAGCAGTAATAACACTGGGAATGATGGTCAGGATAACCAGGATGCTGATGTATTGCCTTACTTTAGATTCCCGCTCGGAGTCGACAAATTCCTTTTTCGGAAATTTAAGGTAGCGCACAATTACATAGGTAGCCACGCTGATAAATACGCTGTTGATGAAGAAGAGATACATGGCTCCAAAGAAAAAATTCCACTGGGCCGTTGCCAGTCCATAACCTGCTGTACAGAGCGGCGGCATGAGCGCAGTAGCAATAGCTACTCCCGGGATGGCGTTGCTTTTCTCTGCTCTGGAGCCGGCAATAATTCCCGCCAGGCCGCCAAACAGGGCAATAAGCACATCCCACATGGTGGGCTGTGTTCGGGCCAGTAATTCGGAGGAAGCTTCCTGTAAAGGGGTTATCCAGAAGTAAGCGGCAGAGGTCAATACCGCCATGGCAACCGCAATTAGCAGATTCTTGGCAGCTTTTATAATCAACTGAAAATCATTGATCCCAACCCCGAGTCCGACACCCATGATCGGGCCCATAAGCGGGGATATTAGCATCGCACCGATAACGACTGCCGTGCTGTTTACGTTTAGACCGACAGAAGCGACCAGGATGGCAAAGATGAGAATCCAAAGATTGGTACCCCGAAAAATCACCTGCTTGCGAATTTCTTCTATAGTCTGTCTTTCGCTTGCCTGGTCTTCCTGCAGGTCAAAGCGATCTCTAAAAAAGTTTCGGACTTCGGATAACAATCTTAGTCCGGTTGTTTTTCTTCCAGGCATAAGGAGTTCTAAGAATATGCCTAAAGGTATTGAAGTTTTTTTTCCTTTAGACAGGATATTAGACGTGCAAATTGGGAAAAAGAACATGGGAGTTGGATTTTTTGACCAGAAATCCCTAATTTTTAGGATCGCTTTGAGTAATCAATCCCGTAACCCATGAACATTTTTCACGCCTTATGTGGAGTAATTTCCCTGTTGGCCGGCCTTGGCATTTTCCTTTCCAGAAAAGGAACCAGGCTACACCGGCGAATGGGATGGACCTATACGATCTCCATGTTTGTATTGCTAATAACCTCTTTTTTTATTTATGATTTTTTTGGCCGCTTTGGTGCATTTCATATACTGTTTCTGCTTTCCGCCGGGACTCTTATGATTGGCTTATCTATGCCGCTTTTTTTTCGAAACCGATGGCAGAATTGGGTGATACATCATTATTTCTGGATGAGTTATTCTTACGTGGGATTGGTTATGGCAACCGGTTCTCATTTGTTTGGGCTTGTACCTGCCTGGCCTGTCTGGCTCCGGATATGCGCCTTTTGGTTATTCCCTTACCTGGTTGGTACCATCCTGATTTATTCCTGGAAAAATCGGGTATTGGCGTCTCTTCCCGGGAAAGACTAAAAATGATAAACCATTAAGAAATTGGATTGGATTGTAGTTCGACCCGCCTACGCGGGTCGGCGTTTGAATGAAACTCTGGCGTTAGGAAGGGGGGACCCGCCTACGCGGGTCTGATTGACATGGCAAATTCTTTATTAATTAATTTGGAGTTCTGTACAGGACAAAACCATATTGTGGAACAAATCATTATGGTGCGACCTGCTTACGTGGGTCGTTTTTGTTGGGTACCATTGTGCTAATGATGGGAGACTCGCCTACGTGAGTCTGATTTGCTTCTCGATTAGGATATTCACTTTTCCTGGAAAACCCTCTGGGCTTCAGGTAACTCATTATAACCATTTTAGACCCGCGCTGGCGGGTCAGACCTCCTTAGCACATGGTTGCCCCCAATGAAACGACCCGCGCCGGCGGGTCGAACCATTTTGAATTTTGAAAATTGCCTGATTTCCTCTATTATTAAAGAGAATTCCAACATCCCATTCCATTTTATAGATTTATTATTCAACACCTGGGCCCTCAGGGTGGCTAAGAGGTATCGTTTATGGAATTCACCTATTCACAAATCCAAATTCACGTAGTTTTTGCTGTACGATTTAGGCAACCCTTAATTTCTCCGGATTGGGAGGAGAGACTTCACAAGTATATAACTGGGGTTATTCAAAATAGAGGGCAAAAAGTACTTGCTATTGGTGGCATGCCGGATCACCTTCATGTATTGATTGGAATGAGACCGAATTATCTGATTTCCGATCTGGTTCGGGAAATAAAAAAAAGCTCTTCCAAATTTATTAAGGAGAATTATTCAACCAAGAGCCCTTTTTATTGGCAAAGAGGCTTTGGTGCCTTTTCCGTAAGCTCAAAAAGCACAAGCGTTGTAATACGATATATCCTAAATCAAAAAACACATCACAAGGATAATTCCTCCAAAGCTGAATTCAAAAATTTGTTGGATGAACACTTAATCGATTACGATTTGGAGAAACTTCCTGATTAATAGGTGGAAGGTTCGACCCGCCTGCGCGGGTCGGCGTTTGAATGAAACTCTGGCGTTAGGAAGGGGGGACCCGCCTACGCGGGTCTGATTTTGATGTGTTTATTTCTGGTGTTTTTTTGGGAGCATTTATAACCTAGCTCCAGGATTGTACAGTGGATTTTTAAATTATTGGGTACAACAAGTCAGGCATGCCCATTCAGGTTTTTCTCTTTTTCAGTACAACGTCGGACAGAATATTTCCCCCTGTTTCTTTTGTCCTATGTCGAAGGAAATCATTTTTAATACGGCTTATCCTTTAATGTCTGGCAGATTGACCCGCGTAGGCGGGTCAGACCTCCTTAGCACATGGTTGCCCCCAATGAAACGACCCGCGCCGGCGGGTCGAACTCAACAATATTTATCGAGATATATGAAGAATGCATAGGGGTTCCTCCGGAGCAATTGCATCTATTGGGTGAAATCATCAAAAATCACCCGATATGTACAAATGGACCCTCCTGGTTCTGTGTATGCTGTTTTGCAGCATAGGCAATGCCCAGATTGCAGATTATGTTTCTCTAAGCTTTTACCACCAGGCTTATGCACTCCCCGGTCCTGCCAGTTGGCAGGGTACCCTACACCCTGGTATAGAAATCGGAGCTGGTAAGACATTCCGCGAAAGCGAAAAAACAAGCCAGTTTTTCACAGCCCGAATAGGTGGCTATTACCACGAAAAAATCGAAACTGGTATTTACCTGGGCGGCGGATATTCCTTTGAATACCAGGCCCTTTCCTGGCTCAACCTAATGGCCGGAGCCGATTTGGCCTATATGCACACCTTCCATACCAAGTCTCTTTACACCTTAGATCCGGAAAGCGGCAAATATATGGAGGCCAAACAGTTTGGTCGTCCGCATGCCCTGGGCGGTGTCGGGATTGGTGCGGGCTTTGGAGGCGGTGCCTGGCAACCCTTTATTCGATATAGCCTGCGTCTAGAAACCCCTTTCGTAATTGCTACGCCCGTAATTCCTCAGACTGCGCTGGAAGTGGGCATTCGTCGAACTTTTAATTGAATTTTTTAACGCCTCTTGCCTTACGGCCTGCCGGCCTCGGCGAATGTATTTCTCATACCAATAAAATTTAGACCATGCTATCAATACGTTTAAATATTCTTCTTTTTCTGCTTCCAGCCCTTATCGTAATATTGTCGTCCTGCGACAAGGAGGAAGTGCGCCCTCAAAGTAATTATACCTGTGACTTTGTATTTGCAGACAGTTCGGGGCAACATCCTAATGCCAGCCGTTATCAGCAAATCCTGGAAGCCAATTTGTCCAATGGAATGGTTGGAGGAACCATGATGATCAAAGATGCCTATGGTACCTGGACCGGAGCAGTCGGAATGGCCGACCTCACAAGCGGAGCCGAAGCAGTTGCTTGTCAGCCTTTTCTTATTGCCAGCATTTCGAAAGTGTTTACAGCAGCAGCGATTATGAGTTATGTAGAAGAAGGCAAGCTTTCGCTGAATGCCCGTATTGCAGATTATTTGCCGGCAGAAGTCGTTGAAAAAGTAGCTAATGTGGATCAGGCAACCATCAGCCATCTGCTCACACATACCAGCGGTATACCCGACTACTATACCACAGCCCTGGAACTGGCCAGAATCAACAACGCCAATAATGAGTGGACCCAGGAAGACATCCTGGCATATACCTACGGACAGGCAGCCAGTAATGAAGTAGGGGAGACCTATTATTATTGCAACACCAATTTTTTATTGCTCGGTATGATCCTGGAAAAAGTTGGCGGAAAAGACCAGGCTGATATACTGCAAGAACGGATTTTTGCTCCGCTAAACCTGGAGAGTGCCTCCTTTTGCACCAGTACAACCGTGCCAAAGGAAGTCGTCCAGGGGTATGCAGATATTTACGACAATGGTAAAATTACCGAAACATCCATGGTCTACCTCGATGAACTGGGCACCGGAGATGGCAGCATCGCCATCAATGCCTGGGACCTGGGGCGATTCCTGGAAGGATTGGAACAGGAAGTCCTGATCAGTGGAGAGTCAGTTGCCCAAATGAAAGAATGGTTTGATTTGCCGGAAGACTGGGTTTGGGAAAGCCTGGGACAAACGAAAAACGGTTACGGGCTGGAATATTTTGAGTCTGATTACGGCTATGCTTACGGCCATACTGGCGGGATCGACGGATTCGGGTCGAGGGCCTTTTACTTTCCGGAGAGCGGGTACACCTTTGTGCTACTTTCCAATTGTGTTACGGCACCGATTGATGAGGTGTACCTCAATGTTCTGGAGGTGATGTTTGAGTAGAAAAGAGGGAATGTTGAATGCAGAATTTTAAATGTTGATGAAATTCAAATTTCTAAATTCAACATTCAACATTATTTTTTCTATTCGCGGATGAAAATCAATTCTGCTTTATCGGAGAGCCTGGCAATTACAGAGGGTTCTCCGATTTCTCTTTCGGCTCTGCGGTGCGGCATTACCAGATCCACGCCTTGAATGATATCTGAGTTTATCTCTCCAAAATGCTTTGGACGGGGTGCCCCGTGCACATTGGCCGAACTAGCCACCAGTGGTCGGCCATATTCCCGTATCAGATCCCGGCAAAAATCGTCCTGCGGTATCCGTATAGCAATGCTGCCATCAGAAGCGGTAAGTCTCTGAGGCAGTTTTTCAGCCTGATCATAAACAATGGTAAGCGGACGAACGTGAAAGGAAAGCAATGTCTCAATACGTGGATGTACGTGATCTACGTAATCTTTCAGCATATCAATGGATTCAACTAAAACGGTAAGGGGCTGATCGGCCGGTCTTTTTTTCAAACGGAAAACCCGGGCAACGGCCACTTCGCTGGTAGCATCACATCCAATGGACCAATTTGTATCGGTGGGATACAAAATCAATCCGTCGGATTCCAGTGTTTGGACTGCTTTTTTTACGTCGTAGTAGTCAACCATAGAGGTCATTTGGTCGGGAAATGTATTCATGGGTAAAAGTTCCTCTTGTAATTTCTGTTTTTTCAGCTAGAAAACAAAGGCAACACAAGATAGTTCTGTGTAATTTTTAGGATTCCGGCTGCTGATACAGCATTAAATTAATAGCGCAGCAGGATTTGTTGAAAAGCTATAATTAAGCAGTTTGCCAAACAGCTCAATGCTTTGACAATATAATCCTTTTGCAATCGGTTACTATCCGGGTGGTGGTTTCTGGGAAGATTGGAATGACACCAAACAGGCTTTACAGCCTCTGGTATACTATCAAATCGCAGATTTGGTTGTAATATTATCCAAACTCCGTTTTTTAGGAGAATTCACCAACCCGTTTCCAGCCTTTGCCGGAATTAGAATACCATCATCTATATTCCAGACACTTTTGATGGATCAAATGTCGCAAAGTCAAGGGTTTTTAAGAGTAATTTAACGCAAGCTTTTGCGATGAAATGAACAGATCACTCTGATGTGTCTATTCCAAAGATGCTCTTTTTAGCCATTTCGTTGTATGCTTAAACGACCACCGGAAAGGATTTGCTGCATCAGACATAAAATGAATTGTCGGCTGGAATTCAATCCATTGCACTGTTTGTCAAACCCCTGTGCCCCGGTCGTTGTTGAAAAGCATAAATAATGTAACTTGGATTTTCGACCAGCCGTTAATCAGGTAGAATTTTGAATTTGAGAATTTAACTATGAAAGGATTGATGCGGATCGGCCTGCTGTTTGGACTGGCTCTGTTTTTAGTGCCGACAGCAAAAGCCGCCCATATTATTGGAGGGGAAATCACCTATGTATGCAATGGGGGGGATTCTTATACATTTACCTTGAAGATGTATAGGGATTGTGCTGGCCAGGGAGCCTTGTTTGACGGAGCAGGAAATGCGCCTTTTGATTTGCAGTTATCAATTTATCAGGGAGATTCCAATCAGGAATTTGCAAGCATTAATCCTGGTGCCCCGGTTGTGGTGCCTGTAAACCCTGAGATCAGTAATCCCTGTCTGATTGTTCCTCCAAATGTTTGTGTAGAAGAAGGCACCTATGTTTTCTCACTCAATCTGCCGTATACGGGAGAGTCTTACCATTTGGTGTATCAACGTTGCTGCAGAAATAATACCATAACCAATATTAGTAACCCGGGTGATACAGGAGCTACCTATACCATGGAGTTGACTGCAGAGGCCCAGTTGGAATGCAACAGCAGTCCGACTTTCAATAACTTCCCACCTATCATTATCTGTGCAGGAGAACCAATCGATTTTGATTTTTCAGCTACTGATATAGACGGCGATGAATTGGTTTACGAGCTTTGCGTTCCCTATACAGGTGGTGGCCCTGATACAGACAATGCCTTTTCTCCAAACGGCGTTGCTCCCAACCCGGATCTGCCCCCAAACACAAATGGTGCGAATGCTTATCCGCCCGTAAATTTCATTGATCCGCCTTATAGTTTTGACAGTCCCCTAAACGGCAATCCTGGCTTGACCATTGATCCGAATACAGGGTTTATGACAGGAGTTCCTACAAATTTGGGCCAGTATGTGGTAGGGGTTTGCGTCAAGGAGTACAGGAATGGAGAATTACTCAGTGTGTTGAGGCGCGACTTTCAATTTAATGTAGCCAACTGCGAACCCACGGTGGTAGCTGATATTCGGGAGGATTTTATTATTGACAATACCTTTCAGGTGATCTCCTGTGGAGATAGTGTTGTGACTATGATCAACGAAAGCTACCAGGCTCAGTTTATCGATGAATACCAATGGACCTTTGATCTGGGAGGAGGTGTAATAGAAAACTACAGCTCAGAGGATGTTACGGTTGAGTTTCCGGGAGTGGGTACTTATCCCGGGCAGCTGGTTTTGAACCCCGGAACAAATTGTGCGGATACCGCCAACATTGAAGTAAATATCTATCCGGATATAGTGGCAGATTTTGAGTTTGAATACGATACCTGTATATCCGGCCCTGTCCTTTTTACGGATCTTTCTATCTCCGGAGCCGGTCCCAATGCAATCACAGACTGGGCATGGGATTTTGGCGATGGCAATAGTCGCACCGATCAGAATCCGGATCATTTGTACATGATACCGGGTAATTTGCCGGTGGAATTGAGAGTAACTGATATAAACGGTTGTGAAGATTCTCTGACACAGGAAATCAACTACTTTCCGGTGCCGGCGCTTTTGGTGGTGGATCCGGGAGATCTGATTGTTTGCCAACCGGCCGAAGTGTTTTTTGATAACTTGTCCTTCCCAATCGATGAAACCTATGATGTTTTCTGGGATTTTGGAGATGGCAATTTTGGGCAGGGAGTGTCCCCAACGCATGTGTTTGAAGACCCGGGCGTTTATACGGTAAGTCTGGAGATTACATCTCCGATTGGGTGTTATACGGATACGATATTTCCAAACCTGATAGAGGTGTTGCCTTCACCGGTTGCCGGCTTTGACTATAGCCCGGAAGAACTAAGTAATTTCAATCCGACAGTGACTTTCATTGATGAGTCAATCGATGCCGAAAGTTGGAAATGGGAATTCGGACCTTTTGGCGTTTCTTTTCTGACCGAACCGGTATTTACCTTCCCGGATACGGGGCTGGTGGATGTATTGCAAATTGTAACTCACCTGAGTGGATGTAAAGATACTGCGGTTGCCCGCCTGGATATAGAACCCCAGGTTCGATATTTTCTCCCCAATGCATTCACGCCGAATACCGATGGGGTAAATGATTCTTTCCGGGGAGAAGGCGTCATGGAGGGAGCGCGGGATTTTACTTTCCAGATATGGAACCGTTATGGCGAATTGATCTTCGAAACAAATGATCCTTACGAATCCTGGAACGGCCGCAAATTTAACACCGGAGAAATGGCACCAGCCGGAAATTACCTGGTGGTCGTCGCCTATGTGGAACCCCGTGGGCAGCAAATAAAGATCAATGGTTATGTGACGCTGATCAAGTAAAAGTTTGGCTGAAAGTATAGCCCGTTGTCTGTCATGAAACAGGCAAATACCCTTCTTAAGATGATCAATTATTTGAAATTGTCGGCAATCGTAGGCAAATGTTCAGGAGCCTTTGTATTTTCCCATTTAGTTACAGGCAGCTAATCAGCCTGGTTAGCGATCAATTGTGAGAAGAACCATTTCAGCAGAGCATCTATTTTAGGGTGTTACATGCTTTAAAACCCAACATACTATGCACAGGTATTTTATACCCGTACTTTTATTTTGCTTTTTAATGCCTTCCGGGCTGTTTGCCAAACACATTATTGGAGGGGGCTGGACCTACGAATGTCTGGGAAACGGAACCTACGAATTTAAACTGACCATGTACCGGGATTGCAACGATCCCACAGGTGCCGGTTTTGACTTTCAGGCTCCGGTGAGTATTTACCGGGGGGCTGCCGGAGATCCGGAAGCCACGATACTTGTTCCATTCAATTTTGATGTAGAAAATGTGCAGCCGGATATTGACAATCCCTGTGTGATCCTTCCGCCAAACCTCTGTGTGGAAGTAGGTACTTATACCTTTACTTATACTTTTGATATCTGGCCTGCTAACGAAGCATATACTATTTCTTATCAGCGCTGTTGCCGAAATAACACTATTTCGAATGTGGTAAATCCAGGCGATATTGGTGCCACTTTTACCATTGAGATCACTCCCGCTTCTCAGGATGTTTGCAACAATAGTCCGGTCTTTGAGACTTTCCCGCCCACCGTTATTTGTGTAAATGAACCGCTTGAATACGATCACAGTGCTACGGATGTGGAGGGCGACCAGCTGATCTATGAGTTGTGTTCCGGTTTTGAAGGTGGCGGAAATACAGGGGCTCCCGGAAACGCTTGCGACGGGGTAGCACCTAACCCGGCTTGTCCGCCACCCTATGATCCAATTCAGTACTTACCACCTTATAGCCCCTTAAACCCATTAGGTGGCAATCCGGCAATGACCATTGATGCCAATACCGGTTTACTGACCGGTACCCCGGATATTCAGGGGCAATTCGTGGTGGGTGTCTGTGTGTATGAATATAGAAATGGGGAATTACTTACCGTATTGAGAAGAGAATTTCAGTTTAATGTTGCTTACTGCGAACCCTTAGTTGCCGTAGACCTTCCGGCTGATATCAATTTAGGGGATATTGAGATCTTCGAATTTTGCCCCTACGAAGAGGTCATGCTTGAAAATAACAGCATTCTGGATCCGGATGCAGACTTCTTTAGTTGGGAATTTGATATAGGTGATACTACCTATGTATACGATGAATTTGAACCGGTGATTTCGCTTCCGGGGCCCGGAACCTATACGGGAGAGTTTACCATCGTCCAACCTACGGGCTGCGCAGATTCTTCCATGGTATGGATTCGCGTGCATCCTGAAACTACTGCAGATTTTGAATTTGAATACGATACCTGTATTGCCGGGCCTGTGTTTTTTAGCGATGAATCCTTAACCGATTCGGAAGGTCTGGTTGCCTGGGATTGGGATTTTGGTGATTCTGAGTCTTCCGAATCTGCCTATCCGCTTCATTTCTTCGAAGAACCGGGCTTGTATGATGTGCAGTTGGTGGTGACAGATACGAATTATTGCCAGGCGGGTGTTGAGATTCCGGTCAACTATTTCCCGGTACCCGGCTTGATCCTCGTTTCTCCAAACGATACCTCCAGTTGTCCGCCTGCCAATATTACCTTCGAAAATCTGTCTTCCCCCATTGATGATTCCTACGAGGTCAGTTGGGACTTTGGCGATGGAGGTACAGGGACGGATATTAGCCCGGAATATGAATACAAAGAGCCGGGCACTTATTCGGTAAACCTCAACATTATTTCTCCCATTGGTTGCGAAACCGATACCACCTTTGAAAACCTGATCTATATAAGCGAAAGGCCGGAAGCTGATTTCAATTTCAGCCCGGAGTCTTTTTCTCAGCTTTCGCCGGATATTAATTTACAGGACCAGTCTACACCCGATGTGGTGTTCTGGGATTGGTTTATCGACTCCGTGCGCATTGGCAACAAAGCCAATTTCAATTATGTACTGCAGGATACGGGATGGCAGGAGATCAAACTGATTGTAAATAATGAGGTTGGTTGCCTGGACACCATAACGAAACGAATAGATGTGGTGCCTGAAATTCGGTACTTCTTACCCACCGCATTTAGTCCGAATTACGATGATACCAATGATTTCTTCGGACCAGCCGGGGTCTATCTCGGGATTACCAATTACCGCATGGAAATCTGGAACCGCTGGGGCGAAAAGGTTTTCCAAACCAATGACATCAATGAGCATTGGGATGGACGAAAAGCAGGAAGCAATAGAATAGCACCTTCCGGTGTGTATACCTGTATTGTGCAATTTACAGGTCCGAGGGGCGAAGCATTTGAGTACAAACAATATTTGACTTTAATGAAGTAAAAGTCGTATATTGGTTTTGAACAAACGATGCGGGTGGAGCTCCAGCCCGTGAAATACATCTAAAAAGCAAAGTAGCAAGGTCTGCCTGACAGTCCTTGCTACTTTTTTTATTAAACCAATGATTATGAAAAACTTGCTTTTTGTATGTATCCTTTGTTTAACAGGATCAATGAGCCTTCATGCCCAACTGAGTTTTGGTCTGAAAGCAGGCGTGAACTTCTCCTGGGTGGGAGAAATTTCTGAAAACAATAACTACTCCAGTGAAGATGTCAATGAGATGTTGATAGGCGGAGCCGGAGGGGTTTTTGTGCAAAGCTCGCGACAGAGGCCGGTCGGCTTTAGAGCCGAATTGTTATACTCCATGAAAGGAGAAAAGGACGAAGTGCAGCTAAGTTCCAATACCTTTGAAAACCTGAACCTCAATTACCTGACCTTGCCGCTTTCTTTTATTTATACGCCCGCAAGTTTCCTTGATCTGGAAGCCGGAGTAGAGCCGGCACTGGTTGTTTCCAAAAATCCAGAATTCGTTGAACTGGATTCTGAACTGGATGTTGGCCTGTTTCTGGGGGCAATTGTTCCGGTAGGGGATAAGCTCTCCCTTGGCTTGCGATTTACGCTGGGCATGTTAAATTTCTACGAAGTAACTTATCTGGACGGCAATGAGCTTGATACGATATTTACCCGAAACCGGAGTGGGCAGCTCTGGCTCGCATACTCCTTTTAGACCGGATTTGAAAGTGTGCTGAATTCCTGATAAATATATTAGAATGTATATGAGGGAATAATATTTTTTCTTACCTTTGCGAAACTTTAATCAGACCATCCTAGGCAAAAAGAAAATAACGTGATGGACGCTATAAAATTCGTTGAAGAGCAAATTACCCGTGAGTCGAACTTTCCAAAATTTCGTCCGGGTGATAATATTAATGTTGATTACAAGATTGTAGAGGGCGCCAAAGAGCGTATCCAGTCTTTTCGTGGAAACGTGATCCAAATCAACGGATCCGGTGCAACTCGTACTTTTACCGTTCGCAAGATGTCAAACGGTGTAGGTGTGGAGCGTATCTTCCCATTTGCTTCTCCAAATATTACGGAGATTAAAATTCTGAAACGCGGTAAAGTGCGTCGTGCAAAATTGTATTACCTCCGCGAATTGGTAGGTAAGAAAGCACGTATCAAAGAGCGTACCCATATTAAGAAGTAATTTCTTAAGTTGGCATAAATAAAAATCCGTAGGTCATTTGATCTACGGATTTTTTTTTGTCTCAACTCTTTGAGAATCCTCTCCAAAAGAAGGGGCATCCCGATTCCTTAATTCATCTGGTCTTCCTGGCTGGATCTTTTAAGGTTAAGCTCGAATGGGATTTCTCTCAACTCCATGCTTAGGACCAGGGTTGAATCTGAAAAATTGAGAATAGTATATTCGGTTTGAAATCGGCCGGAGAGTTGTTGGATCGTACTTTCAGTCAGGTTGTAATCCACTTCTTCCCGGGCTCCGGTACCCAGATTTGTAGCCATCTTTTCCTTAGAAATAAACTCGAAAAAGGTTGTGTTTAAAGTTTCAGTTGGTTGTCCGTCGCGGGTGGCTGATTCCAGCTCCCATCGGCCAAACAGCATATCCTCGGTTAGGACTTCATCAGCTTCATCCGGATTTCCTGCACAGGATATCATAAACAAGCCGAGCGTGAAAAGGAGGTTCTTTACGCGGAACATTTGTAATTGTTGTGATTATTTAGGCGTGGACATTCATTCGGCGAAAGCCAAACCTGAAAAATTAATTCCCGGTAAAGGTAAAAAATAAGCGCGTGATTGAGAATGGCCTTTATCAGGCGTTTTGAAATTCTAAAACAGTAATTTCTGGTAAAATCCCTACCCGTCCCGGATAGCCGAGGTATCCCAATCCCCGGTTTACATATAGAAATTGATCTGCTTCTCGATATAAACCGGCCCACTCCCGGTACATATACTTGGCAGGGCTCCATTTTATCCAACCCGGAATTTCCAACCCAAATTGCATACCGTGGGTGTGTCCGGAGAGGGTGAGCGAAATATCCTTAAAAGCATCGGCAGTAACCTGCTCTTTCCAGTGGGTAGGATCGTGCGAAAGCAAGATTTTCAGGTCGGCACCTTCTGTACCTTCGCTGGCTTTTTTCAGGTCTCCGTATTTGGGAAAACGATCCAGCGCGGAGTAGTTTTCGACACCGATCACGCCGAGATTAGATTCGCCGAAAGGCACCAACTCATTTTCATTCCGAAGCAGATTCCAGCCCATACGACGATGAATATCAAACAGCAAATTCAAGTTCTGTTCCTTTTCTGCCTCATTGTTCCAGCGCACATAATCGCCGTAATCGTGGTTTCCAAGAATGGAGTACACGCCTTTTCGAGCACGGATGGCACCGAATACATCGACAAATTCGAGTGCTTCTTCAGCCTTGTAATTTACCAGGTCACCCGTAAAAAAGACCAGATCTGCTTCTTCCTGATTGATGAGATCGACCGCTTTTCGAACGGGCTCTTTATCGGTAAAACTACCGGAGTGTATGTCGGAAATCTGAATGATCTTAAGTCCTTCAAATTCTTTTGATAAACCAGGGATCTGGATTTTCCGTCGAATGACCTGATAACGATGGCGGTTTCGGATGATGCCATAAGAAAGAGTGGCCAGCGGAATAGCCGCCAGGATAAGTCCCAGCTGGGCCATGAATACCGAACGTCCTTTGTTAAAACGTACCGGTCCGGCAAGGCCTTCATAGGCCCGGAGAACTACCCTGCGCAAATCGTCTACAATAAGCATGGAAGCTACCAGGAATTTGGCCAGGTAAAAAATAAATACGAAAGCTCGTAGCAGCGTGACCGTGCCTTTTCCCCAGTTTTCCGTATAGCCAAATTGAGCCGACAGTAAGTAGACGACTGCCAGCACGGGAGTGGCCCAGTATAAACTGAACAGACTCGTGCGCAACCAGGCGGGCCAGTTTACGGCGACCAGGCGCAATGCCTGAAAAGCATAAACATCCAGAAAGAGCAAAAAGCCAATAAACAGTATGCTACGCATAGGACGTTAAATTTTTGGAATAACATATTTAATGGCCTGTTGGTTGGATGTTATAGACAAAATGCCCGATTTTTCAGACTTAGTATATTTTTGCCAGCAATTTCCATTCCGGGAAACCAAAGTAGTGGTCCCTGACGTTGTTTTTCTGAAAGCAAAGATTTATGAACAAGCACCTGTTACTCCTATTTACGATTTTGACTATCGGCCTGTCCCCATTAGAGGGGCAACGGGATTTTTACGATCAGTATCACTTTACAGAAGCGGATAGTTTACGAGGAATGCTGGGGCCGGAGCGCAGCTGCTACGACGTAAGTGCTTATGCGCTCGATATCCGGATTTTGCCGGATGAAAAACAGATCGAAGGCTTTGTGGATATGGCCTTTGTGGCTACGACCGATTTTAAGCGGCTTCAGTTTGACCTGTTTTCCAATATGGAGGTAGACAAGATTGTATTTGAAGGAAAAAAGCTGAGCTTCGAACGCAAGTTTAACGCCGTGTTTGTAAATATGCCTGCCACCCTAAGCAAGGGTACTCAAAGTGCTTTACGGATTTATTACCACGGAAGTCCTGTTCGGGCAGCAAATCCGCCCTGGGACGGCGGTTTTATCTGGCGCCGGGACAGGAAGGGGAATCCCTGGATTGCGGTTGCCTGTGAAGGGACCGGAGCATCTTTGTGGTGGCCCAATAAAGATCATTTGTCGGATGAGCCAGACAGCGTTTCTATTGCAGTAAGTGTACCGGATCCATTGGTTTGTGTAAGCAACGGGGTTCTGCGTGCTCAGAAACCGGATTCCCAAAAGCGGGGGTTTACCCGATATGAGTGGTTTGTTTCTTATCCCATCAACAATTACAATGTAACAGTAAACATCGGGGATTATGTCCATTTTTCAGATGTTTATCAGGCCGATGACGGGGAGAAACTGGATTTGGATTATTACGTACTGTCTTACAATCTGGAGAAAGCCCGAATTCATTTTAATCAGGTTCATCAGACGCTTGCCTGCTTTGAGCGGTACTTTGGCAAATATCCCTTTTGGGAGGATGGCTTTGGCATGGTTGAAACCCCTTATCTGGGCATGGAACATCAAGGCGCAATCGCTTATGGCAATAATTACATGCGGGGTTATCTGGGGGGCATGATTCCCGATGACATGGATTGGGATTATATCATTGTACATGAAACGGGGCATGAATATTTTGGCAACAGCATCAGTATTGGAGATTTGTCGGAAATGTGGATTCACGAGTCTTTTACGACTTATATGGAAGCATTGTTTGTAGAATGTGAGTATGGTTATGATGATGCGATAAGATACCTGAATGGCCAGCGTAGTTTTATTGGGAATGAACAACCCATACTCGGTCCTCGAGATGTAAATTGGGAAGAATGGGAGCATAGCGATCATTATTTTAAGGGTAGTTGGGTGTTACATACCCTGCGCCATGCCATTAATAACGATGATCTTTGGTTTGAACTCCTGCGGGAATTCTACGATAAGCATGCCCTGTCCATAGTGGGTACAGACGATTTTACCCGTTTCGTAAATGATAAAACGGGCAAAGATTTTGGACCTTTTTTTGAGCAATACCTCTGGTATCCCCGTCCGCCAGTTCTGGAATATCGCCTTACAGAAATTGAAGATGAACTGGTTGTAGAGTATCGGTGGAAGGCGGATGTAGCTGCCTTTGATATGCCGGTAAAAATGGGAACGCCCGGTAATTTAAAATACTATCAACCTAAAACGGGTGCCTTTCAGCGATTGATGCTAAAAGACACCCGTAAGGAAGATTTCTTTGTTGATACGGATTTGTTTTATATCCGGACAAAAAGGCTGTGATCGATCTTACCAGTCGGTAATGTTGCTGCGAATATTGCGGCCAAATCCATCTGATCCATTACTTCGTCCCTGATCGTTATACGGATTTGGATTGGCATCCTGATACAGAATATTCTCCCAATTTGGGTTGTTTACTTCTCCGATTGCAGTAGAATGCAGCAGTCGGAAATCTCCTGAAGCCAGGCTGGCGTTGTAGAATATAAACTTCACATTGTTCTGACCGGTAGCCGGAAAATCGTAATAAACCCACACTTCATAAGGCGGTGCCACGGGATCATTCATTTCGGTGACTATATCATCCGGTGCCCCATATTTGAGGTAGGTATAACCGCGGTCTGATTCAAATCCGTGACCGAAGCCGGAGTAAAAGGTTTTGTCTACTGCCCGGGCCAGTTCCATATATTCGTCGTAGGCCAATTCCGGCTGGTTTGGATTGATTTTTACATAATAGGAGAAAAGATATAAGCGCTGTGCGGCTGGTTCGCCGTCTTTCCAAAGCTCGTTGAGAAGTTCGCCATCCTGAAAGTCAACTTTGGGGGTCAGGGCCCGAATGCTGTACTCCAGTTCTTCTTTGGTTAGTTTTGATACAAAAGCATCCTCCAGGCCAACAGACGCGATTTCTTCATCGGAGGCATTAAGGAAAGGATTGGCGCGAGTGAATTCAGCTTCTCGATGGCTCAATAACTCCTGATGGCGGTTTCTTGCCTCCATCACGAGTTTGTAAGATCCGGATGCCAATTCGGTGATATCCAGTTGCAGCAATACCACATTTACGGGTTTCGGCGAAAGCCTTTTATGCCCGATCAAAACCGTTTCTGATTTTCCCTGGCCATTAATTCTTTCAATCGAATAGCTGATCATATAATCCTCACCAACTACACTGTCTGAATTGTAAATTTCGTGATAGAAAGCCAGCTTGTCGGCGTACTTACCATAGAAATGAAAGGGTAGGGGGTCCAAAAAATAACCGTTCTTAATGAAAGCACTGGTTTCATCAGATTGTCGGTAACCTTTGAGCAACTGAACATCTGATTGTACCAGAGCAGGTGCATTCATGGCCATTTCTACAGTTGCTTTATGAGTAAATCTGTTTTCGGGATTGGCTTTGTCCTCCAGAATGATTTCCATTTCATAGTTTCCATCTTTTAAGGGATATCTGCGCAAATCCTGGAAATCTATAGGAGCGGAGGCCACCGGACTGCTCAATTCGAGGCGATCAAATTTTACGATCTCCCCATTCTGGCGAAAAATTATAGCAATATCTACCATTGCCTGTCCATGCGTAGAATCAATAGGTACGTACTCTACACTTTCACCGAGAATATGCAGGTAAATTTCAATGTACCCCATATCCGGACTTTTGAAGCGGCTGTATTCGACACTTGCATCCAATGCAAATCCCATGGAATAACACATTAAACCGAGACAAAGAGCCAATAATCGATTTTTCATATCTGTGGTTTTTGCTTCTGTGAAGATACAGATTTCTCAATCCCCTTGCTTCCATATAAATGAATAAGTCAGGTTTTTGATTTGGAGCCGACCAGACTTTACTTCATTTAATCAACAAGAAATGTTTAGTCATCTTTTAGTAAAAGACCTCATTTGTCAGGCGGAAGATGTATGACATAGAAGCTCAATGGGAGAAACAGCTGTCGGGCACAATTTGTTATCTTTGGCGACCCTTCGAAACCAGCCTTTAGCATTGAACATTTAGATCGAATTAATATGCGACCACTGATTACCATTATCGTGCTGTGTCTTTTTGGCAGCTTGCAAGCCCAAAATATCAATACAGCCGTTCTTTCCCAGAACCTTTTAGATAAAATCGAAACCGATCCGCAGGGAGCGCACGACTTTTACATCCTCCTGAAAGATCAGGTGGAAATTAGAGAAATGGCACTGCGTTTTAATGAATTGAAAAGTCCTGTATCCGAGCGGGCTCCTCAGGTTTTGGAAGCTCTCCAACAGAAAGCGCGGGAAACTCAGGGCCCTTTGCTGGAATTTCTAAACAATCACCCGGCAACCAAAACTGGAAGTGTCAATGAGTACTGGATTACCAATGTGATCTATGCTACGGGCACAGCCGAACTGATTGCGGAACTCAGCTTGCGGGAGGATGTAGGATATATTGACCTCGATGGTCCGGTAGAGTTGGTATCTGTTGAAGAGTCCTGCGAATTTCTGCCGGTATCTCCCGATGGAGTGGAACCGGGACTGGAAGCGATCAACTCCCGATTTATGTGGGATATGGGATATACCGGATATGGTAGAATAGGGTTTATTAGCGATACGGGGGTGGATCCTGATCATCCTTCATTAAGAGATAATTACCGGGGAGTATATGCGCCCAATGATGAGAGCTTTTTCAATGATCAATATCCCTTTGATTGCGATGATCATGGTACGCACGTTGCCGGGACTGTGGTTGGATTGGATCGGGTTGAGCGAGATACAATCGGTGTAGCTTATAATTCCCACTGGATTGGTGGTGCAACCATTTGCGGCATCCAGGGACAGGGTACCGTTAGTGCCTTTCAATGGGCATTGAATCCAGACGGTAATATTGGAACCACGGAAGATATGCCGGATGTAATTAATAATTCCTGGCGCAATCCCAATGTAGATTTTTGTATGAATGAATATGTGAGTGTATTAAATGCCCTCGATGCTGCGGGAGTTGCCGTTGTCTTTTCGGCCGGAAACGAAGGACCGGGTGACATGACAATTACACGTCCGCATAACATCAATACAGACATCGTAAATACTTTTACAGTAGGAGCCCTGAACGGAAGTACGACTACCTTCCCAATCGCTGATTTCTCCAGTCGCGGCCCCTCAATCTGTGGAGGAACCGGATCCTTGCTCATTAAACCAGAAGTATCTGCGCCAGGCGTTTCGGTACGTTCCTGTGTGCCTGATGGCGGCTACGGATTAAAATCCGGTACTTCCATGGCAGCACCTCATACTTCCGGGGCAATTTTGTTGCTAAAGGAAGCTTTCCCTGATGCAGCGGGCAATGATATTAAAAGAGCCCTGTATTTTACCTGTACTGATCTTGGAGCACCTGGGGAAGACAATGATTACGGAATGGGGATGATCAATTTGGAAGAAGCATTCTACTATCTGATTGATCAGGGATTTACGCCGGTTGACCCGATTGTAGAGCACGATGCGGTAATCGTTGACATGGAGCAGAATGACATTTATTGTGAAGGCTTGCCATTAGCGCCAATTGTTACTGTTGAGAATGGTGGTACAAACAGTCTTACAAGCTTCGTGGTAGAATACTATTGCGACAATGGTCCGGTGTTTGAATACGAATGGGAGGGACTACTTATGCCCGGTGAAAGAGTGACCGTAGAACTACCGGGAGAAACTGCAAGTCTGGGTGCCGAATGGGTATATGCAGAAGTGAAATCGCCCAACGGACTGGAAGAAGAAAAACCACTCAATAATAAACTGCGCCGTCGGGTTCAGGTGTTAGACAAACTGGCTTTGTTTAATACCACGCTGGAAACAGAAAACGGCAGCTTCTGTATGGGAGCTCCAGCATTCCTGCGGGTAGAGGCAGACGGCCCGGGCACACCGGTATTTGACTGGTATGCCGAGCCTGTAGGAGGTACTTCCCTGTTTACGGGTGACGTTTTTCAAACGCCGCCGCTCAATGGACCACAAACCTATTACGTAGATGCTGAATTTAATAATCAGGTTGGTCCGGGATTGGGTATCGGAGAATTGGAATTGATGACACAGGAGGTTGACGAGCAAGGAATTCTATTCGATGCTGAATTACCTTTTACCATAAACAGTGTTTTGGTCAATGCGCCACAAACCGGTCCCCGGATCATCGAATTGCGGGATGCTGATGAAAACTTGTTATCCACTCGTTTTGTACAAATTACAGAAACTGGTGAGAGTCGTATTGATCTAAACATTAATGTACCGACCGGAACGGGGCACAGACTTGTAATAGGAGTCGGACTTCCACTCTCTCACCATAATACCGGAGCGGATTACCCGTATGAGATCGAAGGATTTGTGAAGATCCGAAGAAGTTTTGGGCAGTTTGGATTAACCTCTCAGGGCTACTATTTCTTTTATGATTGGGATATCTCTATTCCTGAGCCTTGCGGGCGCACAGAAATTGTTGTTGAACCTATTGGTGATGGTCTGGCTCCAGGTGCTTCCTTTAATCCGAATGCCACTGAAGTTGACCTTGGGACTTCGATTTCATTTACGAATGAAACAGCCAATGCCGACGAATATCTCTGGGTCTTTGGAGATGGCAGTATGAGCCTGGAAGAAAGTCCGAATCACCTGTTTCAGGAGCCCGGAGTTTATACCGTTAGCCTGAGTGCTTCCAATGCCGATGGCTGTACAGATGTGGCTTTCGCCGAAATTACGGTTTCAGAGCCATTTAGTAGTGTGTCCGGATTTGAAATTGCCGGACTGAGTTGTCAGGTTTCTCCCAACCCTGCGGGAGAATATCTTCGATTGGAATTTGAGAAGCCGCTGACATCCGCCATTGCTTATCGCATGTACGATGCTTCCGGACGTACGGTAGTTGCCGGATTCTTGCAAGATCAAATTAATACTTTGTCGACTCAATCATTGCCAAATGGTATTTATTTTCTGGAGTTGACATCCGACGAAAGTCGCCAATTGCAAAAAGTAGTCATTCAGCACTAGATGTTTCGGATAGAAAATAAGGAGCTGGGGGATTGGAAGGTGATAAAACTTTCCAATCCCTCTCACTCATCTATGGAAATTGTTCCTGCCCGTGGGGCTTGTTTACTTGATATTCGCTTTCGCGGAAAATCGATCTTACACGCTTATAGAAATGCAGAAGAGCTGGATCGTCTGGATTGGATGCGGTCGGCGCTTTTATTTCCCTTTCCCAACAGACTAAAGAATGGGAAATACCATTGGGAAGGCAAGCACTACCAGTTTCCGCTCAATGATCCCATTCACGATAACGCGCTGCATGGATTTGGCGCTTCCACCTGTTTCTCAGTAGATGCTATTGAGCTTCATTCCAATAAAGCCGTTATTGCATTAAGCCTTGATTTTAAAGGACTGGAGTACTACCCGTTTCCCTTTAAGTTAAAGGTGAGGTATACTCTTTGGTCAGAACCAGACAGGTTTGAATTGGAGGTGGAAATCGAAAACAGAGGTCAAACTTCCATGCCCTTTGCTTTTGGGTGGCATCCATATTTTAAGTTGGACGAAAATGGATGTGAAAACTGGCAGCTTCAATTGCCGGTATCCGAAGAAATCCTCGTATCCGAAACGATGATACCAACCGGCAAAACAAAAACCTTTTCGGAATTTGATTCTCTTCAAAAAATTGGGGACAGAGATTTTGATACCTGTTACCAAATTGCCGGGCAAAGTGCCGTTCTTAAATTAAATCACGGCCAACAATTCTTACAAATCAAGCCTTTGGATAAACAAAAGGCATTTCCTTATTACCAGCTTTTTATTCCTCCGGATCGGATGAGCATCGCCCTGGAACCAATGACAGCCAATATTAATGCCTTTCAGAATATGGATGGTTTGTGGGCTTTAAAGGCAGGCGAATCCCGGAAAACGGGCTTTAAGCTTGAGCTTTCTTCCCAATAAAGACGTAAATGTCTTGTTTAGTACGCCTCCTTCCCTGTTCAGCGTATTTTTTCCAAAAAAATTGGGTCATAACCGTATTTTGTTCTTAGTTTTTGGAAATTGAAAATTTACATTGTTGTCTGGTTGTCAGGCAGCAATATGATTAATTGAGGTATCTGCTAATTACTGGCATTTTATGTGGCCGGCAAATGCCGGTGGAGAGCAAAATCTGATGTAAAATGTTAAGTATCCTCATAACCCCCGGACCAAGCGGTATATAAAAACTCCTACTTATCAGCTTTCCTTATGAAGAAACACTCTACACCCAAATGGCTTTTTTTCATTCTTTTGTTCCTTCCGCTTCAATTTGCTTTCAAGGGGACAGAATCCAACCTGTATTCTGGTCCGATTATTACGCTTGAAAGCAGTGCAGAGCGGCACTGGGTGCAATTGGATGGAGCAGAAACGATTATTACACTTTGTGGCCTGGATGCCGGAAATTCTTATCACATTCAGATCTCAGACCGAAATGTCAAAACGGTTTGTGCCCCTTCGCTGAAGGCCAATCCTTTGTTTATGGGCGATGGAGAATTGCTCGGAGACTTTGGTACCGGTCTTCTGGTGAAAGCCACTTCGAATTGCCTTTCCATAAGGGCTGTGGTCAATGAAGAGACTTGTCCCAATCCCAGTGGTGATATCATGCTTTCTATTTCGGCGCAAGCCGGTCCCAAGCCGCCACCATCCAGTAGCAGTATGTTGATGCCACCGGCGATCTCTACAAATTCGGGCGTACCCGGGATAACTTTGATCCAGGATTTTTTACTTGGTGGAAATTGTTTTGAGGTCTCCAATATTTCCCACGCGGGATCGAATGCCCAAAAGGGAACATTTACCAATGGAGCCAGCTCGATAGGTTTTAACTCCGGTGTCATCCTTTCTACGGGCAACACTTCCGTTGCTACCGGGCCAAATAACCAAACCGGTGCTTCAACTGATGAGCCCAATACTGCTACAGATGTGGATTTGGGTCAAATTGTAGGGGCAGGTGTTTTAAATGACGTCGCAAAAATAGAGTTCGATTTCGTTCCAACAGTGGATACAATTCGATTTAACTATGTATTTGCTTCTGAAGAATATTGTGATTTTACCAACTCTGCCTTTAATGATGTCTTCGGGTTCTTTATCAGTGGCCCGGGGATAAACGGTCCCTTTTCCAATAATGCAGAAAATATCGCGGTAGTTCCAGGTACCACAACTCCGGTAACGATCAATAACGTAAACCACACTAGCAATACGGCCTACTATGTTGGTAACATACCAGTCGGTGATCCACAACTTAATAATGCCAACTGTGCCGGTCACCCAACTTCAGGCCCTCCAGGTACCAGCGACTGTCAGTTTGATGGTTTTACCACAGTTCTGACGGCTGAGGCGGTGGTTATTCCTTGTAGCACCTACCATATAAAACTGGCGATTGCAGACGTATTGGATGGCATTTATGATTCGGCCGTATTCTTTGAGGAAAACAGTTTGGAACTGGGAGGAGAAGCTCAGGTAGAAGCATTCGGAACCGTTGCAGGAACCAATGTTGTCTATGAAGGTTGTACGGGAGCTTACTACGAATTTATCCGGGATGATCCGACCGACCTTTCCGAACCACAGGTAATCAATTTTACCATTTCCGTAGCCAGTACCGCTGAGAACGGAACAGACTATGTTACCATTCCCCTGACTGTTACGATTCCTGCCGGACAGGTCTCAGTACAAATACCAATTGATGCCATCAATGATGGAATTCCGGAAGGAACAGAAACCATAATCCTTGAATTGGAATCGCCCTGTACCTGTAGTAATTCCACGATAGAAATGTTGATAGAGGATCCTCCTGAGATAACGACCCCGCTGGAAGATATAACGATATGTGAAGGAGAAACCCCGATTGATTTGAATGCAACTGCAAGCGGCGGTATACCTGCCTTTACCTACAGTTGGAGCACGGGGGGGTCTTCTCCTAACATTTCTGTAAGCCCAACAGATGACGAAACTTATTACGTTACCATTACCGATGATTGTGGAAATACGACAGTTGATTCAGCCACAGTAACCGTATTAACAGCTCCTTCTGCAGATTTGAGCGGGAGTGGTACGCTTTGCGCGAATGGTGGTTCGGGTGCAACGGTAGATTTGACCATTACATTTACCGGCGATGCTCCCTGGGAGTTTACCTATGCCATAGACGGGGTGCAGCAACCTCCAATTGTGACCTCCGATAACCCATATACACTGACAATTGATGCTACAGCGACTTACAGCCTGGTTTCGGTTGCGAATCCGGGCGGAGGCTGTCCGGGGCCCGTATCGGGATCAGTTCCCATCACAGAAGTTACCCTTAGTCCAAACCTCACTCCGATAAATCCGCTGTGTAATGGGGAAGACGATGGATCGATAATCCTCGTGGTCTCCGGTGGAGATCCGGCTTACACCTATCAATGGGACAATGGGGCCGGCAACTCCCAGAATCCGCAGGACCTGCCTGCCGGAACATACAACGTGACCATTACAGATGCTAATGGTTGTGAAGAAACAGCAAGCGTAGACCTGACGGATCCGCCGATTTTGGATGCCACTATATCCAACACACAGGATGTGGATTGCAACAACCCGACAGGCAACGCCGGAGTAAATGTATCCGGTGGAACTCCGGGATACAGCTACGACTGGAGTAATGGCGGGAGCGGAGCCAATGTTGGCAATCTGCCTCCTGGCAATTACGATGTAACGGTTACAGATGCCAATGGCTGTGAGGATATTGCTTCCCTGACTATTGGGGAGAACCTGACACCGCCTAATGCTGCCGCTGCAACGAATGATATCCTCACCTGTGAACAGACCACTGTTTCCATCAGTGGTAATGGTTCAAGTACCGGATCAGAATTTACCTATAATTGGTCCGGACCAGGGATTGTTTCGGGTGGAACGACCCTCGATCCGGAGGTTAATGCTCCGGGTACGTATACGATTACGGTAACAAATACCGACAATGGTTGTACCGAAATGGCAACGGTTACGGTAGGAGAGGATATTACGCCTCCTGTGGCCAATGCTGTTACTGATCCAATTACCTGTACCAATCCTTCTGTAATCATCGATGGTAACGGTACTTCTACCGGATCTGAATTTAATTACAACTGGTCCGGCCCCGGAATTGTATCCGGCGGCAACACCCTCAACCCGGAAGTAAATGCTCCCGGAACTTATACATTGACTGTAGCCAATTCAGATAATGGTTGTGAAACCATATTGAATATCAATGTGCCAGACGACACCACACCACCAGCCGTAAATGCTTCAGGGGGTACCTTAACCTGTGTGGTAACACAGCTGATGATCAGTGGAAACGGATCTGCGGTAGGGCCCGAATATAGTTATGACTGGACAACCAATGATGGCAACATTGTTTCCGGAGAAACCACTTTAAATCCAATGGTTGATGCACCAGGCACCTACACCTTACAGGTGATGGATGCGTCCAACGGATGTGATAATACTATTTCCGTAACCGTAGGACTGGATGATACACCTCCAATTGTAGATGCCGGCCCGCCTGCGGAAATCAATTGTGCCAATCCGACCATCACCCTTGACGGTACGGGCTCCCAATCGGGACCCAATATTACCTACAATTGGTCCACCAATGATGGGCAAATAGTTGGAGGTTCCAATACGGAAACACCAACTGTTAGTGAACCGGGTACTTATTCCATCACTGTTATTAATACCAACAATGGGTGTATTGCTACTGACGAGGTTGTTGTCACGGAAGACGTGGATCTGCCCTTTGTTCAAATTGCACCGGCAGACCTGATCGATTGTTACAATCCGGAAGTCACGCTGGATGGAACAGGAACCAGTACCGGCAATGAGTTTTCCTATACCTGGATTACCAGTACCGGAAACATCGTGTCTGGTGGAAATACACTAAATCCGGTCGTGAATATGCCGGGTAACTATACCCTTATTGTCAGCAATAGTGATAACTTCTGCAGCGATCAGTTATCTGTGGTAGTTCCTGCTGACCTGGCATTCCCTATTGCAAATGCGGGTCCGCCAATGGAAATTACCTGTACGATTTCTGAGGTACAACTACTGGGACTGGGATCCAGCAGTGGGCCGGAGTATACCTACAACTGGACAACAGCCACCGGAAATATTATCTCCGGAGGAGACACTCCCACACCCATTGTCAACGAACCGGGCACTTATGTACTCACGGTAACAAACACCATCAACGGCTGCGAAACAACTGCTGAGGTTGATGTAACGGTCGATGCCAATGTGCCACAGGCAGATGCCGGGCCAAATCAGGAAATTAATTGCCTAAATACAACCGTCGTACTGGATGGTTCGGACTCCAGCGTTGGAGGCAGTGTTACCTATGTATGGGTAACCAATGATGGGAATATTACCAGTGGTGCCAATTCGCTTACACCAACCGTAAATGAAGCCGGCACCTACGAACTACAAGTTACCAATGCAGATAATGGTTGTGTTGCTATCTCGACAGCCATTGTAACCGAGGATAATGAGATTCCGCAAATTACCATTGCACCACCTGCAATCATTAGTTGCGACGAACCAGAATTGGTGTTGGATGCAACAGGCTCATCGACACAGGGAGACCTGGACTATGTTTGGGTGGCCAGTTCCGGCGGAAATATTATCTCCGGACAAAACACCCTGATGCCAACTGTCAATGCCGGGGGTACGTATACGCTTAATATTATTAATAATGACAATTACTGTTCCAACGGAGGTTCGGTGGTGGTAACGGATATTACCGATGATCCGATCATTGCCGTGGCTCAACCGGAAACACTGACCTGTGGCGTAACCAGCATACAATTGGATGGAAGCGGTTCAGAAGATGGACCTAATTTCCAAATCAACTGGTCAACACCGAATGGTAATATTGTGTCCGGCTCCGACGGATTGAATCCGACTGTCAATGCAGCCGGAACATATACACTTACAATTACCGATACCAGCAATAATTGTGTGTCGGAAGAGGAAGTAGTGGTGCCGGAAGATGTGGCCTTGCCTATGGTAGATGCCGGAACACCAAATGAATTGAATTGTGCCATTGAATCCATTAACCTGAGCGGAAGTGCCGCCGGATCTGCAAATTTACAGCTACAATGGTCGACCTTCGATGGCAATATTGTTTCCGGCGCAAATGGATTGAATCCGGAGATTGATGCACCGGGTACATATTCGCTGGAAGTCGTTAATCAGGATAATGAATGTGTTAATACCGATGAGGTGTTAATAACAGAAGATGTTATTCTTCCAAATGTGGACGCAGGTCCTGCCTCTGAGATCAATTGTTATACCCCGGATTATCAACTCGATGGTACGGCCTCAGATTCGGGCAATCCATTTACTTATCAATGGAGTACCGGAGATGGTAATATCGTGTCCGGAGGAACGAGTCTTAATCCAACGGTCGATGCCGGCGGTAATTATACCCTCGTCATTCTGAATACAGACAACTTTTGTACAGATTCAGCAAGTGTTCAGATTGCAGAAGATCTAATTCTCCCGGGAGCCGACGCCGGGGCAAATGATGTAATCAATTGCTACGCACTCGAATTAAACCTGGATGCTTCCGGCTCAGACCAGGGACCGGCTATGGAATACAATTGGCAAACCAGTGATGGGAATATTATTTCCGGTCAGGATGCCATCGATCCGTTGATCGATCAACCAGGTACCTACCAGCTGACTGTAACAAATACTGACAACGGTTGTGTATCAACAGACGATGTTTTGGTGGATATCAATCTGGAAGAACCCGTAGTTGATGCGGGCATCGGCGGAGAATTAACCTGTACCAATGCCACTATTCAACTTGTTGGTAATGCCCAGGGAAACATCCCCGGCTTTGAATATGAGTGGGAAACAGCTGATGGAAATATCCTAAGTGGGGGAGACGGCCTGGATCCTGTTGTGGATGCACCAGGTATATACACCCTCGTAGTTACTGATATTGAGAACGGATGTACACAGCAAGATGAGGTAGAAGTTACACAAGATGCCAATTTGCCATCAGCTATTGTGTCTCCCGATACAGCTCTAAACTGTGTAAACAATATTGTGGTGCTGGATGGTACTGCTTCAACGCAGGGACCCTCCGTCACCTTTGAATGGCAGGTTTCCAATGGTGGAAATATTGTGTCTGGAGACAATACGCTGACACCGACCATTGATGCAGCAGGTCAATACACCCTGATAATTACCGATTCCGCAAATGATTGTGTGGATCAAACAAGCTTAACGATTGAACCAGACACCTTGAATCCGGTGATATCCTTCCTTCCACCCGATTTGTTGACCTGTGATCTAACCAGCCTGGATCTATCAGCCGATGTGGTATCAAGTTCAGGTAATTTAGAAATCAACTGGTCTACAGCCAACGGTAACATTGTGGATGGAGCAAATGAACTGGATCCTACCGTTGATGCACCAGGAACTTACACCCTGGAAATTCTGGACAATCAAAATGGCTGTTCAACGCTGGAAACGGTTGATGTGGCAGAAGATGTCGCTTTCCCGGATCTGGATATTGATGATCCAACTATTTTGAATTGTAATGTAGTTGAATTGGATCTTTCAGGATCTTATGACAGCAACGGCGTACCGGTAGATATTCTTTGGACCAGTCCGGATGGAAATATTGTTTCAGGAGATACGACCCTGAATCCGACTGTTAATTCACCGGGTAGTTACACCCTGAGTGTGACCAATGTGGAAAACGGATGTGAGTCAACCATCTCAATACCGGTTGACCAGGATATTGAGCAACCAATTGTTGAAGCGGGGCCACCGGATATTCTCAATTGTGACATTACCGAACTAAACCTTAGCGGAGAAAACTCTTCTCAGGGAGTTGATTTTGAGTATGTATGGACCACCCTCGACGGAAATATTATTTCAGGAGTAAATGATCCCAATCCATTGGTTGATGCTCCCGGAACTTATATCCTTGAAATCCTGAATGCCGATAATGGCTGTTTCAACAGCGACAGTGTATTGGTAGACGAGGATGTGGCTTTGCCCACAGCAGAAGCGGGCGATCCGGGTTTGCTTACCTGTGCCATTACCGATTATCAATTACAGGGGAGTGGTTCTACGGGAACAGACATTGTATACAGCTGGACAACTCCGGATGGGAATATTCTCAATGGAGCCGATCAGCCTGATCCTTTGGTTAATGCCCCGGGAACCTATGTATTGGAAGTCCTTAACAATACCAATGGTTGCGAAACTTATGATACAGTAAATGTAGCAGAAGATGTCGCCCTACCAACGGCTATTATTGAAGATACAGATATCCTTACCTGTGTTGTTACAGAGCTTAATCTTTCGGGAATGGGTTCTTCTTCCGGCCTGGATTTTGTGTATAACTGGACTACCAATGATGGAAGTATTTTAAATGGTGCCGATGGGCTGGAACCTGAGATTGACGCGCCGGGTACCTATGAACTGGAAGTTACCAATACTTCAAATGGATGTGTCAGCCTGGAAACCATTACGGTAGATGAGGATATAACACCTCCAGCTGCGGATGCCGGGCCTGCCTCAACGCTAACCTGTGATGTCATCAGTCTGGCGCTGGATGGATCTGGTTCCAGCCAGGGTATGATTTACACCTATGAATGGACTACCAATAACGGTAATATTCTCAATGGGGAAACAACGGATAATCCGCAAATTGATGCACCTGGTACTTATGAAATCCTGGTTACTAATACTGAAAATGGTTGTACGAATCTGGCCAGTGTGGATATAAGCCAGGATGTTGAAGCTCCGGCACTGGTCATTGCCGGTCCCGAAATATTAACCTGTGTGCTTACCAGCCAGAATCTGGATGCTTCCGCTTCCGCGAATGGAGAATATCAGTGGACAACTGCTGATGGAAATATTGTATCGGGTGCTAATTCGCCAAACCCGGTTGTTGATGCTCCCGGAACCTATGAGCTTTTACTCGAAAACCCCGACAATGGATGTACTTCCACGGAAACAGTAGAGGTCACAGAGAATGTGATTTATCCGGAGGCTGATGCAGGTCCCGATGGCGAAATCACCTGTCTGGTTACCAGCTTTAACCTGAGCGGTACCGCCACTGGCAATAGCAATATGCTTGACATAGAATGGACCACCAACAACGGTAATATCCTATCGGGCGGCAATACCAGCGATCCGCTTATTGACCAACCGGGTACCTACCAGATTATGGTAACGGATGCAGAAAACGGATGTGCCACTACAGACCTGGTTGAGGTTATTCCTAATAATCTTCCTCCGCTCGTATCTGCCATTGATCCGGCCATTCTAACCTGTGTGGTAGAAGAAGTAGAACTGGATGCCAGTGCTTCCGAAGACGGTGCAGATATAGCTTATGCCTGGAGTACAACAAACGGAAATATCCTTGGAGATCCAGCCTCAGAAGTCGTTTCTGCTGATGCACCCGGTACTTATACATTCCAGGTCGTAAATACTTATACCGGATGTGAAGATGAGGTAAGCATTATTGTGGAAGAAGATGTGGAAGAACCGGTAGTTGATGCCGGAGAGGAGTGGATACTTCCTTGTGATGAAGATTTTATTAACCTAAATGGCACCGCATCTGCTTCTGTAAATCAATTGAGTTTTTCCTGGTCTACCACCAACGGTAGTATAGTTTCTGGTGCTCAAAGTCTGGACCCGGCTGTGAATGCCGGAGGAGTTTATGAGCTTCTGGTAACGAATATGGTAAATGGATGTACGAGTTCTGATTTCACGGAAGTGACAGAAGTAAAACCAGAAGAGGCACTCTGGGATCCTGAATCTCCAATTTGTGTGGATGATCACGGGGTACTGATTGCCGTTGAAGTCATTGGAGGTACACCACCATATGTATATTCCATCGACGGAGGAAATACCTTCAATACCTCAAATGTCTTTGTACCGTTGGATCCCGGATCCTACGATGTAGTAGTCCAGGATGCGCTGGGATGCGAAGTAACAGGTGTAGAGGTAATTGAGCAGCCACAGGAAGTTGTAGTTGATCTGGAAACACGGGTAGAATTAGAATTTGGGGACAGCTATCAGCTGCAGGCTCAGACCAACCTGGTTCCGGGACAAATCGGTTCTGTGCAATGGAGTCCGGCAACAGGTCTGGATTGTACGGATTGCCTGAATCCAATAGCTACACCTTTTGAAACAACCGAATATGAAGTAGTCATTACGGATATAAATGGTTGTGTGGCAGAAGGACGTGTATTGCTGGTTGTGGACCGTTCTGCAGGTATCTACATACCGAATGCCTTTAGTCCGGACACCGATGGAAACAACGATGTCTTTATGATCTTTGCCAAGGACAATACGGTTAAGGAAGTTCAATCCTTCCTGGTCTTTAGCAGATGGGGAGAGACCGTCTTTGAATACAGTAATTTCCAACCCAACGATCCTGCATTTGGATGGGATGGAAATCACAGAGGTGAGCCCTTAAATCCGGCTGTATTTGCCTGGTATGCAATAATTGAAATGGCAGATGGCCGAATAGAATTGTTTGAGGGAGATGTAACTCTGGTTCGTTGACCTGAGAATTAAATGTATAAAAAAACCGGTATCGAATTTTCGATACCGGTTTTTCTATATTGGGGCTTGACTTACCAGGTAGGACATCCCTCCGGAACACCGCCAAATATTGAACTGGCGTCAATGTCAAAAGAGAGCCCAACCGTTACAAAAATATACCAGTCGTCATACTCCGGGCCTCCGCGTAATTGCGTGCCTGTTTCATATTCGTTAGGTATGCCGTTGATTTCGTCTGTCCGATAGGCCAGTTCAGCCGCAAGAATACCATTACCGGCTTCTAATTCTCTATCACTTACATAAAACCCACTAACGTCATCGAGGTAGTCGGTAAATAATTTACGGCTGCCTACTTCTCCATGCAGTGTAATGGACTTGGAAAGTGCAAATTTTAATCCGGCTCCAAACGGAATGGCCACTTGAAGGAGTGAGTATTTTTCATCAAAACCAGGGAGTCCCTGTCCTTCTGTACCCAGTGGTTGTAATTCATACAACTCCCCCTGGTATTCCGTTTTCGGATTGAAGTACATGGCTGCGACACCAAAATAAATATAAGGGGTGAAAATCATTCCTTCATTGGGGTTGAAACCCACCAGATTGATTTCCTCAATCAGACCCAGTTCAAAAATGTTGGTTTGAAAACTAAGGTTCCGATTAATCCTGCCCGGATCAATTGATTCGGAATCCGCAGCGCTGATATAGCCGTATTGGAGACCCAGGCGGGTGTTGAATACATTGTTGTGGTTCCAGCGTGCAAAAACACCTGCAGAAGCTCCGGGAGTACCAATAGCGTCGAGACTAATACTATTGGAAGGCTGTAGATCACCCTGGTAGATGGTAATGCCGCCGTTAAAACCCAACTGCATGTCCTGAGCCTGAAATACTAATGGAACAAGCAAAGCAAAACAAAGAAGTGTAATACGATTCATGGAGTTTGATTTGAAATAATATAAAAGCTGCTGGAATTATAGTGAAAATGTATGCAATAAAGTTATTGTTCGATTTTTCATGCAAACACTTACATAACCGATCTGCATCGGTTAAATATTGTATCAGGAGAGGGCTTTGTTTGAATAATCAAAGTTACAAAAACCGACTGCAAATAGAACCTCCGTAACTCAATAGAAGGTAAATAAGTCTGGCAATGTTTAAGTACTTCCGTAGTAAACTGAACGAATAAGATCCGAAATTGTGAATATCGTGTCAAGTATACAGGATTCTTTTTATCAGAAAAAGCGTGTTTCTACCTGTTTTATACCCTGAAATTATAGAAAGTTACCTGAAAAAACCCCTTAAGGACATTTAAGGCACAGGCAGCGATTTTCCGGTTTTCGGTATCATTTAAGTGAGTTTCGGTTTAGTTTCGCTATTTTTCGGAATTCGGGAATTTATAGAGGGAGATCGGGAATCTGCCTTATTTTAATATGGAGAGCGGCAAAGAAATCAGTATATTTGAAATAACAGACCTTTCCGTCAAACTTCACCAGGACCCTTTTAGGAATTTTACTTAATCATTTATCCGTCCAGATAAAAAATCAAGGCATGGGAACACGTGTACTTCTGCTTTTTTTATTGCCAATCTTTTTTGGCTTTACAACAAAAACCGATCAGAGATCTTCCAACGATCCTGTATTTGTAGAGATATCCGAACAAACACATCGTTTCACTATCTATCCAAAAAGTGATAAACAAGAGGTCGTTCTACAAGGGGTAGTTGTAGGCGGGACGTATCAATTATCTGTTATTCAGGATAGTGGTGATTGTTTTCCTGCAGTTGGTTCCATCAGTGGTACCGACATGAGTTCGATGTATGTTTTTGACGCTTCCGCGAATAAAGTAAGTGTGCTGATCGATGTAACTAATGCATGCTCCGGACCCGTTTACTTAATGGTGCACCGGCATGAAGCATTTACAAAACCTATTGTAAACAGCAACAGCAGCCTGCTTCCTGTAATTACCACTTCTACTGCTTTAGGACCTCAACAACTCATTGAGGATGTGTTGATTGGCGGGGGCTGTTTCTCTGTTTCAGGGGCAAGTTTCTCCGGATCTACATCAGCCAGAGGAACATTTGCAGGTGGAAGTACTAATATTGGTCTGGCTAGTGGAGTGATCCTGTCTTCCGGACCGATTGCTATTGCTTCAGGTCCCAATAATGCGACAGGTGCCGGCGGTGCAACGGGAGGAGGAAGTGACCCGGATCTTAGCGCCATTGCGAATGGTGTAGGCATCAACGATGCCGCCGTTCTGGAATTTGATTTCGAACCTACCGAACCAGTGATCACCTTCCGCTACGTGTTTGCATCGGAAGAGTATTGTGATTATGCGAATACAGCCTTTAATGATGCCTTTGGTTTCTTCATCAGCGGCCCGGGAATCAATGGCCCTTATTCTAATAATTCTGAAAATATTGCTGTTATTCCGGGTACGGCAACACCCGTATCCATCAACAATGTAAACCACATTAACAACCCGGCTTACTACGTAAGTAATGTTTCTCCGGATGACTTTGGCCAATTGGCAGATCCACAATGTGCCGGTACTCCAACCGGGACCTTCCCGGCAATTAATGAGGTACAATATGATGGTTACACAATTGTACTGGAAGCAACAGCCAATGTAATACCCTGTGAAACTTACCACATCAAACTGGCTGTGGGCGATGCTTCCGATTCTGTTTTTGACTCTGCCGTATTCCTCGAGGAAAATAGTTTTGATGCAGGTGGAGAAGGGGAGGTGTCAGCCGCTAATCCGGTCTCAGGCGATAATCACGCCTATGAAGATTGTGATACCGGGTTCTTTACATTTACCCGTACAGCCGGCGATCCAAATGTGCCCCTAACCATCAACTTTACAGTGGGAGGTACAGCTACTCCAGGAGCAGATTATGCGCCGCTGCCATCCAGTGTTACCATCCCCCCCGGAGTTAACCAGATCCAAATTCCTATCTCGATCGTTGCTGATGCTATCACAGAAGGCATCGAAAATATACTGCTGATCCTGGATCAACCCTGTAATTGTGATATGAATACGGCAGAATTTTTTATTGAAGACTTGCCTCCACTCAGCGTATCCCTGGATGACCAATCCGTATGTCAGGGATTACCCGTAATAATGGATGCCGCTGTTTCAGGTGGTGTCGAACCCTATTTCTACAGTTGGTCCAATGGCTCGCCTGCGCCCCAATATATTAATGTACCGCTGGAATCCGGACCCGTTTCGGTAACCGTTACAGATTTTTGCGGGCAAACGGCTGTGGCTACCGCAGACGTAGAAGTCTTTACCCTCGAAGCCGAAATAACCGGCTCCGGTAATATCTGTGCAGAAGGGGATGAAGTAGATCTTACCATTGAATTTACCGGTGATGGCCCCTGGGATCTTACTTATACCATTGACGGCCAGGGACCCTTTAATATCAACGGCATTACTGATAACCCATTCACCCTTCCGGCAACGGAAGAAGGAGAGTACGAAATCGTTGCTATTATCAGCGGAGGTTGCCTGGGAGATGGTATTGGAACCGCAACAGTGACAAGTTCTTCGGTGGATTTAGGAGGTACAGAAACCGACCTCGTCTGTGCCGGAGATGCCAATGGATCCATTGACCTGCAGGTGAATGGAAACAATGGTCCCTATACCTATGACTGGAGTAATGGCGTACAGGTTGAAGACCCCGCAAACCTGGGGGCTGATACCTATACGGTGACCGTAACAGACGGAAGTGGTTGCCAAAGTGATACAAGCTTTATCATAGATGCCCCACCGATCATTGATCCGGTAATTGTATCTACGGTAGGTGTGGATTGTGATAATCCAACCGGCGGCAGCATTGACCTGGAAGTTTCAGGAGGAGCCGGCGGTTATACCTATCAGTGGAGTAATGGCGATGTAGTTCAGGATCCTACCGGACTTCCCGCCGGTACATACGATGTGGTTATTGAAGATATTAATGGGTGTACATCCACGGTTTCCGCAACGGTAGAAGGAGACTCGGAGGTACCTGAAGCAGATGTTTCTGTAATTGGTCAAATCGATTGTATCAATACAGAAATCATGATCGATGGTTCCTCCAGTACAAGCGGCTCAAATATTTCTTACGAATGGGTGGCTTCCGGTGGCGGCAGTATTGTCGGACCAACCGATCAACCTTCCATTACGGTAGATGCAGCAGGGACCTATCAACTTACGGTTACCAATACGGATAATGGATGCTTCTCTGCTTCTTCGGTGATTGTTCAGGCCGACCTGAATACACCCGTTGCCGATGCCGGCCCGCAAGGAGAATTGACCTGTGAAGTGCCTGACCTCAATCTAAACGGAAACGGTTCCAGCTCAGGACCGAATATCTCTTATAACTGGTCTACCACAGACGGAAACATTACTTCCGCTACGGATGTTGTCAATCCAAATATTGATGCACCGGGTACTTACACCCTGGTGGTTACCAATACAGACAATGGTTGTACAGATGAATCTACCGTAGTCGTTTCTGAAGATGTATCCATTCCCGTTGCTGATCCGGGTGGCGATGAAACCATTGATTGTATTGCTACCAGTGTGATACTTGATGGAAGCAACTCTACCGCCGGACCCAATATCGAATACGTGTGGTCTACCACCGATGGTAATATCATAAGTGGTGGCAATACGGCTATGCCGGAAGTGGATGCAGCGGGGACTTACCAGTTGCTCGTACTAAATGGTGAAAATGGCTGTGTGGATTCTTCTGCTGTGGTGGTAGATGATTTGGGCGACGCCCCGATTATCAGCATCATTGAGCCCGATACACTTACCTGTAACTTTGAAAGCATCTTCCTGGATGCATCCGGTTCCAGTTCTGGATCGGAATTCTCCTATCAGTGGTCTGCCTCAGGAGGAGGAAATATCGTTGATGGAGATACAACGCTGAATCCTTTAGTTGATGAATCCGGAACCTACCAGTTGGAAATCATCAACAATGATAATGGATGTAGCTCGGTGCTGGATGTCTTCGTAGAAGCCGATCAGGTTTCGCCCGTTGCCGATGCCGGAACGCCCGAAGAAATTTCCTGTACAGATCCGCAAGTCATCCTTGATGGCAGCGGTTCTACAGCCGGTCCGGATATTACCTATGAATGGGTAACGGTCAATGGCGGAAATATTGTTAGCGGGGAAAATACAGCTACACCGACGATTGATGCCCCGGGTACCTATCAGTTGACAGTGATCAATACGGCCAATGGTTGTGCTGCTTCCCAAAATATCGTCATTGAAGGAGATAGTGAGACTCCGGTGGCTACGGCTACCGGCCCTGGTAATATAAACTGTATAACGCCCCAAGTGACTATCAATGGGTCTGGTTCCTCCATCGGGCCGAATTATACCTATGGCTGGTCTACCGGCAACGGAAGTATCGTTTCCGGTTCTTCCAGCTTGTTCCTGCAAGTGGATGGAGCGGGAACCTATACACTGTCGGTTACCAATACCAACAACGATTGTGTGACCACCTTTGATGTTACAGTAGGGGTGGATACCCTGGCCCCCGATGCCAATGCGGCAGCCATGGGCTTGCTAACCTGTACCAACACGGAGTTAATCCTGGATGGTACCGGATCCAGCACTGGGCCGCAAATCGAATACCAATGGTCGACGGGTGATGGTAACATTGTTCAGGATGATACCAGCCTCAATCCGACGATTGATGCGCCGGGTACGTATATGCTGGAGGTCTACAATGCAGAAAATGAATGTACAAATACGGTAGAAGTTACGGTAGATGAAGATGTAGTCATACCCGATGCCGACGCGGTTGTAACCGAAACGCTAAACTGTGCGGTTACCGAATTTGAGATTGATGGTACAGCTTCCAGCCAGGGAGCAAATATCGTTTATGCCTGGGATACACCAAATGGAAATGTAGTGACCGGTGACGACACAGACTCTCCAACGATTGATGCGCCGGGCACCTACAATCTGGAAGTTACCAATTCGGATAACGGTTGTGTGAATACCACTTCCGTGAATGTCGATCAGGACATCGATCAACCTGTTGCTGATCCGGGGAGCAGCTTTACGCTGAATTGCCTGGTGACCACTGGCACCTTGGATGCCGGAGCATCCGCTCCATTTGCAGATCTGTCTTTCGACTGGTCAACAGCAGATGGCAGCATTATTTCGGGTTCCAATTCAGCCGAACCGGAAGTAGATGCCCCGGGGACTTATGAGTTGATCGTAACTGATGAAACCAATTTCTGCACAGATACAATTACACTGACTATTGATGAGGATATTACCCCTCCGGATGCAGAAGCGGGTGTTACTTTCGAATTGGATTGTAATGCAACAGCTTTGAATCTGGATGGAACCGGTTCCAGTACAGGAGGCAATTATTCCTATAACTGGTCTACCCTGGACGGAAACATCGTTGAAGATGAGACCACGCTCAATCCCTTAGTCAACGCTCCCGGTACTTACGAACTGACTGTAGTCAACAACGACAACGGTTGTGAAACCACAGACCTCGTAGACATTACTCAGGACGACAATGCACCGGAAGCAGATGCGATCGCACTGGCAGATATTACTTGCGTCAATAATGAAGTAACCATTGACGGTGGATCTTCAACCAGTGGCGCAGGCATTGAATACACCTGGGAGGTACAAAGTGGCAGCGGTACGATCACCGCCGGACAGGGAACCGATCAGGCAACCGTTGACGGAGCCGGTGTTTACCAACTGACTGTGCTCAATACCAACAATGATTGCCAGTCAGTAACCACCGTTACCGTGGAGGAGAATACGGTTCTTCCAACGGTACTGGTTGATGCAAACGAAGACATAACCTGTACAAATCTGGATGTTCCTCTCGAAGGTACAGGCAGTAGTACCGGTCCTGAATTTACCTACAACTGGTCCACAATCGACGGAAGTATTGCTTCCGGGCAAACAAGTATAGATGCCGTTGCAGATGCACCGGGCACCTACACGCTCGAAGTAACCAATACCGTAAATGGTTGTATAAATGCCCTCGATATTACAGTCGATGAAGACGTTGAATTGCCAGCTATTTCAATAGATGATCCCGAATTGCTTACCTGCTCGGTGACAGATTTCAACCTGGATGCAACGGCCAGCGATCAGGGACCGGACTTTAATTACGATTGGTCTACGCTGGATGGAAGCATTCTTTCCGGCAACAACGGGCCGCAGCCGCAAATCAATGCACCGGGTACTTATGAGTTGACTATTACCAATCAGGTGAATGGATGTGTATCCACAGAAACCGTAACGGTAGATGAAGACGTCGAGTTGCCATTCGCGGAAGCGGGACCAACCTTCGAATTAACCTGTGTACTAACAGCTCTTAATTTGGATGGTACGGCCAGTGATCAGGGACCTGCCTACGCATATCAATGGACAGCAACCAATGGCGGGGTTATTCAATCCGGCGCAACAAGCCTTGATCCGGTGATCACCGAAGCGGGAACATATACCCTCGAAGTGACAAATGGAGACAATGATTGTGTCTCTACCGACCTTGTAACCATTACCGAGGATGTAGTGGCTCCTGACCTGATTATTGCCGATCCGGATATGCTGACATGTATCGTGGAAGAGTTGAACTTGAATGCGACCGGATCAGATGCCGGTCCGAATTTTGAGTACAACTGGTCTACGGTCAACGGTAATATCGTTGATCAAACCAATGCCAGCATGCCCCTTGTGAATGCACCAGGTACATATACACTGACCATTGAGAATACCGAAAATGGTTGTGTGGAAAGCCTCGATGTAAGTGTCGGAGAAGACATCCAGGTGCCAGGTGCCGATGCCGGACCGACTTTCGAATTGAATTGTAATCTTGAACAAGTCGAACTTGAAGGCAGCTCCAATGCAGGAGACGCCAGCTTTGAATGGACAACCATGGGCTCCGGCTCGATTGTAAGTGGATCCGCTTCCGCGAATCCGGTGATCAACGGACCGGGTACTTATTCATTGACTGTAACCGATGGCTCCAATGGCTGTACATCGGTCGATGAAGTGTCCATTACCGAAAACAATCCGGAAGCCTTTGATACGGAGACGATTCCGCCGGCCTGTAGCGATGACTCCGGAGTCATTCAATTTGTGAATGTAATTGGTGGTGCGCCGCCATACACTTACTCCATAGACGGCGGTAGTACCTTCTCAACAGGAAACTTCTATACAGCGCTTGACCCGGGCACCTATGATGTAGCCATTCAGGATGCCAATGGATGTGCTTTGCTGGATGAGATTATCTTACCGGAAGGGATTGACGTGAGCATTTCTGTGGAAGACTTTGTGCTGGTTTCTCTGGGAGATACTTACCAGATCAATGCCCTCACAAATATTCCGCCGGGTGACATTGCCGAGATCATTTGGTCGCCAACCGAAGGATTGAGCTGTACGGATTGTCTCAATCCGGAAGTGACGCCGACCGAGCAGATCGATTATAAGCTGACGATTAAAACCGAAGAAGGTTGTGAGTCTACGGAGATTATTTCTCTCCGGGTAGATAAAACAGCCGAGGTCTTTATTCCGAATGCTTTCTCTCCGGATAACGACGGAAACAACGACGTCTTTATGATCTTTGCCGGTGATCAGGTAGCTCGTATCAACAGCTTCCTGGTATTTGACCGCTGGGGCGAATCGGTATATGAATATTACAACTTCCTGCCAAATGATCCGGCCTACGGCTGGAATGGTCAATTACGCGGGAAGAACATGAATCCTGGCGTGTTTGTCTACTATGCTGAAATAGAGTTTGTAGACGGCCGCGTAGAATTGTTTGAAGGCGATGTAACGCTATTTAGATAATTATGGATTAAATGTATTGACACATTGACTTCTGGATATATCAGAAAAGTGAAAATTATATAAAAAAGCCGGGGAGTTTTCCTCCACATTGATCAAATCGGCTGAAAGCCGGTTTTATCAATGTGGTCGTCAGGGGAGAGCTTTGCATGCTGCAAAGCAGGGGAGTTGCGCGTCTGCTCCTGTGTCGCATCCTTGCGTCTGCCTGCCCGCCGGACAGGCAGGGGGAGATTTTTTTTCCATTGGTGAATAGTATCACCATTTCTGCTCGCCCTTGGGCGAGCAAAGGAGCAGTCTTTTTTCCTTATAGATCAAAGTCCCTCCCCGCAATATCCGACGTAGCCAAAGGCGAAGGCGGATGCGCATCTCCCCAGGCTTGCCTCTGGCAAGACGCTCCTCAAAAAAATTCGCCGAAAGGCGAATAAAATTACTCCCCGAATAATATCTACTATTGTCCCCATGAAGTCGCGTCAGTATAATTAAACAATAGAAAAGAAGGCAGCTCACACGAGGAGCTGCCTTTTTTCGTTCATAATGATGTCTGTTGAATGAACGGTCTGTCATTTGCCTTTCGGCGAAAAGACACAGGCTGTCTGGTTATCAGATAAAACCGTTTATATTTGCCCAATCCGTGATTGAATAACCTGGTGCAGCATGCAATTTGTATTCCCGACATTTTTATTCGCTTTGGCAGCTATTGCCATTCCGATTATCATACACCTCTTTTATTTCAGAAGGTTTAAGAAGGTATATTTTACCAACGTACGCTTTTTGAAAGAAGTAAAAGAGGAGACCAGCGCCCGCTCTAAATTGCGGAACCTGCTAGTATTGCTGATGCGCTGTCTGGCCATAGCCTTTCTGGTTTTTGCCTTCGTACAACCCTTCCTGCAACGGGATAAAACAGTTAATCTGGGCGAAAAATCGGTAAGCGTTTTTGTCGATAACTCTTTCAGCATGAATGCAGTAAACGATGAAATTCCCTTGCTAACCATCGCAAAAGATCGGGCTCGAGCTATCGTGGAAGCCTACGGGGCCGGAGATCGATTTCAAATCCTTACCAATGATTTTGAAGGCCGCCACCAGCGATTGCTGAGCCAGGAAGATGCACTGGGATTGATTGATGAGATCGATCCAAGTCCGGCGGTGCGGAAAATTTCCTCCGTACTCAATCGCCAAAAGCAAACCCTCGAAACGGGAACATCCGATCAGTGGGTATCCTATCTGGTAACCGACTTTCAGGAAAATATCACAGATTTTGAAAACTGGCAGGATACCAGTGTAGAAGTCAATCTAATTCCGCTGCAATCGGTAAGAGAACAAAACCTCAGCATCGACTCGGCCTGGTTTGAAAGTCCGGTGCAGATGTTTAATCAAAACAGCCGCTTGTTTGTGCGCATCAAAAACTGGTCGGAGCAGGATGCGGAAAATATTCGGCTGAGCTTCCGTCACGAAGGCCAAACCAAACCGGTAGGGACCTTTTCCGTGCCGGCAGGAGGTTCGGTGCAGGACACCGTAAATGTGACCATCCTGCGCACTGGTTGGCACGAAGCCGAATTAGAACTCACCGATTATCCGGTACAGTTTGACGATCGCTATCTACTCACCTTTGAGGTGGCCGAAAAGATCAATGTACTTGAAGTTTACGATGCACAACCCAATGCCTTTCTGGAACGAGCATTTGGCGGCATGGGCTATTTTGATTTGACCAGTCGCCCCGGCAAGAATTTGGATTACTCCTCCTTTCCGGGCTATCAGTTGATCATTTTACACGGATTGCCATCCATCTCCTCCGGACTCGCTTTCGAATTGGAGCAGTACCTGGAAAATGGCGGGAATTTATTGGTCTTTCCCGACCGCAATGCCAATTTGGATAGTTACAATGCCTTTTTGCAGAGCCTTCCGGCGAATGAATTGCAGTCCTTTTCGGAGACCGTACGCACCGGAGCGACGCTCAACACCCAGGCATTTGTCTTTCGGGAAGTATTTGAGAATGCGGGGTCCAATTTGAAATTGCCCGTTACACAAGGTAATTTTCCATTGACCCGATACGGCAGCCGGGCAGAAGAAGCGCTGATTACCTACCGCGACGGCAGCACCTTCCTCGGACAATACCGGGTAGATCAGGGACATTTCTTCCTTTGTTCCGCTCCGCTTGACCCGGACTACAGCAACCTGATCCGCAGTGGAGAAATCTTTGTTCCGATGCTATACCGCACTGCCTTATCATCGGGTCGTACCCGTCCGATTGCCTACACCATTGGCAGGGATGAAGTGATCGAAGTACAAAGTGCCTTGAGCAGCTCCGATGATGTATTTAAGATTGCCGGCAACGATCAGGAGTTTATTCCTGAGCAACGAAAATTCGGCCCAAAAACCATCCTCGACGTACACAACCAAATCGAAAGATCCGGATTCTACAATCTGGTAGGAGAGGAGGAAGCCATCGAGAGATTTGCATTCAACTACGACCGCCGCGAGTCAGATCTCAAATGCTACCGAGTTTCCGACCTGGAAGACCAGACCGCCGGAGGAAAGATTAGCATAGTAGACGCCAGCCTGCGCGCCGACTTCAGCAGCCTCATTGGCGAAAGAAATCAGGGGGTATCCCTTTGGCGTTGGTGTATTATTCTGGCTTTGATCTTCCTGGCGCTGGAGGCTTTGATTTTGCGGCTTTGGAAGGTTTAGGAACGTTTAATACGTTGTACGTTTAACTCGTTTTAAACGTAAATCCCGGGTTGATTTTTGAGTCTTTTTTCTATAAGAGAAGAGAGGGTTGGTTGGCTAGTGTGCTGGTTGGCTTGTTAGTAAGTTTTTTCTGTATTGAAGGAGTTAACAAACAAACTGACCAACTTGCAAAGCAATAACCAAAAACGTTTAATACGTTGTACGTTTAAGAAGTTTTATACGTGAATTCTGCTTGGATTTGACCTTCTGTATTTTGTTCAAATGAAAGGCAGCGGTGAAGTTTATGACAGGCTTCCGAGTAAAACGCATCAAACGTGTGAAACGAATAAAACATGCGAAGCAACCGACATCAGATTTAAAAACGTTTTAAGCGTTGATCGTTTAATTGGTTTTAAGCGTTGATCGTTTAATTGGTTTTAAGCGTAAAGCTGTATTTCTGTGGAATCCACTAATCCGTAAAATCCGTGATCCTGGTTTTTTGGGTTGGCATTTGTCTCCGGAATTTAGAATCACAGATTGGACGGATTTTGAGATTTACACAGATGTAAAGCTCCATATGAAACGGTACGAATGAAACGCATAAAACGAGAAACGAGTAAAACATGCGAAGCATTTCCCATCAGATTTTTAGCTGCTGATACTTTTGGGAATTGCTCCCTCCACCTTCGGCGGATGTTGCGGGGAGGGGCAATCGGAGAAGCAGAATATAACGCTATTCCTGCTCGCCCCCGGGCGAGCAAATGCGTCGGATTTTCCCTCTTCATCGAAACAACCCTCCCCGCCAGGCTGCACCGCAGGAGCAGACGCGCAACTCCCCCTATGTGCCAGCGGCACAAAGCTCCCCAAAAAAATTCGCTGTAAAGCGAATAAAACTACTCCCCAATACCATCGTGTAAAACGAATCAAACTCGTAAAACGAGTTAAACTTTCATTTTTTTTCCGAAATTTGCCGACATGCGAATTCTTCTTAAAAAATGTCGGATCGTAGATGAATCCGGGATTAGCAGCCCAAAGGATATTTTAATTGTCGACGGAACGATCGAATCCATTGCTTCGGATATTTCCGAGAAAGCAGATGAGGTCATTGAAGGTGACGATTTGCATGTCTCTGCCGGATGGATTGACCTCGGCGTTCAAGCCTGGGATCCGGGAAATGAACATCGAGAAGATCTGGACACCGTGCGCGAAGCCGCCGCCGTTGGCGGATATACCGCTGTTTCTCTCTGGCCCGATACCGACCCCTGTACCGACTCCAAGGCAGGGGTTCGTTATATTTTGGAACAGGCCGAAAGACATCCGGTGGATCTGCTACCCATGGGTGCCCTTTCAAAAGGTTGTGCCGGAAAGGATATTACGGAGATGATCGATATGCGCGCTGCAGGAGCTGTGGCTTTTTCGGATGGCTTACATCCGGTGAAGAATAACGGTTTGTTTCTGCGGGCCCTGCAGTATGTCAAGGCATTCGACGGACTGATAATCCACTTTCCCTTTGATGACTCTATTGATAAAAACGGCCAGATGCATGAAGGGGAGGTGAGTACTTCCCTGGGATTGCCGGGGATTCCTTCCCTGGCTGAAGAACTGATGGTCGTGCGCGACCTTCGTTTGCTGGAGTATTCAGAAAGTCGCCTCTTTTTGGCAAATATCTCCGCCAAAGGCGCCGTTGCCCGCATTCGGGAAGCCAAAGCTGCCGGACTGAAAGTCAACTGCTCGGTTCCCGTTTGGAACCTGATCTACGAAGACGATAAACTGTCTGAATTTGACAGCCTGTATAAGATGCTGCCGCCGCTTCGCAGCTCCGAAGACCGGGAAGCTCTGATCGAAGGGGTGCTAGACGGCACCATCGACCACATCACCTCCAATCACCTGCCCTGGGAAGATGAGAACAAATCCCTGGAATTCCCGTACGCAAACTTTGGAGCAACCGGGCTGGAAACAACTTTCGCCCTGATGCAAACCCACCTAAGCGAACGGATTCCGCTGGAAAAACAAATTGCGGCACTGAGCAGCAAGGTACACGCCATTTTGGGAAAAGCCCAGGGCAAACCCGAAGCTGGCCAGCCAGCCAATCTGACTGTCTTTTCGCCGAAAGGCAAATGGATGTATAGTCGAGACAAAGTAAAATCCCGTTCATTAAATAATCCGGTGATCGGGGAGAGCCTGACAGGTCGGGTGAAAGCGGTCTTGCGCAACAACTGGTATAGGATTATCGACTGATCGTCGATAGATGATACATATTTCAAGGGAATTTCGGACCTTCCGAATATCTACTGATTTATTCACCTAATCGTTTTACTATGACCAACCTGACCACACCTAATCCGAAAGACGTTTCTCCCTGGCCGGATATTATGCGCTACGGACTGATCTCCGGAATAATCTTCATTGCCGTTTTTATGCTGGGCAATCTCACCGGATTAAGCTCTCAAAGCAGTCTGATGGGAAGCCTGGGCTTTTTGCTTGTTAATATCATTATCATTGTAGGCGTTTGCGTCTGGGCGGTTCGCTCGCATCGCGAACAATCCCTGGGGGGATACATCAGCTTTGGCAGAGCCTTTTTGGTCGGCTTTGGCGTTTTGTTTCTGGCCATGGTGCTCCAGACATTTTTTACTTATGTTTACGTGACAATGATCGATCCGGGCTACGCAGATGATATTGTAAAGAATATGTCTGAGATGATGGAAAACATGGGAGCCGCGGAAGCAGAGATCGAGAAGCAGGTAAAAGCGGCACAAGAACGGTTTACGCCGGCTGGTTTAATCAAACAGGGAGCCATTAGCACCATCGTTGGTTCACTGATCTTTTCCCTGATCTCCGCTGCGATTTTGAAAAAGAATCGCCCGGTGGTAGAGGATATCCTCGATGAAAATTAGAATTATTTGATGAATATCTTTTCTTCTATAAAAAACAACGGAGTCCGGTTCGGCTTGCTGGCCGGACTCCTCACTTTGGCCTATTTTGGCCTTTTTTATTTTGTCGATAAAGCCTGGATGCTGAGTCCGGTGGTTTATTATGGCTCCCTGTTTATCTACCTCTGGGCCATGTACCAGGCCATCCGCGAAGAATCAAAAGCCCAGCAGGCTATGCTTAGCTGGAAAGATGCGCTGCGCACCGGTTTTGTGGTTTTCCTGATCGCAAATGCCTTTTTTATACCGTTTTTTGTATTGTTGCATGCAACAGATCCGGTTTTAGAAGATATTCAGCGAGCTTCCCTTCGCGAATGGTATCCCCGGATCATTCCAAAAGATCAACTGGCTGAACAGCTACGCCAGCTGGAAACAGCCGATCTGAAAATGGATCCAAAAGAAGCGGTGTTTGCATACGCCAGAGCCGCAATTGGCGGTTTTATAATGGCAGCATTCCTCGCAATTCTGCACCGAAGAGATTCTATTAAATTCTAAGCCTTTGAAAGAAAGCAAGGATATAGCGATCAGTATTGTCATTCCGGCCCTGAATGAGGAAGAATCCCTACCCGAACTGGAAGCCTGGATCAGGCGGGTGATGCGGGAAAACAAGCTGACCTACGAAGTGATTTTTATCGACGACGGCAGTACGGATAAAACCTGGCAGGTCATGCAGCAACTCGTTTTGGAAAATCCATCTGTCCGGGCGATAAAATTCCGCCGCAATTATGGCAAATCAGCGGCCCTCAATGTAGGTTTTGAAGAATGTAGGGGAGAAGTGGTATTTACCATGGATGCCGACCTCCAGGACAGCCCCGACGAGGTGCCCGAAATGTATCGCATGGTCACCGAAGACGGACTCGATATAGTCTCCGGATGGAAGAAAAAACGACACGATCCGCTCAATAAGAGGTTGCCCTCGAAGCTCTACAATGCTGTTACCCGCTACATCAGTGGCATCCACTTGCACGACTTCAACTGCGGACTAAAAGCCTACCGGGGCGAGGTGGTTCATGCAATAGAGGTGTATGGCGAGATGCATCGCTACATCCCTATGATTGCAAAAGCTGCTGGTTTCAAAAAGATTGGAGAGAAAGTGGTGCAGCATCAGGCCCGCAAATACGGGGTTACCAAGTTTGGCTGGAAACGATACATAACCGGATTTTTGGATTTGCTTTCTGTGACTTTCGTCGGAAGGTTTGGGAAGGCTCCGATGCACTTTTTCGGAACCATTGGTACCATTTCCTTTTTCATCGGTGTTGTAATCCTGGTTTACCTAAGCATTTCTAAGATATTTTATACAGAGTATGGCATTGCCGATCGTCCGCTGTTTTTCTTTGGCATCGTAGCGCTGATCATCGGTACCCAGCTTTTTGTTACCGGCTTCCTCGCTGAACTGGTGGCCCGTTCTTCCCCCAATCGCAACAATTACGTGATCGAAACCAGCATCGGAGGAGGGGAGGAGTCATGAAGTCTGTCGTAATCCTGAGTCCGGCACATCCCCTGCGCGGAGGCATCGCTTCCTCCAGCGAACGCCTGGCCCGCGAGTTTCAAATCACGGGCTACGAGGTGGAAATCTGGTCTTTTAAGTTTCAGTATCCCGGCTTTCTCTTTCCGGGAAAAACCCAATACAGCGACGACCCGGCACCGGAAGGACTGGAGATCAAACAATTGATCCACAGCATCAATCCGTTCAACTGGCTTCACATTGGCAATAAACTGCGTAAAAAGAAACCCGATCTGATCGTCCTGCGCTATTGGCTGCCTTTTATGGCCCCTTCTTTGGGTACAATCCTTCGGGTTGCCCGGAGAAATAAGCACAGCAAGGTCATTTGCATCGCCGATAATATCATTCCACACGAAAAACGACCCGGTGATAATATGCTGACCCGATATTTCGTGCCGGCAGTGGATGCTTTTATCGGGATGTCGAAAGCGGTCACCGAGCAAATCGAAAAGTTTAATCCGAATGGCCCGGTAGCTTTTAGTCCGCATCCGCTTTACGACAATTATGGGGATCCGGCTTCCTACAAAGAATCCCTTCAAAAACTCGGACTGGATCCGAAATTCAGATACCTGTTATTCTTTGGTTTTATCCGGGATTATAAAGGACTGGATTTATTATTGGAAGCTATGGCTGATTCCCGCTTGCGCGGAATGCCTTTGCGATTGATTGTGGCGGGCGAGTATTATTCCAACGAAGAAAAATACCAGAATCTCATCGACAAGCTGGACATCTCCGATCAATTGATCCTGCATACAAAATACATACCCAAAGAAGACGTACGCTATTATTTTGGGGCAGCCGATTTGGTGGTTCAGACATACCGCTCAGCCACGGTAAGCGGTATTTCGCAGATGGCTTACTTTTACGAAGTGCCCATGGTCGTTACCAATGTAGGCGGTCTGCCGGAGATTGTGCCGCATGGCGAAGCCGGATATGTTACTAATGTGGATGCCGGTGAAATTGCAGATGCGATTTATGATTATTTCTCAGCAGATCGCAAAGCAGAATTTGAGAAAGGCGTCCGTAAAAATAAAAAGCGATTTGCCTGGTCGGCTATGGTGGAGACCATGGAAATGCTGGCCGATACCATTTCAAAAAACCGCTGATCATGGCTCGAAAAAAGTCAAAGTCAAAATCTGCCGCCAAATCAAGGTACGTCTTTTGGCAAACGGTAATCATGAGCTCCCTGGCACTTGGGGGGCTATTGCTTGTAGCCGTTTTTGCCGGCAATAAGATTGTAGAAGCGCAACCCAAATTGGGACCTTCTTTTCGCACGGCCCTCCTGCTGTTTGTAATGTGGCTGGTGGTGAGTGCAGGCGTGCGGAGCATTCGCAGTTTGAATAAAAAATCCGGTTTTGCCGATTTGCTGGCTGGAGGAGCTTTGATTGGGGCATTGGGCAGCATTGCCTGTTTCAGTTTTGCCCGGGTGGTTTCCTTTTTCGCCAAAAGCAGCACCCTAGCTTCGGTTTTTGATCACCGCAATCTGATGTTTTTTGCCGGTCTTGGCGTGGTTGCCGCTTTATTGGCTGCCATAAATGCACAAACTAAAAACCGGGCACTCGGAAACCTGCTGGAGGTTTTGGTGATTGTCGCAATCATTTTACTTTTGATCTACTTTGCCTGATCTTCCTGTCAAAACGAGTAAATGAGAGAACAAATTCGTCATATCCTGGAGAAAGCCGCTGCGGTAAAAAACCACATGCTGGAGGATGAGCAGATGATGCTGCAGATTGAGAATGTGACCAAAGTAATGGTTCGCTGTTTCCAGCAGGGAGGCAAGGTTTTGTTTTGCGGCAATGGCGGGAGCGCCGCAGATGCTCAACACATCGCTGCCGAATTATCTGGCAGATTCTACCTGGATCGCGAACCGCTATTCGCGGAAGCGCTGCACGTAAACAGCAGCTTCCTGACGGCCGTGGCCAATGATTATGGATACGAGGAAGTATATGCCCGCATGGTGAAAGCCGCCGGGAGAAAAGGAGATGTACTGGTCGGCCTTTCTACCTCCGGTTCTTCCCCAAATATCTTAAAAGCACTTAGAGCAGCCCGCAAGCAAGAGATGACTACCATCGGAATGACCGGTGCTGGCGGACAAAGCATGGTCGTGGATTGCGATTATGTACTCATGGCTCCCTCCACAGATACGCCCCGTATTCAGGAAGCACACATAACCATGGGCCATATTTTTTGTGAGTTAATCGAACAAGCACTTTTCAATGCCTGATTCCCCGTTTCAAAACTGGACCCTCTTCCTGGATCGGGACGGCGTGATCAATCACAGATTGCCGGGACGCTATGTCCAAAATCCCGATGAGTTTGACTTTATGCCCGGAGTACCGGAGGCTATCGCTCAACTAAACCGCCTGTTTTCACCAGTAGTTGTGGTAACCAATCAGCAGGGGATTGGCAAAGGCCTGATGACAGAAACGGATCTGGCCGGGGTGCATGCGTACATGCTTTCAGAAATTGCTGCTGCCGGCGGAAAAATTGATGGGGTGTACTTTTGCCCGGAACTGGCTGTAGGTAATCCGGATTGCCGCAAACCAAATACCGGTATGGCGAGAGAGGCGCAAAAGGACTTCCCCAATATCCGATTTGATCAGGCGGTGATGGTTGGCGATTCCTGGAGCGATATGGAATTTGGCAATCGACTCGGGATGTATACGGTGTTTCTTTCTACCAAAGAAGGAGAGGAGGCCATCCTTAAAGAGAAAAATATAGCCGTTAATGCCATTTACCCGGGTTTGAAGGTATTCGCGGATGTATTGTTACAGACCAAATAGGTTTTCCCGGGATTCGGGATAATCTCCGATTCTTATTTTCCTTACTTTTATTATCCCTTTTCCATTCAAAATGTCATAAGCACATGAAGAAACTATACGTACTGTTTTTGTTTATCACCTTCTCGGCAGCCACCTATGCCCAGGGGCTGGAATATTATACCGAAAAACGCCAGCCGGTACCTTTGGCAGCGACCATCAATTTTTCGGAGCTGGGACCCGACTTTGCGCCTGAGCTTCGATATGTGGCTCCTATTCCGGGTGGGGAAGCTTATATGAATTTTCTGATGGAGCAGAAAGCGGCTTCCGCCGAAAGGTTTCCCCGGCAGGAGGGCGTAACTCAAAATCGGGGATTGGCTGAACCTCCATTACTGCTCACTGAATTTGCCGGTAATAACTCGACCTCGAGTACGCCTCAGGATAACCATGTAGCCGTTTCCAACGGCGGCCAGATCGTATCGGTGATCAATCGGCACGTAGCTATCAAAGATCCGACAGGCGACTGGTTAGGAGCTGCAACCCTGAATAACTTTATCTCCGAACTGAACCTCGACAATGATCAGTTTGATCCGCGGATCATGTACGATCCGGAAGCTGATCGCTTTATCATTTTTATGATCCACGACCGGGTGAGTACAGCCAATAAGATTGTAGTTGGATTTTCACAAACCAATGATGCCGACGGCGAATGGAACTTCTATTTGCTAGCCGGTAATCCTTTTGGCGAAAACGTGTGGTCTGATTATCCGATCATTGCTCAAACTGCCTCGGAAGTTTTTGTAACCATCAATCTGATCATTGACAATGAGTCCTGGCAGGACGGGTTTACGCAAAGTCTTATTTGGCAGATTGACAAAGAAAACGGTTATAACGGAGACCCGCTCGATACCCGTATCTGGTCTGACATTACCTGGGACGGAGTGCCGATCCGGAATCTTTGTCCGGTCAATAAAGGCGACGGAATGCCCGGCGACAACCTCTATCTGTTGTCCAACCGCAATTTTGACGTGGAGAATGATTCCATCTTCGTTATGGAGCTCACCGGTGTTCAGGACGATCCGGATGTGGAGCTGTTGATGGATGTGCAAAAAGCCGATCAGCCTTACGGGCTTGCGCCTGATGCCATGCAGGAATTGGGTTCGTTGGCTACCAATGATGCCCGTATTCTGGATGCTTTCCTGCAGGATAATACCATTCAGTTTGTTGGCAATTCAGTGGATCCGAATACGGGACAGGCGGCTGTATATCACGGGATTATCGACGATGTGGCTGGTGCACGAGACATAACGGGTTACATCGTTAATGGCGGAGCCGACGATATTGGTTATCCGGCTATCGCTTATACCGGTATTGAAGGCGGAGATCAGGATGCGATCATTGTTTTCAGCCACAGCTCTGCAACGCGTTATCCGGGTTGTTCGGCCATTTACTTTGACAACGATCGTCACCACTCTGATATGGTTACCATTAAAGAAGGCAACAACTTCATCAATATGATCGGCGGCGTAGGGCAGGAGCGCTGGGGCGATTACTCCGGCAATCAGCGAAAATACGATGAGCCGGGTGTGGTTTGGATCAGCTGTTCATTCGGCGAAAGCAACAATGATAATGATACCTGGATAGGCGAATTGGCTCGTCCGGATTTGTTTTCAAATACGGAAGAACAAGCAGCCGAAGAGTCGGATATGAAGTTGTTCCCGAATCCGGCATCCGATCGGGTGGAAGTGCAATTTGATACACAGGCGGAAACGGAGAATATCCAAATTGAATTGATGGATGTAAACGGGCGATTGGTTAAAACGCTGATGGATCGCAAGCCAAAATTCAACGGAACTTTGCAGTTCTCCTTTAGCGTGGCACCGCTTTCTTCCGGAGTCTACTTTTTACGAGTAAGTGGGGATGGTCAGCTCTTACATACCGAGCGAGTGATTGTAGAATAATAAAAAAGGGGTTGTCTCCAGTTAAGACAACCCCTTTTACTTTTATCCCCCTTTCGGGGAATGGAATTATGCTTCTTAGGCAGCTACCTGTTTGGCTTGGAACTCTTCGAGTTTCCCTGCCGGAACTTTACAGGCTTTGTTGAGGATGCGCCAATTTACCCAATGCGCTGAAGCAATGAAGATGCCTCCGATTGCCGTTAGGATGTGTTCTCCTTCTCCCGGTACAAATCGGCTGATAATCAAAAAAACAAAACCAACGAGGGCAATCTGGATAGGGCGCCAGGAGTTGTGTTCTGGTTTGCTTCTTCCCAATGACCAGGTAGCAACGACCAGGCTGATAATGATAAATACAAATTCTACCACTCCGTGAGCCAGCCACTCCAAGCCACTAAGCATCCCTAAAGTAAGTATAAAAGGAAGTGCCAGGCAATGTATGGCACACAGGGCGGAGGCGAAAAATCCCACAAAATCCAGATTCCAGCTGGTAAATTTAGACATAGTCTTATCAAGTTTCAGAACACAAAACTAATAAAAATGCAACATTGTTGCAACTAACTATTATTTTTCGATAAAGGCCGGATGTTTTTATCGAGTTCGTGGATCTTTTCCAATAGCCAGTTCTTGTTTATAAGTGATTGAGAATCATTTATTTGATGCTGTAGCTTGTGGAGGTCTTTTTGGAGTGAACTCGCTGATTGATAATCCAGTCTATTTCTTAGTAGCATGGCCCTTTTTGTAAATTTGAAGAGGTTGCTAAGCCCCTGGATTCGATGACTGGTCATTCGCTTGTTGCGTTTCATATTTTGCCGAAAGGCATTGGAGAGCGCCTGAAGCGCCTCATATTCCCCCAGGTCGTAATAGGTTCGTAAGAGCAAGGCTTTGGTAGCCAGATAATACCGCGGATCGTTGTACTCCAATCCGGCAAGCATCTCGAGGGCCTGATCCGGATTTCCGATTGCATAATAATAGGATGCCAGATTAAATCGCCAGGCACGGGTTTGGGAGTCCGGATGTAATTTTCCTTTGTAGTCCTGCAAAAACTGGTATACCCATTCGGTTTCTCCGGCTCGCAGAGCGATGGCAGTTATGTTTTTATAATGCCATTCCGGGAGAATGCCCTGTTGGAAAATGAGCTCTTTTTTCAATTGCCAACGAATGATTTTTAAAGCTTTGGCATGGTAGGAATCGTCTCCCCGGTTTATATGTCCGATGCAATAATTGAGTAGCATATTGTACAGGTCCTGTTGCTCCGAGCGGGAGAAGTTCCCGTGTTGTTTCTGCAAGGCTGCCAATACGGATTCCAGTTGGTAATCGGGATGACCGGTCAACAGACGATACAATTGGTGATAAACATTGACAGCCGGGATGGTTTCAAAATAGGCTTTGCGGGATTCTACATATGTTAGAATCTCATCCAACAGATAGGGCGTGTAAGTACCTTTCAGGATTTTTCTTCTGATGCGTAATTCGCAATGGTCCTTTAATTTTTCAGAGATAAAAAAGTAGTCGAGTTCTTCCTGTTTTTTCTGTAAATTAGGATCCCATTCGTGCTCTCCTTTTTGCCGGTAGTCGAAATCGGCTTCCCGGGCTATGTAAGAGGCTCGCAAGTGGTAATCACTGTTTTTTATTTTTGCCTGCCTAAGCCCTTTTTGAATCTTATTTAAATGTTTTTTGTAGAGCACACTGTGCTGGTCTTTTCGCAATCTTTCGAGTAAAAACAGCTCGGAGGCAGCATTGGATTCGGCGAAAGCCTCTACCTGAAAGAATTGTTCGACCAATTTTACCGCATAACTAAACACGACTGAAATACGCTGATAGTCAAAGGTCTCTTCGGGGAAAATATGCGGAAACAGTTGTTTTTTGTCGCAACTGCTTTCAGAGAAATCCGGATAAATTGCGCTTAAATGGCTGATGAGATTAATAACACCAATATGCTTATTGTGATAGGGAGATTCGGCAAATTCCCTCAAACGGCTCATTTCCCGGCGGGAAAGCGGTGTTAAAAGTTGTATCAGGCGAGAATTAATCATAAAAAATATCCAAAAAATAATTACACAAAAGACCTGTTAAATATGGATTTTGCTGCTTTAATTATGGAAAAATATCCAAAAAAACCTAAAAAATGTATTTTTTTTAACCACGATCTATAGGCATTTTTGTAATGGTGTCAGAACAGGCTGACACATCAGTTCCGGTTCATCAAAAAAATTCGACCATGAGCAAACCGATTTCAAGCTTTTACCTTTTTATACTCAGTTTCATTTTGCTGGGTTTCTCTTTTGATCTCAACGCCAATTCTATTCCGGAAGGGAAGGAGGTCGTGTGTGAGATTTTTGACATGACGGCTGTCCCAACAGAATGTAATGCCGATGGCTTTTTCTTTGTGGAAATAGACTTTGAAGTTGTCGATCCCGCCAGTAGTACGTTCTCCGTCGTGGGCAATGGCAACGATTATGGTGATTTCGCCTACGTCGATTTGCCGGTTACTCTTGGGCCTTTCCCCGGTGATGATGGAACTCCCTGGGAGTTTGTGGTGATTGATAATGACAATCCGGATTGTTCTGATTTTGTGGATCTCGGCGAGGTCATGTGTACCACCTGCGATTCGGAGAATGTCTACATTGAATCTATAAGTGCCAGTGCCGACGGCACCTTATTTGAAATTGGTTACGATGCAGCAGCGCCTCCTCCAACCACGCTTGGAGTGGATCTTTCCTATAATGGGATTTCACTTGGGTTTTTTCCCTTTTCTCAAATGCCGGCTGAAATTTTCATTCCCTGTTCTTCTGGAATCAATGGTACCCTGACAGTCTGCGACAATGACACCAACTGCTGTGTCGACTTTAATATTGAACTTGCCCAGTGTGCTGCGGTTGATTGCAACATTTTTGACATCATAGTAGAAGTGCTTCCCTGTACGCCAAACGGCGTATTTAGTGTGGAACTTGACTTTCAATACGATAATGTAGGAAACGCCGGATTTACCGTCCTGGGTAATGGCAATAATTACGGAACCTTCCAGTATGCCGATTTACCGATTACCATCGGGCCTCTCAGTGGAGATGGAACTACCGTTTATGAGTTTGTAGCCATTGATAATGAAAGTCCCGGTTGTATGGATGCTACCGCGATTGATCCTGTAGATTGTGGAACCGGCGGCAATTGTGAGATTTGGGACCTGGTTGTTGAAGCCTTCGAATGTGATGCTGACGGCAACTTCATGGTAGATTTGGACTTCAATTACGCGAATACGGGTGACTTATTTAAGGTACTTGTTAATGGAGACATCTATGGCGAATATTCGTACGACGACCTGTTCCTTACCATTGGTCCGTTTGAAGGAAATGGCAATGCTTATGTCTTTGAAGTACAGGATCTGAACCACCCGGATTGTGCAGCCATACTAACCATTGAAGCTCCCAATTGCGGAAATGGTTGTGAGTTGTGGGACCTGACAGCTGAATTGATCAGCGACAATGCAGACGGCTCCCTTTTCCTGATTGATTTCAACAGTCAGGGTACCGGAGGCTTCGGCTTTGACGTGTACTATAATGACGAGCTTATTGAGTTTTACAATTACGATGACCTTCCTGTCGAAGTGTTCATTCCCTGTAACCTGGGGACGCCGGGTGTGTTGACTGTATGCGACAACGATAATTTGGATTGTTGCACTTCGATCGAGGTGGAGTTGAATGATTGTACCGGCGGCAATTGCGAAATCTGGGACCTGGTCGTTGAGCCTTTTGAATGTGATGCCGAAGGCAACTTCATGGTAGATCTGGACTTCAATTACGCCAATACGGGTGACTTCTTTAAGGTACTTGTTAATGGAGATTTCTATGGCGAATATTCGTACGACGACCTGTTCCTTACCATTGGCCCTTTTGAAGGAAATGGCAATGCTTATGTCTTTGAAGTACAGGATCTGAACCACCCGGATTGTGCAGCCATACTAACCATTGAAGCTCCCAATTGCGGAAATGGTTGTGAGTTGTGGGACCTGACAGCTGAATTGATCAGCGACAATGCAGACGGCTCCCTTTTCCTGATTGATTTCAACAGTCAGGGTACCGGAGGCTTCGGCTTTGACGTGTACTATAATGACGAGCTTATTGAATTTTACAATTACGATGACCTTCCTGTCGAAGTGTTCATTCCCTGTAACCTGGGAACGCCGGGTGTGTTGACGGTATGCGACAACGATAATTTGGATTGTTGCACCTCGATCGAGGTTGAGCTGAATGATTGTACCGGCGGCAATTGCGAAATCTGGGACCTGGTCGTTGAGCCTTTTGAATGTGATGCCGACGGCAACTTCATGGTAGATTTGGACTTCAATTACGCGAATACGGGTGACTTATTTAAGGTACTTGTTAATGGAGACATCTATGGCGAATATTCGTACGACGACCTGTTCCTTACCATTGGTCCGTTTGAAGGAAATGGCAATGCTTATGTCTTTGAAGTACAGGATCTGAACCACCCGGATTGTGCAGCCATACTAACCATTGAAGCTCCTGAATGTGCGACGGGGGATTGTGCGATCTGGGATGTAGTGGTTGAACCGATTTGTCAGCCGGATGAAACATTTATGGCCGTGCTGGATTTCAACTACGACAATACCGGAGCTTCCGGCTTCCAGGTTAAATTTGGAACAGAAAGCTTTGGTCCATTTGATTATGCCGATCTGCCGGTTGAGATTGGTCCTTTTGCAGGTGATGGCTCGGTTTATAGCGTGCTTATCCGGGATGTAGATAATCCGGATTGTAAAACGACTGCCCAGTATGAAAGCCCGGTTTGTGAACCGGAATGTGCTATCTGGGATTTAACGGCCACTCCTGATTGCAACAATGAAGGGGAATACCTGCTATTGATTGATTTCAATCATGTCAATACAAGTGCAGCCGGCTTTAATGTTTACTACAATGGAACCCATCAAGGATTATTCGACTATGTCGATCTGCCTGTCGTCATTGGTCCCTTCCCAGGCGATGGATCCCCCAATTCTTTGGTTGTAAGGGATGCAGAAATCAATGGTTGTAAGGAAACTCTGATTCTGGATCCTGTTTTGTGTACCGACGAGTGTACAATCTTTAATGTAACTACGACTGTAGAATGTGACGAGAATGATGAAACATTCGATCTTACACTGGATTTCGATTATGAAAATCCGGGCAATGATTTCTTTGAAATATCCTATCAGGGTACGGTAATTGGAACTTTCCTGCTGGCAGATCTTCCGCTAACAATTGAAGACTTCCCGGTAATCCCCGGTGATATCACAGTCACGCTGGATATCTGTATAAACGATATGCCAAACTGCTGTACAACATTCACACTGGAGCTGCCCGATTGCGATGCACCTCCCTGCGAGATTAGCGGACTGGAAATTGTAGATTTTGAATGTGATGCCGATGACAACATCTTTGTTGTGCTAAACTTCAATTACGATAATGTGGGTAATAGTGGTTTCCAATTATTCCATCAGTATCAGTATGTTGGCGACTATGAATATGCCGATTTGCCGATTTCTTTCGGTCCTGTTGTGGATAATGGCGGAACCTGGATGTTTGCTGTTCGGGATGCTGAAATTGGAGGATGTAAAGACATACTGCTTATTGATCCGCTCGAATGCCCAATAATGTCTCCGGTATGGCCGGGGGATGCCAACAATAACAATATTGCCAATAACTTTGATCTGTTGAATATCGGATTGGCTCATGGCTCGCTTGGACCAGAACGAGAAATGGTAAGCATTGCCTGGGAGCCTTTTGAAGTAGAAGACTGGAGTGAAGACTTCATGGATAGCAATGCCAACTTCAAGCATGCAGATACCAATGGCGACGGTCAGGTTGACGCTCAGGATATTCTGGCTATTCATGAGAATTACAATCAAACCCACGGGCCTGTATTACCGGAACCAAACGATGTTGGAACAGCGACAGATCCTCCTGTATATCTGGATATGCCTGATCCTGCTGACATTGTGATTGGAGCCCCTTTTACAGCTCCCATCATAATTGGTACAGAAGACATACCCGTAGATGACTTCTATGGATTGGCATTCACGATTGCATTTGAACCCGGAATTATTGATCCTGCCAGTGTATCGGTAGACTTTCTTCCGAGTTGGGCAGGCTCCCCCGGCTTTGATCTTCTGGTTTTGTCGAAGGTGTTTGCCAATCAGGGCTTAATCGATCTGGCACTCGTAAGAAACGATCAGACAGAAGTGACCGGAAGTGGGGTAGTAGCCAACTTCGTAGGTATCATTGACGATGTTCTGGGAAAAACAGAAGTTGAAATTGAAGTAGTTCAGATTCATATGATCAAAGGAGATGCAGAGCCTATTCCGGTGCAATTGCCGGTTGAGATTATGGAAATTGAAATTCCGGGTCAGGATCTGCCTGATCGCCTGGCGCTGGTGAAGGTTTACCCCAATCCGGGTAATGGTCACTTCTTCCTTCGCTTGCCCTCCGGAATGGAAGTTACCGAATGGCAATTGGCCGATCCAAGGAGCGGTGCGTTCCTGGGCGGTGGAGCACTGAACAAGGACGAACTCAATCTAAGTAATCTGCCTCAGGGCATGTATATTCTAAAATTACAAACCAACGAAGGATTGGTACAACGCCGGATCAGTATCTGGTAAAGAAGTATTAAGCTGGAAACAGGTGAAACGAGCCGGAGCCGACTAGTGCGGTTTTCCGGCTCTTTTTTTCTTTTGGAGCCGACCCTCATTTATTCTCTCAAGTTTCCTCTCTCATCTTTATCTCTGCCTTTCGGCGAATTTTTTCTATCGCAGTTCAAACATAATCAGCGAATTAGCGTTTAAAGTTTATTAAAGGTTTTAGTTCTGGGTTGCCAGTATGATGCTTGTTCTTAGATATTCGGATAAATTCGGTCATCATCCAAATGACCAACTTCCTTTTACCGATAATTTTTTTTGATTACATGCTAATACTGACAGCCCTTTTTTTTGTTCTTTTCTTCCTCTCTATTTTCCTTTTTCTTTCTTTCCGCCACGGCAATCCTGTGCATGATATGGTAAGGCTTCCTGCCTATTGGGTCTCTGTCAATAAAGGCAAACAGGGTTTCGCTACCCCGGAAACTTTGTCTTATGGCCCTTCCAGACAGCAATACTTACTATTTGTTGAAGAAAAATCAAAGGGGGCAGATAAACCGGCTGTATTTTTTATTCACGGAGGTGGTTGGCAGTTTGGAAAACCCGCATACTTTTTGCCACATGCAGAAGTATTGGCAGCAGCCGGATATCCGGTATATCTGCTGTGTCATCGAAAAATTCCCCGTTATGATGTGCGTCATATGCAGGAAGACCTGGATTTGGGGTTGAAAACCTGCCTGACCGATCTCAATGCCCGTTATGGGAATCAACACCCGCTTATTCTGGGAGGCATGTCATCCGGGGGCAATTTATCAGCTCTTAAGTTTTTACGTGATAACAACAGAGATCGAATCCTGGCCGGTTTCTTCTTTGCTGCCCCACTGGATCTGGATAAAATGCGTATGTCATTACCCATAATGCTATTCGCCGGAAGGCGCCAAACATCCAAATACAAAACAGCCAACCCCATCAATTACATTGATCCGGAGGATAAACGCCCCGTTTTGATTATGCATGGATTGCGCGATGGAATCGTTGAACCGGAAACCTCTGTTTCTTTCTTTTTGAAGCGGAATAAGACAGCGCCACATTCTACACAATTGGTCCTTTGGCCGGAAGGCAATCATTTTTATCCTGCTAACTGGTCTTTTGAAAATGGCCCGGTTCAGGAAACCTTGTTGCGTTGGCTGAGTAGTTGTCAGCAACAAATGACGGGATAAAAAAACGGGAGCCTGAAATTATCAGACTCCCGAACAATCGGCCTTTGGGTTGGCCTTATTCTTCACTGGCAAGTTTGGCTGCTTTTGCATAACCTACCTTATCTTTATAACGCACTTTCCACCAGTATTTATTGGTTCGTTCGAGGAGTTCCACCTCATAACCGGTGCGAAGCCTTGTAATATTATCTGATTTTTGGTTCGGTCCGGCACGCATTCCTGTAGATTCTACGAGGCGATATGTACCAAGTGAGTTTAGTGGCTCCGTAGGTTTTGAGTGGGTATTCTGTTCCGCTACAGGTTCTGCTGTTTCCTCTTTTTCCAGTTCGGGAATCACCTCTTCCACATCCACATCAGCATCTGCCGGCAGGGCGCTTATTTCCGCTGCTTCAAAAGGAGCGAGGTAAAGGGATTCGATCCATCCACCACGGCTTTCATGAGCAACATACCACCATTTATAGTTTTCCTTATCGTATAGCACAACTACATCGCCTGCCTGCAGCGTTCGGAGTACTTCCGAAGTTTTATAAGGTTGTTCATATAAGGGAACATCCGTAATAACCAGGAAAGAATCTCTTTTTGGTTCCTGGAGTGCGTCCGGACCAGACTTTGACGTCTCGGACTGTACGGTGCTTTCAGCAGGTGGAACCACTTTTTCCAACAGGTCTTGTGGTTTCAGCCAGCCTGTTAAATCCGTAGATTGGACTAACCACCAGTCATTTTCCCGTTTTTCAATAACGCGTACTGTATCGCCCTCAGACAGTTTATTTGTGATCAGTGTGGTTAGACTGGGACCTTGAAAAATGAGTATAACTCCTTTTGACACATAGGAATCAGGCTGATTATCCATTTCAAAATGGAAAGGATCAATAAGCGGACTTTCCTTCAAGTCAGAAACACTTGTCTCGGCAGGTACCGTATCTTCAACAGGGGCCAAAACCACCTCTTCTTCAGGAGTAGGAGCCATGATCAATGGGGCTTCCTTTTCATCGTTTTCCCTGGAGTGTTTAGCATCCCAGGCTGCGAGGTTTGGGCGTTCTTTTTTTCCAAATACCAGATTGATACCTATCTGGCTGTTAAAGTGACGGGCAGTACTCAAATTGAGTGCCCCTAAAACATTGTCTGTCGCCATATACAGTTGCACGGGACCGGCTGTAAAGCTGAGGCTTGCGGAAACATTGTGGCTCCCGTCAGAATAGATATAGCCGATGCTGCTTCCCATCCAGTTTTTTATACGGTTATTGATGCTAACACCAGCTGCATAATTTAATCTTCCCAGGTAGGGAGAAGCCTGATAAAAAGCACCAATGGAGGTTTGGCGCGCAATGTACTGGTTGAGTGCAATATTGAAATAAGGCGGTACAGCCTGCCGGTAAGAAGTATCAGGCATTTCCTCAATTTCAAAGACCTGATCCCAAATTTCCTCAAAGTTTTGCTCCTTGTCGGTCATCTCATCATTGAAATAGGAGTAGCCCATGTTTTTCTTCCAGTCGATAAAGCCCATATTGGTAGCGCTGAGCATAAATTCGGTTTGGCTGGGGAAAACATATTTCAACCCAAAGCCAAAAGCCATTCCGTGATTTTGGGGTTTTAGGAGGATGTCGCGGGTAGAAGGTTGGTCGGATCCGGCACTTTGAAATCCGGAATTCAGGAAGGTAATATTGCCGTCAACATCAAATCCAAGCGTGTTGGTATTGGTCGGAATAAACCGCAGATTGTCATTAAAACTTTTGATGCTGTATTTTCCGCCCAGGTAGCTTGCCTGAAGGCCAATGGTCAGGCCCGGTTGAGCAGTCCAGGCATAATGGAGGGTGAAGGGGCGGTAATGCAAAGCCGCAAAATCGAATGCTGCCAAATTGTAATCTTCAGGTGCATTCTGAAAATCCTGGGTTTGGTCTTCCGGGAAGCGGAGCATCTCTTGCGGAATATTCATCTGGCTGTAGATGTATTCTCTGATGCTAAAGGCAAAAAAGTGATTTCCTTTCCGGAACCCAAATCCTAAAATATCAATCTGACTGCCGGCGCGAATCTTGTTGAGCTCCTGGCCACTCTGTGCGAGCTGGTTAAACACCTGCTCATTGATAAAACCGTCTTCGCTCAGATCGCCCAGGTCCAACCCAAGTCCCTGCAAAGAGGTAACGTTATTGGATACCGAAGCATTAATACCTGATAGCCCGGGAAGTGCCAAAAAAGTAGTACACCAAGGGGTGTTGGCAGGGTTTTGATAGATAGATTGGGGGATAAAAGGGGTAAAGTCCAATCTGGGTCCAACTTGTGAGTTAGCGTACTGACAGACAATCAGTCCTAATGTCAGCAATAGTGCCTTTTTCATTTCCATTTCCGTTTATTGCAAATCCATGCAAATGAGCAAACTTCCTTACCTGCAATCCAGTGTAGGATTACCGGGGGTGTAATCGATTTTGTGTGCGTGTGTGGGAATTGCTACCGGTTAAAGGACTCTCGGTTGGGAAGACCATCTGCACTTCCAATACAAATGGTTAAAACTTCATTCCTGAATAAGACGTAACAAATATACGTATTTTCCTTTTTTTAATCAATGGCTACCGGAAAATAAATTAATCATACCGCTTTCTTTTGTTTTTGGTACGAATGAGGTCTAAGTCTTTCCATTGCATCAGAGTTAAATTTTGTCGAATTCCACAAGGGGAATCAATATAAATGCCATTGGTCAACAGATTTTGTAACTTGCTTTCAGCGACATCACATCAAGTCTAGCACATGCCATTTTACAAAAGATTAAACCCGAAGCGCCTGGCTGATAAGCGCACCCTGGAGCGACTGATTATCCTTCGGAAAAAATTGCGGGACCAAATTCCGGCTCGTACACAATCCAGAACCCTGTTGCTGGGTTCCTGGAATATCAGGGATTTTGATAAGCCCGGATACGGCGCCCGATTGGATGAATCCTTCTATTACATTGCTGAAATCATCGCCGCCTTTGATTTGGTGGCTATACAGGAGATCTACCGGGACCTGACCGCATTAAACAAACTGATGGAAATCCTCGGAGGAAATTGGAAGTACATCTTTTCCGATGCCTCGGAAGGCCGTCAGGGCAATGACGAACGTATCGCTTATGTATACGACTCCAGTAAGGTCCGTTTTGGCGGATTGGCAGGCGAGTTGGTTATTCCTCCTATTGAAAAAAGAGTGAAACAGGAAGATGGCAGCACCAGGGTGGTAGTTGAACCTGTCGGGCAGGTATGGCGAACACCTCTGATTTGTGGTTTTCAGGCAGGTTGGGCACGTTTTATGTTGTGCAATGTACATGTTCAGTGGGGCGATAGTTCGGCGGAAGCCCCCGGAAGAAAAAAAGAGATTGAGCACATCGCCGAGTTTCTTAAAAAGCGCACCGAGGACCCTACAGCCTGGGCACGAAAATTGATACTATTGGGCGATTTCAATATTTTCAATCGCAAGGACAGTACGTATGAAGTATTGGAAAAAGCCGGGTTTCGTTGTCCGGACGCCTTTAAAGAAGTGTATTCCAATGTAGCCAGAACCAAGCAATACGACCAGATGCTGTTGCGGGAACGGAAAGACCGCTTTGAGGTCTTGAGTGGCGGTACTTTCGATTTCTTCGATACGGTTTTTCTCGATGAAGACGAAGATACCTACAAGCCGTACATGGTGAAAAAATCCGATGGAAGCCTGTATCGTTCTTACTCGCAGTGGCGCACCTTTCAAATGTCTGACCACCTGCCGCTCTGGTTGGAGCTTCAAATCGATTATGCCGATGAATATTTGGAGTCGAAGTTGAAAAAGGGGTAACCACCGCTAAAAATCCTTTTTCAGGCTAATCCTATTGATGCGCCATAAGGGAATTAAAATCCACAAAGCCAGAGAGGACAGACTAATGGCTATTCCAAATCCACTGCCAAAGAACTTTGAAAATACGGCACCTGTAAAGCCCATCAAAGCGGCTATGTCCAGTTGTAGCAGAATCATTATCCTGGACAAGTCAATAGGATTGAGCAGGGAGGCACCCAAAGTGAATTTCTCCAAAGGATAATCCCTGAAAAATGAGAGCAGGAGCAAGATTATGCCATCGTAGATCACGGCAAAGAATAACCATAGGATGATGGTTGATCCAAAGGCTCTTATTTTGTTCTCATTTTTAAGTGCCAGTAAAAAAGCAATAGCGGCAAAAATAAAGTTGAGGAATAAGCCGGTGACTAAAAGTGTCAGGTAATTGAAAATTTCCGGAGAAGACAAGATTCCGTAAAACAGAAATGGAATGCCAATACCAGCCAGGAGGCTGATGCCAAGTGAAGCACTAATGCTAAAATATTGCCCCAGAAATATGTTTTGTCGGTTGAGCGGCTGAGCGAGCAACAGTTCTATAAAGTCACGCGTATTGTAGTAGTATAAAATACCAAGCATAGAGGCAACCAGCGGAACCAAAAATAAAATGACGTTCATCAAACTGATTATCACCTTGGAGATATTGGGAGAAAGCAGCAATAAGCCAGTGGTGAGCAGCAGATAAAACAGTGTGTAAAGAATGGTCCAGCGACTCCTGATCAAATCGGAAAAATAGAATCTGAATATTTTGTACATGACTGGTTGTTTTATGGTGCAATCAACTTATTGCCTGAGCAGGAGCAGCATTTGCCCGTAAGATATCGGCGATAGCAGGCTCCAGGTTGGTTTGCTTGTATTTGTTAAGCAATGCTTCTTTGTCTCCCCTGAAGTGGATGTGTCCGTCAAGAAGGAAAACCATTTCCTCGGCCATATCTTCGACAAAAGAAATAATGTGCGTAGTTAATAGAATGATTTTCCCCCTGGCTTCTTCTTCCCGCATGAGTTTCTTCAATTCAATGACTGAAACCGGATCAAGACCGGCCGTTGGTTCGTCCAGAATGATAACGGGAGAATCAAATCCAAATGCCTGAAGCAGGTTTATCTTTTGCCGGGTACCTCCGGACAGTTTGCCCAATCTGGTATTTAAATGTTGCCCTAAATTAAATCGGTCGATTAGGTTGTCGAGATTCGGCCTGGTGTTCTTCAAATTGCCCAGCAATTGAAACAATTCGGTCGGTTTCAAATTTTCGGGAAAGCGGGCAATTTGAGGCAGGTATCCAATGTGATTCCTGTAAGCATACTTGTTTTTTATTGATTCGCCCATGAAACGAATGCTTCCGGAATCCGGAATGACCATACCGAGGATTGATTTAATTAGCGTCGTTTTCCCCGAACCATTTGGACCTAAGATGGCCGTTATCCCGTGCCGGGTGAAATCGAGGTCAATGCCATTTAAAACATGGTTTGTTCCAAATGACTTGTGGAGGTTTTTAATGTTGATCATAGCTCGACAGCGTTTTGAACCGGTGTAATCCATGGATGGAAATCACAAATATTTTCCGGCGTGAAAATAGGACTGACCCGTTCGGAAAAGTTTAGCAGGTCAATAAATAAACTTCGCAGGAGGACCAGTGCTTCCGGCGTTTTTTGAACGACCTGATCAAATAGCTTCATCGGACGATGGGGGATATCCCCAATATTGTCTTTATCCAGATCATACCCATTGTAGTCGCTCCAGAAGTTGTGACTGAATGTGTTTGAATTTGTGGAAGAGGCCAGGGCAGAGAGCGAAAATGAATTTCCGGAAAAGTTGTTTAACAGCACGTGGTTATCCAGACAACCTCCGCTCATCTTTATCGCCCATCCATTTCTGACAAACTCATTGTGATGATAATCGATCCGACTGGAGCCTTCCACATAGATTCCGATGGTGTTTTCCCGGAATAAATTGTTGGAAATATCGGTATCTGTAATCTCCTTTAATAATAAGCCGTAGGAAGCTCTTCCCCAGTTTGAATAGAATCGGTTTTCCCACATATTGATGCATTTGGAAAACATGACCGCTACACCAGCTCCGTTATTGGAAAAACTGTTCTGAAAGTAATTATTGTCATTCGAAAACATAAAATGCAGTCCGTACCGAAGGTTGTCTTTACTTTCGTTTTCCGCAATATTGGAGTTGTCAACAAACTCAAAATAGATGCCATCCCGGTGTTTAATGGTTTGATTATGACGGATGCTGAGTCGCTTACTGTACCAGCAGTGAATAGCGTTTCCGGAGGCATTTTCCTCAATGGCATTGCCGGTAATTAGGTTGTTTTCAATGGTCGCATCGGTCGATTTTTCCAGATAAATACCAAAGAAAGTATTCACCAGCTTGTTGTTGCGAATGATGCAGTGGCTGTTTTGTTTCAAGCGGATACCGGCCCTGTCTTCCAGGTAGCTTATGCCTGTATTTTGAATGTGGAGTCCCTCTATAATGACTCCGTCTGAGCTTACCGTGAAAATTTCCGTTTCTCCGTTTCCGTCTATTACCGGATTGTTTATTCCCCTAATAGTGACTCTTTTATGGACGAGGATATTGGCTACAAAATAGGTGCCCTTTTTGATGAGAATGGTGTCCCCTGCATTTGCCTGGTTTATCGCCAATTGAATGGGATGTTGGCTGCTGTTTGGTTCCACTACGATGGTGGCAGCATATGCAGGATTTCGTTCGGCGAAAGCCAAAAGAAAGATCAGGAAAAGGAAGGTGAATACTCTCATCGTTGCTGTTGTTTTTGAAGTTCCTCCCAACTAAGGACCATACCCGGATATTCAGCTTGCATCTTTTGAGCAACAGCCTGGCTCACAAATCCGGTGATATTGGCTCCCATAGGACTGGGTAACTGAGGACTTATCAGAAAGTGGGCCGTGGATGCAGGTATCCAGGTTCCCGGATTGTGGTAATCCGAAACCAGAATATAGGCGAAGGGCGTTTCCGAATGATCGTTCATATAAGCAAGCATGCATTCAGTCGCATCAAATACATAAACTCTGCCTTTTTCGGTGACCAATTCCGCCGCATACTGCTGATCGACAACATTCATTTTACAGAATGCACATTCCTCATGACCAAACTCCACGGGTCTGGGGGAAGGTGTACAACCGGAAAAAATCAGGAGGATAAAAGCGGGTATATGGATGTAGTTTTTCATGAATATTTTTTTGACAGCCTTCCGGCGAATAATGCTAAAAGGATAGAGGCCCCGGCGAGAATCCCCCCCAGGGAAGGATAAGAAAGGGCTGTAAAATTGATGATGTCTTTTTTACCTATCAGGGGAGGCTGAAAGGATGCTCCAGGGATTTTTATGGGTGCATTGGCGCTTAGGTTGTGCCCATAGTCGTATTCCCACAAATAGAAGTCATAAATGCCTGCAATGGCAACCAGAATCATAATTATTCCCCAGCCGTAATAAAAAGCAGGTTTGTTAATACCAATCGCAATTACTCCCAAAAGGATCAAAGCCGTAATAACCCAGGGGAAATATTTTAATTCCGGAATGGATTCAGGTTCTATATATTTCATGCCGACATAGTGATTCAGAATATTGATATTCTGGAGCGTTCCCGGACTGTCGCCTCCTATTTTATTGATGTGGATTTGCATGGTAACCCCATCCGGATATTGCGGGGCAATAAGGGTGATTCGCCAGATTGGGAACAGGAATAAAGAGGCCAGAAAGAGGACGGCAATAGCCATTATATACCTCGGTAAGTTTTTCATTATTCTGATTTGAGTAGAGGAGGGATTTCTCTCCGTGACGAGAGAAATCCCTTGCCTCAGAAATGTCAATCAAGTTTATTGAACGGGCTCTTCTTCGCCCAGGCCCCATTTGAGGGCAATGGAAGAATTAGCCGGAGATACCCTTATATAGCCTTGCATCTCCTGGTGAAGAGCGGAACAAAAATCGGTACAGTAGAATGGGATAACCCCTACTTCTTTAGGCTCCCAAAGGAAGGTTTCAGTTTGACCTCCCATGATCAATAATTCCGCATTATTGGCACCCATTACGGCAAATCCGTGTGGTACATCCCAATCCTGTTCCAGATTGGTTACGTGGAAGTAGACTTTGTCTCCCACTTTAATGCCTTCAATGTTGTCGGGTGAGAAGTGAGATCTGATAGTGGTCATGTAAACATGTACTTCTTTTCCTTCTCTTTCTACCCGTGTGTCTTTTTCACCCATGGCCCGATAGGGGTGTTGATTCTCCTCGATCGGGTAAAACTTTTTAACATTGGGAATGATACGGTCTGCTGATATTCCCTGTGCGTAGTGAGGTTCTCCCATAGTTGGGAAATCGAGAAGGAGTTTCATTTTATCCCCTGAAATGTCATAGAGTTGTGCAGAGTGGCAAAGTTCCGGTCCGGTAGGCAGGTACCGGTCTTTTGTGATTTTGTTTAAGGAAACCAGGTATTCTCCTTCCGGCTCAGCACTGTCTCCGCCGGGGATCATAATATGGCCTACTGAATAGTAAGATTGTGCTCTGTCCAATACTTCCCAGGTACCTACTTTCCATTTTACGACCTCTGAGGAAATGAAAAAGGAAGTATAGGCATTGCCTTTTCCGTCAAATTCGGTGTGGAGTGGCCCCAGGCCTGCTTCTTTCACGGTTCCGGCCACTACTTCTTCAAACTTTAAAACCGGTATGCCGGAAATTTCAGTTTCGAAGGACTCATTAGCGATGGCTTCCTCCATTTTGGTAAAGGAGTGTACGGTGAGGTCTGCAGATAGTTTACCATTTCCGACGATGTATTCTCCGCTTGGATCTACATCAACACCATGTGGTGATTTTGGGGTCGGAAGAAAGTAAACCAGTCCCGGACATTCTGAAGGGATTAACACTTTTACTTTGTCATTAATTTCCGAGGTTGCCATGTGCGTATGTTCATCATACACATTATGCGCCCATTTGGCCGGCACTTCCTTATAATTCCCCTGCTGAATATATTCTTCCGCTTTTTTCCAGTTGATGGCTGCAATAAAGTCTTTGTCATTCTGGGAAGCCGTTACTTCCAGCAAAGTCGACTTTTGCTCCGTATTGTAGGTCGTAAAGAAAGTCCAACCATGAGATTTCCCTTTGCCGGAATGCGCAAGGTCGTAGTCAAAGGCAGGCAGTAAGATTTGGAATGCAATATCCATTTCTCCCTCGTTTCCCACACTTACATAGGTGAGCATGCCCTTAAAGTTTTCTTTATAGCTGTTGATGGCTACATCTGCCTGTGGATATGGCACACTAAAACGGGTCCCCGCAACTACATACTCGGTATTCTCCGTGGTAAATGGCGAACTGTGGTTTCCGCCGCTGTTTGGAATCTCGATAATCTCAACAGTTTCAAAGACACTGAGATCCAAACGGGCGATCCTGGGGGTGTTGTTGCCGTTGATAAACAGCCAGCGCCCGTCTGTTTTTCCTTTGGTTTGCGATAGTTCCGGGTGATGGGAGTCATCCCAGGGAACAAATCCTCGGGATGTGTTTAACATTGGCTTGGTTTCTTCATTAAATCCGTAACCCTTTTCCCCGTCTACCGAAAACACCGGAATGGTTTTAAATAAACGGCCGGATGGAAGACCATGTACGGTGACTTGTCCGCTAAAGCCACCCGACATGAATGCATAGTAATCATCATACTCGCCGGGGGCCACGTAAACCTGCTGGGCAGCATCATTGCTTAGTAAGCCGGTCTGGCTGTTTTGTTCTCCGGTCGAGTTACACCCCATGACCAGGATGCCTGCCATAACTAAGCTGAATAAGATTGGAATTTTGATTGTTCTTTTCATGATAGATGATTTATATAAAGACGTTTTTGTCTTTTAATAATCAAAGGTTATAAATCCTCCGAGAAAGAATTGTAGCTATTTGTCATTTGTTCATAGTGATTTATATCATTAAATGAACCCCGGGATAAGAGGATTTTTGCTTTGAAACAATTTTTGAATGTTTCCCTGAAGGGAGTAAAAAGACTTTATTGTCTTATATTAGGGGGTGATTTTACTTTTCACCAGTGGTTAACAGCAGCTTTAGCTGTATTCGATAAAAATTGAACTCAGATGTTTTCTAAAACTTGCAGATATGGTATTCGGGCGGTATTGTTTTTGGCACTTAATGGAAAAGGAGCCAAACGGTTTAGCCCCGATACCATTGCAGAGGCACTTGAGGTTCCGCGTTATTTCTTAGCAAAAATCCTGTTACAGCTTTCGCGAGGCGGGTTGGTATCCTCGGCAAAGGGCCGGGGCGGCGGATTTTATCTGAGTGAGGAAAACCTTGCCAGACCGGTTATTGATATTATTCTTGAGCTGGAAGGAAAGGAATTCTTTAAAGGATGTGTACTCGGTCTGAAACGCTGTTCTTCCGCCAAACCCTGTCCGATGCACTTTCAGGCCATTCCACTAAGAGATGGGTTGAAGTTTCAGTTGGAGAACCAAACAATACGTGAATTGAGTAATGGATTAAATCCCATTCAAATATTAAATGATTGATCATGAAAAAATTAATTTTTGCTTTTATTGCCGTATCCTTTCTATTCTCTTGCGGTGATGGTAAATATCCCGCCGAGAATCCATACCAAAAGAAAAAAACGGAAGCTCCTGCCGATGATGGAAAGGGGATTGGGGAAACAAAAGAAGTGGAGCTGAATAATCCGCTGGATCCTCAAATGGTAGCTAGTGGAAAAGCTATTTATGAATTGAAATGTGCCGCCTGTCATAAATTGACAGACCAGCGCGTGGTAGGTCCCGGCTGGGCCGGACTTAGTGAAAAGAGAAAGCCGGAGTGGATAATGAACATGATTACAAATGTTGAAGTGATGCTGGAGGAAGATCCAACGGCACAGGCATTGTTGAAAGAATGTCTCACCAGAATGCCCAATCAAAACTTAACAGTAGAAGAGGCACGGGATGTACTGGAGTTTATCTACGCAAATGATGGCCAGGAAGTAGGTAGTTAAGGGACAGCTAAATACGGTTTGGAGGAAAACTTCTTCCAAACCGTATTTTATCAACAACTGATTTCTTCAACGATAAGCACTATTCAATGACTGAATTGAAAAAGCCCGTTTTTCGGGGCTTATTCAAGTGGGTTCTCCTAAATTTTTTATTGGCTGCAGGCATTGGAGCTTTGCTTCGATTTGTATTTGTAGCAGAAATTCCCGGACTGGAGTTTAAGCACTTTTTGCATGCGCATTCTCATGTGGCTATGTTGGGCTGGCTTTATTTAGGGCTTTTCCTGCTCTTGGTTCAGGCATTTGTGAAGGCCAATTTCAAAAAGTATAAGATTTTGTTTTGGGCAACTCAGTTTAGCATCCTGGGCATGCTCCTTACTTTTCCCATCCAGGGTTATGCGGGCTTATCTATAGCTTTTTCAACAGCTCATATTCTTTGTTCCTATCTTTTTGTCTGGTTCTTTGTGAATGATACTGGTCGTGCTTTTAGAAGAAGTACATCAGGTATGTTTGTAATTACGGCCCTGGTGTTAATGGTAGTCTCAACCATCGCCTTATGGGGTATGGCGCCAGTAATGATACTAGAGCTCCAACACAAACCCCTCTACTACATGCTGGTACAGGCTTTTTTGCATTTTCAGTTTAATGGATGGTTTACATTTGCTGCAATCGGCTTGTTATTCTGGTACTTTGAATCGATTGGGATTGCTTTTGAAAGGAAGCAGGTAAAATCCTTCTTCTTCCTCTTACTTGTCTCCTGTATCTTAACTTATTTCCTTGCTGTGACCTGGGCAAACCCTCGCGACTTCCTGTTTGCCTTAAACAGCCTGGGTGCAGCTCTTCAGTTTCTTGCCCTGGTCTTATTTGTCCGCTTGATTTTCAATCAACGGAAACCAATACAATCAAAATTACAAGGGGTTCCCAGATTGCCGAGCGTCCTGTTTAAAATTGCAATCTTCAGTTTTGTGATGAAAATTCTTATTCAAACTGTTGTAATCATCCCGGCGATTGCTCAGGTAACTTACACGGTTCGAAATTTTGTGATTGGATTTATTCACCTGATTCTCCTGGGGTTTGTCACTGCATTCGTCCTTTTTTTAGCTTATTCCAAAAAGAACTTAGACCTGCAGTCTGTATGGACCCGGGCAGGTGGCTGGTTATACATTGGCGGATTTATTTTGTCGGAACTCCTCCTCTTCGGACAAGGGGCAGCACTATGGGCCGGATGGGGATTTATGCCCGCTTATTACCTGATATTGTTTGGGGTATCGGCACTAATTCCAATAGGTATACTCTTGCTCCTTATCGGTCAAATAAAAGCAGAAAGCACTTCCCGGTAAATTTTTTTATATCTCAATCATCAAGCCCAGGCTGGGGATGATGGTTCCGGTGGCTGTATCTACTTCTTTTAGTTGGTAACGCTGTTGATCCATCGGTGCATTCGGGTTCTCAATAATTCCGCCGCCAATTGGGGTGCCGTTTTCATCAACGGGTCTGTCGAGAATGAGCGCCGGAATCGAAGCCGCGTTTCCTGTCAGGTTTTCGATATCCACATAAATATTCAGGCTCCATTTGTCGAAAAACCATTTTTTATCGATTCGAATGTCGATCGAATTGGTCACTCCTGTGCGCAAACTGTTGATTTGATCGTAATTCGGAAGGGCCCGGTTGTTTACATTCCAGCTGTTGACTAAGCTGGAGCTTGGATCAAAAGGCGTATATGGAAGCCCTGTCTGGAATCGCCAGTTTACTCCGGCTTCCCAGTCTTTTCCGAATTTCTTGCCTACGGTCAGGTTCACGATATGTCGGGCATCCCAGGATGAGGGAACCAGCATACCTTCCTTGTCTTCAAATTTGCTCCAGCCAAGGGTATAAGCGGCGATGCCGTAAAACCCCCTGTACAATCGTTGTTGCACCAACAACTCCAATCCATAAGTTTCTCCTTTGGATTTCGAAACCACCGGCTCATTGCCAATCACCCCAAAATCTCCGCCCAGATTGGCCAGTGTTACACTGTCCCGCAACAGGAATGGATAATTGTCGTACCATTTGTAATAGCCTTCTATTGTAAAGCGGGTGTTGCTACTGGTATTGTATTCAAGCCCGCCCACCAAATGATCGGTGCGAATAAAGCTCAATCCGTTTTCCCGATTCACCAGTACGTTGTCTTCCTGGTATCCCATTACGGTGTAAGGAGGAAGTTGAAAATACCGCCCTACATTAAAATTCGCCGAAAGGCGCTCTGTCAAAGCATAAGACATGGAAAAACGAGGCGAAAACTGATCCAGCGGATTGCCCATGTCATCCGAATAACTATTGGCATCTATCCGGAATCCCAGCGAAAGGCTGAGGCGATCTGCCAGAAACTTCCGACTGTATTGCGCAAACCCATAATACTTGTGAAAATCGATCTCTGAAAAATAGTCTACGGTCTTGGGACCAGCCGGTGTAAAGATCCGGTTGAAGGTGCTGTTATTGTATTTTACATATTCATATCCGGCCCCATAGATCCACTTGCCGGCTCCGATTCGAAGGGTGTTCTCCACTCTGAATTTATTTTCTATCTCCTGCGAACGATAATCCAAAAGCAGGTTATCCGGATCGCTGTCGTCATTCTGAGAATATTTTACCGATTCATTATTCAGCATGTTTCGGCTGAGTACAAAGGTCCAGTATCCCCTGTCCTGGTAGTATTTGTAAACGAGTCCGTTGGTATAATTCCATTGCGGGGATACCGGCAGGTTGTTGAGCAAAAATTGTTGGGCCGGTGTATCATTGGCATCGAGGTTGAGCTCAAACTGGTCGATGGCACCAAGCCCCAACAGATATACTTCGTGTTTGGGGTTGATCTTAAATTTGATCTTAAACTGCGCATCGTTGTAGGTGGGCAAAAAGGGCAGTTCCAGCGCCTGAAACAGAAATTGTAAATAGGATCTGCGGGCAGAAAAAAGATAGGTGATTCGCTCTCCAATCGGACCTTCAAGCGCTAAACCAATATCGCTGGCACCTACCATCAGGTTGCCACCAATCCGATCTGAGCGACCGTCGCGTTGCTGAAACTGAAACACAGAACTCAGTGCATTGCCTCGATTCGCCGGAAAGGCGCCACTGTAAAAGTCAACCTCCCGAATGAAATTTACATTGATCAAACCTACCGGGCCGCCACTGGCTCCCTGCGTGGCAAAATGGTTTATATTGGGTACCTCAACATCATCGAGGTAAAAGCGATTCTCGTTGGGGGCACCTCCGCGAATGATCAGATCATTCCGAAAACTGGAAACGGTCGTAACGCCCGGCAGCGACTGAACCACCTTGGAAATGTCCCGGTTGCCTCCCGGATTTCGCTGGATTTCTGCGACCCCGATGGTACGCAGGGAAACCGGACTTTCAGACGTCTTCTTGAAGGGAGAGGCTTTTACAACCACTTCCTCCAACTCGGTAGAAGCTTCTTCCAACAGGAAATTGACCACCGCCGGTTTGGAGTTTGTAACGGATATTTCGTATTTAGTTTGCTCGTTATAGCCCACAAAACTAACCCGCACTTCATACAGACCGGGTTTCAGGCCTTCGATGCGGTAGTTTCCATCAATATCGGAAGTTGTTCCTCCGCCGCTTTCGGGCAGGAATATGCTGGCAAAACCCACCGGTTCATTGGTGAATGCATCGGTGATTTGCCCGGTAATAATCCCTGTTTGGGCGGCGAGAAAACCCGGGAATGTGAAAAATACCAGAAGTACAGTTATGGAATTCCTGAACATTTTGCTTGTCATTTGATGAGAACTAAACAGCGTTTTCTATTTTGGGTTTAGCTAAATCCCCTTTGAATTTTCAACTATGGAAAATATTTTAATTGCGTCCGACAGCTTTAAAGATGCGCTAACGGCAACCGAAGTGTGCGAAGCCATAGCCAAAGGCATTCAAAGTGCAAAAGCCAATGCGAAGGTAAGCTTGTTTCCTTTAGCAGATGGGGGAGAAGGAACCATCGATGTCTTGCTGCATCACTTAAACGGGGATCGGATAGAAGTGGAGGTGAACGATCCTGTATTCAGGCCCATAAAAGCTATTTATGGCCTTTCGGCGAATGGCGATACTGCGCTGATTGAAATGGCTGCTGCTTCGGGTATTCAGCTTCTCAGTCAGGCGGAAAGAAGGGCCCTGTCCACCACCACGCTTGGAACAGGAGAATTGATTCGCCATGCGCTGGACCAGGGGTGTGACAAAATAATTCTGGCCATTGGCGGAAGCGCTACCAATGACGGGGGCATGGGAATGGCTCAGGCGCTTGGCTACCGAATCACGGATGCATCCGGTCAGGTACTCAAACCCATTGGTCAAAATCTAAAGCACGTGGCTGAAATCAACGATCAGTTTGTGCATCCCCGATTGAAGGATGTAGAAGTGCAGGTTATTTGTGATGTCGATAATCCCTTAATTGGAGATCGAGGAGCTACCAAAACCTACGGGCCGCAAAAGGGCACTGAACCGGGAGATATTGACTCACTGGAGGCAGGCATGATCGCTTATGCCGGAATCCTGGAAGCTCATTTCAATAAGCCAGTAGCTATGGTGCCCGGAGCCGGAGCTGCCGGGGGGATGGGAGCTGCCAGTCTGACTTATTTGGGAGGAACCCTTCGACCCGGCGTGGAACTGGTCATGGACCTGTGCAATTTTGAGCGTGCCCTGCAAGGCATCGATATCATTGTGACCGGTGAAGGACGCATCGACCATCAAACGGTCAACGGAAAGCTGGTGAAAGGCATTTGCAATCGAGCCGCTGAAAAAGCCATTCCGGTGATCGGATTGTGTGGTTCGCTGCAGGCTGATCCCGATACGATTGAGGCTATTGGTTTGAAAGCTGCTTTTTCCATCAGTCCCGGTGCGATTTCCCTGGAAGAGGCGCTTAGACAAACCGGCGCCAATCTCGAGGGGCTGAGCAGGCAGTTATTTAAGCTGCTGTGACTATCTTTGAAAAGTACTTATCTACCATTTAATTCATATCGCATGCAATCATATAAATACCTGATCCTGTTTGTCATTCTTTTCTTCGGCTGCACCGAAGAACCCGATTCGACCCAACAAACCGCCGAAACTCCTGAAAAAGAAAACAGCCAGATCGTAGCTGTTAATCCGGTTGATGCTTATGGAGCTTTGTTTAAAGCGGTACAGATGGAGCAGGTCTTCCCCGATGGTAAAACCTTTGTGGATTGCACGGCTAAAGCTGATCCGGAAGTGATCATGAATGCCTATCAAAAAGAATCTGAGAGCCCGGACTTTGATTTGTCTGCTTTTGTAGGCGAGTGGTTTGAAAAGCCGAAACAATATGCATCCGGTTTTGAAAGTGACACCAATCGCTCCCCGTCAGAACACATAAACGACCTGTGGCCCGTGCTCACCCGCGAAGCAGATTCACAGGATCCCCTTAGCAGCCTGATTGCATTGCCGGAACCTTACATCGTTCCGGGAGGCCGTTTTGGAGAGATTTACTACTGGGACTCCTATTTTACCATGCTTGGCCTGGAGGCTTCCGGCAAAACAGATATGATCGGAAATATGGTGGAAAACTTTGCTTACCTGATCGATGAAGTCGGATTCATTCCCAACGGAAACCGATCCTATTTCATCACTCGTTCGCAACCGCCTTTCTTTTCTGCCATGGTCAGACTGCTGGCTACTTCTACCTCGAAGGATGTTTTGGCAGAATACCTGCCCCAAATGGAAAAGGAATATGCGTTCTGGATGGATGGCCTGGATCAACTTCCTGCCAATCAAACCGGGGCTGTAAAACATGTCGTAAAATTGGACGATGGAGCCATTCTCAATCGCTACTGGGACCAAGGAAGCAGTCCCAGACCGGAAATGTATCGCGATGATGTAGAGCTGGCAGAATCTTCACAGCGCATGGAACAGGACCTGTACAGCAACATCCGGGCTGCCTGCGAATCAGGCTGGGATTTTAGCACCCGTTGGTTTGGAGATGCTGAAAATATGTCAACCATCCGGACAACCCTGATTATTCCGGTCGACCTCAATGCCCTGCTCTACCACATGGAGCAGAATATCGCTGATGCCTGGGAACTAAAAGGCGATCAATCAAAGTCAGCCGCTTATCGCGAACGGGCAGAAATTCGCCGACAGGCAGTTATGCGTTATTGTTGGGATGAGGCAGGCGGTTATTTCCGGGATTACGACTTTGAAAAGAAAGCCTTTACCCCGGTACCTACCCTGGCAGGTGTTTATCCGCTATTCTTTTCCATGGCTGATGAAACACAAGCTGCAAGGGTTGCAGAAGTAATTAAAAGAGACTTTTTGATGGATGGCGGAGTAGTAACTACCTTGAATAATAGTGGTCAGCAATGGGATTATCCCAATGGTTGGGCGCCCTTGCAGTGGGCAACCATAAAAGGTCTCCGAAATTACAATCAAAATGAGCTGGCAAACGAAATTAAGGATCGTTGGCAGAACCTGAATGTCCAGGTGTACAATCGCACGGGCAAAATGGTTGAAAAATATAATGTTACAGATCTTAGTCTGAAAGCCGGTGGCGGCGAGTATCCCGTTCAGGATGGTTTTGGCTGGACGAATGGAGTCTTGTTGCGACTCATGTCGGAAGACTCTTTATAAGCAGCAAATTTTCCCTCAGTAGCGTCTTAGGTTTATATCCCCAAATCACAAAAGCATGAATCGTACAACTTTTTTGAGCTTATTCCTGCCCGTCTTTTTTTTCCTGTTTTGGCAGAATAATCCGCAGGATTCATTAGAAACCTCAACGGGCATCGACCAGGAGGATCCTTTTTGCGGCAGCATGCATCAGCACGAGCATCGTATGGCCACTGATCCGGATTATGCTCAGGCCCAAAAGGATTTTGATAAAGCATGGAAGGACTATGCTTTACAGCAACATGTGAAGGCCGATTACACACTGCCGGTTGTGTTTCACATCATCCACAATAATGGTCCTGAAAACCTGGCCGATGCAATTGTACTGAGCGGTCTGGATCATTTGAATGATGCTTTCGAAAACATAAACTATTACGATCAAAATACGGGTGTGAATACCCAAATTGAGTTTTGTTTGGCTCAGCGGGATCCCGACGGCAACTTTACCACGGGGATCAATCATGTTCAATCGCCGCTTACCAGCATGAATATGGATACAGAAGATCTCGCAGTGAAAGATCTGATTCGCTGGGACCCAACCAAATACATAAACATCTGGATCGTAGGCGAAATTTGTAACGCAAACGGATGCAGTGTAGCCGGCTATGCCTACTTTCCTTCCGCGCATGGCTCGGATGTGGATGGCATTGTAATGGAAGCCACTTATCTGGGGAGCTCTGAAGCCAATTCGGCCGTACTCGTGCATGAGATGGGGCACTATCTGGGCTTGTATCATACCTTTCAGGATGGTTGCGGCAACAACGATTGTTTGCTGGACGGCGATCAGATTTGTGATACCCCCCCGGACCAATCTACGGTTTGGGTACCCTGCGGCAGTCCGGTTAATACCTGTAATACCGATGCCGATTCCGGATTCCCTTCCGATCAGGATGACATGATCAATAATTACATGGACTATTCTGATTTTAACTGTTATAATGCCTTTACGGCGAATCAGACAGACCGGATGACTTTTTCTATAACAGGCACCCGATCCAGTTTATTGGATTCAGATGGCTGTATGGATCCCTGCCTGAATCCGATCACAGCTTCCTTTACCCCCAGCAGCACTTCTGTGAATGTGGGCGACCTGGTTACTTTCAATAACACCTCTATCGGTGCTACGACTTATGAATGGTTTGTAGATGGTGTTTCCTTCGCCAGTACACAGGATGCGAATTATACATTTGGAGCAGAGGGCAACTACGATATTGAATTGGTAGCTACCAATGCCGATCCCAATTGTTACGAGACGTTTATAATTACCATTGAAGTGATCTGTCAGGTGGTAGCCGATTTTCAGGCAAGCAGCAATAATGTCTTGCCGGGAACGGTGGTGTTTTTTGATAATTACTCTCAGAATGCCGCCTCCTATGAATGGTATCTGGATGGGAACCTGGAAGCTACCTCTGTTGGCTTTAATTATCAATTTGACAATCTGGGCAATTACGATGTACAGTTGGTCGCGTCTGATGGATTTTGCTCCGATACTTCTGCTATTTCGGTGATAACCGTTTCCAGTACGGGAAGTGCTCAAACGGGTTTACCAATCTGGCCTATGACTGTTGGCACCTCTGATGATATTGAACTATTGGATTGGACAGAAGATCCACCCCTGAATACCAGTTTCCAAACAGCCAACTTTGATGCCGGGGGAGGCACCGGTGCCGGCTTCGACGGTTGTGCCGATTTGGTGTTTATTGTGGCACATACCGGATCAAGCGATCCGGATGGATTAAACATCTATGCTCCTGATGGTACAGAATTGCTTTCCGCGAATACGGCCAACGGCCCCGGGCTAAACGCAGTACGGGGATCTCAGGAGATTCAGGTTATTCGCGTACCGAATGTGGCCAATGAGTGGTATATCATTTACAATGAATGGGTATCAGATGTTGGGCAGCCTATCAATAATGGTGCCTATGCAGCCTGCCGCATGTTGTACTCCAGAATCCGACTCGATGGCACCGATCTGGTAGTATTGGATCGGGATATACTCCTGACTGACAATGTCGGCGTAGCACATACTTACAACGACGGCATGGCTGTATCCAGAACAGTCAATGGGAATGTAGATCAACATTACCTCTATGCCACCCGGCGCGCTGTTAATCAATCCTCTCTGTCCCTGGATCGATTTATTATTGATCAAAATGATATTACCTGGGATGCCAATACTGGTACAGTAGCCAATAGCTACTGGAATCTTACGCACGCGGGTTCGCATATCGAATTGAGCCCGACAGAGGACCGAATTGCCGTATGCAGCAGAAACCAGTTTAACGGCTGGATCGATTATTTTATATTCGATGCGGTCGCTTTCAATAATGCCAATGTTGTACCAATTATAGCAACAGACTTAATTCTGGTTGCCGACGGGACCGCAAATGATCTGTCAAGTGTATTGCCTTATTCAGCGCCGGTTTCAACCATAGCTGCAGACAACGGAGTGCCGCTTTCATTTCTCAATTATTTCGGAAATAAACTGGCAAACCTGGAATTCAGCCCCAACGGCCGCTTTTTATATGTAGTGAATGGCGGATACGTTTCCGGCGGTTTTTCCAATTTGACCTACCTGGCTCAGATTGACCTGGAAGCCAATCCTTATGAGGTGCGCCTCCAGATACAGGAACCTCCTTTTGGTACCTATAATGCCTCTACCGGATTGGGCTGCCAAACCTCAAATGGCAATTGCCTGGATTCGTGGTATGGAGTCAATGCAATTGAATCCTCTTTTGATGGTAAATTATATTTTAAGAAACGAGGCAAGGAGGAACTATTTGTTATTCCGGAACCAAACAATGTGATGCCGCAAAACCTGGTGCCATCAGATATTGACCTCTCTACCGCAACGGCTCCTAACATTGTCCTGGCGCAAAGTACCTCTCAATTGCCAGACCAGATCGATGGGTATAATTACTATTTATCCCGCTTCCAGGAAGTGGAAATGATCGTAGACGGGGTAGATTGTAATGGCGATTGTCGGGCCGACTATCCCCTGGAAGTTATTCTGAATGACATTGTGGTTGGCAATTATACCATCGAATCCTGTCCCGATACGATTTATTTCTGCGCCGATACTACGCAGGTGTATCAATTGTATGACCCGTCGCTGGATATTTCGTACGACAGCGCCATTGTAAACGGGATGGTCGTTTATCCCGAATCGGAAGACCTTTTTGATTTTTCAGATTTGGAGGATTGTACAGAGCTTTGCGCGAATGGCATTGATGACGACAATGACGGCCTGATTGATTGCGATGATCCGGATCTGCAGGATAGTTGCTGTTGTTTGATTGCTACTGATATATTAGACCTGGGGCCCGATCAGGAAGTATGTGACAACGGGGTGGTTACCTTCAATGCCGGTAGCGGATATGCCAGCTATTTATGGCAGGATTTTAGTTCTGATTCCACCTTTACGGCTTTGTTTCCCGGTACTTATTGGGTGGATGTGCTAGACAGCTGCGGGAATGTGTTCTCTGATACGGTAATAGTTAGTGAATTGCCCTTTACCGAATTAGATCTTGGGCCTGACCTGTTTTATTGCGAAGGGGAGGCCGCGATTCAATTTCAGGCAGGCGGATTTGATACATACCTGTGGACACCCGATACTTATTTGTCCTGTTCCGATTGCCCGGATCCGGAAATCAACCCCTTAGACGATATTACCTATATCGTAATTGGATCCACCGATGAAGGCTGTGTGAGTGTGGACACGATTGAAGTGATTTTTGGAGATACCACTTTGACACAACTGGATACGGCTATTTGTGAAGGGGCTGTTTTTACTTTCGACGGGGTGGATTTGGAACCCGGCGATAGTCAGTCTTTTACCTGGCAAAATGCAGCGGGCTGTGATTCTACCATCCTTGTAAATGTGAGTCTGAATGGAAGTATGAATTCTATGGAAACCATCGATACTTCAGCCTGCCAGGGAAGCTCCATTGTGTACAACGGTGTAAGTATTAATGCCGGTGAAACTTTCGAATTTACCTACCAAAATCAGGCGGGCTGTGATTCGGTCATACTTGTTCAGGTAGCAGAACTGCAGGAACAGGAAACCGAAGAATTTGTCAGCATTTGCGAAGGGGATACGATTATTATTAATGGAACGCCTGTTTTCAGCGAACTAACCCTGGAAACGACCTTTACCGGTTCCAATGGATGTGATTCAACCCATACCGCTTTTGTCAGTTTTTATCCGGAAATTGAATTGGAGATAGAAGGAGAGGGGAGCTGTGCCGGAGCTATGGATGGTTATGTAAACCTTACGCCATTGGATGGTGATCAGCCCTTTACCTATAGCTGGTCTGATCCGGCCTTAAGCGGTACCGAAGTGAGCGGACTGGCTCCCGGACCTTATGCCGTTACAGCAACAGATGTAAATGGTTGCTCCAAAGTTTACACATTCGACTTGTTGGAGTATCCCTTACCGGATTATAGTTTCAAACTCATTGATGTAAGCTGTCCGGGCGAAGCAGATGGGCAAATTGAGGTGGTTCCTGTATCAGATAACCTGACCTATAGTTTGGATGGCGTAAACTTCCAGTCTGCATCCTTATTTACAGATTTGGAACCCGGATTATACGATCTTTTTGTACAGGATGAATATGGCTGTATTTACGAGGATGAGCTTGTTTTAAATGCGCCTGATCCACTCCTTTTAAACCTGCCCCCTGATACGATTATTCAATTGGGAACCAGTATTTCCGTAAATGGACTGGTATTTTCTTCCGATTCTTTAAGTTATCAGTGGAGTCCGGAAAGCGGACTGGATTGCCCAATTTGTCCGACTGTAATAGCCGGACCCTTAGAAGATACGGAATACACGCTCACGGTAATTGATGAGGGAGGCTGTATCACCCGCGAAACAATTTTGATCCAGGTTTTAAAGGCCCGATTGCTGTATATACCAAATGTATTTAGCCCGAATGACGACGGCGTAAATGATCTTTTTTATCCATTTGGAGGGGCAGGTGTAACCGAAATCCTGGACTTCAAAGTATTTGATCGTTGGGGAGGATTGATGTATTCAGATGGCGGCTTTGCGCCGAATGACCCTGCGCACGGTTGGGATGGCACTTTCCGGGGAAAGAAAATGGGAACAGGAGTATACACCTTCTTTATCGAAGTGCAATTTGATGACGGAGTAAGAGATATCTATAAGGGGGGCATTCAGTTAATCCGCTAAAAAAATTAAGAGTTTGTTCGGAATTTGCTTTTGGAGCGAACGACTCAAAATTTTGTACTGAACGAGGCATGATGAAGGAGCCTAGCCAAAGCTAAGCGACTGAAGAATAACAAAGTGCAGTGCAAAATTTGGCAAGTGCAGCCCAAAGTGTAAAATCCGAACAAACTCTAAGCGGTAGTCTTGAGGATGCGCTCTTTGGCGAGCAAATAGACCTTTTTAAGCTGGTCCTCGCGATTAAGGCGGGAGTTGTCAATTACCACGGCATCTTCCGCCTTTTTTAATGGGCTGTCGGAGCGGGTGGAATCAATATGGTCTCTTTCCAGCAGATTTTGTTTTACCAATGCCAGGTCGCTCGGAATGTTTTTCTGCATAAGTTCCTCAAAACGTCTGCGCGTGCGAATGTCGAGATCAGCTGTAAGGAATATTTTGAGTTCTGCATCCGGGAAAACAACGGTTCCGATATCCCGACCGTCCATAACAATGCCTCCGTCTTTACCGAGATCCCTTTGTTGTTGTACCAGTGCTCTTCGCACATTGGGGATGGCGGCAACCGGACTCACATAATCGGAAATGTACATTTTGCGAATCTCTTCCTCTACATTCTCACCGTTTAGGAAGGTGTGGTTTTGGCCGTCCATTTTTTCAAAACGAATGTCGATTGCATCCAGGGCTTTATCAACTGCAGGTGCATCGATAGGATCAACCTCATTTTCCAGAAAGAACAAGGTTACGGCCCGGTACATAGCACCGGAATCCACATAGACATAATCCAAAGCCCGAGCGAGGTCTTTGGCAAGAGTGCTCTTCCCGCAGGAAGAATGGCCATCAATGGCGATAGTAATATTCGACACGGCAGTTTTTATTGACGGCGCAAAATACAACCCGATTGTCTGAAAGCCAAATATTGGCAACAGCTAGGGTTTGCGGTTGAGCAATATCCGTAAAATATGATTCCAGAGTTTGTCGTAAGGGATTACTTCCAGTTCGTGAATTTGCCCGCGGTAGAACATGGGGTTTTCAACGAGTCTGTTGTAGTATTTATCGGTATTTGACAATTGATCGACGACATATTCTGCTTTAGAGAGTTGTTGCAGCAACCGAATAAACTGAATGGTTCGAAAATGTATTTCCTTTTTCAGTTGGCGATTGGCATAGGAGCGGAGTCTGTCGATTCGATCATCAATCTCATTGTATTTTCTCCTTTCAAAGAGGAACAGGATCTGGGCTACAACCATATGCACCGTAAAAACCCGCTGATCTTTTGGAAAGAGAATCGGATCATTAAGGAAAGCATTGATCCGAAAGTTCTTCTTGCGTTGACTGAGAAGAATTGGTTTTTCGCGGGCAAAATTTTCGGTGATGTAATTCATGTAAACCTCAAAAATACCCCACTTCTCCCGTTCTACAGTTGATAATTTCCGGAATTTAGAATTGCCTGTGGCTGTTTGAAATACAGCCTGAGCGCTGACATACTGGTCGGTGTGCAGCGCCAGCAGGAAGTAGTACTCCATAAATACAAACCAGAATTCGCTGCCGGTTTTGAAGAGTTTCAGTGTTTCTTCTGCACTGGTCTTACCATTGTTGAAGTCACGCAAATGGAGGTAAGCCGAAATCTTCTTTTGATGGAAAAACCGGAGTTTGGATTCCTGGTGATACTGCGGATTGTCGGTCATATATCTCAAGGACTGCTCACAAACCTGCAACACGGTTTCGTAGTCCTGGATGATTTCGTAGCGAAGGACCCAAACCAAATACATGTGGTAATCGATTACCGGAGAATCATAAATCTCAGAAAGACCAACCAGTGCATCGGAGCAGGTGTCGATGCGTTCGAGTAAGCCTTCGGTTTTAGAGGGAGGTTTGTAATAGTCCATCACAACCCGTTGGTACATTTCTTCGGATCTGATCTCAGCATCCAGAATATTGGAGTACTGTTTTAAATGTGTATCGTAGGTTTCAAAGTTTTTTTCATCTCCGGTTTCAGAGCTGTAATTCCGAAGGATTCGGGCACAGTTTACAATGACGTCTGCAAACTTAAATTTGAGGGCCGTAGTCAGGATTTGTCTGGCGAGGGCGGCCGCTGTCATGTCGGCATTATTGGATAAAAGGATCTTAACCAGCGTCCAATCCTTGTTGCAGCTAAAATAGGCCCGATCGTAATTAGATGCTGAAGGGAGGTTTACATCGAGGAAGAAAAGCGTGTTTAAAAGGCGTTTCCGAAAACGGCTTTTTAACTGGCGATATTTGTCGTCTGTAGGATTACAATCGTAAAGGTAACGGGCGGCGTCCAGGTCGTTTTTAAACTTACCAGCCTGCAGAGCTTCATAGAATTCGTTAAATTTACTATTCTTGTTGCGTAGGGAGTGGTCGTCGAAGATCTCAATTTTTCTCACCTTTTTCTTGGTGACGATCTTGGAGATTTCAAGGAGGTTTTTCATGGATACCGGTGTAGGAAGATTTTGGTAAAGCCCTCCACTGTAATTTTTGGGGGGACTTAAAAATACAAATAGTATTAGAAAAAACTGTCACATTTTGCAGCTTGATTTTATTTAGATGTTTGGGTTGGGTCTTGTAAGTAGCTGGTTGTCAGTTTTTAGTATTTGAATTAAAGTCAAGTGTGAGATTACCTTAATATAGTAAAGAAAAATGTAGCCGCTAAAAATGTGACATAAATTTCTAGAAATACTCAAACATAAACACCTATAATTATGCGAAATTATTTCAAACTGCTATTCATAAGTTTATTGTTGGGCCAGTCATTTATGGCAGATGCTCAGGGGCCTTACCAGCTCCAGCTCACCGTTTTTGACCAACCGGTTTCGACCGATTACTTTGTAGATATGGAGGATATTCGTATCGCCAAGGATCAAAATGATCTGTATCGAATTTATCAGGGTTCCTACCAATCAGAGGAGGAAGCCAAAGCTGCTCTTTCAGAGGCAAAAGAAAAAGGTTACCAATATGCAACGGTAATCGATGTAGGAGCCATGAATAAATATTGTGCCGCTGCCTGCAAGCCCAATTTGTATGTAGAAAATATCTTCTTCGATTTTGACAGCTATGCGCTTCGTGCAGAGTCGCGACGCGATCTTAGCGATCTGGCAGTTGTCTTAATCGAGAATCCGGGTTACAGGGTATTGCTTACGGCACATACTGATTCGAAGGGAAGCAATGATTACAACCAGCGCTTATCTCTGAATCGGGCAAAGAGTGCCAGAGATTACCTCCTGGCGCAAGGCATTAAAGGAGACCGAGTTACAGTAGATTATAAAGGAGAAGCCAATCCTATTGCTCAAAATGAAACGAGCTCGGGGATAGACAGCCCGGGTGGACGCCAGTACAACAGAAGGGTAGAAGTTACACTGTTTGGTGCCGATGGAAATCTGATCCCAAATGTGGTGCAGGATATAGAAGTGCCATCGAATTTGCGGTTCTAATCAGATTTTGATGGAAGCCAGGCAAAAAAAGGCCGATGGAGTATAGCTCTCATCGGCCTTTTATATGAGGCCGCATCGGGCAGCCTATTATCTTTTAGTATTCATCTTCGTTAAAAAGGAAGTCATCTTTCTGAGGAATGTCAGGCCAGATGTCTTCTATTCCTTCATATACCTCTCCTTCGTCTTCCATGTCTTGCAAATTCTGAATCACCTGAATAGGCGCTCCGGTCCGCACGGAGAAGTCAATGAGTTCGTCTCGTGTTGCGGGCCATGGGGCTTCTTCAAGATGAGGAATAAGTTCCAATGTCCAGACCATAAAGTAACAATTTGATTTTCAAGTTTTACCAACCAGAAAAGGGTGAAAATTATATTTGGTAATAATTGGTGTTAATAAAATAAATAAACAGACAATCTTTAAATCTTAGTATAAAAAACGCTGTCGATTTGTACTGTTGCGCAAATGTAACAAAGAAAGCCATTCGGCGCAAGCCCCTTTTCTCAGAGTGCAATGGAGATTCAGTATTAGATATTTAAACCTCATTGACTAAGATTTCCAACTACTCTCTAAACCCGAAACATCAAGAGTTTGGATGGAGTTCCCAATTTTGTAAACTTTTTTTAAATAAAAATGCAAGATGCTGAATTCCAACACCTTGCATTTTTATTTTCACCAAATAACCGTCTCTGCCTAATTCAGTTGATACAGTTCCAGGGTGTCATCATTGTTTGCCACAACCAAAACCGCTTTCCCGCCGGAGGTTCTGAGCAAACTAACATCCCTTACCTCCCCATGTAGTTTTAAGCCGGTATTTTGGGTAGGCAGGTGCCGGAAATTCCCGGTGCCATCACCCAGTAAAACAATACCGGGGTTGGCATCATACGGACCGGATTCCACATCAGCATTAAAATTGTTGCCGACCAGAAGCAAGTCGGTATGACCGTCCCCATTGAGGTCATCCATCAGGATTTGATTCACCGGCGCAATCTGGCTGAATACAGGCAGTGTCGTGCTTTTGAAGCTGCCCCCATCATTCAAAAATAAACTGGTTTCCATATTATTGGCTTCCAGCTTTTGGGCATTCTGCAATTTTACCGGATCAAATACTTCCTGTACCGAAGCGGTAGAATATGGTTCGAAGTATAAATAGTCTTTTTTCAACAGAGAAATCTGTTTGATCAAAGCCTCTTTTCGCGCCAGCGGATATTCAACACCGTCATTTACATAAGTGATGATGGGATCATTGGTTCCATTATTATCAAAGTCGGTCGTGTAAATGCGGAGTGGCTCGCCTGCCGTTGCTTTGATCCGGCTGTTTAGTCCGAGGTTTCCGGCAGCCAGGTCGAGGTCGCCGTCTCCATCCACATCATTCAAAGCCAGACAATTCCACCAGCCTTTGGTATTGCTTGTTCCGGGTAGTTGTTCCCGATTGTATTTACCATCGGCCCAACGGAAAACATAAATCGGCATCCATTCTCCGGCTACGATCATTTCGGAAACACCATCGCCATCCAGATCGCCAAATCGGATATCCGTAACCATTCCTGCCTGACGGAAGTCCGGTGCGACCTGATCGGTAACATCACTGAAAGTTCCTCCGTCATTTTGAAGCACAAAACTTTGTGGCGTCATCGGATAATTGCCCGGAACCACGCGGCCGCCAACAAATAGGTCCTGGTCGCCGTCCTGGTCAAAATCATGTGCCTGCACACAGCTTCCACTGGCGGTAATTCGCGGAAGTACATTCGCGGAAGCGGAAAAATTTCCACTGCCATCATTGAGGTACAATCGATCCTGATAGAGGTCGGAGTTGGCCGGATTGGCGTTGCCTCCGCTTACTACATAAAGGTCGAGGTCGCTGTCACCGTCTGCATCGAAGAACAGGCAACCGGTATCTTCATATTTGCTGTCTGTTTCCCACGGACCGCTCTTCTTGCTGAAGGAACCATTGCTTTGGAGGTAAAGAGCGCCCATTTGTCCGCCGGCATTACCGATAAAAAAGTCGTTCTGGCCGTTTCCGTCCACATCGCCCTCTGCAATAAAAGGACCGATTTGCGACAGTCGGTGGGGGAGGAGACGCTCGCGATCGAAGTCTTCAAAGGCATTTTCGCGGTGCCGGAAGTCCGGACCCTTGATCTCCGCAAACAGGCGTTCGCTGCTTTGCGGTACTTCGGGCATTTTTTGACCGTTGGCCTCTGCGTAATTAATGGTCAGCAATTGATCGCCAGGAATGTTTTCCAGCAAATGGGTTTTACCATCCGGCCAGCGAACTTCCAGCAATTCCACGCCTTCAGATTGGCCGAGCCCGAAGTGGAGCACGGTTTGTACCGAGGAGAAAAAGCCCCGGGTAGGGGTAAGCGTTTGTGCCTGTGTCAACTCGCCACTCCGCAAGGTAACGCGGGCTCCCACAGCCGTCGGATTGGAATCCGGCCCTTCGAGATCCACCGCTATATAATGATTGTTGGTTTGCTCGTTGGTCCGGTTTTCATAGATGAACGCCGGGTCGGCTATGTTGTTGGTGATGATTTCCAAATCGCCGTCGCCATCGAGATCCGCATAAGCAGCTCCATTCGAAAAAGATGGATCCAGAAAACCCCATTCGTTGCTGACTTTTTCAAAGCTCAGATCTCCTTTGTTTCGGTAGGCATAATTCTGGAGCCTTTCGGAAGGGATCAGATCGAGGAAGTCTGTAAACTCCGGAAAGCGTTCTTTGGTAATGCCGCCCGTTTGATTCAGACTGTCAACCGTATAGGTCAGGTAGTCGAGATTCGAAACATCGCGCCGATAGCCGTTGGTAATGTAAAGGTCTTTCCAGCCATCGTTATCGAGGTCGGCAAAAAGGGCACTCCAACTCCAATCGGTATTTGAAATACCGGAAAATGTGCCGATCTCCGAAAATTTATCCGAACCGGTATTTAGTTGGAGGACGTTGCGCATTTGCTGTTGCCCGTAGCCAAATTCTACGAGTCGGTTATAGCGCTGAAGCACCATGGTTGTCATGAGCAGTTTCTGCCGGCGATTGTCCTCTGCGATCATGTCGAGAGCGATGATATCGTCGCGTTGATCATTATTGAAATCAGCAATATCTACTCCCATGGTATGGTTGCTCATGTGATTCAGATAACGATCTGTCTGATCTTCGAAGGTGCCGTCTTTTTGGTTGATATAGACGATATCCGGTTCGATGTAATCGTTTCCAATAAAGAGGTCGGGATAGCCATCGTCGTTAAAATCGGAGGTTGTAACGCTGAGTCCGAAGGCGCGATTTACAATTCCTGCCTGCTCGCTCACATTGGTGAACGTATTATTGCCTTCGTTGCGGTAAAGGCGGTCTGATTCAAATTCGTCTTTAGGTCGTGTTACCCGTACCCGCTTGCCATCGACTTCTTCGAGGATCATATTGTTTACCGAGGTAAAATCGGTCGGATGGTTGAGCAGATACTTATGCAGATCGCCATACAGATCATAGTCGAAAAAGTTGGCGTGATTAGAGGCAGTGGGGATATTCAGCCCATAGGAAGCGGCATCTTCCTTAAAGGTGCCATCTCCCTGATTGATGAAAAGCAGGTTTTGGCGTTGAGCATTGTTGATGATGCCCGTCCGGCAAACGTATAGGTCCATCCAGCCATCTGTATTGATATCCACAGCTGAAACGCCCGTTTTAAATCCGCCGGAAGCAGCAACACCAGCCGATTGGGTCACATCTTCAAATTGTAAATTACCTTTGTTGAGGTACAGTTTATTATCTTCCTGCGTACTGATAAAGTAAAGATCCTGGAGATTATCGTTGTTGAAATCCAGCACAGCCACACCACCTCCGTTGTACATATAGGAGTTAGTAATGATGTTGAGCTGATGATCTTCGGTGATCCGGTTTTCAAAATCGATACCACTGGAGGCCGGATCAATGCGCTGAAACCGCTCGTTGCCGGTAGGAGTATAGGCCGGGGATTCTGTTTTTTTGGCTTTCGCCGAAGGTTCTTCCGTGTCGGAGGAACAGGCTCCTATCACCAGAAAAAGGAGTAAGGGAAGAAATTTGCTAAAGGTTGAGATATTGAACATTATGGAGAAAATTTTTTCAAAAATAGCAATAAAAGGGGGTTTGATGATGTTATTCCGTTTAGCTAACTTGTAAGAATTGTAGCAGGTAATTGGCTAATTGGAGCCTTTTAGAGGTGTAACATACAATTCCCGTCTATCAATAAAAAAGCACTTTTTTAAAACAACAAGATGTACATGGTAAAGCATTTCCTTCTACCGATTGGATTTCTGTTATTTTCATTTCAAGTTGTTTTGGGGCAAAAACCGGCTGAAACACTCAATGAACACGAGGAATCCTATGAATGGCGAATCCGCCAGGATTATCTGTATGAGGTTTACATTCCCAAAGATATGGGGGATGCATTTATTCAGCTCAACAAACTGATCGATGAGGAAAGCCGGAAGAAGTTTATGTCCCTGTCGGAAGAAGACGCCTACGATCGCTTGTTTTTTAGCTTCGGGCGCTGGATCATTCACAACTGGGGATTCTACGGCGGCTCCCGATTCTCCCATTATCTGCGCGAACTGGGGGTTTACCATCCCGAGGATATGGCACGATTTGTTATCCTAACCTATCACCGCAATTTACATCGCAATCCGCTGAATGTAAAAGAATTGATCGATGAGATCAATGCGGGTAAAGAAAAGGCAATAGAACAGAAATTAAAGGAAGGAGAAGTGATCTATGAAGAAACCCGTAAGCGGGATCCGAAAGACGGAGACGGCAGTTAATCGCTCGATTCCGGTATCAGTCGAAGGTAATCCAGGAGGAGATGTCCGTTGTAGGCATCCTTTCCGAGGAAGCTTAGTTCGAATATCACTTCAATGATCTCCCGGGAGGGTTGGATTTTCAAATTGTATTCAGTCCAGCCGCTTCCGCTGAATGGCCTAATCCTGCCGAGTTCAGTAACGAACCCCGTCTTACTCATACCATAAATGATCAGCCCGGCCAGATGCGCATAGGAACAAGGCTCCCTGGTTATTCGGTCCATGCTGTTGAAGGTGATGGATTTTCCCAGCATCAATCGAAGTCGGTAGGAGGAGTCTGCTTCCATGGGGACCTGTAATTCCTGTTTCAGACATTCTCTGCTGCCGTTGGATCGAACTACCATGGCCAAAAAGTGTTTACCGTGTGGCGCGGTCATTTTGACCCCAAACGGATTGTCGCACTGATGGCAGTGCACATCCGGAGGTGTTTCTTTAGAATCGCCGCAATTTTCCCAGCCGGGAGGTACCTGGCAACAACCGGTTTCTCCCGCTTCAAAAGAATAATTTTGAAGCATGGAAGCCGCCTGAACCGGGAAATTCAGGGGGGTAATTTGGCAAAGCATTAGCGACCAAAGCATCCACATAGGTCAAAATTTTTACATTTGCAGGTCCTGCCCCTTTTCCATTTACCGGAATATATATCTTATTATTGCCGGGAAAGCAGCTCCGAAGGGGGGCAAAGGAACAACGGATTAAAGAAAAAGTCTGGTATTTTCCCAGATCTATTCCGAAGGTTATTTTGTAATAATTGTAAAATGAATGGCCTTATTACCAAAAAGAAGTTTTTTATTTAACTTCTTTAAAATTGGCATGAAAGCCCGTTCGATAACCAAAGGAAATAATAAACTGCGAGTTAATGACTAAAAATTTGCTGATTGTAGAGTCGCCGGCCAAGGCGAAGACCATTGAAAAAATCCTCGGGAAGGATTTTACGGTGAAGTCCAGCTATGGCCACGTGCGTGATTTGCCGAAGAATGATACAGCGGTCGACGTGAAGTCTGACTTTAAACCCAAGTATGTGGTTACGCCCGACAAGAAAAAAGTGGTCAGCGAATTGAAAAGCTGGGTGAAAAAAGTCGATGAGGTCTGGCTCGCAACGGATGAAGACCGCGAAGGGGAAGCCATCTCCTGGCACCTTTGCGAAGTTCTTGGACTCGATGAAAAAGAAACCAAGCGGATTGTCTTTCGGGAAATTACTGCCCCCGCCATCAAACAGGCAATTACCACACCGCGCTCAGTCGATAAACATCTGGTAGATGCTCAGCAGGCTCGACGCATTTTGGATCGTTTGGTTGGGTTTGAACTCTCCGAACTTCTCTGGAAAAAAGTAAAAGGTAAATTATCTGCCGGACGGGTTCAATCCGTTACCGTAAAAATAGTCGTGGACCGCGAACGAGAAATTCAGGCCTTTAATGCAGAGCCTTTCTTCCGGGTACAGGCACTATTTTCGGTAGAAGGTCCAAGCGGAAAACCGGTAATGCTCAAAGCCGAGCTGCCCGGTCGACTGGAAGCCGCCGGAGAAGCAGAGCAATTTCTGAAAGATTGCATTCCTGCAACCTACGAAATCGACAATATTGAGCACCGTCCGCTCAAGCGCAAACCGGCCCCCCCCTTTACTACCTCTACTTTGCAGCAGGAAGCCAGCCGCAAAATGGGATTCGCTGTAAAGCGTACCATGTCAGCCGCCCAAAGATTGTACGAACAGGGTTTCATTACCTATATGCGTACGGATAGTATCTCCCTTTCGGAGACTGCCATCGCATCCCTGGCAAAAGAAATTGAAAGCGCTTATGGCGATAAATATCTGCAGCTAAGACGCTTTAAGAATAAAAAAGGCGGAGGGGCCCAGGAGGCACACGAAGCCATCCGACCCACCAATGCTTCCCGTACCAATGTACCCGGAGGCAGTGATGAAAAACGCCTCTATGAATTGATCTGGAAGCGGGCTATCGCTTCTCAAATGGCTGAAGCCCGCCTGGAGAAAACCGTGGCTAAAATCAGTATTTCCACCAAGCCCGGAGTATTCCTGCAGGCAGAAGGTGAGGTGCTGAAGTTTGACGGTTTTCTGAAAGTATACCTGGAATCCAAAGACGATGATGAAGACGGAGAAGCCAAAGGCATCCTGCCGCCTCTTAAAGAAGGCCAGGAACTGCCCCTGGTAGAAATGACTGCCACTGAGCGCTTTACCCGTCCGCCTGCCCGATTTACAGAAGCGAGTCTGGTGAAAAAGCTGGAAGAACTTGGGATTGGTCGCCCGTCTACTTACGCACCAACAATCAGTAAGATCATGGAGGCTGGTCGTGGGTATATCATCAAAGAAAAACGCGACGGAGAAGAACGCGAATTCCGCATTTTCACTTTAGCTGATAAAGAGGTTAAGGCGAAAAAGGACAAAGAATTAACCGGCGCCATCAACAACCGACTGGTACCTACCGATATGGGAATGATCGTCAGCGATTTCCTGACCGAGCATTTTCAAGGGATCATGGATTATGGCTTTACCGCAGATATTGAGAAGAAGTTTGACGAGATCGCAGACGGTAAAGAGGAGTGGACCAAGATGCTGAAGGAGTTTTATTTCCCCTTCCATGAAAGAGTAGAAGATACGCTTGAAAATGCCGAGCGGGCTTCGGGAGAACGCATTCTCGGGATAGACCCGGAGTCTGGTCGTACCTTACTGGTGCGGATGTCTCGTCTGGGGAGACCCGTTGTTCAGATCGGTAAACCCGATGAACTGGACGAGGGCGAAAAGCCAAAATACGCCAATTTGCGGCCAAGACAATCCCTGGAATCCCTCGAATTTGAGGAAGCGCTGGAGTTATTCAAACTTCCACGCGACCTGGGAGAGTACGATGGCAAATCAGTAACCATTGGTGTGGGTCGATACGGACCCTATGTGCGTCATGGTGAGGATCAATTCATTTCCCTCGGCCGCGGCGAGGACCCAATGGAGGTAGGCATGGATCGGGCTGTTGAGCTGATCGAAGAAAAACGCAAAGCCGATGCACCGGTGGGTACTTATAAAGGAGAGCCCATTCAGCGCGGCAAAGGCCGCTTCGGCCCATTCCTGAAGTGGAACGGGATGTTTGTCAATATTCCCCGCAAATACGAGCCGGAAAATCTCACCATCGAAGAGATGCACGAGCTGATTGAGAAAAAAGTGCAAAAGGAAGCCAATCGCTATATCCAACGCTGGCCAGACGAAGGCATTGACCTCGAGAATGGCCGCTGGGGACCGTTTATCCGCTTCAAAAAGAAGAGCGTCAAGATTCCGAAAAAGGAAGACGGTCAACGCGTGACACCAGAAGAAGCCAAAGAGTTTAGCCTGGAAGAGGTCAAGAAAATGATCGAGGCCGAGATTCCGGGAGCGTTTAAGAAAAAAGCGGCAAAGAAAAAGAAAGCCGCTCCGAAGAAGAAGAAGAAGTAATAATTTTTAATTCTTAGTTTTTAATTTTACTGACCTAATTACTTAGGGTCAATCTTTGGGCATTCTATCTGGCCTTATTTTATTTAGTGAGCAGTAAGGCAAAATGCGTTAAAAACTGGGTAGTGTCTGAGCCAGAAACCTAAGAGCATATAAAAAGGTGTGCAACACAAAGAGACTTTAGGCATCAGGTAGTCTGTTCCGGCGAGTTTAGCCAGTTTAGCCTTTTGACTTGCAGCGCAGCGTTAAAAATAAAATACCGCCTTGATTTTTGCTTCATTTGCATCAAGGCAAAGAAGCCGCCGGAGGCAAATACAATTAAGTCAGAACGGGGGTTCTCCCCCTTCAACCCGATAGGAATCGGGAGGTGGAGCAGAGAACCAGGGGCAAATAGTGGTACAGGATTATACTAATTATCAATATTAAGAGTGCCCTGAAGTTTGAGTGACAGTACATTTAATGTTTAATAGGGCTCCCCTCACCGATCGTTGAAAGCATATATCAAAAGCGCCGAATATTTACTAGCAGAGGTGGTTAAAATCGGCGCAAAACCAGATACCCATTTGCAACCGCCGAAGCTCGATAGAGCGTAGGCGGGCTAGACCCCGCCGCAGGCTGCATAGACATATTCCCCAACTCCACCAAAAGCCTGCCGAAGCTTGATAGAGCACAGGCAGGCGACTCCCCCGGAGGAAAGAAGCAAAGCGAAAAGACGACCTCCCCTAATCTCAACCCAAAAAGAGAATCCCCCAAGAATCAACTCAGCCTTCCCGCCCGCTTTGCGGTTCCTTCGCTTCAAGGTCCCCCGGACCTTGATTTTGACCTGTCGGCCAAAAGTCGCTCAGTCCTACTCTGATCTGGAAATGGCTTCAAAAAAAGTATTCGGGATGACAGGATTCGAACCTGAAAGAGAAGTAG
>JAAEZH010000065.1 GCA_018222965.1 Bacteroidota bacterium
TTGTATACTTAAATCGGTTTTTGGGATGGCCTCTCTCCATTTTTTGGAGGGGGGCCTTTTTTTGTCATTCGCGGAAAGCAGCAGGAAATAACAGGGTTCCTTATCTTAGGGAAAAATTCAGAAAATGAGAATAAGTATCCTGATTGCCTTTTTGTTTGTAGGGACCCAGCTTTCCGCCCAAATACCCATTCGGAATTACATCGGAGAAACAGAAAAGAACATCGTGAAAGCGTTAGAAATAGAAGGGTTGGACTTTGAAGTGGTTTACGATTCAGAAGACGAATACTATGATGGGGAACAATTGATTATCATCAATGCCTATGGCCCGGATGGAATGGGAATGAATGATACGTGGATCTATCTGTATGAGGATAAATGTTATCAGATCCAATACAACTTTTACGGCGATGACTATGTCCTTGAAAGTATCCGAAAGGTGATAAAGGGAAAGAAAAATTTTTATCCCTGCTCAGACATGAGTGATTGCTGGAGTCAGGAAATTGACGGGCAGCAAACCAGCTATTATTGGAATCTGTTTGATAGCTATGAAGGCGATGAAACCTGGAAAGTACTGATTATTGAAGATCAGATGCGCTATGAAGAAAATCGATACATGTACGAATGGGATAAGTATTAATGGAATCTGCTCCAACTTACCCAAACATAATAATTGAACTACTTATGATGAATATGAAAAAACTTTTGTTTGCAGGATTGGTTCTGATTTTTTCCGGTTCTAGTCTGCAGGCACAGTATACTTTCGAAACGAAATACGACATTAATTGTACTAAGGTGAAGAGCCAGGACCGCACCGGAACCTGTTGGAGCTTTTCTACAATATCTTTTCTGGAGTCTGAGTTGATCAGAATGGGAGAGGGGCAGTACGACCTGTCAGAAATGTATATCGTTCGAAATATCTATAAGGATAAAGCCCTTAATTACGTACTTCGCCAGGGGAAAGCCAATTTTAGCCAGGGAAGTCTTTCACATGATGTAATTCGTGCGATGAAAATGCACGGTCTGATGCCGGAGGCCGCCTATTCGGGCTTATTGCCGGGCAAGCAAAAACACGATCATGGCATTCTGGCCGACAGCCTCAAGCGAGAGCTGGACCGTTGGGTAAAAAGTGATTCCAAACCCGAGGAAGGCTGGCAGGAATCCTTTGAGGATATTCTGGACGGCTTCTTAGGAGAAGTGCCGGAAGAATTTGGATACAAAGGTAGAACTTATGACGCTGCTTCATTTGCCGATGCGCTTCCTTTAGATCCGGCAGATTATGTGAGCTTAACTTCATTTACACATCATCCGTTTTATGAAAAAATGATTCTGGAAATTCCGGATAATTACTCTAATGGAAGCTATTTCAATGTGCCTGTGAAGGAAATGGAAGCAGCAGTCGATCATGCTTTAAGTAAAGGCATGACAGTTGCCTGGGATGGTGATGTTAGCGAAGCTACCTTTAATGCGGGTGAGGGACTCGCTGTTTTGCCTGTTGACCCCAAGCGGACGGACCTGTTTAGTACGCCGGGACCAGAGGTGCTTGTTACTCAGGAAAACCGCCAGGAAGCATTTATGAACTACACCACGACCGATGATCATTTGATGCATATCGTCGGATCTGCCTTTGATCAAAAGGGTACCAAGTATTACATCATTAAAAACTCCTGGGGCGAAATCAGTCCTTATAAGGGGTATATGTATATGTCTGCCCCTTATTTTCGGATGAAAACGGTTGGTATACTATTGCATAAAGATGCTATTCCGGGTGCAGTTGGCAGTAAGCTGGATTTGTAAAAAGTCCGGGTACCGAAAAAGATAAAGGCCGTGCTGATTCAGCACGGCCTTTGTTTTTGTGTCGCCCCTTTAGGGGCAAACCTATAATCATTAATTAACCCTTTCCGTTGGTTTGAGGACTTTTCATCTGCTCTCCCAGTTTTTGAGACGCAGCAAATGAAGCAACCATTTGTGAAAGCATATCAGATCCGGCAGAAGGTGCGTTTGGCAAAAGTATCAGATTAGAGTTGCTGTTTTCGCCCATGGACTGCATGGTGTCATAATGTTGAGTAACGACAATCAATGCAGATGCTTCCTGGGAGTTGATACCCACTTTGTTAAGTACTTCTACAGATTCTTCCAGACCTCTGGCAATTTCCCGACGCTGGTCGGCAATACCCTGCCCCTGGAGGCGCTTGCTTTCCGCTTCCGCTTTCGCTTTGGCAACAATACGGATACGCTCTGCTTCTGCTTCATATTCAGCTGCCAGCTTTTTACGTTCTGCGGCATTGATATGATTCATGGCTTGTTTTACTTCCTGATCGGGATCGATATCCGTAACAAGAGCTTTTACAATGCCATATCCATAATCACTCATGGCCTGCTCCAACTCACGCATAATCGCGTGCGCAATATCATCCTTCCGCACAAATACATCATCCAGACGCATTTTGGGAACTTCAGCCCGAACTACATCGAATACATAGGAAGTGATTTGCTCGTAGGGATTCTCCAACTCGTAAAAGGCTTCATAAATCTTATCCCGAAGCACGCGGAATTGCACAGAAACTTTTAGACCCACAAAAACATCGTCTTTGGTTTTAGTCTCTACATTTACATCCAACTGCTGGATCTTTAGGCTTATTCGGCCGGCAATCGAATCAATAATCGGAATCTTAAAGTGGAACCCGGCTCCACGAACAGCCTGGAACTTACCAAACCGCTGCAAAATAGCAGCAGATTGCTGTTTTACGGTGAAAAAGAAAAGCACTAGTAAGATGATACCGACAAATACTAAGCCAATGATATATACAAAAGCAGGAGAGCCTTCCATGGTAAATTGTTTTATAAAGTGATGATTGGGATTCTGTGTTTATTTATGGTAATCTACAATATAAGCTTTTTGCTGCCAAAGTTTTTCCATTAATCTCCGGAAAAATCAGACCAGCATTCGCCGAAAGGCATAAAAAAACCGGACTGTTAGTGCAGCCCGGTTTGTGAATCAGGTGATTTCAATCACAATTACAAATGCTTCTTATGGATTTATGTCGGTGGGGTCAACCCCAATTTGCTGGAGCAATCGCTCCGAATTGGCTTTTACATTAGCAGGCGGATCTAGGGACAAAGACTTTTTGAGTGCTTTTGCTGCCTTTTCAGGCTGGCCGTTTGCGATGTAGATTTCGCCCAAACTATCCCACACATTTGGGTCTTCAGGGTGTTTCTCTGCGTTGGCCTCCATGATCTTTACCGCTTCTGCTGTTTTTCCAGACCACATTAAGGTATAGCCATAAATGTTTAGTTCTGCATTGCTTCCCATGGCAATGGCTTCTTCGGCTGCTTTCTTCGCCTTTTTCGTTTCTCCCTTTGCTTCATAAAGATCCCTTAGAGCCATCATGTTGGTCATGGTGGGATGCATCTCAATGGAGGTGTTGATCCACTCCAGCGCTTTGTCGTTTTGCTTTTGTGCTTTGGCAAAATTGGAGGCGCCGTGATATTCTTTCCAGGATACAGACATACTGTTTAGGTCCTGCTCCAGAACTTCCAGTTGATGGGATGTAGCTGCATCGCCTTCCAGTTTTTGGGCTTTCGCCGAAAGGCGGGCTTTTAGAATCATATTATTGCTGTTGGGACTCATAAATACAGAACGAGTGGCCCATGCCAGACCTTCACCAACATTTACATCATTTGCCAGGCAGTAGTTGGCCGCTTCATGCCAGCCTTGCCAGGTCCAGCCTGCCTTGTTGCGAAGGTCGGTACGGATGCCGGCAAGTACAACCTCATGCAAATCGGTATCAATGGTGAATGGGAATTTCCTGTCTGCCCATACGAGTGCACACGCTGCCGATCCGATTTCCTCCTGGCTAAATTGAAACCCAAGGTGTTCCTGAAAGGCATCAGTAGATTCAGTCTTGATGGAAACCCGCAGCGCATCTTCTTCTTTTTGGTAGGTATAACTTCCCCAGGATCCGGAGTTGTTGGAGAAGATCAGGGTGGCGGTGTTTTCTTCGGGAATGATGTGAAGCCCGTAGTTGCCGGCCTTTAAATTTTCGCCATTGATTCGCACATCGGTGGAAAAGGAAATCACGGTGTTTTCATTGGCTCCCGCACGCCAGGGGGTACCGTAGGGAACCAGGTCTCCCCAGATGTCCCGATCCTGTACAGCCGGCCGGTGATAATCAATCCGAACAAGCGTGAGGCCCACCATTTGTTCTACGGCTGCTTTGGGGCTCGCATTTGGCGTGTTTAGCAGCATGGTTTGGGAGAGTAGGGACCCTGGCAAACAGATAGTAATTGCCAGGAAGTAGAGTACGAGTGATTTTTTCATAAGTCTGCTTTTTGTTGGTTTACAACCCAATTGCAGTCAGGCAAAAGAGTGTGGTGGAATCGGCAATCCGGCATTGGAAGTGGAAGGAAATGCTGCCGGATTTACCGATTTCCATATAAGGTAAGGTCAAAGCAAACCCATGTCCAGTATTTGGGGATAAGCGGTTAGTTATATGGTCAATCCGTGTTGAGTATCAGAGGCGATCGATCAAATCTCTTTCGGTAAGGTACTCTTCGATGGCACTTCGGAAGCTTCGGCCGGAGTGTAATTCAGTACCATTGCGCATCTGGAAGAGATAGCGATTGTTGCCGAGGTAGCGCACATTGTTGAGGTATCGACTATTGATTAGCAAAGATCGGTGGATGCGCAAAAAATCCCGGGATCGCAATCCGTCGTAAAAACCCTGCATCGTTTGTCGCAGGAGGTATTTTTCTCCCTCCAAATGCAAGTGCAGGTAATTGCCATCTGCTTCTACCCAGTTGATATCATCGATCGGAACATGCACGGTACGCCCGCGCTTCTTGATCGTCAGGGTTTGCGGACCACTTTCGTCCATGGTTTGATGCTCGTGTATCAGGTAAAGCATCTTTTCGTGAAGCAGGGCTTTTTCTTTAATTCCAATCTGTTTGCGGGCATGTTCCAATGCTTCTTCAAATCGATTGTTATCGAATGGCTTCAGCAGGTAGTCAACGGCATGAACATTAAATGCCTCCAGGGCATAATTGTCGTATGCCGTTACGAAGATAATAAAGGGCAGGGGAGCAGAGTCAGTAGCCTTAATCACTTCGATACCGTTTAGATCCGGCATTTGGATGTCCAGAAAAACCAAATCCGGTTGGTAGGTATTGATCTTCTTTACGGCATCTTTCCCGTTTTTGCATTCACCTACAAGTTGGATGTAGGGGTGTTTTTCAAGAAGGCCGGTGATTCTGCGGCGAGCGAGTGGTTCGTCGTCAACCACAAGGGTTCTAATTTTACGCATAGTTCAATCATTTTTCCGAATGGCGGTGTTCGGGTAGTCCAAGGTGTACTTCAAAACCATTTCCCGGATTGGTTTTTATGTACATGTCGTAGCCATTCGGGTACATTAATTCAAGTCGGTGTCGCACATTGCGCAGGCCAACTCCTTTATCGAGGAGTTCTTCCTGAGGCAGGGAACTTCCCTGACCGTTGTCACTCACTTCAAGCCGGATATTTCCGTTGGCGCCCGGATAGGCTTTTACGGAAATGCGGCCTTCCCCGCTGATGTTTGAAAAGCCGTGTTTAATGGCATTTTCGACTAGCGGTTGCAGAAGCAAGGCTGGAATCTTAGTTTCCAGAACTGCCTGATCAATGTCATAATCAATGTGGAGCCGATCGTTGAATCGGGTTTGTTCGATGTCAAGGTATGTTTTGACAAATTCGAGCTCTTCGCGGAGGGGTACCCAGTGTTTTTGATTCTTTGCCAGGGCTCTCCGTAAGAGTATTCCTAACTTAGAGACCATGTTTTGGGCGTCCTGGATGCTTACCTCCATCAAAGAAGAGATAGTATTTAGCGTATTAAAGAGAAAATGTGGTTGTAATTGTCGTTTTAAAGTCGTTAATCTGGCATTGTAAAGGCGCGTTTCTGTTTGAGCCAGCTCTACTTGTTTGTCGCGCAACTCCCGGGCATAAGCCAGGGCCGAAAACAAACTGTAAATGATCCAGAATTCAAAAGCGCGGCTGATCAGGGAAGAGGGGAAGGCCCGGAGAAAATAGGGAACAACATTCTCCTGTATGGGCAGTCCGACGATCTTCATGATTACAAACCAAAAACACCAGGACAGGCATTCGTGTAAAGCGCCAATGAGCAGGGAAGCGATCATCAACTTTAGGATCCGCTGATCGCTGTTTCTGAATTTTAGAAAGATAAAATACACCAGCGGTACCATAATACCCCAAAGTGTATTGTTGATGAAATGAGGTAGGAAATGCTTCTCCCAGTCATACAAATGGGTTTCTTCCCAGAAGTAATAGGGTAGATAGGTTTTCGCTCCTAATATCAGGCCCAGACCCAGACCGATCAAAATGGTATAAATGTATTTAATAGGCATTCCTTGCCGCTCCATAGTACAAAGAACGCTAATTGTCAGCAAAACCATACAGGAACCGTGATCAGTGTCCCAAAGTGGGATAAACTTGCCTGATGCCTTTATTATCCGTAAATTATAAGTGAAGTTGTCTAAAAACAGCTCACTGACTTCTGAAAAAGCCTCAACTGGAATGAGATTTCAATGCTCAGAACTTCAGCAGCTATTCTCCAGCAACTTCAGAACCAAAGACTACCTGTCAAAAGGTGGAAGATCAAATTGTAATCCCGCTTTTTTAATCAAAACCACCTGATCATGAGACCATTACTGTTACTGTTTTCATTCCTGTTGCCATTGAGCGTATTGCAGGCTCAGGAAAAATACACCCAGGAGCAACAAGAGATTATTGATGTCATCGAAAATGAAAGTAAACACTTCTGGGCCAGGGATTATAAACAGTGGAAGGAGACCTGGATCCAAACAGAATATATTGTATGGACCGTTGCTACACGAGATGGTATACAGCAATACAAAGGCTGGAATGACTGGAGTCTGGCTGTGATGGAATTGTTTGCAGAATCTCCGGAACCGCAAGAATATAATGTCCGTAAGTACAATTACGAATTTCACATTTATGGAGACGGTGCCTGGGTGACTTTTACGCAGGATACCGGGAATGAGAGCATGGAAACCCGCATCCTGGAGCGAAAAGACGGCAATTGGAAGATTGCTTTTGTAGAGGCGATTTATAAAGAATAATCATTGGGTTATGTCAAGCGGTTGATTCCTTTATGTACCGGATCATACTGTCTATATCGGAAGGGGCAAAGGGTTTGTAATCTGCCTTTCGGCGAAACCAGGTTCTTTGCCGCTTCGCATACCGCCTGGAGTTTCTTTTTACGAGCTCTATGGCTGTTTCCAGATTGATTTTACCTTCCAGAAACTCAAAGAATTCCTGATAACCAACCGTTTGCAGAGCGGTAAGATGGCGAAGGGGGAAAAGCTGCCTGACTTCCTCGAGCAGCCCTTTTTCGAGCATGAGATCTACGCGCCTGTTAATGCGCTCATAGAGCCGTGTTCGTTCTATTTCAAGGCGCATATATACAGGAGTGAATGGCCGATCTGCTTTTTGGCCCTGTCGAAAAGTTGAATACGCTTTGCCGGAAGCTTTGGATACTTCTAATGCCCGCAGCAATCTAACCGGATTTTGTTGGTCCACCTGAGCAAAGTATTTCGGATCGGTTTCCTGCACGGCTTTTTGTAACCACTCCAGCCCTTCAATTTCAAACTTTTGGCGTAATTCAGTGCGAAGACTTTCCGGAACCTTCGGAAAGTCATCCAGCCCTTCACAAACGCCCTTGATATATAGTCCCGATCCTCCGGCTAACACCGCGTAATCGTTTTTTTCGAAGATCTGATCCAGGATAGGCAGGGCTTCCCGCACATAGGCTCCCACACTATAATCCTCCTGCACGGAGCGGGTCTGTATCAGGTGATGAGGCGCGGCTCTAAGTTCTTCCGGGTCGGGTACAGCAGTACCAATGGTCATTTCGCGAAATACCTGCCGGCTGTCAGCCGAAACGATCTCGGTCTCAAAATGCTGAGCCAGTTTGATGGCTGCTGCCGTTTTACCGCTGGCCGTGGGCCCGCCGATAACTATCAGGTATTTATTGGATTTCATCTCGGCAAATATAGGGGATTGTGCATTTAGTGGGAAAGCTGCAGTTGGGCGGATTGAACGAGCATGCCAAAAAAATAAACATTCAAAATCAGAATTGAGAATTACTTCGACAAGATGATTAAATTTGGCCTCCATAATACCCGATATGCTCTATCCGATTACCAGAATCCCGGCAAAGATCCTTTTGGGAACGTATTTCCGTCACGTTCATATTAATCAGGTCGGACGTATCCCCAAAGGAAAAGCAGTGATTCTGGCTGCCAATCATCCAACAGCCTTTATCGAACCCTGCATCATGGCCTGCTGGCTGGATCAGCCACTGTACTATGTGGTTCGGGGAGATCTGTTTTCGAAGAAGTTGTTTGCCTGGTTTTTGGAAACCTATCACATGGTGGCTTTCTTCCGGATGAAAGACGGAGGCTATTCTAAAATTAAAAATAACTACCGATCCTTTGACCGGGTATTCAATTTACTGGCTGCTCATAAGCCTGTTATGATTCTCGCTGAAGGCTCTACCAGGCATGAAAAAAGACTGCGTCCTCTGATGAAAGGCACGGCCCGTATGGCCTTTGGCACCATGGAGCAAAAAGACCTGGACGATGTGGTGATCGTGCCGGTCGGGGTGAATTTTACTGCTCCAAACGAAACTCGTTCGGAGGCGATGATTTCCTTTGGAGATCCCATTCATGCAGCCGACTTCCTCGAGGAGTATGCGGCCAATAACAATAAAGGGATTCTTGAACTAACCCGGGAAGTAAGGCGCAGGCTGGAACCGGAAGTTTTGATAATAGAACAGCCTGAAAGAGAGGATGTAGCTGAGTTTTTCTTTGAATTCTATAGAAACGAACATCAACTGCCCCTGTGGCCGGTTACGGTCAAGTCGGATCAGCGTTTACGCGATCACCAGCAAATTTCAAGCTGGATACATGGACTCGAAGATGCAAAAGTAGAAGACCTTAGAGCTAAAATTTCTGAATACAAGGATGCGCTCAAGGCGAATGGCCAATCGGATATTGGAATGGCTAATCGCAAAAAAAGTTCGCCTGCAACCGGGTTGTTATTGGCAGCAATGGTGCTTCCGGCGGTGTTGGGCTGGTTGTTGCACCTCCCCATGACGAGCATTGGCCGTTGGATCGTTGATAACAAAGTTAAAAGCCTGGAATTTAAGGGATCCATATTTATTGCTTCGATTCTGGGGGGCTACTTAATATGGTTGCCTTTGTATTTTTTGTTTGCCGCTTTGGCCGGTTTTTGGTGGTTGCCATTGTTCGTTCCGGTTTTGGGATATTTTTACGTAATTTTCCGAGACAAATTAAAGAGGTGGCAATCCGCGTGGCGGCTTCGCCACTTAGCGACAGAAAGAAAAGAGGCTTTGATAGAGATGCGTGCGGATCTGCTCGCCCAAATGCCTAAGCCTGTTCAGTAATAAGAACAATATGTTATACTACTGGTTGAAGTTTCCCATCCGAATGGGATTTATCACCTATTGCCGCAAGGTATTTATGGTTGGGGAGGATGAATTGCCCAAAGATGTCCCGATCGTATATGCTTCCAACCATCCAACCGCTTTTCTGGACCCGATACTTCCTGCTGCTTTTCTGGATAAGGCTGTATGGTTTGCGCTTCGGGGAGATAGCTTTAGCTCGAAAACAGCCAAATTTTTTCTAAATCAGGTACACTGCGTACCCTTTTTTCGGTTTGGAGACGGGTTCCAATCCTTGCGCCAGAATGCGGCTACCTTTAAATTTATTTACAAACTGCTGGCAGGAGGGAAGTTTAACTTTCTGATCATGGCAGAAGGCAGACACGGGTATCGTAAAAAACTGAAACCAATTCAGAAGGGTACTGCCAATATTGCATTTGGAGCCTGGAAAAAGCACAAATTGGATGATATCGCCATTGTGCCAACAGCCATTAATTTTACAGACTCCCATCAGTTTAGGTCCTGGCTGACGCTAAAATATGTAGATGCCATCCATATTAAGGATTATGCCGGGTTATATGAGGAAGATCCGCGAAAGGCTGTAGAAGCCGTTACGGAGGAACTGGAAGAACGCCTCCGCAAAAATGTTGTTCACATTGAGTATGATGCGGATGAACCATATGTCAATCAATTGCTGGATATAGAGCGCAATAATGCCCGCATGCCCGTTTTTCCGGTGGTGAGCAAAGATTCTTCCATGCTCAAAAAGGAAATTCGTATCGCCGATGTGGTAAACAGTATGGATCAGACAGACAAGGAAGAGATGTTTGAACTGATGGATGCTTATAATGCAGGGCTTGAAAAGAATAAGCTTTCTGATTTGGGCTTGGCACAGCCTAACCGTTACAATCTATTCAATTCTATCTTACTCCTGCTCGGACTGGTTCCCTACCTGGTGGGATACGCACTCAATTGGCCACCCTTTAAGATCTGCTACAAACTGGCTGATCGAATGGCCAACAAAATTGAGTTTCATGCTTCCCTTCGATTGGCTCTGGGCTTATTTGTAATCCCCGCATGGTGGGTGCTCCTGCTTACAGGTGCATTGATCGCCGGCGCTGGCTGGTGGTCACTCCTCGTTTTTGCTTTGCCGTTTTTGGGCTACTTTGCCCTCACTTTTCAGGAATTGTTTGAGAAATGGAACGCCGCCCGAAAAGTTGCCTGGACAGATAAGAAAACCACTCATAAACTCACCTTAATACGGGAAGATCTCCTGGGAAGGGTAGAGGATTAAAGTTCACAAATTAGTGAAAAAATGTAATCAAATAATTGCATTCCCGGAAGGGGTTGACTAACTTCGGGAAACGCCTTTTTTATGGATCCGGAAGTTTTGTATTTGCTTTATCTGGCTGCTGGTTTGATCACGGGTATTTTCCTCGGCTGGTTGCTGGCCAGAATCCGGCTGGCTCCCATGAGCAAAGAAACCCTCGAGCGCAGCTATATTCCCATCCAGTCTTATCATACTCTTGAAGCACAAATGGATGGCTTCCGCGAAGACTTACGTGAAAAAGACCAGGATCTGCTTCAAAAAGAAAAAGAACTGGCAGAAAGTCGTACTAAATTGAGTCATTTGAACGAGCGTCTGGAATCCCAGATGCAGGAAATGCGCGAATGGCAAAAACGTTCCTCCGAATCCTTCGAAAACCTGGCCAACCGGATATTCACCGAAAAGTCTGATCGGTTCCAAAAGATCAGCCAGAGCAGGATGGAGGAACTGCTCAAGCCGCTCCAGGAAAAGATCCGGGATTTTGAATCCGATATTGATAAAAAGTTTACGGAAGATCAGAAGCAAAAGCTTTCGCTGAAAATCGCCATCGATCAACTTCGCGAACTTAATAGTCGGCTCAGTGAAGATGCTAATAAACTCGCTACAGCGCTTAAAGGAGACAGCAAAATCCAGGGAGATTGGGGTGAATATCAACTGGAAATGCTTTTGAAAAAGGCAGGACTGCATAAGGATGTTCACTATCGCGCCCAACCCAATTACAAGGATGAAAACGGAAAAGACAAGCGTCCCGACTTTATTGTCAATTTGCCGGAAGGCAAACACCTCATCATAGATAGCAAAGTATCACTTACCGCCTTTGAACGCTTTTTTCAGGAAGAGGACGATGCCAACCGGATTAAGCATCTGAAAAGCCATATTGATAGTGTGCGCCAACACATAAAAGGATTAAGCGAAAAGAATTACCAGCAACTTTATCAAATAAACTCTCCCGACTATCTCTTGCTTTTTGTTCCGCTGGAACCTGCCTTTACACTGGCGATTCAGGAAGATCACAAGTTGTTTCTGGACGCCCTGGACCGCAATGTGGTTTTGGTTAGTACCTCAACATTATTGGCAACCATGCGCACGGTTTCCTATATCTGGCGGCAGGAAAAGCAAAAGCGTTCGGTACTTGAAATTGCCCGTCAAAGTGGATTGTTATACGATCGATTTGTAGCCTTTGTTGATGATCTCCAATCAGTAGGAACACGCCTGGATCAGGCACATGCATCCTGGCAGGGAGCTATGCAAAAACTGACGACGGCAAAGCGCAGGGGTGATACGCTTATTGGTCGAGCCCAAAAGATCGTGGAGTTGGGAGCAAAAGCCTCCAAACACCTGCCAAAGGATCTCATCGAAGAGGCCCTGGAAGGCGGACAAGAAGAAGAGTAAATCCTATTTGCTGCCAACTTTCAGTATCAGCGTGCCATGAGGGGCTAAGTTTGGAGCGGTAGCTTCCAACTGGTCGTTTATTTCAAGTATGCCCTTAGTGTTTCCATATAAGTCTAAATAGCGATGATTGCCTGGTCTTAGGTCAGTTGCAGAAAAATCCAGAGCCGCATCCGGAACAGAATTCCCGGATATGTTGATAAAGATGAGGATGTGTTCCCCTTCCAAACTTCTTTTGAAAGCAACTACCTCAGGACTGGCACAAGCGATGCTTTGCATATCACCAGTCTTCAACGCACTCTCCTTATTCCGGATGTGGATCAACTTTTGGTAGTGCCGCAAGAGACTACCCGTTTCCTGTAGCTGATTGGCCACATTAACTTCCGGATAGGTGGCATTTGGCATCATCCAGGGAGTTGATGAACTAAATCCAGTGTTTTCATCATCGTTCCATTGCATGGGGGTTCGGATGTTTGGATCTGGTTTTTGACCGCTTTGTCCGATCTCTTCTCCATAATAGAGATAGGGGATACCGGGAGCGGTAAGGTAGATGGATGCTGCCGCAGCTGCTTTCTCCGTATCGTAGTCCAAAACATTGATTATTCGGGTTTGATCGTGATTGGTTAGAAAAGTGCCATATTGCAAATGCGGATAGACATTGTAAGATTCCTGCAACTGGTGGTTGATATAACTGGCTTCTCCGGTTTTAAATCCGCGGCCGATGGCGAAGGAAAGATCAAAGTCAAAACAATAATCAATTCCTTCATGTTCCACATATTTTAATACAATATCAGTGCTTGTCCAGGCTTCACCTACACTAAATGCTTCCGGGTTGATGCTCTTATAGTGCTTCCTGAACTCCCGGAAAAAATCAAAGGTCTCTTTAGTATGTTCTCGTACCGATCCGGTTTCCACCAGGTATTTGACAGCATCCAACCGAAAGCCATCCACTCCAATGTCTTCCAGCCAATAAGTGGCAATATCAAACATCTCCTGCTTCATCGCATCGTTTCGGTAATTCATATCCGGCATGCCGCGGGAAAATGCCCCGTAATAATTACCGGATTGATGTTTATGCCAGGCATTATCTCTGCTATACAAGCTGGTGTCAGCAGACCAGACATACCAGTCTCTTTTATCGGAGTCTGGTCCGGAAGCTGATTCTAAAAACCAGGGATGCTTATCGGAACTGTGATTCATTACATAATCAATAATGACCCGTATGCCACGTTTGTGTGCTTCCTCCAGAAATGTTTTAAAATCCTCCATGGTCCCAAAGTCCGGGTGAACAGACCGATAGTCCACTGCATCATACCCGTGATAGGATGGGGAATCGTGAATTGGCATGAGCCAAATGCCTGTTATCCCCAGATCATCGTACGTGTTCGGATCACCGTCATTTAGATAGTCCAGCTTTTGGGTCATCCCGGCAAAATCTCCGATCCCATCCCCATCGCTGTCGTAAAAGCTGCGCACAAAAATTTCGTAAAAGACCGCCTCGTTCCACCAGTCGGCAACAGCTGTATTCCGCTCTGTAACTATCATGTGATCGGGTAGGTAAAGGGTGTCCGATCCATTGTTGTTGTATACGATTAACTCCACATCAAAAACACCAGGCTTATCGTAGGAAACAACTGGATTGGCCTGACTTGAAGCAGGAGGGTAGGCTCCCTCAAATTTCCAGGAATATCGGTTTACCGATCCGATGCAGACATTTAGAAAATGAACCTGACTACCTGTACGAATTTGGTTTCCGCCCATTTCGATATTGGCAATTGGCGGCGCATCTGGATCAACCTCCTTGCCTGCGGATCCTCGCGGTCCCAAATACTCGAAATGGTAGGCACCGGTTTCTGTGTTGATGTACACGATATATGTCCCCTCCGGCACCGGAATATTGGCACCATCCTGCGTCCCTTTTCCTCCGGGAAATCCGGTATCGCCCCAGTTTTTGGCCCAGTTCTGGTTTGCCCTAAACTTAACTTCTCCTTCAAACAGGGAAACCTGCCCAAACCAGATTTTTGGATCATCCGGGTTTTGGGTGAGAGCAAGATCTTCCTCCCAGTTGCCGCTAACAGCAGGTCCGACAAGGCCCACCGTATTTATTTGTGCGGAAAGCAGGGTAGTGACAAACAGTAGAAAGGGGAGAAGTGCAATACGCATAACCTGATTATTTGAAGGATGAATAACCAATATTGTATGCGAAAGATACGGTTTCTTCCCGGGGATGAATAAATCCAGTTACTCCGTAAGCGGGGCAAAAAAAATCCCGAATTCCAGTCCGTCAGGAATTCGGGATTGTATAGACCATTAAAGGTTCTTTACTCCTTAACTACCCGGAAGACAATAGATTCTCCCTGAGCATCTGTAATTCGGATCAGATACATGCCAGCCGGCAATTGGCTGAGATCAGTTTCGTATTGACCACTCAATCCGTCGGCAATTTCTGATTGTATACGCTTTCCATCAATGGAATGTAAATCCACCCGAATAAGCGGGCTGCTTACACTTTTCCACTCCAACGCCAAATAGCCTTTGGTTGGATTGGGATAAATGGTATAATTTCCGGCTGTTTGAGCCTGATCATTTCGCCACTCCGTGGTTTCCGGATCAATGCTTTGCATACTTGAACTGCAATAATTCGGATCATCAGAAACAGCTATCTGAACGGTTTCGGTCGATGTACAGGCATCTGTTGTAACCGTTAAGCTAACACTGGGATATGCAGCCTCCGACCAGGAAACATAAACATCTGCTGTGTTTGCCGTTGGCGGATTGGCCGATCCTCCAAATTGCCAGCTGTAGGTAGCACCCGTTACCGGAACGGCCGAGAATACTACGCCTACATTCGTACAAATAGCACCCTCGGGAACTATAATCTGGGCCGCATTATCGTAACTCACTTCAATGGTAACATAGTCTCCCTCCAGCCAGGTATCACAACCTACGGCGCGTACACAACGCACAAAATGGGTGGTGAGATACAAGGGGCCGGGATCGTAAGTTGGGGAGTTGGTACCCGGAATGGCAATCCAACTACCGTTGTCAGCACCACCGCCTACATAAGAGAACATCCAGAGGTATTCAACCGGACTGGCACCTGTCGCCGGACTGATGGACTGAATGGGATCCGGATCATTGCCGGGGCCACAAAGAACCTGATCGCAGCAAATCTCTCCGGGATCGGTTACATTGATACATTCGTCATAGATTCCGGCATCCGTTATCAGAGTACAGTCGCCTTCTTCCAAACTTAGCAGCGGACTTTCGAATGCCGCATTAAAATCGCTGTCTGAGAAATCGTTGGAACAAGCATCCATTGGAGACAACAAATATTCATCGGGCATGCCGATGGTAATCGTGTAATCTCCCGGCGGCAAATCTTCAAAAACGTAGGAGCCGTTAAAGATTGTCAACACCGTATCAGAAACCGGATTGCCCCAGATATCTGTACCGCTGAGGATCATTTCTACCCCGGATACACCGTGTTCGCCTCCATCATCGCAACCATTGCGATTGATGTCTTCCCAAACCTCACCACCCACACAGGCTTCAAGGAACAGGTAAGCGGTATCTGTGGCCACACATCCGTTGGCATCCGTGACCGTGACAATATATTCGCCGGAAGGCAAACTATCTATCACATTTGTGCTCTCTCCATTGCTCCAAACAATATCAAATGGTCCGGTGCCGCCATCTATATTTACCATCAATTCTCCTCCTTCCGGATCAGCTATTGTCAATTCTTGTAACACATCGATGCTAACTGTTTGAACGAGAGCCCCTTCAATGTCTACACTGGCAGTAGCTGTACATCCGTTTTCATCGGTAGCCGTAACTACATAGGTGCCAGCTTCCAAATCAGTGATTTGCGGGCCGGTTTCTGTGGTGTTCCATTCGAAGGTAATATTTCCGGTGCCTCCGTCTGCTGAAACTTCAGCTGATCCAAGCGCATCGCAACTCACATCCGTAGCCTGCAGGACAAGCAGAATCTCATCGGGTTGATTTACCTCCACATTCGCGGAAGCGGAACAATCATTTTCATCCGTCACTGTAAGTGAGTAGGTTCCTGCCGCCAGATCTGTACGGTCTGGATCTGTAGACCCGTCTTCCCATTCAAAACTGAGGCTTGCCTGTCCGGCGCTGGCTGTGGTTGTGATGCTTCCGTCGGTACCGTCAAAACAAGTAGCATCTGTTACCTCAAAATCTATCAATATTTCAGGCGTAACATGTAAGTCTACGAGGTGCGTGGAATCACAACCGTTTTGAGCCTCAAAGGTCATTTCATAATCACCCGGGCTGGAAATGAACTCTCCAAAAATTTCCACCGAATCTCCAAAACAAATAAGAAGTTGCTCAAAGGTTTCAATGTTTTCAAGGACGGTCAAGGTGACTGTATGTGTCGAATCGCAACCATTTTGTGCGGTGAAGATCTCGGTATACACACCTGCGTCAGAAACTTCCTGCCCGAAGATGATCACGCTTTGCCCATCGCAAATCTCGAGGGATTCTTCCGTTGCAAGCGTGTCGAGAACCACGAAGTTGATGGTGTCTACACTGATGCAGCCATCGTCGGTAGATGCAGACACGATGTAGGTAATGTCTGCTTCCGGGCTAACTGTCGGATTGGGGCAATCATCGCAATCGAGATAATCGGCCGGAATCCATTCCCAACTGTCGAATCCACTTAAATCGAATGAAAAGCTTTCTCCCTGACACAGCTCCTGATCGAGGCCAAGGTCCAGAATACTTGCCGGATCGACTTCGATGGTGATGGCGTCGGTTTGCGTGAACCCGCATTCGTCTGTTACTTCAACCCAGTAGGTTCCCGGGAAGAAGGCTGTCAGGGTTTGCATGTTGCTGCCATCATTCCAGAGGTAGGAAGCGTAGCCGGCGCCGGCATCCAGTTCGCTAACCCCAAATTCACATATAAACTGATCGGGGCCGAGATCGAGCGGAATTTCCTGATAATCTACCTGGAAGGATCCGATGTTGTTGGTATAATCACATTCGGCTTCAGCCGCATCAAAATCATTGAGATCGAATGGGGTAGGGGTCGTGCCGTCGTCATTGATCACAATCCAATAAGGTGTATTCACCACAAGGGAATTGAGCAGGAATGTAAGGTCTTTACATTCGTTATATCCTATGCCTTCCGGCGAAAGTAAGCTCGCTACTATATTGGCATTCGTTGCTGTTGGGTCGCCATTATAAATCGTGACAGGCGTACCTGCGGGTAGCGGGAAGTTGCCGTCATTACATACCTCAAGGGTTACTTCTATCTGAACGCCCGAACAGGCTGCTGTGCTGGAAATTACATTTGCCTCTGGAACAAGGTCGCAGGAGTCCACGCATGGATTGAAACAGGCAATGGTAGATTGAACTGAAGTCTCCCCCATGATCGCATTATCCAGGAAGAAGCCCCAGGTTTGATTTAAGTTAGTAAGCGGATGCGAACCTTCATATGGATCAACCCAGGCATCATCGGTAAGGACAATATCTTCAAAGAGGTTACAACTGTCTTGTGCATTTGAGGTACCATCTACATTGAGGTTTATCAGGTACATATCTTCGCTTGTGCCCGCACCCAGTCCGGTTGTTTTCCCGGTGAAGTACACCTGGCTGTTGTTGAAAACCATATCCCAGGCTTCGTCATCTTCATCCGTTCCAAAAGATTTACTCCATTGAATAATACCGTCTTTATCGGTCTTAATGACGAAGGCATCTTTATCGCCCGAAATATGTGTTCCGAGAATCAGATAACCATCCGGTACATTCATCAGTCGGGATACCCTTTCTGTATTGGATCCCGGCAGATCATAGCGCCTTGCCCAGAGCAGGTTTCCGCCCAGGTCTGTTTTAAAGAGGAAGAGTTGCACATCAGCAGTCTGACTTCCGTCCTCGTCGCCAAAGCCGGCAACGACCAGGCCATTATCCTGGATAATATCGTTGGAATAGAGTCGGGCATTATCATTGAAAGTAACAGCTTCGAGGTACAATTTAGACCAAACCTGATTGCCATTGAGGTCAAACTGAGTTACACCCGGTCGCATACGATCGGTACCGCCTCCGTCAAAGTTGTAACGGCCGGTTGTGTAGATGCTGTTGTTGTGTACGATGATCCGGCGGAAAGTTTCACAGGAACCCAGGGTGTAATTCTGCTGCCAGACATTGGTACCTGTATTTCGGTCCAACTGAACGATAACCCCGTCACAACCAGTACCTCCCTGAAGTTGGTCAATACTACCTGAAACGATATAATTGCCACCGGGACTGATTTCCTGCACCGAGTAATAGCTTTCGCTGGCAGGATCTCCGAGATCCAGTTCGTTGATCCAAAAGATATTGTCATTGACCATATCGTATTTGAAAACGAGGCATTCCACATTGTCCAGTGGTTCGTCGCGTGTTTGGCCTACCCCGATCACATTATTGTCACTGTCGAAATGGAGGTCCCAGATAAAGTCAGCGGCATCGAATGTCGCATCAAAGGAACGGGTCCAAATGATATCTCCGACCTGATCTACCCAGGTAATCATGGCGCTGTCGGCTTTGCCACCTCCCAACAGGTATCCGCCACCGAGAACATCCGGAACAACCGCAATAGCATGGCTGTACTCATCGTCGATTTCCGTACCGTAGGATTTGAGGAAGGTCGTATCACATTCGATGGTTGTTTCGCATTCGCAACCATCTATGAAGCCGGTAGCGAGTCCTGCAGGTGCTGAATTTCCGGTTCCATCTTGATAATTTGGCGTAATTGAAACCTCCTCTAAATCAGGGTTGCCATCATAATCCTCCGGGATGTCGAGAACCCCTGGTTCGAGATCAGATATCAGGTTGCAGGCAGGCCCGGATATATTGCCGTCCAGATCCATAGATCCTAAAACAATATCTCCTGAGGGATCATTGTCAAAACCAATACCTCCGAAGTAGATGAATCCATTATAGAATAATACATTGTCTGTAAAGTCAATATCTCCCAGTTCCAGGTTTTTCGCCCATATTAAATTGCCTTGTTGATCAACCCGTATGATGCTCATATTGCTTTGACCAAAATAAGTGTGGCTGCCAACCAGGATATATCCGTCTGGTAATGGAATGATTTTTCTGGAGTAAGAGGCAGTGGAGTTTGGACCAAAGTTGTAATCTTTAGCAAATAGGAGGTTTCCGTCTATATCTGTTTTAAATAATTGTTGGGTATAGTTGCTTGGATTGCTTCCAAATCGATCACCATGCCCAAAACAAACGATGGTATCGTTTTGGATATGGATTTCATAGTTGTACTGGCGAGAACTGCCATCTTCATCTTTGAAGTAAATCCTGGACCACTGGATGTTTCCGGATAAATCAGTCTTGGTGATGGACGGTCGAATTTTGTTTAAGCCTCCAAATCGAAGGATAGTAGCGAGGTAAAGCTCGTTATTATAAATTTGACCAGAATAAGAAACGCCTAATGTTCCTCCCGAATCCCAACTTCTTATCCAGTTGATATCACCAGTAAGGTAATCGACTTCCATCAAAAGGAAGTCCAGCCCGTTACCCGGATTTAGGAGCGTTCCTGTAAAGATGATATTGTCGTTTTGCGGATTGAGGAGCATGCTTTCAAATCGGGTATAGGCCGGATCCAAAAACTTCTTAACCCACAGAATTTGATCATTGTTAATATCGTATCGGAAAATGAAATTCTCGGTAGAATTATTAAAAATATCTCTTCCTTCAACTATAAGCATGCCTTCTGTGTCAAAAAGCAAACGTTGAATAAAGTCATCGCCTGCTGTCATGTCAAAGGTCCGGTCCCAGATGATATCACCTTCCGAATTTACTTCCATGAGAAGAGATTGGTCGCCTCTGCGTCCTCCCAATAACAGGTTTCCGTTTCCGTTTGGAATGATTACCTGAGTAAACTCTTCAATATCCGGATCTCCCAATCGCTTTAAGAAAGTTCCTTCGCACTCCGAAACACTGCCTTCCGTTACAAAAACAGGCAGGCAATATTCAGCTTCGC
>JAAEZH010000100.1 GCA_018222965.1 Bacteroidota bacterium
CGGGTCGCCAACCTGACGGGTCGCCAACCTGACGGGTCGCCAACCTGACGGGTCGGTGTCAGTACCTCCGATAAGCCGAAAATCGCAACGTAAATTCCCGATTATACCGCCGCCGCCAGTCAGAAGAAGCGCGTGCGTAGAGTCCCTGTTGCGGCCGTTCATCCGTCAGTAGTATGGCATCGGAAGTGTCGATTTGCTGTGGATCAATGAAAAAAGAATCGAGTTGCATTAGGTCCGTAGTTTCCGAAGCAGTAAAGTGTTGATTGGCCATGACTTGCTCTTTGTCTGCCATGAAAATGATGTTCCGCTCCTTCCGGTTGCCGGGAGTGGTAAACAAGCGTGTTTCCAAGCCGGCACTTTGCATAGTTTTGAATACAGAACGCACCACCTTTCCCTCTGGTCCCTCGATGTATCCGTAAAAGTTGACCATAATCCTTCCCGAAGCTTTCAGGCATTGCCGCGCATTTTCCATGCCCTCCAGCGTGAGCATGTGCTCGGGTGCTGACTCGCTGATGAAGGTGTCGTAGATGATCAGGTCGTATCGCTTCTTACAGGTTCTTATATAATGCCGCGCATCATCTATGATTATATTGGCATTCGGCGAAAGCCCAAACAAATCCCTGGCCACATCCCGAAAACGCGCATCAATCTCCACTACATCTACATTAAAGCCCCGATCCATGAGGCGACTGACCAGGGTGCCCCCGCCCATGCCGAGAATCAAGGCATCGCTGCCTTCAGGCATGGTTTCAGCAAACTTCGGAATGTAGTAGGTATAGGGATAAAAATCCATGTCAGGATTTTCAAGTACCTGAATGGTTTGAATGCTGTTGTTGACAATCAGGCAACGACTGGTTACTTCCCGACCTTCCAGTTCCATCGGCAAATCCAATACTTTCACCTGTCCCAGTATGCCTTCAGAATGGTACTTTAATTCATGCGAATCAGATTGGGAGATTCTGTGTGCCGTATTAAACCAGGCGAGGAGAAAAACAGGTACGATCAACAGCGATTTCCATTCGCGTAAGCGCAATAAAGAAAGAAGGGGCAATACACTCAGTAAAGCACCGATAAAAATGGCCGGGTAGGAAATACCAGTATTTGGGATGATTACAAACCCCATGAGAAAGGTCATTCCAATGCCTCCTAAGGTGGAAATGGCATACACATTCCCCGCATTGTTGCCTGCTTCTTTGGCACTGCGATTCAGTAGGTTGATTACTATAGGAGAGATCATACCCATAAAAACTAAGGGAGGGACCATGAAAATACTCAGCGAAAGGATAGCGCCCAACTGCAGATTTAGTTGAATGGCGTACTCCATGATCCATTGGCCGTTTACAGGCATCAGGGCCGTAAATCCACCCGCGAAAAGGAGTAGCCAGTATAGAATCCGGGGCTGTTCCGGGAAGTTTTTGGACAAGAGGCCGCCCAGGAAATATCCGCACATCAGTCCGCCAAGCGTAAGACCAAGTGCTGCGGCCCAGATGTATAGCGACGTGCCAAAGTAAGGTGCCAGGATTTTGGCACCAATTAATTCACAAGCCATGACAGCCCCGCCTTCCAAAAAGGAGAGTAAGTAAAAGTATCGGCGATTCATACGGGATGAAACTCTTTTAGGGAAGTACGGTCGAAGGTATTGTTTTATTTTGTGGCCAGGCATTCCCTTAACAAGCTGGTAACAATCTTTGACTTTTGGCCGTCTATTTACAGGACTTCAGACTTTTTTCCAAATCATTGATGCTTCCGCTGGGTTGAATTGTTTTTTTGATGAAGTTATCGGGGCTTTCGCCGAATGTTGAAAGACAGGAAACACTTGTGTAATGTCCTGAATGGGGCTGCTATTTCTTTTGAAAGCAAAATCGGGCAATGGCCCTAAAACGCTGCTAAAACGGGCTTTGGTATGAGGTCCTTTTTTCCTGCGGGAATCTTTCTGTGTGGGCCCTTGTTGGTATTAGTCTTAAGAATCCTTATTCTTTAATTAATAATCCATTAATTTTGTGGCCTTCAAAGAGAAACCATGATCAAAATTACATTTCCGGACGGAAACGTTCGCGAGTACGAAGCCGGAACAACGGCGATGGAGATTGCGCAGTCCATTAGTGAGGGACTGGCCCGAAATGTTTTAGCTGCAAAAGTAAACGGGGAGGTGCAGGATGCAACCCGTCCGATAAACACGGATGCCAACATTTCGCTGCTTACGTGGAATGACGATGCTGGTAAGTCGACATTCTGGCACTCCTCTGCACACCTGATGGCTGAAGCACTGGAGGAACTTTATCCGGATGTGAAGTTTGGTATCGGCCCGCCGATTGAGAATGGATTTTACTACGATATTGATCTCGGTGACAAGGTG
>JAAEZH010000008.1 GCA_018222965.1 Bacteroidota bacterium
ACGTACTGCGAATGTGACTCTGCTCAACCCACACCCGAACAAAGCAAGGCGACTCCCCCGGAAGGAAGGAATCTTCGATTCCAAACTGACCTCCACCGGAGGAAATGAGCGAAGCGAAGGACCGACCTCAACCATTATTAAAAATCACCCCACTGTTTTGCCAGGATTAAGAATATTATTAGGATCGAAGACCCTTTTAATTGCGCTCATGTATTCTATTTCTTCCTTACTTCGGCTGTAGGACAGGTAGTCTTTTTTGAGGTATCCGATACCGTGTTCGGCACTGACGCTTCCCTGCATTTTTTGGATGAGGAGGTAGAGTTTTTGATTTACTTTTTGGCAGCTTTCGCTGAATGGCTTTTCGTCTACGTTTGAAGGCCGGGGAATATTTACATGGATATTGCCGTCCCCAAAATGGCCAAACCAGGCTATTTTTATGTTTGAAAATTCCGATTGGATGGCATCCAATTCATGGATAAAGCGAGGAATATTTTCTATGCGTACCGACAAGTCATTTTTCCAGGGCTGATGCTGGTTTAATCCGACGGGAATAAACTCCCGGTGTTTCCAGAGGTTTTTTCGGGCATCCGGATCAAGAGCCAAGGTTCCATCAAGGATAAGTCCGGATTCCAGCAAGGCGGTCATTATTTCTTCTTCACGGGCTTCTTTGGTGTCTGCGGAATCTTCCTGTAATTTATCAAACTCCAGCAGGGCATAACAAGGGTATTCTTCTGTCAGGGCAAACTGAAAACCTTCCAGTTCGCGGGCATAATTAAGCGCCACATTTGAAAACACCTCAAAAGCCAAAAGGTCTACCCGGTTTTGAATCCAGGGAAACAAAGTGGCCAGCTTGTCGGGCGATTCCACCGCCAGTAAAAAAGTGGATACGGCCTTCGGTTTCCGACGCAATTGCAGACAAGCCTCCGTAATAATACCAAGCGTACCTTCACTCCCAATAAACAAATGGCGCAGATCATATCCCGCATTGTTTTTCAGGAGTCCTTTATTCAGATGCAACAGTTCTCCTTTCCCGGTAACGACTGTAAGTCCCAGCACCTGCTCGCGCGTCATGCCATATCGGATCACATGCACGCCTCCGGCATTGGTGGCTATATTCCCGCCCACCTGACTGGAACCGGTAGAAGCATACTCAACCGGATAATACAAACCTTTACTTTCGGCGAAAGCCTGCAAATTGTCAATGATCAGTCCTGCTTGCACATCCACCGTATTTTCCGATTCGCGGAAGCGCAAAATTTTATCCATTTTATCAAAGGAGACGATAATTTCCCCATTCAGTGCCGTAGCGCCTCCCGACAATCCCGTCCTTCCGCCGGAAGGCACCAAAGCCATGTGTTCTTTATTGGCAAATTCAACGATAGAAACGACCTCCTCCGTCGAAACGGGAAACAACACACAACTCGCATTAGCTGTCTGTCCCGCTGCAGTATCTTTTCCGTACACAGCAAGGCTTTCCGGATCCGCTTTACAGCGAATGGCGGGGAGGGTGGATTGTATTTTCTTTATTATTGAATCTTTGATGATAGTGGTTGTTCCGTTCTTTCCGTTCTTTCCGTTCTTTCCGTGTATAGGAAGGTAAAATTAATCCCCCTGTCATACTCAACTCAACCCGTTCGCCACCGGCGGACGTCTCAACCGAAGGTTACGAGCAACGCGAGAAACCAATCTCAACCAAAACAAGTGTGCCGTTGATTCCGTTGTATACGAAGCTAATCAACATACAGCATGTGGCTCTGCTCAACCCACCGCCGAGCAAAGCAAGGCGACTCTCCCGGAAGGAAGGAATCTACGATTCCAAACTGACCTCCCCCGGAGAGACTGAGCGAAGCGAAGGACCGACCTCAACCATTAATAAGTGTACTGGTGAAATAGTGTAGGGTGTATTAGTTGGTTCCGTTCTTTCCGTTGGGTACGTGGTACGTTAAACAATAATTCTTCTAATGGCCCCCTTCCCATTCTTTCTTCAATAAACCAAATATCACCGTATCCTCAAACGCATCATTGAAGTAGATGTTCTCGCGTAAATGGCCTTCCCGGCTAAAACCAAAGGATTCGACAAGCCTTATGGATGCAACATTATCGGGATGGACCATGGCACAAACCGAGTTGAAATTTAAATCTTCAAAAGCGAATTTCAGGAAGAGGGGTATGGTTTCCCGCATCAAGCCGCGACGGTGATAATCGGGGTGTAGCATATAGCCAATCTCTCCCCGGAAATTCTCTTTTTCCACCCGATAGAAACCAATGCCGCCGATGCAGGTATCCTCGCCTTTGAGGTACATGCCCCAATGCACGCCTTCCCCCTTATCGACTGTATCTCTGATCATATTGAGCAAGTCTTCGGCATCCTTTTGTTCTTTCGCCATCGGACGAGGGATGAAGCGCATCAGATCCGGATTGGATCGCAATTCAAAGAGTGCCGGAATATCTTTTTCTTCCAATTTGCGGAAAAAGAGTCTCTCAGTTTCCAGCTCCCGATACGGAAGTTTTTGATTATCTGCCATGGACTTTTACTTTTCGGAAAATGAAGAAAAGAATAATTGCCATTACTTTTGCTCCATGAATCGGAAAATTCTTTTTATCCCGGCAATTTGCTTCATTTTGCTAAGCGCCTGTCAAAAGCCTGTGGGACCAAAAAACTATTTGCATTTGGCTCATATTCGTACGCTTGACACGCTTGAGCAAGGGATAGATCCACGCATTGAAGCCATGGATTTTTCAAAATACGACCTTCTCCTGCTTGGAGGAGATCTAACCGAAGAATCTTCTGAAGAGGAAAAGACCCTCCAATATCTCGACGGCATTTTTGATCTCGGTGCCCCAACAACATTATGGGCGCTTGGAAACCACGACAATGCCCAAAACGCTCTGGTTAGTAAGTATACCGAGCGTCCGATCACTTACACGGCCAATCACGACGGAATCACTTTTGTCGTTTTGTACACCCAGGAAGAGCAGGACTGGATTTGCACCATTAGCGGGGAGCAGTTGGAGATGCTACAATCCGTGACAGATACCATTTCGGAATCCAGTCATTTGATCGTCATGACCCACAAACTCGTTTGGATCATGGACAATCCCGAGATGGTGCAACATCAGGGAAATTCTAGATACGACTGGTCCTGTAATTACCGCATCCACCGCAACAATTGGAATACCGATATTTTGCCGCGGCTTCGGGAGGTACAGGAAAGAGGGGTTCAGGTTATTTGTCTGGCCGGTGATGTGGGTAATAATGTTCGAACCTTTGAGGAACATACGAGCGATGGCATTGTGTATCTGGCTTCCGGAATCCCGGTTGAGGAAAAATTCAAAGCAGAATCGCGTATGCTGGAATTTAAACACTGGCCCGGAGAAGACAGTCTGACCTGGGTGTTTGTACCCGTTCTTTAAGCCTCTCTTCAGTATCCGGCTAAGGATTATCGTACCCTCAGGGTGATCAATATCATTGGCCGAAAGGCAAAAAACCGGCACATTGGGTATGTATTCAATTAAACAACTGCCTTGTATGGCCTTTATAGTTGTACCAAAAATAAAAAACCAATACGCATGAAACCATATGCCGTTCAGAAATTAGTTGCCGGAATTGCCTTGAGAGATACGGATGAGAAGTTGCTGGATTACCTGCAATTTTTCGCACAGCATGTCAAAGTAGAGCAATTCAACTTCATCCATGTATTACAGGAAGATGCCCATTTCCCGGCACTTGACCTGGTCAATAAAGACATTATGGAAGAAGGGCGAAGAGCTTCCAAAAAGAAAGCACTGGATCAATTAAAAATGGCCGTGGGCAAATACTGGAAAGAACACCTGGGCACAACCGGCTATCAGGTGGAAATCGGTGACCCATTGACCGAGCTTACCGATGCAGGTGATGATGCTGATGCAGACTTGCTGGTGATTGGAAAACGCACGGATACCAATCAGCATATGGCCTTTTCCAAGAACATCATCCGTATGGCGGATTCCAATGTTTTGGTGGTTCCCAAAGGTTCTGCCAAGCAGATAAAAGTCATTCTGGTTCCCATCGATTTTTCCGAAAATTCTACCAGAGCCCTGCATACCGCTTTGACGCTAAAAGAAGCGCTGACGGAAGATGTTGAGATCGTTGCTTTAAATATATATCAACGACCAAATCTCATGTCTTTCGAACTGGATATGACACCGGAGCAGTTTGAAAAAACCATCATCGCCAATCACGAAGAAGGTTTTGACAGCTACCTCCTCAAGAATTTTGCCGATAAAAAAGACCAGATTCGACCATTGTTGCTGCAAAGTGATGATCCAACCGCAGAGGAGATTCTGGAGCAGGCGGATGCGGTAAAAGCAGATCTCATTATGATGGGAGCCAAAGGGCATTCCCGACTGGCTTCGCTCTTCCTGGGTTCTACCACCGAATCGCTCCTCAACCTCAATAACGATATGCCAACGCTGATCGTAAAAGGCGAATGATCCTAAATTCTGTTTTTCATATCGTAAGCGGGAAGGCCTGGTTCTTCCCGCTTATTTTTTTGTTACGATGGTAGGTCCCGCACCCACAGGTTATTCTTAAAAGGAGCCATAAGGACCTGCGGAGCGGGTCCGATATCCCTAGCAACAGTATAATCGAATTTGAACGACCTGCGGAGCGGGTCGCACCAGAATATTTAACCAGGTCACAGGTTTTTTTCCACCATTTGTATCTTTAATCCATGACAGGATATGTAAAAAAGATGCGGTCCAAAATCGGAAATGATCGATTCATTTATCCGGCTGCCCGGATTCTCATCGAAAATGAAAAGGGGGAATTCCTCACCATCATACGAGCCGACAATGGGAATATAGGAATCCCGGCCGGCGGACTGGAAGAAAATGAAACCATTGAAGAATGTATCCGGCGGGAAGTACAGGAGGAAACCGGTCTCCGTTTAAAAACCATGGAAGTGATCGGAATCAGTTCTCATCCTAAACGGGAAACCGTACATTACGCCAACGGCGATGAAACTCAATATTTTACGATTGAATTTTATTCCAACGACTGGGAAGGAAACATCCAAATACAGGATCCGAAGGAAGTATTGACCGCAAGTTTTGTTCCCTTCCGGGAATTGCAAAACTTACCCCCCATTGAAAAAGCAGCTTTGGAAAGCCTCGCTTTTTACCGAAAACACCAACGTGTATTAGTGAAATAATTGAATATGGCACCCGACAAAAACGCAGCCTATCCGCTGGAAGGATACAAGAACCTTTGCTTTCTCAAAAACATCATTAAAAACCCCAATATCATCGTGGGCGATTATACCTATTACGACGATTTTGAGGATGTGGGCAACTTTGAGAAAAACGTCCGCTATCATTTTGACTTTACCGGAGACAAACTCATCATTGGCAAATTTTGCATGATCGCTTCCGGCGTCACCTTCATCATGAATGGCGCCAACCACCTAACTGAAGCCATCAGCTCCTACCCTTTCGCCATTTTCGGAAATGACTGGGGCAATGCCATGGAAGGAAAATCCTATCCGACCAAAGGCGATACAATCGTGGGCAATGATGTCTGGATTGGCCACAATGCAATGATCATGCCCGGGGTAAAGATTGGCGATGGTGCCATCATTGCGACCAATGCCACAGTGACCAAAGATGTACCTGCGTATTCTATAGTCGGCGGCAATCCGGCCCGACTAATCAGAATGCGCTTTTCGCCCGAAAAGATTGAAAAATTACTGGCCTTAAAATGGTGGGATTGGGAAATAGACAAAATCACCAAACACGTACGGGATCTGACCGGAAGCGATTTTTCGAAACTGCCTGATGTTAGTTAGGAATTTATCTAAAGCAACGGCGAAAACAAACGAATCATTCGCTCAAAAAGAACTACCGACTTTGATCGGTTTCTCCAGGCTTCCAGCTCCAGCGGAACGGCATCTTCCAGGTCCAGTAAAAAATCGGCTCGTAAAGCTTGTGCCAGTTCTTCCTGATAATTGATCGCATTGATCTCGAAATTTATATCAAAACTCCGCTGGTCGAGATTGGCGGTTCCGATGATCGACAAATAGCTATCACAAACCATGGTTTTTGCATGGATGAACCCCTTTTGATAATGATATACTTTGACCCCGATTTCGAGTAGGTCTTCCATATACGTATTGGAAGCAGCGCCCACAAAAACAGAATCGGGTGTGCCGGGAATCAACACCCTTACATCCACCCCACTGAGTGCGCTGATCTTCAAGGCATCCAAAAAGGCCCGATCGGGAATGAAATAAGGAGTTACAATAAAAACCTCCTTTCGCGAAAGCGTAATAGCCTGAACCAGCGTGTAGAGAATATTGGCATAAGGAGAGTCCGGTCCGCTGGCGGAAATCTGAACAATGTGCCCGCGCGGTAATTCTTTCGAGAAGCTCCCCGGTGCCGGAAAATACGTTTCACTGATGGAGATATCTTCACCGGCACAAAAATTCCAGTCGGTCAGGAAGATGTACTGCAAATTATAGACCCCCAACCCTTCGATCTTTAGATGCGTATCTTTCCAGTAATCATCCCCTTCTCTGTTGTAGTAATCGTCGCCCACATTAATGCCTCCTACATAGCCAATCTTCCCATCAATAACGGCAATCTTACGGTGATTTCGGTAGTTGAGGCTGTTGGCGAGAAAAAGCAGACGGATCTTGTAAAAGGGTGCTGTTAGAATACTGGTACCTGCCAGCTTTTTCCTAAAATTTCGGCGAAAGCCGTTGCTGCCAAAGTCGTCGTAAATAATGCGCACCTCCACCCCTTCTGCTGCTTTTTCGACCAGGGCATCCATGATTTCATGTCCGGTCTGATCCGCATCGAAGATGTAATACTCCAAATGAATATGGCTTTTTGCCGCTTTAATGGCGCGCAGAAGATCCGGGAACTTCTCTTCTCCGTTTCGGAGCAAAGTGGTACGGTTGCGGTGGGTGGTGATGCTGTACTCCCTGCTTGCCAGGGTCGCCAGGGGCTTGAAGTGTCTCAACTCATCCTCAAAAGCATCGATGACCTGCACGGAGTATTGCTCCATCTGAACATCGAGATCCTGATAAACCTGCGCGTTTGCCCGCAATTTTTTCTTGTATAAGCGACGTTTTCGGTAATTCACTCCAAAGGAGAAATACACCAGAATGCCTACGATGGGCAGCAAAAGCACCAGCAGAATGTAGGCCGTGGCTTTGGCAGTATCCTGGGTATCGTAAATGATGCGCAGGCAAACCAGAATGGCCACGACATAGTAGGCGATGAATAATAAAGACGATAGGGATATGCTTAATTCGGTGAACACATTTACCAAGGTAGGAAATTCGTTTTTTGTATTTTGAGAAAAATAAAAAACAAGCATGAAGCACGCCTGGCGTAAACAGGAAAAACAATTTTACCTGCCCAAAACCAAACCCGAAGTTATCTCCATTCCTCCTTTTCGATTTTTCACTATTAAAGGAGCGGGCAATCCCAATGATGCGGCTTTCGCCGAATATATAGGCGTGTTGTACGCGCTCTCCTATACCATCCGCATGAGTCCCAAAAAAGACATGGCGCCTCCCGGCTATTTTGAATATACGGTTTATCCTCTGGAGGGCGTTTGGGACATTACGGATGAAGCCAAAAAGACCTTCGACGGCACTTTAAATAAGGACGATCTCGTTTTTCATTTGATGATTCGTCAGCCCGACTTTGTAGATACCGGTTACGCGCAGGGCATCATCGATTATTGTAAAGCGCATAAACCCCATCCCCTGCTGGAACAGGTTCGTTTTGAAACCATTGAAGAAGGCGATTGCGTTCAAATGATGCACCTGGGGCCTTTTGATAATGAACCCGAGACTTTTGCGCAAATGGAGGCTTTCGCCGAAAGGCAAAATTTAAAAAGAGTCAGTAAAATACATCGGGAAATTTACCTTTCAGATCCGCGTAAAACAGTCCCGGAGAAGCTCAAAACCTGTTTGCGGTTTAATGTGCAAAAAAATTGAAAATGAAAAAAACAATTGGCAGTCTGCTCCTCCAGATCATTCCCGTAATGATCGGAGTTTATCTCGGATTCGTTGTATCCAATTGGGGAGAAAATCGAGAGCGGGAAAAACAAAAGCAAATTTTATCGCAAACCATTCAGGAAGAATTAAAAAGCAATCAATCCAAAATTGAAGCGGTTCTGGAATATCACATTATGCTTCGCGACAGTGCCAGAAGCAATACACAGGCATCTCTAAAGGGAAGACCCGATTATTTCAAGGGCACCAGACTGGCCAATCTTACCAGCAGTGCTTATGAAACGGGTATGCAGACCGGGATTATCAACGAAATGCCCCTTGATCAGTTGCAGGAGTTAAACCAGGTATATACCGTGCAGGAATTTTATCAGGAATTTAGCAACATCCTGATGTCGGGTTTGATGACCATGGATTTTACCGAAAACAATGAAAATTTCCGCAAGATCAACAACTTCCTGGCTGTTTCCATGACCGATATTGTGATACAGGAAAGGCAGCTGTTGGAGCATTATTCCCGCTTTTTAAACGAGGACTGATACTCCCTGTTTTTGCGAAAAAACAAAGCCGGTAGCTCATCTTTCTTTTCCTCCTTCCAAAAGGAAAAGCCAAGGCGCCTGAGCAGTTGGATGGAGGCGGTATTCGGCGGATCCGTCACCGCATGCAAATCTTCAAAATCCAGCTTTCGAAAAGCATACTGTACGATGCGTTCTGCCGCTTCGGTGGCGAATCCCTGTTTCCAGCTGTCGCCTTTCAGTCCGTATAGCAATTGGGGTTTCTTTTCCTCAAAGAAATGCCACAAACCGGTAAACCCAAGCGCTTCCCGGGTATCCCAGGCTTTGTAGATCAGCCACAATCCATATTGCTTATCCCGGTGTAAGTTTTCGTTTATCTCCAGTAAATTCAGGACGGTATCCATCTCCACCTGCTTATCATCCCACAAAAATTGCCGGACCTCCGGCAAACACCAAATGTGGTGCAGCACCTCAGCGTCTGAATGCTGCACGGGACGAAGCAATAATCTGGAGGTTCTTAATACCATTTTACCGGTCGGTTATTTTTATCCGTTTATAAACGTAACTAAATGTTTAATAACGGATAATATTAAATTCTTGTTCCAAATTTGTGTCAACATTTGGTACCACTTGTAATAAAATTGTGAAGAAAGTAAAATGTGGATTTATGAGAAGTTTGAAAAACATGGTGCAATTGATCGGTAATCTCGGTCAGGATGTAGATTTTAAAACAACCGAAAAAGGCAAGACGCTGGCAAAGGTCTCTATAGCGACCCATGAAAGCTACAAAAATGCCGAAGGCGAAAAGGTAGAAGAAGTGCAGTGGCACAATCTGATTGGCTGGGGAAAAACAGCCGAACTCATGGAAAAGTACTGGAAGAAAGGGAAAGAAGTGGCCGTACAGGGCAAACTTGTTCACCGGACTTATCAGGACAAAGAGGGCGTCAACAAATACATAACCGAGGTCGTGGTAAACGATTTTAAGATGTTTAATTGACATTCTTCGGGGCATTCGAGTATCGGATGCCCCTCCTTTACTTATGCGTTTGGGTATAGCCTGCCAAAATTACATGGCCGGAACTATGCATGCATTTTGGCTATTTCCCAGTCTTCCCGCAGCAATCCATAATAGTTGGATGTAATCAAATCTCCCTGCCCGGTTCGAAAATCATCCCGGAGCCTGCCTTCTAATTTGAAGTTGTTCTTTTCCGCAATACGGCAACTCCCCAGATTCTTTTCGTCGGCATAGAGGTAGAGCTTATGGAGATTCAATTCGGTAAAGGAAAAATGAATCATTTCTCCCACTCCATAGGTTCCCAGCCCTTTACTGTTAAAAGGTTTATCAACAAAATAAGCCAGTTCCGCTTTGGGAACATTCCAATCGAGATTCTTTATTACGAAATAACCAACAGGTCTGGACTCCGGGATATAATCCAATAAAAAAGCCCAGCCTTCCCGCTGATTGCGTTGTCTGATTTTCAACCGCAAATGCCTGGCAGCACTAATTCGGCTTTTACAGGCGTCCAGTGTAATGGGAAAGTATCGTTCCAAATGAGGGGCATTAGCCTGAACCAGGTCGAAAAATGCCCGGCTGTCGCGTTGTCTGATCGGTCTGAAATTAAAATCGTTCATGTATGGTCTTTTAGCCAATTCAAAAAGGAATTTTCATTCCCTGTCCGGCCAGATTATATCCTTTTTGAAGAACCTCATTTTGAGCTTCCACATCAAACAAGAGCGGATTTGTATGATTGAAATGTATGAAATGCACTTTCGCCCGATCCGCATCTGATAATCCGTCCAGCAAAGCCATACTTTCAGCCACAAAAGGATGCGGAATTTCAGCCATGTTTCGATTGGGCAATTCTCCGTCTTTGAAGAATGTAGCATCCAGGAATGCAATATCTACCTCCGGCAAATAGGCCCGAATGTCCCGATCCCAGCGTTCCCATTTATCAATATCCGGAATAAAAAGGGCCTTCTTTCTTCCAAAAGCAATTTCATAGCCGGCCGTTTCCGAAAACTCATCCCGATGAGGGACCAAAAACGGACGAATAGAAACTTCCGGACGAAGGGCTGTGGTCGAATCCGGCTTTAATTCCCGGATTGAAATATTCTCCAATTCTACGAGTTGACTCCAGGGTCCGTTTGTTTGCAAAAATGCGCCCATCTTGGGGAGGGCATGCACCGGGATCGCATTCGCTCCAATTACTTCCCGTCCCAATTGTATCAAACCGGCATAATGTCCAATATGCGCATGAGTCAGTACAATACCAGCCGGCATTTTCCCCGGACTTACCTTTGAATTTTGGTACAACAGATCCAATTGCTCCCGAATATTTGGAGTCGCTTCAAAAAGAAAATAGGTATCTGCTTGCTCATCCACAATGGCCAGGCAAGCCGGATAGCGTTTTAAGCCCTCATTTTGAGCCACCTTCCGGCAACAGCTTTTGACGCAAGCTGCTTGCGGATAACCCGCATCCTGAGCCGTTCCAAGGACCATTAAATATCGATCAGGACTAGTCGATGGCTGATTTTGAGAAGGGACTTGTTCCGAACACCCAAACAAGCCCGTAAGTAAAAGTAAGAGTCCTATAATCCAGCTACCATTCATTTTTCAAATATAATGCCCTCCGGTTGATCTTTTGGAGTTTGGCGTTGTTTACTCCCTTTAATAGCCGCTTTATGAAAACATCACAAGACCTGGGAATCCGCCCTATCGGCAAATTGCTGACCAAAATGGCCGTGCCGGCATCTATTGGGATTCTGGTGATGTCTATCTATTTCATTGTTGATACCATCTTTGTCGGACGCTTTGTCGGTACACTCGGCATAGCAGCCATTACCGTAGTAATGCCAATCACCTTTTTGATTTCTTCTATTGGTATGGCTATTGGTGTGGGTGGATCATCCATCGTTTCCAGAGCGCTGGGAGCCGATGACAATTCAAAAGCAGACCGCACCTTTGGCAATATGGTGTCTCTGGCCTTTACCTTTGCCTTAATCCTGGTCGGTGTAGGTGTCTTTTTTATGGAAGAGATCCTGCTGCTGTTTGGTGCACAGGGAGATATCATGGAGCCGGCGAAAGAGTATTTTCAGATCATACTGATCGGTGTCCCTTTTTTGGCCTGGGCCATGATGTCAAACAACCTGATGCGCGCCGAAGGGGCGCCAAAAATGGCCATGATGGTCATGCTTATTCCCGCTGTCGCGAATATCATCCTGGACCCTATTTTAATCATTTGGATGGACTGGGGATTAGCGGGTGCCGCCTGGGCTACAAGCATTTCCTACATTGCCAGTGCCGTCTTTTCAGCCTGGTTCTTCATCAGGGGAAAATCCGAATTAAATCTTAATCTGGTTGATTTGAAATGGCGCTTGCCCATTCTGAAAGAGATCAGCTCAATAGGCTCCGTCACGCTTGCCCGTCAGGGAACCATCAGCATTCTGACGATTGTATTAAACCACAGCTTATTTCAGTACGGCAATGAGATGGCCGTAGCCGTTTTTGGCATCATCAACCGGATTGCCATGTTTGCCAACTTTCCGGTGCTGGGTATTACGCAGGGATTTCTCCCTATTGCCGGATACAACTATGGCGCAAAAAAATGGGGACGGGTTCGGCAGACCCTCCGATTGTCTATCCGTACCGGAACCCTTATTGCTGTTGGTATTCTGAGCATGATCCTATTGTTTAAAGAACCCTTCGTTGGTTTGTTTACAACAGATCCGGAATTGCTTGAGCGAACGCCCTCTTCTTTGATGATCGTGTTTATGGGCACCCCCTTTATTGTGGTCAACCTGATTGGCTCAGCTTATTTTCAGGCAGTTGGCAAAGCGCTTCCTGCTCTGCTGTTAACCATGACAAAACAGGGGTTCTTCTTAATTCCCCTCATTCTGATCCTTCCAATATTCTTTGGGTTGGACGGGATATGGTATGGATTTCCTATAGCAGATACCTTATCTGCCGTGGTTACCTTTCTGTATCTAAAACGAGAAATGCGAAAAAACCTGCCGGAAGCAGATGAAGAAGATCCTCCCACCTTTTCTGAAGTAGAAGATCCGATCCTGAGTGAAATAGCGGAGTAACACACAATTTGTATTTTCAGGGAAAAAATGCAGCAGCTGAAATCTCCTGTCCTTTTCATTCTCCCTTTTTTATTCCTCGCCTGTACCGAAAGTCTACCGGAAGCGCCGACTTCAGATTGTACCATCACTACTTATTATCTCATGCGCCATGCAGAGAAAGATACCATCCCAAAAGACCCGGACCTTTCGGAAGTTGGTGTTCAACGTGCCCAGTTGCTTCAGGAGATGTTTGCTCAAAATGAGCTGAATGCCATCTATTCCACCGATTATAAGCGAACCATGCAAACGGTGCAGTGGATCGCTTCTCACCACCAGCTAGACATCCGAAAGTACGACCCGACCGAACGCGCTGCTTTTATCCAGGGATTGCGGGTTAATCATACCGGTCAAAAGGTTTTGATTGTTGGTCATAGCAACACCATCCCTGCCCTGCTCAACTATCTTACCGAAACAACAGAATACAGCACCTTTCCCGATCACGATTACAACGATCTGTTTATAGTAACCGAGGCAGGAAATGTGGTGGACGTGACACATTTAGAATATGGCAATCAATAGTTAGTCCTCCATTCGGGCATGACCCGCATAATCTGTATTTTAGCCTTTCAAACTTGTCTCTAGCATTCCATAACGCTCAAAACGCGAACCATGAATAAAAACCTTTACCTAGTATTTTGCCTTTTGGCTTGTTTAGGTTTCAGTAATCTGTCAGCACAAGATACCATTGTGGTACAGACCTTAACCTGGGACTCCACCAGCCGGGCGGGCTATTTTGACTTTCCGGATGATCCGGATGAAACATACCGAAAAATCATCATGCGCTACAACATGCGGTGTCATGATGCAGCCGTTGGAAACGGGAATACAGGGTGTTACGAATGGGATTATTCCTGCAACACCTTCATTACCGATCCCAATATGCAGGATTCAACCCGCTCCACGCACCCAACCCATTTGATATCCAATTTTGATGGTGATGTGTTTGAATATGTGACGTTCCCAACTTACACCTACCTGCAGTTTATGCAACACAGTGTAACCTACACCGATATTATCAACGAATCGACTGCTACCATTGGCAACGGAAACGAAACCCTCGTGCTCGACAACTTCGCGGCAATGGGCAGACATCAATTCCTGTATACCGCCGATGAATTGAACAACGCAGGCCTGGGAGCCGGTCCAATTACCGGTTTGAGATTCTCGCTGTCTTTTGCGGGAGGAGAAGTATCCTATCTGCGAGTACGCCTGAAGGCCACCAGCAAAACAGAATTGGATCCCAATGATCCGGACCTGGACGGATTCACGGAAGTGTATTTCCTGAATACGCCTTTCAATATTGCCGGTCCGCAAGCCCTCAATTTTTACCAGGACTTTGACTGGGACGGCACTTCAAATGTAATCGTGGACTACAGTTTCACCAATCCAACACCCTTTATTTCAAATACAATTTTGGCCGACGATTCCGGATTTAATGCGGGCTTGATCAACTCTACCCCCGATAATGCGCTGGGTTTTGCCGGTGCAGGTGTAGTGGATATATCCAATGCCGCTGACATGGCTTCGATTTCTGATGAGATTACGGTTTCTTTCTGGTCATACGGAGATACGGATGTTATGCCGGCAAACTCTTATGCCCTCGAAGCTACCGACGCCAACAGCAATCGCCAGGTCAACGTACACCTCCCCTGGAGCAACTCCCGTATTTACTGGGATTGTGGAAATGACGGTTCCGGTTATGACCGAATCGATAAAGCAGCCAATCCGGCTGATTTTGAAGGCCAATGGAATCACTGGGCATTTACTAAAAATGCAGCCAGCGGGGAAATGAAAATTTATCTCAATGGTTCCCTTTGGCATACCGGTACCGGAAAGACCAAGGCCATCGATATTGAAACCTTCTATTTTGGTGCCGGCGTAAACAGCAATGGCGCCTATTACGGGCTGCTGGATGAAATCCGAATTTGGAACACAGAACTTGACGAAGCAACTATTCAGGATTGGATGTTTACTTCCGTGACCGATCAGCATCCGAGCTATGCCAACCTCGTTGCGTATCACCAACTCGATGAAGGCATCGGAACAGTTGCCATGGATGATGGTCCGGGCGGCGTGCCGGCTCTTATTTACGAATTTCCGGCCTGGAGACTTAACCGCGGCAAAGACCTTTATAAAAACTTTGAGTCTACCAGCATGCGTCCGCAATTCACCTTTGTACAAGGCGAATACGTGCTGGAAGACCAGATAATTACCGTCTTAGACTCTATTCCAAACAATCCACATTCTGTGATCTCCTTTGGCGTAGACGGTACCGATCTGGTTGCGCTGGATACTACATACCTCTATCCGGCCGGTGAGCTGCAGGTGATCGACGAAAATGGCAATGAAGTAGGTACCGAATACCAGGAACCGGAAGGCTCCATTGAAATTGGTGAATTGACTTACTACCTAAAACAAGACGCTAAATTTGAGATCCTATCATTGGTTACCCCTTACGGGAATGGCCTGGATTTGGGTCCCGAAGGTGCTACCTTTTACTACGACCTCACTGATTATGCCCCTATTCTCAAAGGCGAGAAGTATATGTCTATGGAAATGGGTGGCCAGAATCAGGAGGAAATGGACATTCAATTCTGGTTCATTACCGGTACGCCGGAGCGGGACATTCTACAGATTCAGAATATCTGGCCGTTCCGTCGGGGCTGGTACGACCAAATCCAAAATGACGATTTCTTTGAGCCACGCGATGTTGCTTTACGCGCAGACGGCGATAAATTCAAAGTGCGTTCTTCCATAACCGGACACGGTCAGAATGGAGAATTTGTTCCACGGAATCACTACATCAACCTCGATGGTGGTACACAGGAGTTTGAATTCCAGGTTTGGAAAGAATGTTCTGAAAACCCCATGTATCCACAAGGTGGTACCTGGACCTTTGATCGCGCCGGATGGTGCCCGGGTCTGGAAACCATTATACATGAAAATGACCTCAGTTTCCTCGTTACAGCGGGAGAAAGTGTAAACATCGACTATGGGGTTAATGGCGCTTTCATGCCGGAAGCCAATTATCTGGTTTCTTCGCAGATGGTAACTTATGGACCACTGAATCACGACCTGGATGCCTCGCTTGAGTCTATCATTCGCCCAACAGATCTGCATCAGTATGGCCGATTTAATCCGGCTTGTAATCTGCCTCGTATTGTGGTGCGAAATGGAGGGTCCAGCACCATCAACAGCCTGAAGATCCAGTACCGTGTAGAAGGTGCCGGCACTCGGGTATACGATTTCACAGAGCCCATTTACGCCGGTGAAGTGCGCGAGATAGACCTTCCGGTTAATGCTACCGGCTTCTGGAATACATCCGAGGATGACAAGATTTTTGAAGTGAAATTCCTGGAAGTAAATGGAGGTTCTGATGACAATCCGGACAATGACATCATGACTTCCCGTTTTGAATTGCCGGAGCTCTTTGATATTGAGGAGACGATCATCCTCAAATTCAAAACCAACAACCGGGCCAGCGAAAACTTCTGGACCATTAAGGATGAAACCGGTACAACCGTGCTTTCACGGAATGGCATGTCAAATGCTACTACCTATGAAGACGAGATCGTTCTTCCTGATGGTTGTTATTCGCTCTTTGTGGAAGATACCGGCGACGATGGATTGTCTTACTGGTATTGGGATCAGGTAGACCCTTCTGTTGGAAGTGGCTTTTTTAAGTTCCAGTACTACTACAACAACTTTGCGCTTACACTTGAAAACTTCGAATCTGAATTTGGAGGCCTTGTACGCTATGATTTTGTGGTAGGTCAGTATACCAATACCGAAGAGGTTATTGAAGAGCCTCGTTTGTTCTCCGTTTATCCAAACCCGGCTGCAGAAATGCTGACCGTTGAGATACAGGGTTATGGAGCAGACCGGTTTGAAATCGACCTGATTGATCCGACGGGCAAGCTTATCCGCACGGAGCAGGTAACTCCCAATACAGCTGATGGCTTTATTCACGAGCTTTCGCTGAATGGCCTTGCGCCAGGCATGTATTATACGCGTGTAAGACATGCGTCTAACACCTGGACACGACCCTTTGTAAAAATGTAATAGCACCTTTCGGCTTGACCGAAAAGGTTTAAGCCGGATTGTGACAAGCTCATAATCCGGCTTTTTTATTTAATACACGCAGGCAAAGTCAAAGTACCTGCACCAAAATTCAACGCATGAAAAACTACATCATTCTAAGCTTCTGTCTTTTACTTTCAGGAGGATTATTCGCTCAGGTAGACCTGATTGAAAGTCTGGAGGGAAATCAAAGTGAGCTGGAAGAAGGCTTTGATTTCACTCCGGTAGTAGACATCGATTGCTTGCCTGTAAAAAGCCAGGGAGCTTCCGGTACCTGCTGGAGCTATTGCTCCAACTCCTTTCTGGAATCCGAAATGATTCGAATGGGAAAAGATCCGATTGATCTGGCAGAAATGTATACGGTTAGGAATGTATATGAAGAAAAAGCCGAGCGCTATGTGCGCATGCACGGTTACCTCAATTTTGGTCAGGGCGGAGCCCTGCCGGATGTGATCGACATGTACAAGAAATACGGCATGGTTCCCTATGATGCCTACACCGGCCTCAATTATGGCACCGACATCAATCGCCACAGCGAAATGGAAAACATGATCCAGGGTATGCTGGATGCAGTCATTGCCAATCCAAACAAATCGCTGAGTACAGCCTGGAAAGCCGCTGTTGCAGGTGTTCTTGACGTTTACCTGGGTGAGTTCCCTGCTGAATTTGAATACAAAGGCAATACTTATACACCTCAGTCATTTGCAGACACCTACATCGGGATCAATCCGGACGAGTATGTTCAAATCACTTCCTGGTCACATCAGCCCTATTATGCCCCCATGGTAATTATGGTACCAGACAACTGGAACTATGGTCTTTCCTACAATGTTCAGATGGAAGATATGATCACTATCATTGATAATGCCCTGAAAGAAGGATATACCATTTCCTGGGCAGCTGATGTAAGCGAAAAATACTTTAGTTGGCGAAACGGCATTGCTTATGTTCCCTCCAAATCTACCCGGGATATGACAGATGCCGAAAAAGAAGCCATGTTTTCCGGTCCGCGGGAAGAGATGGCCATCACAGTGGATATGCGTCAGCAGGGTTACGACAACTATACTACGACCGATGACCACGGTATGCAGATCGTAGGCATCATGAAAGACCAAAATGGAAAAGAATGGTATAAGGTTAAGAATTCCTGGGGTACCGGCAACAACTTTGAAGGGTACCTCTATGTGAGTAAGAACTATGTACGCTACAAAACCATTTCCTTCCTGTTGCATGAAGGCGGTATTCCTGCCGGCATTCGCAGTCGGTTGAAGATGTAAGTGCCCTTTTGCCAAAAAAGAAAACCGCGCCCTCCAATCGGAGAGGCGCGGTTTTTTAGGTGACTTGCATCAATATTTTTTCTTAGAATTTCCAGAGGTAACCTGCAGTCAGGTTTACATTTCGGTTTTCTACTTGCTCCGCAATTAGAGGAACATCGTATACTTCGGTCAGACCGTGATTGTAACGGGCATCCAGGAAGAATTTACCCCCGGCACCTTTGAAAGCAACACCTGCACCAATGGTTCCGGAGACTTCAAAGCGTTCGTAGCCGATATTGTCCAGATCCAATTTGGTATCAAATAGATCAAACTCCACAAATACTTTGGCGCGGGTGGTAAGTTTACCATTTACAGCATAACCCAGTGTAGGTCCGCCGTATACATATCCTTCTACCCGGTCATTGCCGAATTTGGCTTTCGCCAGTAAAGGCAATTCAAGGTATCGAAACTCAGATACGGCAACTACCCCCAGAGGAACATCAATATCGAATAGTTGTACGTCAAAACCTTCATCCAGTTTAAAACCTTTGGTCGTAAAGTTCAATTCCGATTGGAGCGCAAAGTGTTGGCCAAAGCCAAACTCAGAAACCACACCAATTGTAGGATTTTTCACATTGCGAAACTCCACCAGTTCGTTGACAAACTCCGGTGCATGAATAGTAGCAACATTCAATCCGCCTTTTACGCCTAATGAAATCTGCGCCATCAGCGCGTTGGTGAAAGTAAGCATGGCCAGCAGTGCAAAGAATTTTCCAATCGTCTTCATAATTTTTCCTTTTGTTTGTGAATACATGGGCAATATGCGGCCCCTTTTGGTTAAGAGCCGTTAATCAGAGGTTAGCGAAATATTAATGTTTTATCACTTTGAAAAGAAGCTCTGAAGAAAGTGCAAAAAGGCAGGTCGGATCGTTAAGGTATTCCCAATTATTCCCTACTTTGGCTGCTGCCCTAAGTAATATCGAACATGCATATAAGACCATTTCAGGCTGTCTTTCCTAATATGGATTACATTACATCAGCCGATTCTTTCTTCAAGAATGTAAAAGAAGACTACCGCGAATACAAGCAGAGTGGCTTCTTCGATAAATCGCCCCAGGAGGGCCTTTACATTTATCGCATTACCAAAGAGCATCGCAGCTATATTGGTATTATCGCCTGCGCCGAGGTAAGAGACTTTATCGAAGGCCGCATAAAAAAGCACGAGCACACCCTGCCCGAAAAGGAGCAACGCCAGATGCACCTTTTACTACACCGAAATGCGATGGTAAAACCCATACTCCTTACCTATCCCAAAGTGGATGACATTGAAAAAATCTCCCGCAAGGTGATGGAGGAAGAAAAACCATTCATGGAGGTCTACTTTGATTCCAGCTTTGAAAACCACCAACTCTGGCGGGTGTCTGACGGAGCCGACATCAAACACATCCAGGAACTGTTTGACAAACACATAGAATATGCCTACATAGCCGACGGACATCACCGATCTTCTACGGTTGCTCTCATGCACCAGCGCACCAAAAACCCGGGAAAGCAAAAAGCTTATGATAAGGTGCTCACGGCTTTCTTCCCCACGACCCAACTCGAAATTCTCGAATACAATCGCATTGTGGAAGGACTCAATGACATAAGCCTGTCCCGCTTTATGGCCCGCCTCTCCCGGGTATGCGATATCGAGGAGTTGGAGGGAGCCGCCAAGCCCGGTGGACCAAGAGAAATTGTGATGTACGTCAATAAAGAATGGTACTTACTCAAATGGAAACCGGAAGTGCTGAAAAAATATGAATCCGAAGAGATCCTGCTGGACGTAAGTTTATTAAACCACGAAATCCTGGAAGGCATAATCGGAATAGTCGATATCCGAATGGACGACCGTTTAAAATATGTGGAAGGTCCCAAACAAATAGAAGATATCCGGGAAAAGGTGCTCAAAAACGATCACCGCATTGGATTCATTCTACATCCTGTCCAGATGGAGGACTTTCTGGGAATTGCCGATGCCGAAAAGGTTTTACCGCCTAAATCTACCTGGTTTGAGCCCCGAATGCGAAACGGGCTCATTGCACAGGAATATTAAATCAAAACATCCATGCGAAAAATAAGTGCCGACTTTGTTTATCCAATCAATCAGTCTCCTCTCAAAAATGGTGTTGTAGTTGTCGATGATTCCGGAACCATTCAGGCTGTGGATGCAGCCGACAAACACGATCCGACAAGTGTCGAAAAACACAAGGGCATTCTTATTCCCGGTTTTGTAAACACCCATTGCCACCTCGAGCTTTCTCATATGAAGGGGAAGGTACCCACCGGAACCGGTTTGCTTCCGTTTGTAAAATCGGTCGTTACCTTTAGAGACTTCCCAATGGATCAGATCCTGGATGCCATCGACAAGGCAGACCAGGAAATGTATGACAACGGCATTGTTGCAGTGGGTGATATATCAAACAAAGGGGACACGGCTGTACGAAAAGGAAAAAGCAAGATCCGCTATTATACTTTCGTGGAAATGTTTGATTTCATGCAGGATCAAATGGCGGAGGCAATTTTCGAACAATATAAACCGGTATTTGAAGCTCAAAGTACAGCGGGCAACAATCACAAAGTATATGTTCCGCATGCTCCTTACTCCGTAAGTCCAAGCCTGTTTGCCCGTATCCGCGAGCTCAACCCTTCGGATGTGACGGTCAGTATTCACAATCAGGAAACGCCTGATGAGGAAGCGCTTTTCAAAACCAAAGGAGGTGGTTTTCCGGCTCTGTTTGGTGGTTTTGGAATGTCTTACGACGAATTCAAACCCAGCGGTAAGTCGTCGATCTACTATGCCATGGAAAACATGAACCCGGAAAATCGCAACCTCTTCGTTCACAACACCCTTACGACCAGTCAAAATATTGAGGATGCACAGGCCTGGGGAAAAGCCGTATACTGGGCGACCTGTCCCAATGCCAATTTGTATATCGAAAACAGGCTTCCCAATTATCAGCACTTTTTAGATGCGGGAGCCAGGCTTACTATTGGTACTGACAGCCTGACTTCAAACTGGCAGCTTTCCATTCTGGAAGAAATGAAAACCATCAAACGGTATCAGTCTTATGTTTCCCTAAACGAATTGCTCACCTGGGCCACACTCAACGGCGCTGAAGCACTGGGCTACGAAAAAGACCTGGGGAGTTTGGAAGTGGGAAAAACGCCGGGTTTGAATTTACTGGATCTGGATCCGGAAATCGGGCTAACGGCAACTACCAAAGTTAAGCGTCTGATTTAGAGGTTATTCACTTCCTGCAGTTGTCTTAAAAATGCTGCACGCTCTTTATCGAAGGAGAGTCGGGGATAGCTTTTGGACAGGGCATCGATCTTTTCCAAAGACTTTTTTATAAAGGATATGTGTTCATCGGTTCCAGGATGTAGCGGACGATGATGCACGGCTGCCCGTAATTTATGGATCTGCTTATTCAGCTTTTTTGTCGCTTCCGCGAATAGTGACTCTTCCACATAAGTCCAGATATAATCGATGGCTGTTTCACTGGGGTGCATCATATCCGGTTTGTAAAAACGGTAATCCCGTAGATCGTCAAGCATTATTTCATAGGAAGGGAAATAGTGCACGTAGGGCAATTCCTCACACAATGCTTCAACAGCCAAAAGCAATACAGCCTTTGATTTTTGATTGGTATGCATACCTTCTTTTCCGTGCCTGACCGGCGATACCGTTAAAACCACCTGAAGATCTTCATTTTTAGATTTGATCTTTTCGAAAGCCGGCTTTAAATTTTCGATGATTTCGTCTGTCTTTAAGCGGCGACGGTTAAAATTTGAGGCAGGTAATTTGTGGCAATTTGCCACTATATCTCCAAAACCTTCATGCTCGTAAACCATAGACGAACCCAGCGTACAAATAATTCGATTGGTTGATTCTAAATAGGCCCGTACCGCTCCTGCTGTATTTTGCAGCGCCTTCAGGGTTTCTGTTTCATCCTCCCGGGAAAATTTCCCCGGATGATGATAGCTGTGCCAGCGCCCGCGAAAATTAAAAACATCCTGCTCCCCAAATTCGTAATCATCTACCGACATCAATAAATTTCGGGCGATGGAAACCGGGTTGTATAAAATACCGAATGGGTTGAGCAGGCAATCAAACTTGCTGTTGATTAACCGGCTTCCTATGTGATCGGAAAAACAGGACCCCAGGCTTAGTATCCGATCGGTATGGCTAAGCGAAAATGGATATTTCGGGAGCGGTATGTGCGTTCTAAAAGAATCCAAATAATTAATTTTTAAAGAGACTATTGCCTCTGAGCCAAAGAGAAACATTCGGCGAAAGCCACAAAAAGAAGACAGGCAAATATAAATTTACTATTTTTCCCATCCACTGAAATAGTGTCATTCATTATGAGTCTATTAGACCGACTATTCAAACCTTCCGAACCTGAAGAATTGGGTCCCGACATTGCTTTTGGGCGCTACACAGATGCCCATAAGAGCAAAGAGCAGTTTGAGGCATGGGATAAAGCCATCAAGGCGTTTGAGAATAAGGATTATCTGGAAGCATACAAGGCCTTTTTGGATTACCTTTTTGATACGGAGGAGAACAATCTGGAAAAGCATGAGGAAAAGGGGACCTTGCATTTTACCCTTTTTCAGGGATCTAAAAAGGTGCAGGGCGAGGCAAACCGCCTGGGGGTGAAAGCGGAAGCAAAAGTCGCCCATGCCAACGAATTAAAATCAAGTTTTGCCCGCCGCATGCTGGAACTGAACTTCAGCCTGGAGTACAGCCGCTATGCGCTCACTCCCAATGATGAGATCACCATCGTTTTTGATACAGCTGCTGCTGATGGCTCGCCTTATAAACTGTACTACGCACTCAAAGAACTGGCAACCAGTGCCGACAAGCAGGACGACCTTTTGCTCGATGAATTCGAACAACTCGAAGCGCTCGACAACAGCCACCTTATTGAATTATCTCCCGAAGAAAAATCGGTTAAGTATCAATACATCTGTTCTCAGATTGATCAGGTTTTAAAATTACTGGACAGAGGAGAGCCGGATGTAAAAACCTATCCGGGGGCTTTCTCCTATTTGCTGCTGGAATTGTGCTATCGCCTCGATTACCTCATCAAACCGGAAGGCTTCATGATGGAAGCCCTGGAGCGGATGAACCGGATTTACTTTACCAATTCCGGGCAAAACTCGCTTCAAAAGATTTATACGCTTCGTGGAGAACTGGAACAATTGCGCAGCAGAAGCCAGGAAGAGTTTTTTAAAGAAATGTACCGGGTAAAGAACTCCTTTGGCATTACCAGTCCGATCGATCACCAAAAGATCCGAGATATTATTACCGGTGAATTGCACAATATGGAATGGTATTTAGAAAACGGGCATCGGGAAATTGCACTGGCTATTCCGTCCTACATCGTAGGCTATTGTCTGTTTACATATGCGGTTCCGCGCCCTATCAGAGACTTTTTTCATTTGTACTACCACATCATTGAATCTGAATATTTCCGGGCGCTGGGCTTCCCAACCCCTTATCGAGACGCTGAAAGCGGGCAGTTAAAAAAGAAAGCCATTAAAAAACGGATTAAAGTGATTGCTGCTCGTCATGAAGATCCATATCCTTTTTTGTCTCCTAAAACGAATCTGTTGGATTTTTCATCCATTGTCCTTTTTGCCCGAAGTTTTCTACTTATGATTGATCAGTTTGACCTCAGCAGTCAGAAAACCCGTTGATGCCTTTAATTGTTAGTAATACAAGGAAAAGTGCTTAAGTTATGACAAAGACTGTGGAAAAATCAAAAATCTGGGACATCCTCGAATCCGTATCTGATCCGGAAATTCCGGTATTGAGTGTGGTTGATCTGGGCATCATTCGGGATGTGCAGGAAGAGGACGGATTGACCGAAATTGTAATTACTCCTACCTATTCGGGCTGTCCGGCTATGAATATGATCGAAGTAAACATCAAAGCAGCTTTGCAGGAAGCGGGTATTGATCCGGTGAAAGTAACCACGGTCTTATCGCCAGCCTGGACTACCAGTTGGATGTCGGAAGCAGGGAAACGAAAATTGAAAGAATACGGAATTGCTCCACCAGTGGAGGACAGTACAGACAAGAATCAATTATTTCCCAGTCAGAAAGTAATCCCTTGTCCGCATTGTGGATCCGAGAATACTGTAATGGTTAGTCAGTTTGGGTCAACGGCCTGTAAATCGTTGTATAAATGCAAGGATTGTCTGGAGCCTTTCGACTATTTTAAGTGCCACTAAAGTTTAAATAGAAAATGGCAGTGGGGTAAAATGGAGCCCCCAAACCAACCCTCCCCTTTCGGGGAACGCGTTATCAGCCCCTTCAACTGACAACTATTGGGAGCTCCGGTGACATCTACCCCACCACCAGGGGTATATCTTCGAAAGCAAAAGAACTGTCTGTTCTTTTAGCGTTTGTCTGCACTTCCATGTAGATCCGAAATAGCTATTCCGGATTTTTCATGCAAAAATCGAGCCGGTGAACCAATAAATAATCAGTGAAAAGCTGTAATAGAATACAGGGAGAAAGGTGTATTACTTTTCATGGGACACGATTTTTGGAATTCGCAATCAGGCAAAAAATACCTTTTGACTGCTTGCAAACAAATATATGGACAAAGCCACAATCAATTATACCGACATTTGGGTATTTATCTTATTAATTAATACCTAATATGACAAAATAAAATGCATTAAATGCTAAAAAAAAGCCCTTTATAAAATTAAATATTTTCCAATAGGCCGTTTTTCTGCAAATTATCGCTTATTCTTGTTTTTGTCGACTCCCCAATAATCATGCAATTTTTCTGTCTCCACGGCATAAGAAATCCTCAAAAGCGGCGCCTTAATAAAAGGAAAACAGGAAAAGTTCTAATTGAACGATTGTTTCCGATATTTGTCTCATAAATACGATAATTCAACTACGACATGAAAAGATACATTGGATTGCTGGGTTTGCTCTTATTTGCAGCCAGCCTGTATGCCCAACCACCCGGCGGTGGTCGAAGAGGAGGCGGACAACCATCCATCGAGGGAAAGATCACCGGAACACTGATAGATTCCCTTACATTGGAGAGCGTTCCTTATGCATCCATATTGCTTCGGGAAGGAACGGAGGGTCCTCAAAAGGATGGTGCGCTCAGCGAAGATGACGGATCCTTTAAATTTAAAGATGTTCCCGTCGGGAAATATACGCTGGAGATCAGTTTTGTTGGTTTTGAAGCCCGCAAAATTACTGTTGAAACAACTCCCGAAAAACCCGATGCCAATTTGGGTACGATCTTTCTATCCGCTTCCGCGGTTTTACTGGAAGGTGTAACAGTTACCGAAGAGGCAGCACTTATTGAAAATCGGATTGATAAGCTCGTTTATAATGCCGACAAGGATGCCGGTCTTGCCGGAGCTGATGCCACCGAGCTCTTGCGAAAAGTGCCTATGCTATCGGTAGACCTGGAAGGGAATGTTTCCCTCCGTGGTTCCAGCAACATTCGCATTCTGATAAATGGCAAGCCTTCTGCCCTGTTGGCTGAAAATCCGGCCGACGTTTTGCAGACCATTCCCGCTGAGCAAATTAAGTCGGTAGAAGTTATCACGACTCCTACCGCCAAATACGATGGAGAAGGGAGTGGCGGCATCATAAATATCATTACTAAGAAATCAGAGATTGAAGGATTCAGCGGGTCTGTGGGCGGCTCTGTGGGCAACCGATCCAACAACTACAACCTCAACCTGAGTGCCGCATTTGGTCGATTTGGATTAAATGCCAATGGTGGAGGTTGGTATGCCTGGCCACAAACAACCCTACAGGAATACAGCCGGGAAGATTATTTGCCGGAAGGCACCAGTACCATTTTTGAAATGGGAGAAGGCATTAGCGAACGCCTGGGCTTCCGGGGTTCGGCTTCGGCTTATTATGATTTTAATGCCTACAACAGCCTCACAACTTCCATTAGCCTTCGCGGCTTCAACCGCTTTAATGAAGGCACGACCCAAACGGCTATTTACGATGCTGTGGAGGACGACGCTGATCTCTTTGATCTTATTTCCGACACCGAAAACCGCCGAAGCGGTTACGAATGGACCACCGATTACCGCAAGAAGTTTAAAAAGAAGGATCAGGAGCTCTCGCTGGCTTTTCAGTGGGATTCAAATCGGTCTATTGAAGAAAATGATTTTACTCAAACCGATCTCACCGGAGTAGATGATGAGATCAACCAAAGTAACATCAATCAAAATTTCGGAGATAATAATGAGTACACCGCTCAACTCGATTACGTACATCCGGTCGGTGACTGGTTGAAAATCGAAACAGGTGCCCGCGGGGTTCTCCGCCGCATTGACAGCGAATACGATGGATTCACCTTCAACTATGCCACCGAAGAATTTGAATCCAATCCCGACTTTACCGACATCTTTTACTACGAGCAGGATGTTTATGCCGGGTACCTTTCCGGAACGTTTAAGTTTAGCGATAAATGGGGCCTGGTAGCCGGCGCCCGGTATGAATACACGGATATTAGCAGCCGATTTGAGTTGGATGCAGAAACCAGTGATAATCAATATCAAAATGTGCTGCCGAGTTTCATTATGTCTTACAAACCCGGCCAAACCAGCAACATTAAGCTGAGTTATACCCGTCGGATACAACGCCCCGGACTCCGTTATGTAAACCCTTACAACAGCCAGGTAAACTCTTACAATCGATCCATTGGTAATCCGTATTTACAGCCGGAAATTGTCGATCAGATCGAACTGAGCTACGGCAACTACTTTAAGGGAATTGCGCTAAACACCTCTCTGTTTTACAGGTACACCAGTGATATTATTGAGCCCTATGTTGTCATTGAAGAAGGAGTGGCCGTTACCAACTATCAGAATATCGGCACCAATCAATCCATTGGTATAAATATTTTCGCTTCCGCGAATATCAAAAAGTTCCTGACCCTGCGGGGTGGATTTGATGTTTTCACCTACAATGGAGCCGGAACGGTCAATGGGACAGAGTTGACCAACCAGGCCATACTTTTCAAAGGAAATTTTGGAGGAACCCTAAACCTCCCCAAAGATTTTAAAGTTGAAGCTTTCGGATTTTACAGTTCTCCGCGGCAAAGTTTGCAGGGACGTCGCACCTCCTTTTACATGTACAGCTTTGGCCTCAAAAAAGAGTTTTGGGACGGTCGGGCATCTCTCGGTATTCGCGCTGTTCAGCCATTCCAGAAATACCTGGAGTTTGAAAACAACCAGGAGGGAACAGATTTCTCACTTAGCAGCAGCACAAAGATTCCATTCCGGTCATTCGGATTGAGTTTCAGCTATAAATTCGGGAAACTGGATTTCCGGGATCGCCCTAGAAGAAGTAAGATCAATGGCGACGATCTGAAAGGCGATGGAGATGATGGAAATCAGGGGTTCTAAAAAACAAAAAGCCGGTTGCAGAACATGCAACCGGCTTTTTAGGTTAAATTACTTATCGGGAGCTCCTTCATCTTTCCAGCCATCTTCAGAAGAGGCAAGAATATGGGTTTTGTCGATCAGTAATTTAAGTCGAACCGGGAAGTCATAATAGGCTCGAACTTTCTTACTCTTATCCATAAAGTAGAAACTAACCCAGGTGGTAGGCAAGTCTGAAACGGCAGCTGTATACTCTTCTTCGAGCGACCAGAAATCTGATGTTTTGTATTCATCAAATATTTCATTGGTCTCTTTGGCAGAGAATTTTTTGGTAAAATCACCTTCCTTCTTGACAAAAGCCTGTCCTTTAAAAGTTGCGTTTCCCAGGCCATCAATACGAAATTCATAGACCGGACACGTACCAAAGCAGGCACCTTTACTCATTTCAATAACATCATCAGCGGAGTATTTATACCCTTTGCCGCTTTTTGAAGATCCACAACCTATTGCGAGACCTATAACAAGTATTCCTGTTAGCAATCTGGACATCATCATATTTTTGTATTTGTTAAATCGTTTTCGAGTTCTGTTTCTTGTTTGACAAGCAAGCTTCCTTTTTGTTCAAGATAATACAAAGTTAAAGCGGCTGCAACGGCTCCAACAGAAGTTCCAAGGATGGGGCCAATTAATGGTATGAGAAACAGCACATATAATACCAGTCCAATCCCAAGACTAACTCCAATTATGTTCAGGTTTAGTTTATGGCTGGCGGTAATGGATATTCCCAGTCGTTCAAAATAATTATCGGTCATGGCAAAGCCCAGGAAATAGGCGGATACTAAGAACACCAAAACCGGTTTTATCGCCTGCAATCCCAATATGCTCAGACCTACACTGATAAAAATGGTAGCCAGCAATTCCATTACCCAGGAAAATAAGGCTACGGTAAACATGCGCTTTTGAGCCTGAATAAAAGCAGAGAAGGAGGCATCCTGTTCGGCGCCGCCCAACAATTCAATGGTTCTTCTGAGCAAATGAAAGATCAACACTTCCCCCAGAATCAAAATGATGTATTTCCAGCTTCCCACCAAAAACAAGCCTCCCAGAAAATCCTGAAAACGCGTGCTGACCAGAGATGCATCAGATGTTTTCAGACCGGTCCAGACTCCGCTTAAGAGATTCCAAAATTCGGAGAAGAATTGAAGTCCAACCAACACTCCCAGGATTATCAAAATGGCAGTAGCCCATCCATACTTCCAGAATCCATCCCACAATCGCTTTTCACGGATGAATTTAAAAGCCTCGATAAAATGTTTCCAGGTCAGGAAAATTTCATATGGAATATCTGATATCCTTCTTGGTTTTTCCATGGCAAAAAGATACAAATTTTGCTTAAGCCCTATACCAATGTATCTTTCTGAAAAGAGGTTAAAATGGAAAAAACAGCTCATTTAATTGCCCGGCAGTTGTGCCAGGAAACCCACAGACGGATTTGTGAAGAGGGGATTGTGCGCATAAAAAAATGCCTGGATCAACTCAGTCTGACAGAAATTTGGTATCGACCCAATGAAAACAGCAATTCAGTAGGAAATTTGGTTCTGCACCTTTGCGGGAATGTTCGTCAGTGGGCTATTTCAACGCTTGGCAAACAAGCAGATGTAAGGAACCGCAAAGCTGAATTTGAAGAGCGGGGACCTTTGGCAAAGCAACAATTGATAATGAAGCTTGATAAACTGGAAGCAGATCTTTTACCGGTCCTGGATGCCTTGCAACCTTCTGATTTGGCAGCGGAATATCGGGTACAGGGATTCCGCGAAAGCGGAACAGCCATACTGCTGCATGTCAGTGAGCACTTTTCTTACCACCTTGGGCAGATAACCTACTTTGTTAAAATGAAAAAAGATATAGATGTGAATTACTACGGCGACCAGGATTTGGACGCAACAGGGAAATGATCTATGGCATTTTATCCTTGAAGAAGTCGATCAGACGAGCTCCAAAGAAAATGGTGAGGGTCCATTTTGCCACAAAATACACCAGAAAGGCATAAAGGGCTTTACGGCCATATTTCTTCCTAAAATTTTTAAATTTTTCCTTCATGTTCACAGTCGGGGCCTTGCGGCGAATTCACTTGTTTTGGGCAGTATTGTGTTAATACAAAAGGAAAACGAATGATACTAAGGAAATGTTTGTCGTTGCGGTGTTAAAGTTTGCTTTTTCGACGAAAGTCGACAAAGGGCGGCTTAAACCTCTTCTTCCGGTTCATAAATCCACTTAGCTCCATATTCTTCCACCAGGATATTATCGAAGTGATCGGCGGTTTCAAAGAGGTGTCTAAACAGTTTGGAGGCCGTGTCTCCATCCAAATACTGATCAAAAATGAGGAGGGATAGAATGATTTCCTGCCCTCTTACACTGAAGGTCAGGCCTTTCAGTTCATAATTCTGGCGCAAGAGGAACTTATATAAAGGAAGGATTTTTTCTTTGGGAAGGCGGCACAAATAAGCATCCCCGGTGATGAGACCATTTTTTTCATAATAGGAGATCATGATCCGGGCACTCCCCTGCTCTATTTCCCAGGCATTGGGACCTCTTCGGGATAATTCCACATCATGGCCGGTCTGCACCAGCAATTCTTCTATGGTTTTTGCCAGGCCCACTGCCTGATAAGGCTCTATTTGGGAGGCAATTTCCACTTTAGCCCCGCAATTCGGACAGTACTTTCCCTCAATCTTAGATTCGAAGGAGAGATGCAGACAAGCTGCACAGCGTACCGCTGCTTCCGGGTATCCTTTGCCATATTCATCCAGCGCTTTTTCCAGATAGCTGATCGGCAGGGAAAATCCGATATTGTCTCCATCTCTGACTACAAAGGTATTGATACCGATCACCTCTCCCCGCATATTAATAAGTGGACCACCACTATTACCCGGATTCAGCGCAGCATCGTGTTGTAGGTATTTTATATCGCCTAATTGATGATCGATATTGGAAATAATGCCCTGTGTGGAGGTATATTTTAATCCGAATGGATGCCCAACAGCAATAACTTTATCACCAGCCTGCGGGCTTTGATCTGAACCAAAAGGGATATCGGGGAGATCATGCACCTCTGGAATTTCGAGAAAAGCCAGGTCGTGCATGGGATCTGTGTATAAAACCCTGCTGGAGCATTTTCGCACCCCATCACAGGTAACTACCACAGACTTATTGCCGCGCACCACATGCTCATTGGTCACGATGAGGTTTGGCTTTTTGAGATAAAAGCCCGTGCCAGTACTGTAAGGCGTAGCAATTTGAATAACTACATTCCGGTAATGTTCGATTACCTCTTGCATAAGGCGATGATATTGAACCGGAAGTTAGTCAAATTTGCAAAAAAGAAAAGGATGCCGGTCTATTCGATTACCAGCTTTGTCCGGGATAGGCTCTCGGCACGGATTGCATAACGGCCAACAGATGTCCAAGATATTCTGAGTGAATGCCTTTACGGCCACCAGTTTGGAAATGTTTTACTTCCGGCTGAGAAAGCGTTGCCTCTTTTAGAACCGCTTCAATCCGGTTCATGGCTGCTTCTTCCAGGGAGGAAGGAAGCACACTAAGTTCCGCTTCTGCGAGCACCTTATCTGTTTCCGTATCTTCAAAAAGCTCTCCCAGGAATCGCCACCGCTCATCCAGGCCATTTTGCATGCGCTTGTGGCTCTCTGGGGTTCCGTCGCCCAAACGGATCATCCATTCGGAGCTGTAGCGGAGATGGTAGGTAACTTCTTTGAGTGATTTTGCGGCGATAGCTGCAATTTGTTCGTGTTTACTATCCAGCAGGGCATTCAGCAACTCAAAATGGTAGCAATCAAACAGAAATTGCCGTACGATGGTCATACCCCAATCGCCGTTTGGTTGTTCGCAGAGCAGGAAGTTGGTGTATTCCCGGTCGGAGCGTAAATAGGCCAGGTCGTCTTCGCTGCGGCCTTTGCCTTCCAGTTCTCCGGCCAGAGAGAGCCAGGAACGAGCCTGTCCGACGAGGTCAAGGGCAATATTGGTGATGGCAATGTCTTGTTCCAGAGCCGGCCCCTGACTGGTCCACTCTGAAAGACGGTGCCCGGCAATAAGGGTATTATCCCCCATATGCAGGGCAAAATTGAAAAGAGCCTGGTTTGGGCTGAGGCTGTTATCCATGCTGTTACATGTGTTTTACTTCGTCGGGAAGATTGTAGAAAGTAGGATGGCGGTAGATTTTGTTGGCTGCCGGCTCAAATAGAGCATCGGCATCCGTAGGTGCGGAAGCTGTAATATTTTTAGACTCCACGACCCAGAGACTAACGCCTTCAGTGCGACGGGTATAAACATCCCGGGCATTTTCGATAGCCATTTCCGCATCAGCAGCATGCAGGCTGCCTACGTGCTTGTGGCTTAATCCGTTTTTTGAACGGATAAATACTTCCCAGATTGGCCAATTATTCTTCATCGATTTCTTTGATTTAGGCTACTTGTAAATCAGATTTAGCCGCTTCTCGGCGCTTCTGTTTCTTTTCGGCGTAAGCCATAGCCGCTTCACGTACCCAGGCTCCCTCTTCGTAGGCTTTGGTGTAATGCGCCATGCGTTCGCGATTGCAGGGGCCGTCGCCTTTGACAACCTGCCAGAACTCATCCCAGTCGATCGGTCCAAAGTCGTAGTGGCCACGTTCTTCATTCCATTTCAGGTCGGGATCCGGAATGGTCAGTCCGAGTACTTCGGCTTGCGGAACGGTAGCATCCACGAATGCCTGGCGCAATTCATCATTGGATTTGCGTTTGATTTTCCAGGCCATAGATTGCTCGGAGTGAGTAGATTCTGAATCGGTCGGACCAAACATCATAAGGCTTGGCCACCACCAGCGATTCAGGGCATCCTGCGCCATGTCTTTTTGGGCTTCAGAGCCTTTAACAAGGTGGAGCAGGATTTCATATCCCTGGCGTTGGTGAAAGCTTTCTTCTTTACAGATCCGCACCATAGCCCGGGCATAAGGGCCGTAAGAGGTACGGGTAAGCATCACCTGGTTCATAATAGCGGCACCGTCTACCAACCAGCCAACTGCGCCCATATCGGCCCAGGTCAGGGTTGGGTAATTGAAGATACTGCTGTACTTGGCTTTGCCGTCGAGGAGTTGCTGATACAGCTCGTCGCGTTCGATACCCAGCGTTTCGGCTGCACTATACAGGTACAGACCGTGACCGGCTTCATCCTGCACTTTAGCGAGCAGGGCTACTTTCCGGCGCAGGCTGGGAGCACGCAGAATCCAGTTTCCCTCGGGCTGCATACCGATCACTTCGGAGTGGGCATGCTGGGAAATCTGGCGGATCAGCGTTTTGCGATAAGCATCAGGCATCCAGTCCTTCGGTTCGACCTTCTCGTCGCGTTCGATACGCGCGTCAAAAATCTTCATGAAGTCCTGATTGTCGGTTTTATTGCTTCCTTCGACTGGCATGGTTTGGTTATTATTTGGTTGATACTGAAGTAGTTGCCTTTCGGCGAATCAAAGATACGAACATTCGTTCGCTTTTTGGTATTAAAACAGCCATTTTCCGGTTTTGTTGTGCAGATTTTAGGGTATTTGGGGGACAAAAAGAGAGGTTGGTCTTTTATGAGGTTTTTGTCTTTCTTTCTGGAAGTTGGATAAAAGGACAAACAGCACCCAAAAAACTGCCATTTATCATACACCTCCTCTTTGAGCATTATTCCTTTTTTGCGTAATATTCGTGTTTACATTCATTCCTTCCGTTTACTGCCCGTTTATGAGGCCGGAGGTTTCTTCTTTCAGGATGCCTTTGGTTTTCCGTGGCAATCAAAAATTGGAAAACGAGCACTACATGAAGTTTACAGCAGAACTCCTGGAAAACGTAAAATCCAGAGACGATCTATTTGCCCTTGCGAAGGAACACAAGATTCCCATAGATAAAACCATCAAAAAGCTGAAGTACGAAGCAGAGCTTCGCCTTCTGCAATCGGAATTTGTCAACCTCCAAAAATGGATCGCAGAGAAAAAGAAGCGGGTCGCTATTTTGTTCGAAGGCCGGGATGCCGCCGGAAAAGGAGGCTCCATCAAACGATTTAAAGAGCATTTGAATCCGCGTACTTCGAGGGTGGTTGCCCTGACCAAACCGACGGAAGTAGAGAAGGGTCAGTGGTATTTTCGAAGATACATTAAGGTCCTGCCCAATCCCGGGGAGGTCGTTTTCTTTGATCGAAGTTGGTACAACAGAGCAGTAGTCGAACCGGTTATGGGATTCTGCAGCGATGAGCAATACAAACAATTCATGGGACAGGTTCCCGAATTTGAGCATCTGTTGTATGAAGACAATCTGAAAATCATCAAGTTCTGGTTTTCGATTTCCAAAGACGAACAAAAGAAGCGGTTTGATGCCCGCCTCAGCAATCCGCTCAAGCGCTGGAAGTTTAGTCCGGTCGATATGAAGGGACAGGAACTTTGGGATCGCTACACCCACTTTAAGGAGCAAATGTTTAGTGGTACCCATACCAATTTCAGTCCGTGGATTATTGTCAAAACCAACAATAAAAAAGAAGCCAGATTGGAAAGTATGCGGTATGTCTTATCGCAATTTGACTATGCCGGAAAAGGGGAATCAGGCATTTCCCTCCTCCCCGACCCAAATGTCATCATGCGTTATCACCGGTCTGCTATTCAAATTGACATCTAAATTAAAGAACATGGCTCAACATAAATGGACAACAGAAGAGATCGAACTTTTCAACTCTAAAATCGGATTGTATACCCTTTTCGGAAATAAAAAGGTCAATCTCAATAAATCGCTTGAGGAGATTAAATATGTCGTTGATCTGAGATCCAAACAGGAGGAACTGATCAAGCTTCAGAATTGGGTAATCAAAAATGATAAGAAAGTAGTCATCCTGTTTGAAGGTCGGGATGCTGCCGGAAAAGGCGGTGCTATTCGGCGGATAACCGAGTACATCAATCCGCGGCATTTCCGGGTAATAGCCCTCAACATTCCTACCGAAGATGAGCGGAAGCAATGGTTCTTTCAGCGATACATAAACGAGTTGCCGAAACCGGGGGAGATCGTATTTTTTGACCGCAGTTGGTACAACCGGGCAGTAGTAGAACCCGTCAATAATTTCTGCACAAAAACGGAATACGAGCGATTTATGTCGCAGGTAAATGAATTTGAGCAAATGCTCATTCAGTCAAACACCCACCTCATTAAATTCTATTTCTCCATTTCCAAAAAGGAACAAGCCAAACGCTTTAAGGAGATAAAGAGCAGTCCGCTAAAACGTTGGAAAATGACTCCGGTCGATGAAAAAGCACAGGCGCTGTGGGATGATTATACACACTACAAGGAAAAGATGTTTGAAGCTACCAATACCGATCACGCCCCCTGGAAAATCATTGATGCCAATAAAAAATCGACGGCAAGGATTCAGGCTATTTCGCATATCCTGGATGTGATTCCGTATGAATAAGGGAGGGATTCTTAATGCTTAATTGTTAATTTTTAATTGGGTTTAGGTCGGCTTTGCCTCCGGTTGAGTCGTCTCGCTTTGCTCGACGGTAGGGTTGAGTTTGGTTGATGTAGAATGCAGAATTATTAGATTTTAATTGAGTGGGGTTTAGCTTTCGTATTGATGCCTTTTGTTTTGGGGAGAGGTCGGCTTTGCCTCCGGGGGTGGTCGGTCAGGAATCCAGGATTCCTTCCTTCCGGGAGAGGCGGCTGCGCTGTGGCTTGCCGGTTGGGAGAGAATGGGGGAATGTAGAATTTATAATGCTTAATTGCAATGACACATAAATTTAGAGACAAAACCAGGTGCCGCACCTACGGCGCTAAAAGTGAATCCGTTATTTTTTGTTACTAAGGTGTGCCTTCTCTGGAGGCCTGCAAGAAATCCGGTAATTCCCAAAGCGAAGTGGGTTGGGTATAAAGGCTCCAGAGGAGCCCAAACCTTTGTAGATTTTTTTGCGATTTTGATGGTAAGCTCCAGCGGAGCGACACCAATTCGAAGTTCATGTTTTGCCCCTAAGATTAGGTGCTAGTACCCTTCATTTTTAGGTTTTATTCAGGAGAGATTTTCTGGATGGGAATAGTAGAGGTTTATGAAAATGCTTGTCCAATGAAGCACATGGTGGAGCATTTAGAATGTTGAATTCTGTAGCCCTTCCGTATTAAACGTGTAAAACGTGTAAAACGAAATCTACACTTTAATCCCCCCCAGAATAAGCGCTGAAATATCTTTACGCAGTTTTTCCGGCTCATCCCCGGCATGTTTGTAGTGTACCCAACGCAGGGAAGTGAGCATCGTATTGAGAGCGGTGGTTGGCGTTACAGTGGTAAAAACGCCGCTTGATTGGCCTTCCTGAATGATATCGAGCAATCTTTGCTCGTAATTCTTCCGCAGTTTTACGAAGTCTTTGAGATATGGATCCTCCAGGTGTTTCCATTCGTCGTTAAAAACGGTGATGGAAGTTGGATCGTCAAGAGCGATGTCGATGTGGAGGAAAATGACTGCTTCCAGTTGCGCCAGCGGACTGGAAAACTGCTGTTGAATTTCATCCAGGCCCTCCAGAAATCGGCGGGCATTATCAAAACAGATTTTTTGCAGAATCTCCTCCTTCTTTCGAATGTGGCTGTATAAGCTGGAAGCTTTCAGATTGACCCTTTCGGCCAGATCGCGCATCGAAGCTGCGGAGTATCCCTTTTCCTGAAACAGGCGGGCAGCAGCCTCATAGATCACTTGTTTTTTGGGCTTCCGGACCATAATTAAACGTCGTAGGTTAGTTTTACCGATTCGGTGAGTGGATGCGACTGACAAGTTAACACAAATCCCGCTTCCACTTCCTCCGGTTCGAGGGCGTAATTGACTTCCATGGCAACTTCGCCTTCAAGCACCTTAGCTTTGCAGGTGCAACAAACCCCGCCTTTGCAGGCGAATGGTAAATCAGCTCCTGTTTTAAGGGCAGCATCCAGGATGTTTTCGGATTTGGAGTCCAGGTCGAGTTTGAAATTGGCTCCATCGACAATAATCTCGATCACGGCCTGTACTTCTTTCTCCGGCTTCCAGTTTTTTGCACTGGCTTTCTTTTGCTCATCCGGAGCTGCGAACAGTTCGAAGTGAATCTTATTCTTTTCCACCCCTTCTTCTTTCAGGGCTTCCTTTACCGATTCGATCATGACGGCTGGTCCGCAGAGAAAATAGGCATCAATTTCTTCCGGATCAAACAGGCGGTGACAGTATTTCGCTGCTTTTTCTGCGTCGATTCGTCCGGCAAACAATGGACTGTCGGTCATCTGCCGGCTCAATACATGGAAAACCCGAAGGCGGTCCATGTATAGATTCTTCAGGGCTTCCAATTGCTCGTGGAAGATGATGGACTCGTTGTTGCGGTTTCCGAAAAAGAGCGTAAAGTTGCTTTGAGGCTCGGTCTGCAGGACCGACTTCAGGATAGACATCACCGGTGTGATTCCGCTACCAGCAGCAAAAGCCACGTAATGGTTTTGGTTTTCTGCATCCAGTTGGGTATAAAAGCGGCCCATGGGTTTCATCACCTCCAGGGTATCTCCTACCTCCAGCTTTTCATTGGCATAGGTACTAAATCGGCCACCGGGTACTTTTTTCACTGCGATGCGGAGTTCCCCATCTGCCGGACTGGTACATATAGAATAAGACCGTCGAACTTCTTCTCCGTCGATCTCTTTTTTGAAGGTTAGGTATTGTCCCTGGATAAAGAGGAATTCATCCGCAAGGGTTTCGGGAACATCCAGGGCTACGGAAACACAATCAGGTGTTTCACGTCGAATATCGGCTACGGTCAGGCTGTGGAATCTACTCATTGATTACGAACGATTGTTCGTTTGCAAAGATAGGAAATTCTTTCCGTTCTTTCCGTTCTTTCCGTTCTTTCCGTTCTTTCCGTTCTTTCCGTTAAGAAAGTAAAATAGAGGGTTCTCCTGGTTAATTCAAAAACCTTTATTCGTAATTCTGAATTTTACATTATCCATTTTACATTATCACCGCTCCCCCTCAGCCCGCTTGCAGCGGACAGCTCCCCCTCCAGCGGTGGAGCAATTTCTCTTCTGCTAAGAGAGGGGCAAAGGGTGGGAGGAACCACTTTTACATTTCCTTTCTTATCGTGAAAGGAAGGTAAATTAATACCCATTTGTGGCTCTGCTCAACCCACCGTTCGCCGAAGGCAGACGACTCAACCAAACTCAACCGGAGAGACAGCGCGAAGCGATGGACCGACCTTAACCTATACGAGTGTACCGGTGAAACGAATAATACGTCTCCAACGAACAACAGCGAAGCCCGGAAAAAACCAGACTTCGCTGCAGATAATTGGATAGATGTATATCTTCGGGTCTGCTAGAGACCGTTTACATGCTTTGTAAGCTTGCTCTTGAGGTTGGAAGCTTTATTTCCATGCCAGGTATTGCGCTTTGCAAGTTTGTCGATCATAGCAAGAACCTTCGGCAAGTAAGCATCTGCTTCCTTGCGATCGGTCATTTCGCGCAGCTTCTGAATAGCTGTGCGTGCTGACTTCTTGTAATAACGATTTTGCAACCGCTTCTTGGCGTCTTGGCGAATACGCTTCTTCGATGACTGATGTTGTGCCATTTATGCCTTTTTTAAGATCTTTTCGTTTCTTTCGGAGCGCAAAGATAAAATATTCCCTGATTAAAACAAAATGCAAATTCACTCGCAATTCTTAAAAAAATACTGGAAATTTGCCCCTTAAATATACTAAGGGTACTTTTTAGCGAAACCTCTTGCTCCGGCAGTTGTTATACCCATTCAATTTCAAGCTAACGCACAATGATCGACTATTCATTCATACATAATGCGCATCCAAACTTTGTAGAGTCACTTTATACAAAGTACCAGGAAAACCCCGATTCGGTTGAAGAAGGCTGGCGGGTGTTTTTTAAAGGCTTTGATCTGGCCGCTCAAAATGGAGCATCCTCCAATGGCCAGGCCGGAAGTACGAGCTTTGACAAGCTGAAAAAGGAATTGCAGGTCTTCGGTATCATAAAGGCCTATCGCAATCGAGGCCACCTGCGTTCCAACACCAATCCCATTCGCGCTCGACGCGACCGCAAACCAAATCTGGATCTGGCAGACTTTAATTTGACAGATGCAGACCTGGATACAGTATTCATCGCTGGTGAGGAAGTCGGTCAGAAAAACCAAAGCCTGCGGGAAATCATTCGTCATTTGGAGACTGTATACTGCGGACACATAGGTTTTGAATACCACCACATCCAAAAACGCGAACGCCGCCGCTGGCTTCGCGAACGCATTGAAGCCCATAACCCGGATCATTTTGGGCTCAGCCAGGAAAAGAAAACGCGTATTCTTGAAAAGCTGAATGGTGCCGTTGTATTTGAACGCTTCCTCCACACCAAGTATGTGGGTCAAAAGCGTTTCTCCCTCGAAGGAGGTGAGACGACAATTGCCGCTATGGATGCCATCATTAATGAAGGCGCCGAAGACAAAGTTAAAGAGGTAGTAATTGGTATGGCGCACCGCGGACGATTGAATGTGCTGGCCAATATCATGGGAAAAACCTACGAGCAAATCTTTAATGAATTTGAAGGTACAGCCGTTCCGGACCTCAGCTTTGGAGACGGTGATGTAAAATACCACCTCGGTTTCTCCTCCCAGGTCAAAACTCCTACAGGAGAACAAGTTCATTTAAAACTGGTTCCAAATCCTTCTCACCTGGAAGCCGTCGATCCGGTTGTTCAGGGATTTTCCCGGGCTAAAGCCGACATACTTTATAACTCAGAATACGATAATATCCTCCCGATCCTCATTCACGGGGATGCGGCTGTTGCCGGACAGGGAGTGGTATTTGAGACTGTGCAAATGAGTGGTCTTCAGGGATATTATACCGGTGGAACCATTCATTTTGTGATCAATAACCAAATCGGGTTCACCACCGATTTTGATGAAGCGCGTACGTCAACTTACTCCACAGCAGCCGCTAACATGGTTGACGCTCCGGTATTCCATGTAAATGGAGATGACCCCGAAGCGGTCGTTTTTGCCGCTGAACTTGCCGTTCAATACCGTCAGAAATTCAACTCTGATGTTTTCATTGATATGGTTTGCTACCGGAAGCACGGACACAATGAAGGCGATGATCCAAAGTTTACACAGCCGGAGATGTACGAATTCATCAACAAGCATGATGACCCGCGTGCCATTTACTCCCAAAAACTGATCCAACGCGGAGATGTAGACAAGAAGCTGGCTGAAAGCATGGAATCCAATTTCTGGGAAGAGCTGCAGTCTCGCCTGGATGAAGTAAAAGAAAAGCCACTTCCATATAAATATCAACAACCGGAAGAAGCCTGGAGAAAGCTTAAGAAAACCGCCGATCCAAAAGATTTTGAGGAATCTCCCAAAACGGGAATACCCCAAAAGACCGTAGACAAGTTGATCGATCACCTGATGACCATCCCGGAAGGCTTCTCCCCGCTCGGAAAAGTCAACCGTCTCCTGAAAGGCAAAAACAAAATGCTGAAGGAGAATAAACTGGATTGGGCCATGGGCGAACTCCTTGCATATGGTTCTTTGCTTCTGGAGCATCACGATGTACGAATGAGTGGACAGGATGTCCGCCGCGGTACGTTCTCTCACCGCCACGCGATATTCCACGACGCCAAAACATTTCAGGCATACAATCGACTTAATGAAATAGAAACCGAACAAGGGCGATTCCGAATTTACAATTCCCTGCTTTCAGAATTTGCCGTACTCGGTTTTGAATACGGCTATTCACTGGCTAGTCCGGAAACACTGGTTCTTTGGGAGGCCCAATTTGGCGACTTTGCCAATGGTGCCATGACCATCTTCGACCAGTTTATCTCTGCCGGAGAAAGCAAGTGGCAACGAATGAGCGGATTGGTAGCTCTCCTGCCTCACGGGTATGAGGGCCAGGGTCCGGAGCACTCCAGTGCCCGCCTGGAGCGCTTCCTGCAACTTTGCGCAGAATACAACATGACGGTGGCCAATGTAACCACTCCGGCCAACTTCTTCCACTTGTTGCGTCGGCAAATTGCCCGGCCTTTCCGCAAGCCATTGATCATCATGACTCCGAAATCGCTCTTGCGTCATCCGGAGGTGGTTTCTGCCCGCGAAGACTTTGCGACCGGCACAAAATTCCAGGAGGTGATCGACGATCCGACTATCGGGCCAAAGAGTGGTAAAAAAGTAAAACGCCTGCTTTTGTGTTCCGGAAAAATCTACTATGATTTGCTGGAGAAACAACGCGATGGCAAGCGCGAAGATGTGGCAATTGTGCGATTGGAGCAGTTGTATCCACTGCCTAAAAAGCAATTGGATGCCGTATTCAAGAAGTATAAAGATGCTGAAATATGTTGGGTGCAGGAAGAGCCTGCCAATATGGGTGCCTGGCAGTATATTCTCTCCTTTTTCTGTGAGGATATCCGAATTCGCCGGATTTCCAGAAAGACGAGTGCTTCTCCGGCTACCGGATTCAAAAAGATACACGACGAGCAGCAAAAGGCTATCGTCAATGAGGCATTTGATTTGAAAAAATAAAAAGCAGATCTCGGACTGAAGGGTCTTTAACTCTTCAGTTCGAGGTTTGAAGCTATTATCTGTTCACAGGCTTCATCGAGCATGTGATAAACCTTCTCAAAACCATCGCTGTTCCAATATGGGTCTGGCACCTGCCTGCCAGATCCGGGCTCTACTTCTTCCAGAATGAGTCGCACCTTTTCCTTTTGATTTTCGGAGGAAGCCAGGCGCAGTATATTCTGATAATTGGAAGCATCCATGGCGTAAACCAGGTCAAAAGATTCGAGATCCGAGGATTGAAACTGTCGGGCTCTCTGGTCGGTAATGTCCAAACCGTATTTTTTGGCGACAGCCACAGAACGAGGGTCGGGCAATTCGCCAACATGCCAACTCCCTGTGCCGGCCGAATCGATTTGCCAATCCAATCCTCTTTCTTCCACCTTATGGCGCAATATTCCTTCTGCAAGCGGCGAGCGACAAATATTGCCCAGACATACCATTAATACCTTCATTCGTGTTGTGTTATTTGTGGGTTCTCTCTATAATATAACAAATGTATCAGACAATTCGCTGCTTTGGATTTCTCGTTAGCGAATCGTCCTTAGTCAGACAAAAACCAGTTCAAATACCGACTGATCAGCTGCCTAAACATTTTTCAACTAAATCGGTCCTGATTGCTTTATAATAAAGATATTTGCACACCGTTTGCTTTTTGCAACGGCCAAGCTTAATGAGCTACCATGAAAATTATCATAGCCGGTGCCGGTGATATAGGTTTTCACCTTGCCGAATTACTCGTCTACGAAAATCAGACCATTACGCTGATCGACACCAATCCGGATGTACTCAGCTATGTAGGTACGCACCTGGATGTGCTTACCCTGCGTGGCGATTCTTCTTCGGTTGAAATTCTCGAATTAGCAGAAGCGGGTAATGCCGACCTGGTGCTGGCTGTTACCACTTCCGAAAAGAATAATTTGGTTACGGCCATCCTCGCTAAGAAGATGGGAGCCAAACAAACCATTGCACGGGTAACCGACAAGAGTTATTTGGAAGAAGAGCAGCGGCAGACGTTTCGCGAGTTGGGAATAGACTCCCTGATCTCTCCGCGGCAGCTGGCGGCCCGAGAAATCAGGCGTTTGGTAGACCAGTGCACCTTCACGGATGTATTCGAATTTGAAAAGGGTAAACTTTCACTGGTAGGAACTACCATGGATGATAACTCTCCACTGGTAAACCGGAAGCTGGAAGATATTCACGAGATCGAAGTAGATGTTACTTTGCGTCCTATTGCGATCCTGCGTTCTCACAAGACAATCATTCCCCGCGGACCGACCATTTTGCGGCGGGGGGATCACGTCTATTTCATTACGAAGAAGGGCGATACAGACAAACTGGAGCGTTTCCTTGGTAAGAAAAAGATTACGGTCAAAAATATCATGATCGTCGGGGGTACCGGACTCGCATACGAAACCGCAAAACTCCTGGAGCACGACTATAATGTAACCATTTGCGAGCCTGACAAAGACCGCTGCAAGCTCCTGGCCGAGAATCTGGAAAACACGCTGGTCATAAAAGGCAAGGCCGGCAACATCGATCTGTTGCAAGAAGAAGGTTTGAGCCATATGGATGCATTCATTGCCCTTACCCCTAATTCGGAGACCAATATTATTTCCAGCCTTACGGCGAAAAATCACGGGGTATTCAAGACCATCGCTCAGGTAGAAAACAAAGAGTATGTCCACATTTCTCAGAATATCGGGGTGGATACCCTCATCAATGTGAAGCTGATCGCTGCCAATAATATATTCCGCTTTGTGCGCAAAGGAAAGATTGAAGCAATCACCAGCCTCAACGGGGTCGATGCCGAGGTCATTGAGTTTATCGTACACAAGAATAACCAATTGACCCGCAAGCCCTTAAAGGACCTCCACTTTCCGGATACAGCCCTGATTGGAGGCGTTATTCGCGGAGAGGAAAGTATGCTGCCAGACGGGGATTTCCAGCTGCAGGTAGACGATAAAGTGATTGTATTCACCATGCCGGAAGCTATCGGTCGGGTGGAAAAACTCTTTAGGTAATTCTCAATTGTTAATTTTGAATTTTGAATGAATAATTTTGAATTTGCCCCGAGCGCGAAAGTAATTCTACATTCACAATTCAGCATTCTGCATTCAGATTGATCAATTTCACTCCTATAACAAATGTCGTTGGAATCCTGCTGATCATTATCGGGTTTCTGATGTTTACGGGGCTTCCCTTTTCCTGGTATTACCACAGTGGTGATGCGCAGGCTTTATTCTTTTCAGGTGGCATTACCATCCTGGCAGGGCTGTTGCTCTGGCTGTATGAATTCCGGTCGGATGCCAATGTGAAAAAGCGGGAAGGATATTTGATCGTGGCGCTGGGTTGGCTGGCCATGACTACCTTCGGCACCCTCCCCTATTTGATTAGCGGTGTAATTGACAGTCCGGTAGATGCTTTCTTTGAGAGCGTATCCGGAATGACAACTACGGGAGCCAGTATCATCAACGACATCGAAAGGGTTCCTGCCGGTATCCTGTACTGGCGAAGTCTGAGTCAATGGATCGGCGGCATGGGTATCATCGTATTGACGGTGGCGATATTCCCCCTTCTGCGCATTGGCGGTGTCGAATTATTTGTAGCTGAAGCGCCCGGACCTACTTCCGACAAACTCCACCCCAGGATACAGGAAACCGCTAAACGCTTGTGGCTGATCTATGTCAGTCTTACGGTTGTACTGATGTTTTTGCTTTGGATCCTGGGAATGAACTTCTACGAGGCTGTAAACCACGCCTTAACGACTATGGCTACGGGTGGGTTTTCAACCCGCAATGCCAGTATGGCTGCTTTTGATACGCCCCTTCTTCAGTATCCAATTATTCTGTTCATGTTTATTGCCGGTACCAACTATACGGTGATCTACTATTCCCTCTTGGGTAAATGGAAGAATGTATGGAAGAGCGATGAGTTTAAAGCTTATCTGGGGGTAGTTTTTGTACTGGCAGTCATCGTAACGCTGACGGTATATTCTCGCACCAATTTCAATATTGAAGAATCTTTTCGCGCCAGCTTGTTCCAGATTGTTTCTTTGATTACCACCACGGGATTTGTCTCTGCCGATTACACTTCATGGGGAAATAGTATGACCATGTTGTTTTTCGTCCTCTTATTTGTCGGGGCTTGCGCCGGATCTACCTCTGGTGGTATTAAGTTGATTCGTCATCTGGTGTTTTTCAAAAATTCTTTTCTGGAGTTTAAAAGGATTCTACATCCCAACGCAATAGTACCGCTCAAACTTAACGGAGAGATTGTTCGTCCGAAAGTAATGACCCACATTCTGGTATTCTTACTTCTATACCTGATTTTGTTTGTATTGGGCTCTATCACCGTCAGCGCTCTCGGCCTGGATTTTGACACGGCGGTGGGAGCTGTGGCAACCAGCCTGGGCAATGTTGGTCCGGGGATTGGAGATGTAGGCCCGGTGGATAATTTTGCCTGGCTTCCCGATTCTGTAAAATGGATATTGACTTTCCTCATGCTCCTCGGCCGTCTTGAGTTGTTTACGATCCTGGTACTGTTTATGCCGTATTTTTGGAAAACGAATTAGAAGAGAGAGTATTGAGGATTGAGGATAGAAATGCGAGTCTGTTAGATTACCTTTCATCCAAAAAATGAAAAACCGACATTATTTTCTAAGACTTAAAGTCTGGCAAGAAGCTCGAATTCTCAACCGATCAATTTATCAAATCACTAAAGACTTTCCGGAATCAGAACGTTTTGGACTAACTAGTCAAATTCGAAGATGTGGCGTATCTGTCTGCTCTAACATCGCTGAAGGCAGCAGCAGATCAAGTGGTAAAGATCAGGCCAGATTTACAGAACTAGCTTACGGAAGTCTGCTTGAACTTTTAAATCAATTAATTTTGTCAAATGACCTTGAGTTTATTAAAGACCAATCGGCTTTTGAAGAAATTGACGACAGAATTTGCTCTATTTCCAAAATGTTGACCGGGCTCAGAAAAACTCAATTATCCAGGAGAAAAATTTAACTCCAAAAGCAATCCTCTCCCTCCTCTACTCTATCCTCTATCCTCTATCCTCTAATAAGTTCTCGTCACATCCTCATCCACGCAGATGATAAAATCGGCTTTGCCTTCGTGCTCTTCTTTGAGCTTTTTCACATCTGCCTGAGAGACAGTCGTAATTGTCGCATATTCCAAATCGGGTTCCTGTCTTTTGAGGTACCAGACAATGCCTTCGTAATGATCGGAATGGTAAGAACCATTGTAGTGGATAAACAACTTTCCCGCCTCATAATTGGCGAGGATGAAGTGTGCCATGGTAGCGTCTTTAGAAGCTTGTGCTTTAACCAGTTCTGGTGTGCCGTGGTCGCCCATCATCTCCAGGATCGCCTGGTAGGTCGGCAATTCCGGGTCGAAAGGAATCGGCAGCGGGGCAATCCAGGATTTTTCTTCAGCACTCAGGGAATCGAGCGTTTCAAAACCATTGAGGTACACCTTTCGCGCAAAGCGGCGAGGAATATTGGTGGCCACAAATTCCAGCTCATTTTCCTTGGCAAGGTCTACCAGCGGTTTATAATCCGTTTTAAAATTCGGCCACAGCCGGGCTAAAGTATCGAGCCCTTTATAATCGATTGCTCCGGAAAGGTAATCATCCAGCTCATTCTGATTATCGGCTTCCATCATTTCTGCGCCCAGGATCAGCTCTCTTTTATCATGGAGGTCCTCGGTAACTTCGTATTGCAGCCAGTGAGCGATAGCATTGTTGTGCTCTTCGCCAAACATCACAACATCGGCATCCTTCAGGCTTTTCATCATCTTTTTGTAGGAGACCTTTTTTCCATTGCTGTTGTAAATCACGTAGGCCGTTTGCGCAGAAGCAAGCTGCAAGGTAAAGGCTAATGAAAGGCTGAGGAGCAGGTACTTCATGGGGTGATATGGATTAACAGGATTTGCATTATCATGCGATAATAGTAAAATTCCGGGAATGCAGCGAATTTCAGGGTATCCGTTAGCTATTCCCGGCAAGCACTTCGAATACATCTTTTCTGCGCCCCCGGCTCACCGGTATTTCCTGCTGACCGATAAAAAGGCTTTCGGTCTTCCAGTTTTTCACCTTATTCACATTGATAATAAAGCTTCGGTGTGTTTGCAAAAAGATATCGGCAGGCAACTGATCCATCAACTCTTTCATGGATGAGCGCTGCAGAATACTCTCCTCCCCTTCCAGAAAAACCCGCACATAAACATGCTCGGATTGCAGAAAGAGAATATTATTCGTTTCTACCCGAATCTTTTGCGAACCGTCGTTGAGTAATACACTTTTTTTATTTTCATCCTGCGAAAAAAAGCGATGCATCACGATCTCTATCGACGCGATCAGGCTTTCCTTTTGCAGGGGTTTTGTCAGATACCCACCCGGCAGGGTCTCTTTTGCCTGCATGATATTTTTAGCGTCAGACTGTGCGGTGAGAAAAATGTACGGACAATTAATCTTCGATTTCTGAATGTATCGGGCCAGATCAATGCCTGTTTTAGGGCCATTTAAACGGATATCCAACAGAACCAGATCAGGTCGCTGTTTATGGATCATTTCTACCCCCTCTTCATAAGAAATAGCATTGCCCACTACAGCATGTCCGGCCGATCGCAAATAGCGTTTAATGGTATCGGCGATGAGAATTTCATCTTCGACAATTAGGATTCGAAAGTTGGTCGTGGTATAGATGTTCATTTCCAGTTGGTATTTAGGACTGGCTATGTTTATTATCGCTTTGGAGTGACTATACGCTGTTTTTTTCTTCAAAGAATATTTCAAAAACGGCTCCATTGTCATTAAAGCTTTCAAACTTACCCCGGAGTTGTCGCACCATACTTCTTATCAGATAAGTCCCCAAACCACTTTCGTCTTTATCGATCCAGCCATCCGGCATACCAGGGCCGTTGTCTCTGTAGTTTAGCAAAAAACCATTTTCAATCGACTTCAGCTGTATGAGGATTTTGAGGCTTTGCCCCGATACTCTGGCATATTTCAGGCTGTTGGTCAGGAGTTCTGTAAGCATGATCCCGAGCGGGATGGAAGTTTCGATGTTGAAAAACACCTGATCTATTTGATTTTCAAATTCCGGGCTTTCGCCGAAAGGCGATAAAGAAGCCAGGTGACTGCAAATGCGCCGGGTATATTCTGCAAAATCAATTTTTGAAACATTATCACCCTGATAGAGAATTTCGTGTACGGTAGCCATGCTGTACACCCGATTGGCCATAGCTCGCAGTTCGCTTTTGGCACTGGAACCAACCAACTCCTCTTCCTGAATTTCAAGGAGACTAATGATAACCTGCAGGTTGTTTTTTACCCGATGATGTACTTCATTGCGAAGTAAAACCTGTTCTTTTAAAGCTTGTGTAAGCTCTGCATTGTTTTCCCTGATCACCCTTGATTGTTTCATGACAACCTTATTGCTTTTTCGCAGTCGCAAATAGGAAAGGATCACAACAGACAGGATAATCAGTGTCAAAACAATACTAATGGTCAGCCAAAATCGACGCTGGCGTTCGAAGGTAATTTCCTGTTCCTGTTCTTTAAGTCTGCGAGCTTTTTTGTCGTTGTTGTATTTGGCATCAATTTCTTTGACCTTTTCCGAATTCAGTTGGCGTTGTTCTTCAATTCCCAAATCAGAGGCCAGGTTGATGTTGTACCAGGCCGAATCCATTTTTCCCATGGCGTAAAACACATTTGCCCGGCGTTTGTAGGCACCCGACCACAGAAAAAAGTCATTGCCGGCTTCCTGTGCCAGCTTGATCGCCTTAAGTGAAGAATCACTATATATCAGGGCTTCTTCAAGCCTGTTGCAATGTTGATTCGTTCGTATCCCGTTTAGCCACATGTAGGCATAGCCCGTGTAATCTCCCAATTCGTAGTAGTATTTTCCTGCCTCGCGAAAGTGATACAAAGCTTCATCGCATTTTTTCCAATCCAGCAACCCAAGCAGCAGATGGCTTACCCCAATTTGCTCTGTCAGATTGAGCCTGACAGACGACTCCAAAGCCCGGTCCGCATAATAGCGGGCGGAGTCTCGATCTCCGTGGATTCGGTGATAAGAAGACAATCGAATAGCGTATTCCGGATAAATACTATCGAGTTCGTATTCGCGGATGTACTTTTCGGCTTGTTGGAGGTTTTGTCTGCTTTGTCTGGGAAGATCCCGTTTTTCGAAAAGCAAGCCCAAAATAATACAGGCCTCTGCATGAATGGCAGGATACCCCAGCTTATCACTTTCCTCTTTCACCCAAAGCAATTGGGTAATGGCCAATTCGTCTTTAAAGTCTTTTTCAAGGGCATCTCCGATGTAGAGCTGAACCCACATACCAATATGGGAACTTTTCAGATTGGCGAGATCGATCTCTTTTTCCAATTCTCGCAGTAAGACCAGGGCAGAATCGTTGCGGGATCCGGCCAGCAAGTCTTTTACGTGCCCCAGTTCTTCCTCCCAATTGCCCACGGGTTCCTGGGCAAAAGCTGTTGGCCTGACTGATATAAGTGCAATCAAACACAACAAGGTGCGAATGGAGGTATGTAAGGTGCTTTTCACGTAAAACTCAAGTGGAAAAGTCTCAAAGTACAGAAATCCGCGATTCCGATTACCATTCAGAACATATTTCCTACCATTCAGAACATGCAGCCATCATTTTTTCAGTTAGCCAATACCAGTTTCTATAATTGTATCAGCAATTAAAAGCAGTCTCATCACTTCTTTCGGCGAAAGCCGGATTCACAACAACCGTATAAAAAACATGGAGTAGTTACACTTGCAAGCCATCGCTTGTGCAAGGTAACTCCAGGAAGTATTCCGACAACTTATCAGGTATTGACCCCTGATAAACACCTAATTTCATTCATTCAAACCTAAAATTCTATGAAGTTTCAACCTTTACGAAAAGCGAAAAAAGTTCAGCAGTTTCGGGCACTGTCCCGGCAGTTGCAAAAGATGGCCAGAAACGGCTCCTTCTTTAACCTGAGTCAGGAAAAGCAGCTTTCGCTGAAAGAAAAAGTGGTGCGCCTGTACCGTGAGATCGGTGCTCAACTCCCCAAAAACCGGGTACGCAAAACCCTGGCTGCCCTGGCACTGGTGTTTAGCCTGGCGGGCTCGGCTTATGCACAGACTTTTGCGGCATAAATCAACCAAACTCAACCCTACCGTCGAGCAAAGTGAGACGACTCAACCGGAGGCAAAGCCGACCTAAACCCAATTAAAAACTCCCTCCTGCGCTTTATTGAGCTTCGGCGGGCAAGCCCTTTTATTAGCCCTATTAATTAAAAACTAATAATTAAGCATTAAAAATTCTCAATTCAACATTCAACATTCAACATTAAAAACCCTTATACACATGAAAAAGATATTTACCCTTTTAGTTTTCACCCTTTTATGGATCACCCCCTGGCAAATCTCTGCACAAGTGGAAGATGTAGCAACAGGAATAGGAGGTGTTCAAACAGTGCTTTTGGACGGAAACGAACTCTACATCAGTGGAGGCTATACCAATATTGTAAAGATTGATATTAATCAAGCCTTTCCTGCCCCTCAAACAGAAGTAACCGCACCTGGATATGGAGGCACCGGATTAGCGCTTTACGGTACAGAACTCTACTTTTTTGGGAACTACACCTTAAGAAAAATCGACATTACCAACCCCCTGCCTGCCACCCCCGAAACTGTCATCGGCAGTGGCTTAGGGGTTGCAGGACCAATTCTCATATTGGGAGATTATTTGTATTTGGCCGATTGGCCGAATAACATGATCCGAAGAATAGATTTAACCAGTTCTGATCCCCAACTCGAAGATGTCATTTCTGTCGCTACCCCTTTTGGGATTGCGGCAAAAGGAAATGAGATTTATGCTGTGGAATTTTACCTGGGGAAAGTTGTAAAATTTGACATCACCGATTCCAATCCAAGCCTGACCGATGTAACAAGTGGATTGTCAGGTCCAACCGGGCTTACCTTTAATGGAAATTTTCTTTACATCTGCGAGGGTGCTTCCAACGAATTAAGCCGTATCGACATCAATGAATCCAACCCAAGCCCGGAAACGGTCATCTCCTCCGGGCTTTCATACCCTCAATTTACAGCTTTCAATGGTCTGGACATTTTTATTGCAAATAACGGTTCAGGTACGGTGGTTAAATATACCGTTGATGACCCTGTGCTCTCCACCATTCTTCCGGTTTGTGAAGGTACTATGCCAAACAATCTGGGAGGAGCCTCTCCAACAGGCGGGGTCTATAGCGGGCCGGGTGTAACCGACAATGGAGACGGGCAGACCTTTTCTTTCGATCCGGCCGCTGCCGGAGGAGTAGGCACTTATACCATTACCTACACCCTGGGACAGGCTGCCACCACCAGTCTGGAAGTCGTTGCTCCACCTGCTGTAAGCATGGGAGCACTTACAGATGTATTGGTTGACGCAGGAGTCCAGAATTTGGGAGGCGGTACCCCCGCGGGTGGCATGTATAGCGGTACAGCAGTAACGGATGGCAGCGATGGCGAGACCTTCAGCTTTGACCCGGCAGCAGCCGGCATCGGAGAGCATGAAGTCACCTATACCTATACCGATGCCAATGGTTGCAGTGCTACGGCCACAACCACTATCACGGTAAATGCCAATGTTGGTCCGGGCAACGAATGCCCCGATGCCATCGACATCAATGCCCTTTTTGGTCAGCCAGCCGGAGAGCCACAGGTATCCAGTCTCGCTGACAACACCAACAACAATACTACAGGAGATCCAAGCATAGAAGCAGGCTGCTTTTTTAATGAGGACCCCTTCCAGCATACCGTTTGGTTTACCTTTACCGGCGACGGAGAAACCTACAACATCAAGTCGGTGGAATGTACGGCTACCAACTACATCAGCGATGGAGACACACAGGTAGCCATTTATTCCGGCGATTGCAGCAACCCGGTATTTGTATCCTGCAACGAGGACGAGGACGGCAATAATGAAATCTACAACTTCAACATTGATCTGGAGACAGAAATGGGTGTGGAGTATCAAATGCTTGTGGATGGCTGGGACAGCAGCACAGGAGAATTTTGCATTCAGGTCATTGCCGCTGAAAGCATTGCGGTTACGGAGATTACCCAAACAAACATCCAGTTATTTCCGAATCCGACTACCGGCTTCCTGCAAATGGAAAATGTTCGGGCAGAAACAGTGGAGATTTACGGTACAACTGGTCAGTTGATCAAAACGCTGGTACCGGCAGAAAACAGCATTGACATTTCCAATCTGGCTGCCGGCTTTTACATGCTGAAAATTTACGAAGGTGAGCAGATTTATTCTGCTAAAGTGATAAAGCAATAAAATACAGTTTAAGATCAGGAAGGTGGTTTGAGTATTCAGGCCACCTTTTTTTATTTCCGTTTTATTTCTGTTTTATGCGTTTGATACGTTTGATACGTTTGATACGTTTGATACGTTTGATACGTTTGATACGAAATTAAAGGAAGTTGAGAAGTCTAATAATACAATCGTATATCCGTGATACGTCGGACGTGAAACGTATTTCAGCAGCTCGTTTTCAATGACTTGATCTTGATTTTGGGATTGCTCGACTTTTTCTGTACGAATTCAAAATTCTGCCTGCCTGCTCGACAAGCTATCCGGGCAGGCAAGGCATTATAAATCAACCAAACTCAACCCTACCGTCGAGCAAAGTGAGACGACTCAACCGGAGGCAAAGCCGACCTAAACCCAATTAAAAACTAATAATTAAGCATTAAAAACTCTCAATTCTGCATTCTCAATTCAACATTAACTCCTCTAGTAATTCCAAAGCTCCGCTTCCATATACGCATCTACTCGTTCCCGCACATTCAGCTGTACATCGCGGTAGAAGAGATTAAAGTCTGCAATGTGGTAATTTCCAAAAAGGAAAAAGCTGCCGAATATTTTGGGACGACTGGTCCAGAGAATGCCTAGTTCATGATTCACCCGGGCATCCGCGAAAGCGGGTCTGTAGTCTTCAAAATTGGGTAATATGGCTCCGTTGTGCAGCTTATTGGAAGCAAAACTCGTATCTATTTTCCAGTTAATCGGATTGGTCACTGCCACCTCCGGAGAGGTCCAGTTTTTGGGTTCTTTCCCTTCTTTCCAGGTACGCCAACTGCAAAAGCAACGGATCTGATCCGGGCGATTGCAAACCGGGATATTTTCAAATTCCTCAAATTTTACGGCAATGCCCGGGATGTAGGCTGCTACCAGATAGTCCAGCAAATCGGTACCGTCAAAATAGTCTTTCAGCAATTGTTTGGCATGGGTTGTCCCCTGCGAATGACCGGCGATAATGATTGGTGTACCCGGTTTCCTTTCATGTTCCAAATAATATTCAAAAGCCGCTTTCACATCCGCGTAAGCCAACTCAAAAGCCTTTTCGGCGGAAGCCCTTTTCTTGCTGTGATAAGCATGCAAATGTGCCTGCCTGTAGCGCGGCGCATACACCCGTCCCATCTCATTAAAGATACTTGCCTGAAACTTAATCGCACTGCTATCCACCCGCTCATTAAAATCGGGATCATCCACGGGTGCGTTCCAGCCTTTATCGCCTTTCTTGCCGGTATAGATTGTCGGGTACAGGAAGAAAACATCCACTACCTGAGCCGGCACCAGGCTATCTTGCAGCGGCGGCGGCACCAGATCAGCTGCATCGGCTTTATCGGGGTGAGCGGCCCAATAATATAGATCGTCATAATTTGGAGCCATAGGTTTTTGGCTTTCGCCGAATGTACCTTTTGGTTTGATGGAGCAGCTTGTTAGGAGGAGCAGGATGATTACTTTGAGGATTGTTTTTTGCATACGTTTTATTATGGTGGAGGTCGGTCGGCAAGTACAACTTGCCTTCCTCCGGTTGAGTACCCTTGCTTCGCTCGGCTTTGGGTGGAGTTATCCGCTGACGCGGATTTTTGGTTGAGTTTGGGTTATTTGGCCTTTCGCAGGCATGCTTCTCGATAACGATAAATGTATACGCTTAGTTTATAATAATCCCGACGGATTTGCTGGTAAGGTTCTTCTGACAAATAGCCTAAATCTTTGGCAAGTTCCATTTGGCTAATGGTTTCTATCAGACTGCCATAAGCTACCTCAGCAAATCTTGCTTTTTCCTTAGGTGTGTAACGAACGGCTCCTTCTGCCAAATTATGCCCCACTGAGGCCGCTGATCGCTTTATTTGCGCTGTAAGAATATACTTTTCCTCTTTGGGGAAATGTAGTACCAATTGATAAACTTCCAAGGTCAATTTTTTCGATTCCAACCAGACAAATAATTTTTCATGAGCAAACTTCACGTCTTCCATCTTCCACAATTTATTTGAATAATCGCCAAACCTAAATTACCAAACTCGCATTTAAAGAATCTAGCAGCGAAAAATTTCATTAAATAGGGAAGTTTGCAAAACTCCACTCTACAAGCTGGCCATTATTTTTGGTGGAGGTCGGTCGGCAAGTAAACTTGCCTCGCTCCGGTTGAGTAGCCTTGCTTCGCTCGGCTTTGGGGGGAGTTATCCGCTGACGCGGATTTTTGGTTGAGTTTGGGTTATTTGGCCTTTCGCAGGCATGCTTCTCGATAACGATAAATGTATACGCTTAGTTTATAATAATCCCGACGGATTTGCTGGTAAGGTTCTTCTGACAAATAGCCTAAATCTTTGGCAAGTTCCATTTGGCTAATGGTTTCTATCAGACTGCCATAAGCTACCTCAGCAAATCTTGCTTTTTCCTTAGGTGTGTAACGAACGGCTCCTTCTGCCAAATTATGCCCCACTGAGGCCGCTGATCGCTTTATTTGCGCTGTAAGAATATACTTTTCCTCTTTGGGGAAATGTAGTACCAATTGATAAACTTCCAAGGTCAATTTTTTCGATTCCAACCAGACAAATAATTTTTCATGAGCAAACTTCACGTCTTCCATCTTCCACAATTTATTTGAATAATCGCCAAACCTAAATTACCAAACTCGCATTTAAAGAATCTAGCAGCGAAAAATTTCATTAAATAGGGAAGTTTGCAAAACTCCACTCTACAAGCTGGCCATTATTTTTGGTGGAGGTCGGTCGGCAAGTAAACTTGCCTCGCTCCGGTTGAGTAGCCTTGCTTCGCTCGGCTTTGGGGGGAGTTATCCGCTGGTGCGGATTTTTGGTTGAGGATGGCATGCTTGGCCAAACTCCCCCAACCGTATGCCGAAGGCAGACGACTCCCCCCACCGGGAAGCCGGAGGCGAACCGACTCAACCAAACTCAACCCAATCACGCAGCTATCCGTTATCTTTACCCCACAAACAAATACTACATGAACCCAACCAACCTCACCGACACCATCGTCGCCCTCTCCACCCCCAGCGGTACCGGAGCCATCGGAGTCATCCGTTTATCCGGAGGAGAAGCGATTGCTATTGCCGATCGGATATTCAAGGGAGCGAAATTGGAGAAGGCAGAAACACACACCCTCCATTTTGGCGAAATCAAAGACGGAGAGCGTATCATCGATGAGGTGGTCATTGGTTTGTTTAAGGGACCAAAATCCTATACGAAGGAAGATGTGGTGGAGATTAGTTGCCACGGGTCTTCTTACATTATTCAGCAAATTATTCAAATCTGCTTACGCGAAGGAGCCCGGCTGGCCCAGGCCGGCGAATTTACCATGCGGGCTTTCCTCAACGGACGCATGGATCTCTCCCAGGCCGAAGCGGTGGCTGATTTGATTGCTTCCGGATCGGAGTCTTCGCATGCGATCGCCATGCAGCAGATGCGGGGCGGGGTATCGGATGAGATTAAAAAGCTAAGGCAAGAGTTGATCGATTTCGCCAGTCTGATTGAGTTGGAGCTCGACTTTGGAGAAGAAGACGTCGAGTTTGCCGACCGTACAAAATTGCAGGAACTGGTAGAGAAAATCCAAAAACTTCTCAAAGCCCTGCTCGATAGTTTTGCATTGGGCAATGCCATCAAAAATGGGATCAATACGGTTATTGCAGGAAGGCCAAATGCCGGAAAATCCACCTTGCTCAACCGCATACTAAATGAAGAACGCGCGATCGTTTCCGAAATCGCCGGGACCACCCGCGACACCATAGAGGAAGTACTTAATATCAAGGGAGTCACCTTCCGTTTAATCGATACCGCCGGCATCCGGGAAGCACAGGATCAAATTGAAGCCGTCGGCGTAGAAAAAGCCCTCGAAAAGATCAAACAATCGGCTGTATTGATTTATGTTTTCGATGTCATTCAGACTCAGCCCGAGGAAGTAAAAGCCGATCTCGAGCGTCTAAACCAGGACAACATCCAGGTTATCGCTGTCGCGAATAAGATGGATCTCAATCCCTACACCAAAGCCGAGCACTACACTGGCGATCACCTTTCGGAGGATCAGTTCATTCCCGTCTCCGCCCTCAACAACATGAACATCGAGTTCTTAAAAGACCGACTCTACGACCTAGCCATCGGACAGGGCTTAAACGAAGAAAGCGCGATTGTCAGTTCGGCTCGCCACTACGAAGCCCTCCGCAAAGCCCACGAAAGTCTCGACGACGTCCTCAAAGGCCTAAACGACAACATCCCTTCCGATTTTGTAGCTATGGATATACGTCGGGCACTGGCTTTTCTTGGTGAGATTACCGGGGAGATTAGTACGGAGGATCTTTTAGGTAACATTTTCAGCCGGTTCTGCATCGGTAAATAGTTGGCATTGCCCGGCCGCTTTCGCTGAAGCTTCAGCGGCTGAGAGAAGTTTGCATGAAAAGAGTTGCTGTTGCCCGCCGGATTACCGCTTTCGCTGAAGCTTCAGCGGCTGAGAGAAATTTGCATTGGAAAATAGGGCATTGCCCGCCGAAGCCCAGTAGGGCGTAGGAGGGGAATATCTTTAGTCGATTTTGCATTGGGAAGTAAAACTGACTCCCTTCTATCTACTACCTTCCCCATTCCTTTTCCTTCAAATCCCTTACATAAAACCCCACCGCATGCGGCGTAGGGGTCGAGCCCCCGAACCATCCGTTCATCTGCTTGAACACTCTGGCATGCTTGGTGCGGGGATGCGTAAAGGTGTAAAGGCTGTCACCTGTGTCTATCCAGTACCTCCAGGCTGTATCAGCTACGATCTGTACGGTAAAAGGCTTATCTACGAGCACGTTGATGCCATCCATGTACGTTGGCTTTTCACCACATTGGTAATGGGTATAGGGGGTTATCTGAAACATGTTCGTATCGGGCAGGTACCTCCAGCCGATCATGCCGCAATCATCATAGGCTACCGGGTTACAAACTTGTAAAGAGTAAAACCCTCTCAGCTTGTTCCAGTCCCATTGGTCAACGGTGCCGTGTACGTATTTAGATTGGTCGGTAAATTTTGCTTCAAATACCCGCCAGTTATGGACCTGCGGCGTGGCGCTGAACCGCCCGTGTCTGCCCGCCTTAAAGTTGATCTCTTGCCAGCCCCCGCAGGAGGTCATTATCAGAACGACTCCCACCATACAAATAGCCAGAATCATGTAATACCCGGATTTCTCCTTGTAAGCCATTCTTTTGGTTTTTTGAGTTTGAATTTCTGTATAAAATAAAAGAAAATTGCAATATGGAAGGCGGAGCCAAAATCATGGCCTAGGCGGGGACTATCAGTTCGGATGGGAAGATGATCGAATCAAGCTCAATCACCAGCACAATGATGCAGGCGCTCGATTCACACGCCGCGCATATTGAAGCCCAGGTGGAAGCCAGCAAGATGAACAGCTGCCCGCCGGAGCTTTGGCGAAGGGCCGCTTTCGCTGAAGCTCCAGCGGCTGAGAGAAGTTTTGGGTTGGAGAGTATAGGGACAATAAAATTTATTTATATCAACTTTTTATTCGCTAGATAGGTATTATGGGAGTTTTATTATCTTTTGCGAAACAAAGAATTCCAGATGCCTCTTTTCCAAATTCAAAAAGAAAACATACTCCCTGTACGCCTATCTGATTTCTCCAGTGAAAAGATGTTACAAAACCTAGTTGAGAAAAACCTGGCTACTATTTTCAATTGTCGATTTGTTGCGACAGAATATTCAACAGGTGCCATTCATGGAGGGAGAATCGACTCTCTCGCCCTATCTGAAGATAATAACCCTGTCATTATTGAATACAAGATTAAAGCTTCTTCTGACCTAATCAACCAAAGTCTGTTTTATTTATCCTGGCTCCAGGACCATAAAGGTGACTTTCAGCTAGCAGTGCATCAGGCGCTCGGCAACGAAATCGAAGTAGATTGGAGTGACATCCGGGTGATCTGTATTGCTCCGGAATTCAAGAAATACGATCTACATGCTGTCAAAATGATGGGAGCGAATATAGAATTGTGGCAATACAGACTGTATAGCAATAAAGCCTTTCATTTGGAAGAAGTTTTTCAGCGGAGTTCTGCTATTCTGGAAGTTGGGAATACTACCAATACGAAGCAAAAACCAGCTTACACTCGACAAAATGTCACCTACTCATTAGATGAAGATCATTTGCAGGATAAAAGTGATTCTATCCAAAGCATGGTTCAAAAAATAAGGAATTACATCCTTTCCATTGACGAGTCTATAGAGGAAATCCCTAAAAAATTATATGTTGCTTATCGCACCAGTCAGAATTTTGTCTGTATGGAGATCCAAAAGAAGAAGATCTATCTCTTTTTGAAGATTGAAGAAAACATGTTAAACGACTTGCCTTCTAATGGTAGAGATGTAACAAATATTGGACATTTCGGAACTGGTAACGTTGAACTCACCATCCAGACAGATGATGATATTGATGCTGCCCAGAGTTGGATATTACAATCTTGGAGAAATATTGGGGGATAGAAGTTACTAAATTTAGTTTTTGAATAAGAACAGAATTCCATGAATTGGATTTATATCCTAATTGTAGCCTGGCTAATTTTTAGCATTTATCAATTTTTGTTAGTTAGAAGGACACCTAAAAAGGTAAACTCATTCTTATTTCAATCAATTCCAGGTGTTTTTACTACCCTTGGAATTTTGGGGACATTTATCGGAATTACTATTGGATTATTTGGTTTTGATCCAAATGATATTGACAAAAGTATTCCTCCATTATTGGAGGGTATGAAAGTCGCTTTTCTATCCTCTATAATTGGGATCAGTTTATCAATACTTTTTTCGTGGATAGTAAAATACTATTTAAATAAGTACGGAGATCGAATTCCAGTTCCTGACTCTGAAGAAAGCAAATTATTACAAAAAATTGTAAGTAAAACCGAAGACTCAAATAATCATTTGCAAGACCTGACTAAACAACTAATCAAAAACAAAGACTCCTTTAAAAAAATTAATTCCGATTCTTCCAAGAAGCTCTTAGAAGAAATCCAAAACACCAATAAACAGTTGGTTGACCTCGGAGAAAGGCAAACAGAGAATAGCAGTAAAATGGTAAATGCTCTGGATGAGAATCACAAACTCATGCGGGAGAAGTTCGACAAATTTGCGGAACTGCTTTCAGATGCCAATACTGAAGCTCTGCGGGAAGCGATGGAGAAGTTAGTTCAGGACTTTAATGATACGTTCAAAGAACTGGTGGAAGGTCTAATCGATCAAAACTTCGAGCGACTTTCAAATAGTATAGAAACCTTAACTGATTGGCAGGAGCAACACCGTACGGACGTCGAGAACCTGAACAATTCTCTCCGGGCAAATACGGATAAGCTGACAAAGCTATCTGAAAAATTGGAAGAGACTTACAATACGATTGAAAAGAGCCTGGAGAACACATCGTCGAGTTTAGAAAATATCACTCTTAATACCCACAAATTGGTTTCGGATGACGGCGATTTGATCAAAATTGTGCAATCGCTTAATACGGTTCTAGTTGAGGAAAATAAGTTAACCGCTTCTTTTGATAAGGCCGTTGGCTCTATGGACAAGTTGCTAAACGCCTCGGAAGAATTTGAAGCTGTCAAAAAACAGATTACTAACTGGCTAAAACGGGAAATAGGAGTACATGCCGCAATGGTTACGTTTAACGAAGGTATTGATGCGCTCACTAAACTTCTCGAAAAGCTGGAGAGAATAAAAATGGAAGACCTTCGAATCCTGGACAATAGTTTTGATAAACGCATTCAAAAGGCGCTTAGCCATACTTTTGCAGAGTTTGATGCGCTCTTAAAAGAGTATGTTAAATTCCTCGAATCCAATAGGAAGATCGAAATTCAGGTAACAGAAAAGTAATATGGCTCGGTTTCAGCAACAGGACGAAGATCGTTGGATATCCGTTTCGGATATTATGACCGGACTAATGGTCATCTTTCTTTTTATTGCCGTGGCCTACATTCGTGTATCACAGAAAACCATTGCCCGCCTGGAAGTAATGTCAACGAATTTGCAGGCAAAGCAGGATACTATATCCAGAATTCTAGCTAATTACAGAGACACCAAAAAAGAGTTGTTTGTTGAGTTACAAAATAATCTGGGGCCCCACCTGACCAAATGGGGGGCAGAGATTGACAGCACGACCCTTACCATACGTTTTAATGGAGAAGAAACACAATTTAGATCCAGTAAAGACAATCTTCCTAGCAGCTTTAAGGTCATTCTTTCTGATTTTTTTCCCCGATTCCTGGCTGTAATATCCGATCAAAGATACCTGCAAGAAATCGTGGAAGTAAAAGTGGAAGGTCATGCTTATGAATCCGAACGCAAAGGGGAGGACTACGAAGTAATCTTGCGTGGCTCACAAAACAGGGCGCGAAACGTACTGCTTTATTGTAAAAAGTTGTCGGCCTACAGGAAACTACCGCAGGCAGTCAGGGATCAGCTGGAGTTTAAAATTACAACTACGGGAATGGGATACGGGCGAATGATTGACACTAATGGAATGTTTGTGGTCAAGTCAGGAAGTTCACCTTGTAAAAAATGCTCCCGGCGAGTAGAGTTTACCATACTTACAGCCAGCGAACAGGTGTTGGAGCAAATTGATGAGGTAAAATGAGTAAATCACTTTATAAAGTTCGTAAGGGCAAACTGGACAATCTGCTTGATAAAGTTATTGGTTCTACTCGTGAAGCTATAACCGAAAGACACATTCGGCAAACCAAGCCCACATTGGTGGGAAAGTCAATTTCAAGTAAAAAAGCAATAGTAGGGGATAATGGAATATTTCTGGAGTCAAATGGAAAGTTTTACCGTTCTTATATATATTTAAAGAGATCCCGTGTAAAGGAATTTGGATTACCCAAGAGGCATTATTTCCTCTGTGAGACTACAGAAAAACCATACCCATGGGTAATAGCTAATCAGGAGGAAGTAACTATTTTCTGCATAACTGAAAAGATTTACTACTCTGATGTTAGATTAGGTATATGTGGCAATTGTGCCATCATATTTCAGGAAAAAACTTCCCAATCTTTATTTGGAAAATCAATTGATGAAGTTATCCTAACAATTGAAAATAATGAGGAAACCCAAACAACTCAGCTTGGTATGGACGGGTATGTAATCAATTGGGATGAAATAAGCACCGCATATCGTCGTATTCAAAATTTCACATGCGAAAAATGCAGATTAAAAATTACTGATCTAAATCACTATCATTTTATGCACGTGCATCATGTCGACCTAGACAAATCAAATAACAATACTGACAACCTTCAGTGCCTTTGCATCAAATGTCATTCGGAAGTGGATGAATTGCACAAAAGGAATTTTTCTACCCTAAGCAACCAACGTATTATTAAGAGGTTCTGTGAGATATACTTATAGCAAAAGTATTTTATGTGTTCTCCTGATTACGATTAATCCTTAGAGAAACTGATGTCGAATTAAGGAACCAGTTATTGACAGAAAAACCAGGCTAATAAAACGTTGCATTCATAATTCACCTCATCACACAGTTTTGCTACCAGGTCGATTTTTTGCCTAGACGACCACGCCTTTTTTCTAATCCGATATAGGCATAGTTTGGTTCCCAAACTAGCGATGCTTTAAACACAGGATTATAGGACATCCAACTAAACACGGTTTAATTATCGACTTCTAGCTTCCCAGAAACCGAGAATATTTTCTGGCGCTTATAAGGCAAGTTTGGTCTTAGCTTGCCGTCGTTCGGCTTGATGTAGTTGCATAATTTGAAAGATTAATGTGTGATAAATCAGTTACCCTACTTACCCATCATAGAACGAAAAATGTAAACCAGAATAACTCTACAATGATTTTTATTTGCATGAATGAAATATTCGCCATACCTTTGCCTTGAATGTTTCTACAAAGAAATAAAAAGTGAATAAGAAGCTAAAGTCAATTGCAGGGATTTCTTTTGGCACTTACCAAAAGACGAGTAGCGAGGCTGGTATCCCCTACTTACTAGCAAATCAATTTGACGAAGGAGGTCGACTAATTGCAGGGTTTGAGCAGTTTGTTCCCAGCACCGTAAAAGGAGTTGAAAAACACTGCCTACAAAATGGAGACTTATTGTTAGCCGGAAAGGGGTTTCGAAATTTCTCCTGGCAATACAATAAACAACTCGGGCAGATCATACCGTCTTCCCTATTCTTTATCATTCGGCCTGACCAAAGCCTCCTCCTTCCGGGGTTCTTAAATGTATTCTTAAACCTGCCGAACACTCAATCTCGTCTAAGAATCATGGGCGAAGGGACTAAAATCCCCTCTATTCGAAAGACCGAGTTGGAGGAACTCAGAATCCCTGTACCAACACTTGAAATACAACAGAAAATCGTCGAAATTCATAGACTTCACAAGTCCGATATCGCTTTGACGGAATCCATAATCAACCAAAAGAAAAACCTCTTTACCGGGGTTGTAAACAATCTAATTACTGAATAACATGCACAACAAAAGCATTACCCAAGCAGAAATCAACAACACGGTCTGGAAGGCTTGTGACACCTTTCGAGGCGTGATCGACCCTTCACAATACAAAGACTACATTCTTACCATGCTTTTCGTGAAATACCTCTCCGATGTATGGAAGGATAAGAAGAAGCAATATGAGGAACGATACCAAGGGGATGCGGTAAGAGTTGAAAGAGCGTTACGCAATGAGCGATTTTATGTTCCAGAGCACTCAACCTTTGACCACCTTTATAATAATCGAAACAAGGATAACCTTGGCGAGTTAATCAACATTTCTTTGGAAAAGCTGGAAGACGAAAACCGCGCTAAGCTTGAGCGAGTTTTCCGGAATATCGACTTCAACAGCGAGTCTAATCTCGGACAAACTAAAGACCGTAACCGGAGACTGAAAAACCTGCTGGTTGACTTTTCAGAGTTGGATCTTCAACCATCACACCTCGAAAACAACGACATCATTGGAGATGCCTATGAATACCTCATATCCAGATTTGCCAGTGATGCGGGTAAGAAGGCCGGAGAGTTTTACACTCCTTCTGAAGTGTCGACTCTATTGGCTAAGCTGATGAACCCTGAGCCTGGAATGCGCATCTGCGATCCTGCTTGTGGAAGTGGTTCACTTCTCATTAAAGTGGCTCGAGAAGTTGGCAGTAAAAATTTCTCCCCTTACGGGCAGGAAATCAATGGAAGTACCTGGGCGCTTTGCCGAATGAACATGTTCCTGCATGAGATGGACAACGCTCAAATCGAGTGGGGAGACACCTTGAATTCTCCCAAGCTTTTAGAGGGGGATAGCCTGATGAAGTACAACATTGTAGTTGCTAATCCACCTTTCTCACTAGATAAGTGGGGTGCTGAAAATGCAAGTGCTGATCAATACGATCGATTCCATCGTGGCGTTCCACCGAAATCAAAAGGAGATTACGCTTTTATAAGTCACATGGTTGAAACCACATATGAAGACATTGGACGCGCAGGAGTTATCCTTCCTCACGGCGTCTTGTTCCGTGGAAGCTCCGAGGGTCGGATAAGGGAACAAATGATCCGGGAAAACCTATTGGAAGCAGTAATCGGCCTCCCTTCCAACTTGTTCTTCGGTACAGGTATCCCTGCATGCATCCTCATCTTTAATAAAGGTAAAGGAGAGAATACAGACGTGCTCTTTATCGATGCCAGTCGTGATTACGCACAAGGCAAAAATCAGAACCAATTACGTAAAGAGGATATTGAGCACATTCTTAACACATACGAGAACTTCAAATCCGGAAAACCCTGTGAGGGGGACGAAGGCATTGCGTTGGAAGATAAATACGCCTACCGTGCAACGATTGCTGAAATTGAAGAAAACGACTTCAACCTTAACATCCCTCGCTATGTCGACACCTTCGAAGAAGAAGAACCGATCGACATTCCGGAAACCATGAAAGAAATCGATCAGCTAAAGACCGAGCTGAAAGAAGTGGAATCAAAAATGGAAGATTACCTCAAACAACTAGGATTTTAATATGACCCGCAAGAAGAACCCCAACTATCCGCTGAAACATTTATCCATTCGTGTGCCCTGGCACGACCTTGCCTGGAACGGCCATATTTGCAATAACCCGAAAGGAAACGGAGCATGTCTCATCTTAAAGAATTGTGCTCTGAACCGGGATGATGATAAAGAAATGCGCCACAGAGGGGAGTCCATCGAAACTCTGCAAGAAGAAAACTTCCCGACGTGTGTTCGGGAACGTGGCACATTCATGGCTCCTTTTGAATTCACACGAACACTCTCCCATCCATACGCTAAATCAAGCCCTGACACTCACGGCCATCTAAAACCTACGAAGGTCCATTATCGACCTTACACGACCGATTCAGTACCCTATGCCTGGATGACCAAAGAAGGCGCAAAAGAGAAAACAAAGCTCTACGACCTCGACTTTGACATGGACAGAGAACCTACCCTGGGCTGGAATGATAATTGGGTGCAGGAATACTCGAATCAAAAAGCATTATTAGACTGCTTTTATGAACACATAGAGCCAGAGACTTCACTCGTTTTCTTTTACGCTAAGCAGGTTCCCTTTGTGGAGGAATCAGGAAGAGTGTTAATCGGCGTAGGTCGTGTGAAGTCAATTAAAGAGAGTGGAAAATATGAAGGCTCCAATAGTAAGCTTAGTTGTGCCTACTGGGAACAGATGATTACCCATTCTATTCGACCTAACCCCAAAAACCTGGACGGATTCTTACTTCCATATCATGAGGCCATTAAATATACCGAGAAGGATTCTGATTTTGACCCGGCTGAAATAGCAGTTCTGGCTCCGGCAGATAAACGGATGGAATTCTCCTACGTTTCCGAGCACGTTTCAAATGATACTTCCATCAGAGTTTTGATGGAATGTGTAAAGAAAATAGAGCGTCTGGAAGAACTAAGCATTGGGTCTCGCCATCAGGATATGATTACCTGGATACACGCTGAGGTGCATCGACTGCAAAAGCTTCGAGGTGATTATCCTGGCATGGGTGCAGCACTCTGTGCTTTGGGCATCCCAAGGGGTCATTTCGTAGCTGCGGCCATCATCAACAGTATAGATGAAAAGGAAAATCCGTGGAAAGTATTTGAACTTGCTATTGATGATCCGGAAACACATCTACCGATAGAACTTCACACTGCCATTCCCGACTCAGTAAAACGAGTTTACAAAACAGCATATCAGCTTAAAGAAAATAAACACCGGCTTCAACTCCTCCAATTACTAAGCAGGTTTGACATTTCGCAAGAACAGGCCAAATTGATTTTCACGGAAGAAGAACTCGAGAAATTGGCTCCTGAACTCAAGGGTGGTGATTTTCTGGATAATCCGTGGCTCTTATACGAAGCAACTCGCCATGTGTTAGGAGGAGGTCCGAAAAAATTGCCCCCCCCCATAAATCTTGCCACGGTGGATTTGGGTTTATACCTACCAAAAAGTAAAGACCATCTACTTCCCCAAGGTTTTGTATACAATGACCCCTTGGATGAAAGAAGAATTCGCGCATTAACAATTCAGAGGTTGGAAAATGCAGCTTTACAAGGTCATACCCTATTATCCAGAAAACAGTTAATTAATCAAATTCGGGATCTCGCCATTGAACCAAAATGCGAAGTCAATCGTGACTTTTTCATCCAGGCTGAGCCAGCCTTTACGGGGGCCATTGAAAAGGTGAAGATGCAGGATGAAGAACCTGCATATCAATTAAGCAGATTGGCAAAAGTTGGAAGTATTATCCGGGCAAAAGTAAAAAATCGGGTTAATTCTAAACGTTTTGACCTCGACATTAGTTGGCGAAACCTCGTTGATCAGGAACTTCAAAAACATACGGAAGGCGATCCCGACGAAAAAGAAGTCAAGGCCAGGGAAGAAAAAGCAGCGGCTGTAAAAGAACTGGCAGAATCAAGAGTATCCGTTTTAATTGGACCGGCAGGAACAGGAAAAACAACACTATTAAAAATTCTTGCCGGCCAGGAGGAAATCGCAAAAGAAGGTGTTCTCCTGCTGGCTCCAACTGGAAAAGCCCGTGTACGGATGGAAGAGGTCGCGCAGGAATTGGATGTTCCGGCGTTTACCATTGCCCAATTTTTAAGTCGCTACGATCGGTATGATGGAGAAAACCAGCGGTACATTTTATCCGATAAAAAATGCGAATCCCGATACGGTACGGTCATTCTGGATGAGGCTTCCATGCTGACTGAAGAAATGTTGGCTACCCTTGTTGATTCATTCAAAAAAGTGAACCGCTTTGTGTTAGTCGGCGATCACCGGCAGTTGCCTCCGATTGGGGCAGGAAGACCATTCTATGACATCATTAAGTTCTTAGAGCCTGAATCTTTTGAAGGCGGCTTTCCCAGAATTGGCAAGGGCTATGCTGAATTGACCATCAAACGCCGACAAGGTGGATCTGGCCGCGAGGACCTTCAACTAGCCGACTGGTTTAGCGGTGGAGAACTCGAACCTGCTGCGGACGGCTTAATTAATGACTTGTTGGCCGGTAAGAAATCAAATTACCTGAGAGTTGCTGGATGGAAAAACGAGGAGGATTTTGAAAGGCTTTTCGAAGATGTTTTACAAGAAGAACTCGAGCTTGAATCATTAGGTGACGTCATTGGATTCAATCTTTCGCTAGGTGCGGTCAACGGTCAATGGTTCAATTTCCGAGGGGATACTGAAAAAGTGGAAGCTTGGCAAATTCTCTCACCAATTAGAGAAAAACCATTTGGTGTAAAAGCAATTAATCGAAAAATTCACAAGCTTTTTCGGCAAAAGTTAGTTGATCGCTGCCATGATCGATTCCATTCTACTTTTCCCAAGCCATTTGGGACCGAGGAGATCGTTTATGGAGATAAGGTTATAAATCTATCCAACCAAAGTCGACACCCAAAGACCGTATATCCTTCGGAGGGAATAAACTACATCGCCAATGGAGAGATAGGGATAGTAAATGGTCAGATGAAAAAGAAAAGTGACCGAAAAAAGTATAAAGGTAGACCCAAGAACCTTAATGTAGAATTTACATCACAACCTGAGTACAACTATTCTTTCAAATCAAAAGAGTTTGGTGAAGAAAAGGATTCTCCGCTCGAACTAGCCTACGCCCTTACGGTCCACAAATCTCAGGGCAGTGAGTTCGATCTGGTGATCATGGTAGTGCCTAACCCTTGCTTTAATCTGAGTCGTGAGATGCTCTATACGGCTCTCACAAGACAGAAAAGCAGAATAGTAGTACTCTACCAGGGTGACCGCTTTCAGATAAAAGAACTCTCCTCCCCTGTTCATTCCGATACGCTTTCCCGAATGACCAATTTATTCCGGGCACCGGACATGATTGAAGTCAATGGCAAGTATCTGGAGAAATACCTCATACATCAGGCTACAGATGACACACTGCTCCGTTCGAAGTCCGAATTACTAATCTATCAGCGATTGTTGGATAAACTCGGTGACAAGGGGTACGACATTCTCTACGAACAAAGCCTCGAATTCAAGGAAGTACAAAAACTTCCGGACTTCACCATCGAGAATGACGATACCGGCGAGGTCTGGTATTGGGAGCACTTAGGCATGCTGCATGACCCGGAATACGTAGAGCGGTGGGAAGAGAAACTGGCATGGTATAAGGAAAATGGTATTCTACCACATGAAGAAGGAGGTGGGCCAAACGGAACGCTGATCATTTCTCAAGACATTCCAATAGAAATTGATGGAGAATTACGTGGAGCAATCTCATACAAAACAATTGATGAAATAATCTCAAGCAACTTTTGAAATGAATAGCAACAAAATTGATACTGCAAAATTTAAATCAACAAAAGTTGGATTGATCCCAAAAGATTGGAATTTAACTACGTTGAACAACATTGTAAATCCGAAGAGAAGCATTCGATATGGGGTAGTCCAGCCTGGAAATTTCTCCCCTCAGGGAAGGTTTTTAATACGAGGGAAAGACTATTCATTCGGATGGGTATCCTCTGATGAGTTCTTCCGAGTTAGTGACGAAGTCGAAGTAAAATACAAGAATGCCAGGGTCGCCACAGGAGATCTACTCATTACTATCGTTGGGGCTGGAACAGGTAACATCGCTAGAGTTCCGTCATGGTTAGATGGCGCCAATATTACTCAAACTACAGCAAGAATTTCAATTGATGAAAAAATAGCTAACCCCGATTTCATTCGTCATTATCTAGATTCTTTTTACGGACAAAGACTTGTTTATAAGTATCAAAAAGGAGGGGCACAACCAGGACTAAATTGTGGAGATGTAAAAATCTTCCCAATTGCATTACCTCCCCTCCCCGAACAACGCAAAATCGCAGAAATCCTCAGCACCTGGGATGCGGCCATCAACACCACTCGCCGACTGATCGAGAAGCTGAAGGAGCGTAATAAGGGGCTGGCGCAGCAGTTGTTGACGGGGAAGAAGCGGCTGCCGGGGTTTGAGGGGGAGTGGCAATGGAAAAAAGCAAGTAATGTCTTTAATAACGTATCCATCAAGAACCATCAAGATGAAGAGTTATTAGCTGTAACCCAAGAAAATGGTGTAATCCCAAGAGATCACCTTGAAGGCCGCGTAACAATGCCATCAGGGAGCAGGAAAGGATACAAGCTAGTTATCCCCGGTCAATTTGTAATTAGTTTAAGATCATTTCAAGGCGGCTTGGAGTACTCTACTCACAGAGGGATAGTGAGTCCTGCATATACCATACTAAGCCCATCAACCGAAATCTCTGAGGGCTACTATAGACACTATTTCAAGTCATACCATTTTATCGGTCATTTAGCAACTTCGGTGATAGGCATCCGTGATGGAAAACAGATTAGTTTCAATGACTTCAAAAATCAAAAGCTTCCCTACCCTTCAATAGAAGAGCAGCGTCAGATAGCCGAGTTCTTAGATATTGGCTTAAGAGAAATCGAAGGGCAAGAAATGGCATATAGGAACCTCAAGCTTCAAAAGAAAGGATTAATGCAGCAATTACTAACCGGAAAAACCAGAGTAAATGGCCTCAAATAAAACTTTCAACTTGTATTGTGATGAAAGTTCACATCTACAAAATGATGGAATGCCCTATATGCTTATTTCATACATAGGCACCCCATACAATCAGTTAAAACAACATAAGACTGCGATAAGCAACTTAAAAGCCAAGCACAATTTTAAAGGGGAGATTAAGTGGTCTAACGTATCTGCCTCTAAATATCAGTTTTACACAGAACTAATTGACTACTTCTTTGCAACAGACCTATTTTTCAGAGCAATCATTGTTGACAAATCTCAAATCAATGAAATGCAAGCTGGTTTTACCTATGATGATTTTTATTTCAAGATGTACTTCCAATTACTGCATCATAAAGTTAGCATGGAAGACACCTTTAATGTTTATATCGACATTAAAGACACCCGAAGCCATAAAAAGGTGAACCGACTTAAAGAAATCTTAGGATTAAATGCATCCATTCGAAATCTACAAGCTATTCATTCATATGAAAGCTCTTTAATGCAATTAGCAGATCTGATAATGGGCGCTATTAACTATCGTTTAAGAGGCTTAAACAAAGTTATTGCAAAAAACCAGCTCATTACAAAAATCGAAGAACAATGCAATGGAAGTCTTGACAAATCAACTCCACTTAGCGAGGAGAAGTTTAACCGGTTTTTTATTGCCTTAAAGTAGCCCTACCATGCCATTTAACTTATTAAAGGTATATGCAGCATTGTTAGAACTTGCTCATCTCAATGAACATCAAAGAAGACAATCACTCAGAGGTGTCTTCGACAGGGATATTGCAGATAACGAAAATCTGAATTTTCGAACAAAGCAAATTCGGCCAATAAAAAAAGAAGATGGCGAGCCTGCGATGGATACTTTATTTCACCATCTGACTACAAAAAAAGATGAAACGGAGGAAGGAAGGAGACAAAGAAGACGAGTATTTGAAATGGCCCGTTCGCAAAGATTACACTGGATTCTATATCATTTAGAAGAATCAGATCCGGACAAATTGGAAGTTTTTAGCTACGAGGACAGAGATCCTGTAAAAAGAAAGGATATAATAAGGACATACATTTATGATACGGAGCAAGAGTATGTTATCATTTTAGAACCACAGAGAAGTGGAACAGATTACTATCTCTTAACTGCCTACCATTTGAATGAGAAGAGAGGTCTAAAACAGATCAAGAAAAAGCTAAAGAAAAAACTGCCAGATTTGTATTAAAACCGCAAGGCTCGGTATACATCTTGGTATATCGAGCCTCGAAGCTCCTTCTTCCTATATCGGTAAGATGAGCGTTACAAAAGTACTACAAATTTGTAACAATAGCAAGATCGTTGGCTTATAGTAATGTTAAAAAGCCCACAACTGTACTAAGAAGGATACCCTTCAACGACATGGAGTCGACGTTCATACAGAGTAGGTAATACAAAGACAGAAGATAAGCGAAAATTTGCACTATTTCAATATAATACCCAGATCATGAAAGAAGTTCCCAGCTTCATAGAAGACCATATCTCCCAGATACCAGCACTCCAACTGCTGATCAACATGGGATGGCAATACCTCACTCCTGATAAGGCATTAGATGTCCGCGGGGGTCGAACTTCCAATGTACTTTTTGAAGGCATATTGAAAAAACAACTCCGTGAAATCAACTCTATCAACTATCGTGGACGAGAGTATCCATTTTCGGAAGAAAACATCAATGACGCGATCCTGGCTATTCGAAATTTGCCGATTAATGAAGGTTTCATCAATGCCAACCAGCAATTCTATGATCTGATCACATTAGGCAGAAGTTTCGAACAACGCATTGAAGGAGATAAAAAAAGCTATTCATTTAAGTACATCGACTGGGAAGAGCCTAAAAACAATGTCTTTCATGTCACCGAAGAATTCAGCGTATTACGTTCGGCCAGACATGATCATTACCGACCTGATATTGTGCTCTTCGTAAACGGCATTGCTTTTGTCATCATCGAATGTAAAAGCCCAAAGATTAAAAACCCGATTGAGAAGGCCATCAAACAAAACCTCCGTAATCAGCGTGAAGATGGAATTCGATCTTTATATCAGTACTCGAGCATGATTATGGCACTAGCAACCAATGATGCTCAATACGCAACTACCGGCACTCCAATGGAATTCTGGAGTTTTTGGCGAGAAATGCATAAGGACGAGGAGATTGAAAAACAATATGAAACGGAATTACATCGCCTAAAGCACAAGCCACTGGATAACACAGAGCGGAACCGCTTATTCCGAGAACGCTTTCGATCTGTCCTACAATACTTTGACAATCTTGACGCAGGAGAGAAGGTCGTAACGATGCAAGATCGAACACTCTTCAGCCTATGCCAGCCAGAGCGGCTACTCGACATGGTCTATAACTTCACGGTATACGATGATGGGGAAAAGAAAGTGGCTCGTTACCAGCAATATTTCGCAGTAGGGACCACCTTAAACCGGGTCAGTACGATTCAATCAAACGGATCTCGAAGAGGCGGGGTAATTTGGCATACGCAAGGAAGTGGCAAATCGCTTACTATGGTGATGCTCGCACAAATGATTGCCAAACATCCAAGCATTCCTAACCCACAAATCGTCTTAGTTACCGACCGGATTGATCTTGACGACCAGATCACTGACACCTTTAAAAAGTGCAACTTACCCGTTCGTCAGGCACTTACAGGAGCGTCTCTTGAAATCAAGAAAAAACTGCAAGGAGAGAAACTAACCCCTCCAGAACTGGAAAAACTGGATCGAGATCGAAGTTTACTCGGTTTGCTTTCAGGCAAAGAAGATCACGTCATCACAACGATCATCAACAAGTTTGAAGCTGCTGTGAAAGGGTCGCCTGTTCCATTTGAATCGCCAAACATATTTGTACTTATTGACGAAGGGCACAGGAGTCAATATGGTTCCTTTAATGTCCGAATGAGACAGATTTTCCCGAATGCCTGTTTCATTGCTTTCACCGGCACGCCTCTGATGAAGAAGGAGAAAAGCACAGCTCAAAAGTTTGGAGGAATCATAAGCGAGGCAACCTATACCATTCGGCAGGCAGTAAAAGACGGCGCTGTAGTCCCACTCTTGTATGAAGGCCGCCACAACCTTTTTGATGTAAATGAGAAGCCACTAAATACGTTCTTCGACAAGGTGTCAGAGCCATTATCAGATGTTGGCAAAGCTTCACTAAAAAAGAAATTCAGCACCAAAAATGCGATCAATCAGGCTGACCAAGTAGTCTACGAAAGAGCGATGGACATTTCGGAACACTTTGTAGACAACTTCCAGGGCACCGGCCTAAAAGGACAACTCGTTGCTCCTAATCGAATTACAGCCATTAAGTACAAGTACTATCTGGACGAGATTGGGAAAGTGAAGTCAGAACTGATCATGTCTCCCCCGGATCAAAGGGAGTCCGGAGATGATGCTTATTCTAAGATTCAGGATAGTGTCCTAGACTTTTGGAAATCAATGATGGATAAATACGGCACTCCAAAGAAGTACCTGGACAGTATTGTCAATGCTTTCAAGAAAAAGGATTACCCAGAGATTCTGATCGTCGTAGATAAGCTGCTTACTGGCTTTGATGCTCCTCGGAATACGGTAATGTACCTCACTCGCTCTTTACAAGAACATACCTTGTTGCAGGCCATCGCCCGTGTTAATCGCCTTTATCCGGGTAAAGAATACGGACTTATCATTGACTACTTCGGCAACCTCGAACACCTTGACACAGCCTTAGAGGTATATGCAAATGATGGCGATTATGAAGAAGAAGATCTGGAAGGTACTGTTACTAAGTTAGCCGAAGAAGTAGAAAAGCTACCTCAGGCGCATTCAGAGCTATGGGATATTTTTAAGGAGGTTCAGAATAAATATGATGAACCGGCATACGAGGAATTGCTAAGTGATGAGGAAATCCGGCACCGATTCTACGAAAAGGTATCTGCATACGCCCGAATGCTCAAACTTGCTTTAGCGAGCCTAGATTTCACCAATAACACGCCTCAAGACCAGATCGACAAATACAAAAAGGATGCTAAGTTCTTCCTGGCATTGAGAGCATCTGTAAAACGCAGGTATTTCGACTCCACCGACTTCAGGGAATTCGAAGCGCAAGTGAAAAAGCTAATTGATAAGCACATCACCACAGAAGGCGAAGTATTGCAAATAACGGATATGGTCGACATCTTCGATGAAGAAGCCAGAGAAGCAGAAGTCGAAAAACTCACCAGTAAGGCAGCCAAGGCAGATCACATCGCCAGCAGAACCATCAAGGCTATTAACGTTAAGATGGAAGAAGATCCAGTCTTCTACAAAAAGCTGGCTGATTTGATAAAAGAGACCATTGCCGATTACCATGCTGAACGAATCTCCGAAGCTGAATACCTGAAAAGAGTCAAAGAACAAGAAACTACCTTCTTCAAAGGAAAACAAAATGATATTCCGCCAATAGTTGCCGGGAATCCGATTGCCATTGCCTATTACAATTGGGTTACAAAAGAACTCTCTGCCCTTTCTGAGGGGTCAGAACAACAGAAAGGTCAGGCTGCTGAATTAGCAGACCGAATGGATGCTTCGTTCAAAGAACTAGTATATGAAAACGGGATCCTTTTGGTCGACTGGCAAAACAACCCAGACATTGAAGGAAAGCTGCGAATAGCATTGGATGATGTCGTCTTTGACTTCCAATCCCAAAAGGGTCTGCAATTTGAATTAGAAGAAATTGACGATCTGATCGATGAAGTTTTGAAAGTTGCAAAAGTGCGGTATGAATAAGATGATGAACAACAAACATTCGATCACGTTCGGGTCCAAGCAGATAGAGTTCCATCTTAAAAGGGCGGACAGAAAAACCATGAGCGTCCAGGTTCATCCTGACAAATCTGTACATGTGATTGCCCCAATTGATGCTTCGTTGACTCGCATTCAGGAGAAGGTAAAATCAAAGGCTGCATGGGTACTAGCACAACTAGTATTTTTCGATTCTTTCCATCCGCTTACTCCCCTTCGCCAATATGTATCTGGTGAAACACACCTGTACCTCGGACGGCAATATCGATTAAAAGTGATTGAAGATCCTACTGAAGCAGTGAAGCTTTTAGGAAAGTACTTAACTGTATCAAGTGGAAACCTATCATCTGATGAGACTATCCGTAAGCTATTGGAGAATTGGTATCGGGAAAAAGCAATGATTCATTTTGAAGAAGTTCTTGCCAAGGTATTGCCGCGATTCTCTAAATATGACCTTCCATCATTTAATATTGTCATTCGTAAGATGGAAAAACGCTGGGGTAGTTGTGCACCCTCTGGCCGAATCACCCTAAACCTAGAGCTGATAAAGGCTCCGAAAGGCAGTATCGAATATGTGATCGTTCATGAGCTTTGCCATCTACTACACCCTAACCACACACGGAAGTTTTTTGATCTGCAGGGGTCGATGATGCTGGACTGGAAGAGGTGGAAGGAACGGTTGGAGCAAATGTTAGCTTAGCAGAATGCAAAAAAGTAAATCAGAATTGAAGATACGATGAGTTTAGCTGAACAATATGCCAAAGAGCATGAGCCAGATTTCTTAAAAAAACTACAAGAGGAAGATCCTCAGCTTTTTGATGGTATAACCATTTATGACTTACTTATCTTAGAAAATTTTATAACCAAAAGCGAATCACTAAATTTATTTTTGAGGCATAATCATATGGACGAATCTTACGATGAGGATTATATGAAAGCACTTTTTGAAGTTAGTGACAAACTACCTAGGTTTCAACAAAATGACCTACTTTTTCGTGGTTCTCAAATCCCCTCACAAATAATTGAAACCCTTAAGGGAAATGGGATATATAAGGACAATGGTTTTTTGTCTACAGCAGTAGAAGATTTCAAGGCGAAGCGATTTTGCTATATGACAGATAACAATCCGTTTAGAAAAAGAGGGGAATGGCCCGAGGTCTTTTTCATCATCAATGGCTCCTGCTCAGGTATAGAACTATCAAAATACAGCGACTTTGGAGTAATTGATGGATACGAAATATTTTTCCTCCCGAATACTCAATTCAAGATTTCTAGTATCGAGGATAAGATTGATGTAAGAACAAACATGGTCAGGGGAAAAGAGCAAGGAACTATAGAATGTCCGTATATTGAGATAACCATGGAAGAGATTTGTTAAATCTCATGCAATCACAACCCTAATAAAACAGAATCATGAGCACTAATCTCATTTTGCTACTGTCACTTGCTATTGCAGCGGTTATTTTTTATTTACTAACGTCCACTTTGAAAAGGACTACTCCTATGGTGGTAATAATGTACTTATCATTGATTGCAATGATCGTAATTATTGCTCTTGCGGTAACTCAAACAATTCCTTTTACATCAATTTACCATCCTATCACCTCAAGCTTTTTCGCCTTTACTGCAGCATGTGCATTTTATGTAAAGTACCCATCAATTAAAGACAGATTCAATGGATGAAGTAAGAAAAGGAAAACTTAACCTAAGTTAGGAATCAGGTTGATTTTTTCTTTGGAGTGAATACATCTTCCCCATCTAACCCAGTTTGCTAACCATAAACTGAACAACTTTGAAGTAGTTTAAACGAAGGTGTACCAACTTACATAGAAGAAAACATGTTCTCCAGTAGCCTTATGACAACCAATATCCTCACTCCCACTTAATGAAGGAAATTAATTCGTGACTGGAAAGTACTACTTATCATCTACCCACTCCCAGTCTTCGTCTTAATTCATAATCATCCAGATTTGCCAATTCCTGGATTCCCAATTCCTGTTCCTCCCAAGCTTTATCCCTCCGATAATGCCAATACAAGTTGTAGTACCCATACTTTAAAGAAATGGATATTTCCTGGCAATCATCTACGATTCGGTGAGTTATTGATTTGACGAAAAAGTCGCGAAAACCCAAATAAGCATGGAAGAAGGGAACCTCAAACTGTTCCCCTACCCTAGGTAAGACGGGTAAGTTATCCAGTTCAAAAACCATGGATTTTTGAAGGCTATGAACATAGATGATGTACTTCACGTTTTTTATGGAAAAAGATGGAAGTTCTTCTCCTTCAGGAAAGACCAGATCATCATAAATCTGCTTGATCTGTTTGCGCACCTTTTCATAAGAAAGACTTAACTTTTCTGACAGTTCTTTCATTGAAGGAATGGGTTCGTCATCATCTTCGTAATAGTCCTTCTCTAGTAGTAACACGAGCAATCTATCATAGGGCTTTCCTTGGCCTACAAGGCCTTTTGCCAGTTGACGCATGGCTCCGATGTCAAGCAGTATTTCGCGGGAGGATAGGGTGTTTGGATTCATAGAAACAGCTGATGACTAAATTTTAATGAAAGAATTTAAAGTAGAATCAGAAAAGAGACCTTATCTTAGTTCCTTACCCTTTGATTAATGATAATAAATATATTGTCATGAAACTTGAAGGGCAAGAGATGAAAATTAAGAGCTTAACGTTATCCTTAACTGAACATTCTTTGAAAAACCTTGGAACTGTAAGTTTGTCGATACAACCACTGTGGGTCTCAAACACATAATCAGTATCTTAAGCTTTAATTACTAGCTACCTACTTTTTCAATATGTGGTTTATCCCCAAAATATTTAGATTAGAAACAACCATGCCAATATACTGTGATGAATCCGGCTACACAGGTGTAAACCTCCTTGACGACGATCAACTATATTTTGTCTATAGCTCTGTCAACATAACAGAAAAAAAGGCAAAAAAAATCATAACCACACTTAGGCAAAAGTGTAACATCCAAGGCAACAACGAAATAAAAACAAAAAACTTATTAAGGAAACAAAAAAACAAAAATGAAATATTAAATATTTTTAGGAAATACTCACCAAGAGTAAAAATGGTGGTACACGAGAAAAAATTTGTTTTAGCGTGTAAGATTTTTGAATACTATTTCGAGCCTATTATTAGCAAGCAAAGTGCCACTTTTTATAAAATTGGATTCCACAACTATGTATCACACTTGCTCTATAAATTTTTCCTTGATGGACAGGAAGCAGTGGTTAATTTTTTTCAAGAATTTCAGGACGTTTTAAGGAACAAGACTGAGCCTTCGAAGGAAATGACAGTGGACCAAAATGTAGATAATAGACTTCGGCAAATTGTTGAAATTATTCACAAACACCAAGAAACATTTATCGATGAAGTTTCAGACGAAAAGGGTGTAATGAATAAATGGGTATTGGAATTATCTGGATCGAGTTTATATAACTTACTTTGCGCATGGGGAGAAAAACACCCGAAAGGAATCTCAATCATTTGCGACAATTCTTACGCATTAAAGGAAGGCATGACTGGACTTAAAACTTTAAGCAAGATTAGCAGCCCACATCAATCATCAACGGACATATTTGGTTACAAAATAGCATTAAACTACAAACTCAAGGAAGATATTAAATTTGGGGATTCAAAAGACTTTTATGGATTACAACTTGCAGACTTTTTCGCTTCAACTCTTTCCTATGCAATAAAAAACAAGGAAGACAGTGAGGATAATTTTTCACAAAAGATATTATCATACTATTTTCGATATTCTCTCCCTCAAAGAAATAACTCGTTCTCGATACTTGCCGATCCAAATTATTTCAATGACCCCAACAGCTCGCACGAGTACCTATTATCTAGAATCCACTTCCATTCAATAAACAACACACCTGTTATAGAGGGGTTAATCCAGGACACAAGACATAAAAAGAGTTAACATTCGGAGTAACAAATACATAGCAAGTACATCAACCTATAATTAATCGATAATTAAAAACTATTTCGTGTAAAGTTTGATACTTCAAACGCTCTGTCATACTCGCAAAACTGAATATAAAAGCTTTGTTTTCTATTTCAGCCTCTTGTAAAAACTTCATCAACAGCTTCAGATTTTTTAATTGAACTGAGTTAAGTTTTTCAACAAAACGTAATAACTCATCTTTATTTATATTATCCAAAAAATCAAACAACTTCCCTAACAAACCTACGATCACATCTGATAACTGAACAAGTCTTTCATCCTTCGAATCCACAAATTTATAGTTCTTTAGAATCACACCGTCAGAATCCAAGTCATACTTATTTAAAAGCGACTTCATGGAATTCTCATTATCAAAAATGTGCTCAGAGTTGAGGAACATATAAATTGGACGGGCATATACTTGCATCAAATCACTACTCTTTACGAGTAGATGATTTTCTTCATTCATAACAAATGGGAGGTGAGTATCTTTCTTTACTTTGCTAAACACAACATTTAAATCGTTAGCAAAGGGATAATCCATTGATTCAGCCTTTGTAAACGGTGCAACAATCTGCATCAGTTCATCAATAAAGTCCTTACCCTTGCCCTCACTTATATTAGGATAATTAAAATCATAAAAAACATCCACAATTTCATCTAAATTATCCTTGGCAATATCATAAAAGGTGCTTTTTAAAAAAAATAAAAACTCCAGCCCAATTGATTCCAATAGCTCTAACTCACCAACTATGGAGTCTAAAATATCAACTAGGGAATAAAAAAGTAGGTTAATATGGGAATAATGAATGAATACATCTTTTCCATCCAGCCAGTTTAAAAAACTCCCTAACCTTTTCGACTTCAAACAGTCTTCAAAACTACCTTTTGCAATATGTTTAAATTTTAGCTCTTTAGCACTCGATTGTAAGTTAAGGCTATCTATAAAAGTTCCTATCTCATCGGAAGTTGGTTCGGAGGAAGTAAAAACCAATCCTCCCAAAATAAATTGGTTCGAAAATAGCTGATTAAAACTTCCCTCTCTAATATGAAGTTTACCAATATTATTCGTTTCATCGTAATAAAAAGTAAAATCTTGATCAAGGTTTTCAAGGTCATGCATCAAAATATTTTGCTGCCGAATACCCCCTGTTTCAAATTTCATTTTCATTTGGTGTAATTTAATTATTACTGCATAGTTGCTAACCACATAATTAACGTGACAATCGAAATTAAAATGTATGGAAGGCAAGTTTGAGGTTTAAAGAACGTACTCCACCAATTTTTCTTTAGGAGGTATTTCAAATTGTAGTTAAATGACCCCATTACATTAACAACTCGAAACTTTTCCATCTTTTTCCCGTTAAGGAACATCTCAATGTCCAATGATCTCCTATAAAAGGATTGCTGGAAAATCCGCCAATAACCTTCAATAATCCAGAATAGGACAGCACTAACACAGGAAAGGAGCGACAAATCATGAATTTCGTGCGAAGCTAAAGCAGTGGCCAAAACAGCCAAACTAAACGTGATACTCCATGCCTTGATAGTAATAGCCTTCTTATCGTACTCCTCAATTGTACTTTGAAGAAAATAGTATTCCTCCTTCAATAAGTCAATAACCTTTTCGCCTGAGATGGATATTTCATTGAAATCGATCTTTACCGGTTTTTCATCTAAATAATTACTCGGGCGATATTTTTTACCCCCCCCTTCTTCGCTATTTACTTTCTCTTCCATAAATGTAATACGATTTGAATATGGCTAAAATTGAACATATTTAAGACCGAAAGCTTAGACATGGACCTCACAAAGTAAAAGTACAACCTTTTGAAAGAAAATCTAGTTTGAACCCATAGTAAACAATACAGTCTCAAACTTGTCACCCATATGTTTTAAAAACCTACAAATCAAACACATACACTTCCTGTATTGGCAAGTAAAATCACTTCTCCATCTCAAATTCCCCGTCAGTGCACTCAACAACATCTCCGTCTGAATTGGTAAATTGCCCCTGAAAGGTTCCTTTGATTCTGTCTTCGCTTACTTCTTCGAAGATTACTTCAAAACCTGTATTTTGCTTACCCCACCAGGTTTCTGAATCACCTCCGCGCATGGTTGCTCCCGATTGGGAATTTGCATCCAGATTGTAGCTGCCCGGACCATTAACAGGCTCTACGTAAATAGTGATACTTTCAAATTCATTTCCTTTATCTGTCCCGGTGAATTCATAAGCAATTCCGATAGAAAGGGGACCTTCTTCCAGTTTGGTAAAATTCACATCATTGGTGGAGAAGCTTTTCCCGTCAATTACTGCAGAAAGGGTACCGGTGGCAGACTTGCCGTAACCATCTTTAAAACAGGCAGAATTCAGGAATAAAACGGAAAAAAGAAAAACAAATAGAGTTTGAAAAAGAGCTGGTGCTTTCATCTTAGGTGTTTAAATTTAAGTTGTTTCTAAAGTTTTCAAGTTAATAAATTAGGATGGATTGAAAAATGGCTGAGTGTTATCTCTTCGAATGGCATTTCCTGTCTCCATTGCTTCCAAAAAAAAGCGCCCCGGCAAAACCGGGACGCTTCTATTTCTAATATCGAGGAGCAGCTTATCGCATGATGATAAACTTGCTGGTCGATTGTTGTTCTTTCGATTGCAGATGTAGCAAGTACAGTCCTTCCGGAAGCTGACTTACGTCCAATTGCGTTTCCTGCTTGCCCTGGTCGAGCTGCATCTTATTGAGCTGAAGGATCCGACCGTTTACATCCGTGATCACTAATTGGATCTCGGCTTTAGCCAGAAGTTCGAATTGTACGTTAAGCTCAAGGCTCACCGGATTCGGGAACAGATATAACTCACTTACAACTGGCGCCCAGAAATCTTTGCTCGATGGTGGCTCAGATGGAGGCATTATGCCAGATCCGGAGACACAGGAAGCAACTTGTGAGAAGTTAATGCTCAGTGTACCCGGTGCATTACCATCGTAACCATCCTGTAATGTAACGGTCACAGACTCTACATTGCCTGGTATACTTACATTGGCCGAACTGCTGTTGGCACCACTGAAGGTCGCCACTACTGTCGAACCACTACCATCATCGTAGCTTACTACCGCTTCTTCGATGTAGCGGTTGTTCGGATTGCCATTGGTTACGGCATCCAATCCGTTGATGGTGAAGGATACGTCCTCTCGGGCAGAAGCATAAGTAAGTGTCGTGGAAGAAGAACCACTTCCGCTGTGTGTCAACGGATTGCTTGGAAAGTCATCCAGTACTTCCGTACAGTTGCTGCTGTCACAACCATCAGGGATACCGTCGCCATCTGTATCAATGTTGTCATCGAATCCGGGACAAACATCTGCGGCATTACATACACCGTCGCCATCATCATCCGGACAACCGGCTCCGGTATCACAAGAGGAAACATCCCCCAAATTGATACTTAATGTACCCGGTGCATTGCCGTCATATCCATCCGCCAGACTTACGGTAACAGATACTACCGATCCGGAAATGCTGACACTTCCTGTGCTGCCACTGGCTCCACTGTAAGTCCCAACGACCGTACTATTGCCACTACCATCATCGTAAGATACGGTAGCTACTTCTATATAACGGTTGTTTGGATTGCCATTTTGCTGCGCATCCAGGCCGGCTATTGTAAAGGAAACATCTTCATGGATACTGCTGTAAGCCAGCATTACAGAAGAAGCACCCGATCCGGAGTGTTGCAATGGATCTGTCGGGAAATTATCAATTACCGGCAAGCAGTTGGTATCATCACAACCATCCGGAATGCCGTCTCCGTCTGTGTCCACATTATCATCAAATCCAGGACAGGCATCATCGGCATCACAAACACCGTCGCCATCAGAATCCTGGAAGGTACCGGCACAATTACAATTGGCATCGAGTACGTCGTTTACGGTACAAGCATCACCATCATCGCAGGAAGTTCCTGGTGTTTCCTCACCAATAGTAACAGCATCGGTTGCGGTACATCCGTTGCCATCGGTTGCTGTCACGCTATACGTTCCAGCTGAAAGTCCTGAAATGGAGGATCCATTTCCTCCATTGCTCCAGCTATAGGAGTACGGAGAAGTACCTCCGGAAGCACTGGCAGAAGCTGATCCGTCATTGGCTCCCGTACAGCTTGCATCCGTTCCATTCGCAGAAACGGACAGAGCAGATGGCTCCGTGATTGTTGCAGTAGCTGTAGCTGTATTGCCATCGTCGTCGGTCGCTGTTACCGTATAAGAACCAGCACCCAAACCAGATATAGTAGCTCCTGAACCACCATTACTCCAACTGTAAGAATAGGGAGCAGTTCCATCGGTAGCTGCAGCTGTTGCAGATCCGTCGCTGCCTCCGTTACAGGAAACATTGGTCTCATCCGTAATACTTACAGATAAGGAAGGTGTACTGCTCAGGCAGAAGTTGGTCGTCTCGGAGGACCCAAAGGCACCACCAGAGGCAAGTGTGTTACCGGAAGCATCTTCCAATAAATAGGAACCGTTTCCATAGGCACAGCAAATACCATCACCAAACGAATCGAAAATGGTGAAGTCATAACAGCCATCATTCAGACAGTTAACTTCGACGACAGTCGAACCAGCACCACTATAAGGGCCACCGGAAGCATAAGTCAATCCTCCGGATGTAATTGTCCAGGTAGTTTCACTTGGATAGTTATCCAATACAATGGTAAGTGTCACATCCTGTCCGTTACAAGGACAAGGAGCACAATCCGGTCCGCCACAATCGACGCCCAGTTCTTCGCCATTTTGAATGCCGTCTGAACAGGTCGGACAAGCCGGACAGGTGCTACCACCACAGTCAACGCCTGTTTCATCCTGATTTTGGATACCGTCTTCACAAGAAGGCGGTCCGCAGGATGAAGTACAGGTTGCATTATCTACGCTGTTGCGAATGACATTACCCGGCTGAGGGCCAAAACCCAAACTCAGATTAATACCCACACTTTGGAGGTGACAGTAAGACATAATCGTACCGCCTTCCGATGGATAGCCCGGTAAGGCACAACCACCTTCGGTCTGACCCGCACAACCATCAATGGCCGTGTTGTTGCCGTTCCATACACATGCGTGCGTATGGCGCGATCCCCAAAGGTGACCCAATTCGTGCGTGGCTACCATGACCGACCAGGAATAGGTAGGAACAACAGCATAAGAAGAATTTATACTGGAGAAACAAAGGCTGTTGTCAACATTCGGATTACAGATTCCGGAGAATCCGGCTGCAATACCGCCACTGGCCTGATAGGAAAACAATTGTCCCAGATCGCCATTAATGGAAGATGTATTTGCCTGAAAATCGGAAAGCATTCCGCTGCTGGAAGTACTGCTATACGGACTGGTTACATCCCAAAGCACCAATTGCGACATTACGGAAGGAATATTTTCATTCGCGTAAAGCGTAATAACCTGATTCATCAGGCCTGTAATGTAGTTGGTGGTACCAGCCGCACCGCCTTTATTATTATAGATGTCGTTATCTACTTCGATGTAGATGCGGATACAATCACCGGGAGCCCGGTTTTCGTCCCATTCCAAATCTTTTTTCTTGTAGGAAATTCCGTCGTCGAGCACGCCACATTCGAATGCTTCTTCGTGGAATACACTTTTGTCATCATACAAAATGTGCTCGCCATCCCAGGCACCGCCTTCTAATTTGCCGAGTACGAAGTTACCGGCTGGAGAAGTGATAAGCCCCATGATTTCACCTTTGTATACACTGATCGCAACGACAGAATGCACATCGCCATTGATCATCCCCCGGTAATGCGTACCGTGTTCAACATCTGCAGGCGAATCGGTGGATGCAAGCGTTACTTCAAAGTCTGAAGAAAACAGGTCCACCTTTACCAGATCGAGTTCCAATGGATCACTACCTGACAAAGCAGGAAGACTCAGGGTCAAACTCGATGGAGCCTTTTTTGCAAGGCTGCCTAATTCTTTCATGTTAACATCCAACACGGCATAATCCACGATGGATCCATCTAATTCTGTAACCATGTTGCTCTTTTGAGCGGCTACAGAAAAAGGAGCTGCGGGTTCAAACAGATCACCTGCGCGGAGCTGAGACTCCACCAGATCAACCGGTTTTACTGAATCCTGGCCGAATGCCAGAAAACCAAAGCAACTGAACAACAGGGTAAAAATGATTCTCATAAGCTGAATGGATTTTGTGTAATTATTAGAATGGGGAATACTTATCTCTCCCGGGCATCTATAGAAATACCCCATACAGTAAGCATACCATATGATCGTATTCAGAAAGTTTCGGGTAGAGGAGTACGGGGGGCATTTAGGGTGATAGCCGGAGCAAATAAAATTCTATCCCCAGCCTTTCGGCGAATTTTTTCCCTCTATACCGGAAAAGGTAAGAAAAAATATTTTACCCTAAGAATGTTTTGCCCAATAATAGCAGAACTCTCCAGCTTAAATAACAAGGAATAAACGAAGGGATGGAGGTCCGATTTCTCAAATGGAAAATTATTGTTAGAGCAACACTGAAATCCGGTCAATAAACAATTAACCGCTCCGATTAAGATGATTTATCTTAAAACCCCACAATACAAATACAGTAAAACAGGCTTGATCAATGATTATTTAATCCGGGCTTATTTGATTTAGAGTTGGTTCGGGATTATGCTAACTTCTACTTTAAAAATGTCCAGAAGTTAATGTGTCCATAAATTTGGGAACTCCCCATCTCCTAAACACATACATTCGCCGAAAGGCATACCAGAACAAAACACAAAGTCATGAACTTCAAAAAAATTCTCATTGCCCTTTTTGCCCTGTTGGCTGGCAATCTGAATGCCCAGCAAAGCACGCTGAAAGGAAGTGTCGTAGACGACCAGCAGGAGCCGGTAATCAGGGCCAATGTGAGCCTGCGCCCGCTAAACGATACGAGTCTGGTTTTGGGGCAGGCAACAGATTCAAACGGCTATTTTGAGTTATTGGTCAGCCCTGGTTATTACACGCTGGAGATCAGTTATGTGGGATACCAAAAATTCCGGGAGCAACTCCTGATCGAATATAAAACCGTGGACCTGGGGAAAGTTACCATTTCCGAAAAAGCAGTCAAACTGGGTGAAATAACTGTTATCGGGGAAATATTACCGGTAATTGTAAAAGGCGACACCACCGAAATAAATGCAGCCGCCTACAAATCCAATCCGGATGCAGATGCCGGAGACCTGATCGAAAAAATGCCTACGATTGTCGTGCAGGACGGGAAAGTCCAGGCTGAAGGAGAAGACGTAAAAAAAGTACTCGTCGACGGGAAACCCTTTTTTGGGGATGATCCCAATGCGGCACTGAGCAGTCTGCCCGCTGAAGCCATTGATAAGGTGCAGATCTTTGACGACCTGAGCGACCAGGCCAAGCTAACGGGTTTTGATGATGGAGAATCGGAGAAAACACTCAACATCATCACCAAGAAAGCATTTCGAAACGGAACTTTTGGGAATGTTTCGGGAGGTTATGGAACGGAAGACCGCTACCGGGTAAACGGACTGCTCAACAACTTCAAGGAGGAGCGGCGACTTACGATTATGACGCAGACCAATAACATCAATCAACAAAATTTTTCCAGTGCCGATCTGGCGGGCGTTACCTCGGGCAATTCCAGACGGGGTAGACGAGGAGGCGGAGGTCGCCCCGGAGGCAACAATGCCAGCGATTTTCTGGTTGGGGAACAAAACGGGATTGTACAAACCCATGCCCTCGGCCTAAACTACACCGACGAATTTGGCGAAAAGCTGAGTCTCAATACCAGTTATTTCTTCAATCAAACCGATAACAAGGTAGTTTCGCTGCTGGAACGCACCTACTTTATTGATCATCCTTTACAACAATATTTTGAGGACGAAGCAGGTACTTCGGCTAACCAAAACCACCGGGCAAATCTTCGATTGAGGTATCAGATTAGTCGTTCGGATGCCATCATTTACAGTCCGGGTTTTACGCTTCAAAATTACAGTGGCTTTAGCCAGCAGCGTACGGCGAACCTACAGGATGGCAGTTTGATTAATGCCACGGAAAGTACCTTCAACAGCGGTTTGCTTAGCATAAAATGGCAAAACCGACTGATGTGGCAACACAAGTTTGGCAAGCGGGGTCGGACCCTGTCAATGCATCTTTCGCAGACCTACGATCCAACCGATGCGACCAGCAGTCTGTATTCAGCCAGCGGGGAATTTCTGCTCATGGAAGAATACGATCAACAAGTCGAACTGGAGCAATTTGACCAGGTATATAGCACGAGGTTGATGTATACTGAACCCGTAGGTCGAAAGATGATGGTACGCATCAATTACTCGCCATCCATTCATTTTGGCGAAAGCCGGAAAAGCACTTACGATTACAGTACGGTTTCGGATACCTACGATCAGCTCAACAGTACTTTTAGCAATGACTTTGAGAGCCGGTACCAGCTGCAATCCGGTGGAGCCGGTTTGATGTACCGCATGGGCAAAGGCATGCTGATGTTTAATGCCAATTATCAATACTCCGTCCTTGAGTCGACGCAAATTTTCCCTACCGAAACTGAGGCAAGGGAGTCCTTTTCGGCCATTTTACCTATGGCAAGGTATCGCATACAATTATCTGATAAAAGGAATTTACGCCTCATACTTCGAACCAATACTGCTGTCCCTGCGCTAAGTGACTTGCAGGAAGTACTTGACAACAGCAATCCGCAATCGCTTAGGATTGGAAATCAGGAGCTGGATCAACAATACAAAGTCAATGTACATGCTCACTTCAACTCCGTAAACACAAAAAAGTCCTCGACCTTTTTCCTCAAGCTTGGAGGCAGCCTGACTAATAATTACATCGGTTCCAGTACCTATATTGCCGGTGCGGATGCGATTGAAGTGAATGGCATCGAGATAGAACCCGGCATACAGCTGACCCTGCCGGTTAACCTGAACGGGCACTACAGTTTGCAGATGTTTAGCACTTATGGGCTGCCGATAACGGCCATAAAATCCAATTTGAATCTGAATTTATCTGCGCAGTACAACCGGATTCCCGGCCTGCTCAACGGGGCGTTGAACTATACCGACAATCCAAGTGCCGGTTTGGGGGCCGTGATCAGCAGCAATATCAGTTCGAGATTGGATTTTACCGTATCCAGCAACTCCAGCATGAATTACAGCCTGAGTAGCTTGTCGCCGGATCAGAGTACGCAGTATTTTAGCCAAACCACCAGCCTCAAGTTGTATTGGAATATTTGGGATGGTCTGGTTTACCGCAGCAACCTGAGTCATCAGTATTTTGCCGGACTGAGCGATACCTATGACAGCAATTATACACTGTGGAGCATGGGGCTGGCTTATAAGTTTATGGAAAACGACCGCGCTGAATTTGGGCTGGAAGCTTTCGACATTTTGGGGCAAAACCAGAATCTCTCGCGTGTAACCAATGAACTGTATTATCAGGATATCGAAACGACGGCACTAAGCCGCTACCTGATGCTTACTTTCCGGTATAACTTTGGGAAGTATAATTTGGGTGGTTAGAGTATGCCTAAAATTCTATGATTGAGCGAAAGCGAGCAAATATTTTTCTGTCCGAGGCAAAAAACACAGGCGATGCCATAGCATCGGCGAGGCTTTTTAACGAATGACAGGATAATATTTGCCGATTGTAGCCGATTGATGGAAATTTAGACATACTCTTTATTAATCCAATTGGTGCCAGGGAGTTGATTTTTCCCTGGGGTGTTTTTTATGCCAGCGGCTAAACTTTAACAGCTCTTTATTGATAGCTTCCTGCGGAAAAAAGTCTGGATCGAATTCGGGGTCTAACCAACCCTCGAAGTCAAAAATATCCGACTTTTTTCCTTCTTTCAGCTCTTTGAGCAGTTCGCTGTATCCCCAGATCCCGCCACAATCTTCGGGAGGGCAAGCCTTTTCTCCTTTCGTGCAATGTGGATCCGGGACTTCGCCATCCGTGATATCGAGAATTTCGATTTTGTGCAACCAGCTATCTCCAAAATCGTACATATAGGTCAGCACATCCCCTTTGGACAAGTCGAGGTCAGATAAATAGATGGCAGTCTCATCTTCTGTTTTCCTGGGGCTGTCTGAAGTAAATTCGTCTATCATACCGATAACCACATCATTAACCTCAAATTCATGCAAGTGGGCGTTCTCCCACCCCATTACGATTTGAATGACCTGGTGGAAGCGATCCATCCTATAGGTATCGGGAATATAAAACTCTCTCCATATAGCTGGGAAAGCTCTGTCTATTTCTATTCTGAGGTATAAGGTATTGGCCATGATCGTTTAAGCTTATTTGGCTTTAAAAATGAATATATCTCGTAGCGAAATGGTTTGGGAAAGTTCGTACTTTTTCGTGTGGAAATCAAGCTAAGCCCGACTTTACACTTTGGCTGCATTTGCCCTTATACAGAATTCCACTAAAGCCGGGAAAAATCAATCCTAAATTCTTCGTATAATTATACCCAATCCTCATCAAATAAAATTAGCACACCATGAAACCTGCTAAAACATTCCTCTTTCTCTTCCTCTTTTGCAGCACCCACCTCGCCGCTCAGCAAACCATCAACGGTACGCTGATGCACGACAATATCGAACGGGAATACATCCTATACATTCCGGAAATCTACGATCCGGAAACCCCTACCCCATTGGTGTTTAGTTTTCATGGCTATTCCAGCAATGCGACTTTGCAGATGAACTACGCCAATTTTACCTCTATCGCTGATACCGCCGGATTCATCCTGGTTCATCCGCAAGGGACACTCCTGAATGGCATCACCCACTGGAACGTTGGCGGGTGGACTATCGGAAGTACCGTAGATGATGTCGGATTCACAGAAGCACTCATCGACAGCCTGAGCAATGCTTATAACATCAATCCCGATCGCATCTATAGCACCGGCATGTCTAATGGTGGCTATATGAGTTTCCTCCTGGCCTGCCAGCTCAGCGACCGCATCGCTGCCATCGCTTCCGTTACCGGTTCTATGACCATTCAAACCTATGCCGATTGCGATCCGCAACACCCGACCCCCGTATTGCAAATTCATGGCACCAGCGACAGTGTAGTGCCCTACAATGGTGATCCTTTCTGGACAGAATCTATTGAGGATGTATTGGATTATTGGGTACAGTACAACAACTGTAATCCCAGTCCTGCAGTAACGAGTATCCCCGACCTGGACTCATCGGATGGAAGTACTGTAGAGCACCTGATCTACAGCGAAGGCGAGAATGAGGTCACGACCGAACACTTCAAAGTATACGGGGGTGATCACGACTGGCCCGGCTCCTGGGGCAATATGGACATCGATGCAAGCATCGAAGTTTGGCGATTCTTTGCCCGCTATGATATTAACGGACTTATTGAAACAGCAACCGTCAGCACAACTGCCCCGATAATCGAACCTGAAATCCAGGTGCTGCCCAATCCGGTGATCTCCAGCCTGACTATTCGAAATAAAAAAGAGATTGGCACTCCTTACCAGCTATATACAGCTTCCGGGAAAATGGTGCTGTCCGGGATTCTTGCTTCAGAGGAGCATACAATGGATCTTTCAGCACTTCCTGCCGGGATCTTTTTGCTTCGGATTCAGGAGGAGGTTGTTCGTGTAGTAAAATCAAGGTAAGTAGCCTTCAACCAACCACTCCCGCGCCGCCACAAAGGCCTGTACCCAGGGAGAGATCGCATCCTCCCGACCTTTTGGATAATGCGCCCAGTTCCACGGAAACATGGAGCGCTCGATATGGGGCATCATGACCAGGTGGCGACCGTCTTCACTGGCCATCATGGCCGTGTTGTAGTCGCTGCCGTTCGGATTGGCCGGGTAGTCTTCGTAGCCGTAAGTAGCTACGATATTGTATTGATCGGCCGATTTGGGGAGGTGGAATTTGCCTTCCCCATGCGAGATCCATACACCAAGGGTGCTGCCGCTTAAGCCGGAAAGCATCACAGAATTATTCTCCCCGATTTTCACGGAAGTGAAACCACTCTCGTGCTTGAAGGAGTCGTTGTGCTGCATCTTTGGCTTGATGTCGTGTGTCGGATTGATCAGCCCCAATTCGATGAAGAGCTGGCAACCATTACAGATACCAACCGAGAGCACATCCTCGCGGGCAAAGAAGTTTTCCAGCGCCCTTTTGGCGTTTTCGTTGTAGCGGAATGTCCCGGCCCAGCCTTTCGCAGAACCTAATACATCCGAATTGGAAAAACCACCTACGGCACCCAGAAATTGAATATCCTCCAGCGTCTCGCGACCACTCATGAGGTCGGTCATGTGCACATCGCGCACTTCGAAGCCGGCCAGATAAAGTGCATGCGCCAACTCCCGCTCCGAGTTACTCCCTTTCTCCCGGAGGATGGCGGCTTTCGGACGAGCGCCCTTCACTTCCCGCGGAGGAATCTTGCCATCAAACTCAGCCGGGAAGTTGTACTCCAACGACTGGTATTTATAGTTGGCGTAGCGTATATCCGCCAGGCCATTAGCTGTTTGCTTTTGGTCGAGCAACCAGGAAGTTTCGTACCAAATATCCCGCAAAGCAGGAATAACAAAATCCTCCGAATCATCCCCGTTTATTACTTGCAGTTCGTTGCCTGCAAGGACAGTACCTATTCGATGACAATCGACCGGAAAATCTGCCAGCTTTGATTCTACAGACTCATCTTTTACCTGAATCACCAGACCGGCATTTTCGGCAAATAGAACCTTGACAAAATCACTTTCACCAAGGGATGTGAGATCCACTTCTGCTCCTACACTTACACTCGGGAAACACATTTCCAAAAGCGTCGTGATCAATCCACCGGAGGAAACATCGTGCCCGGCAAGGATATCGCCCGCTTTGATCAGGTCCTGCAGGGCGTTGAATGCTGTAGCCAGTTTTTTAGCGTCTTTTACATCCGGTCCGTTGGCACCAATTTTATTTTGCGCTTGCGCGAATGAACTGCCGCCCAAATGGAAATCATCCTGCGACAAGTTGATGTAGTAGATCGCTCCGCCTTCTTTCTGGAAGACCGGCTCGACAATCTTATTTATGTCTTCACAAACCCCGACACTGGAAATGATCACCGTACCTGGAGCCAACACTTCGTCATCGCCGTACTTTTGCTTCATAGAAAGAGAATCCTTCCCGGTTGGGACGTTGATTCCCAAGTCAATACAAAAGTCAGAGACCGCCTGAACGGCTTCATACAGCCGGGCATCCTCCCCTTCATTCCGGCAGGGCCACATCCAATTCGCGGAAAGCGAAACAGATTTCAATCCTTCTTCCAGAGGTGCCCAAACCAGATTGGTTAATGATTCGGCGACAGCCATGCGAGAACCTGCTGCCGGATTGATCAGCGCATGCACAGGAGCATGACCAATAGACGTTGCTGCTCCATGTTTTGTGTCAAAGCCCAAAGCCATCACGCCGCAGTTATTCAGCGGAAGCTGCAAAGGCCCGGTACACTGTTGCTTGGCGACCAGTCCGCCAACACAACGGTCCACTTTGTTGGTGAGCCAGTCTTTACAGGCTACCGCTTCGAGTCGTAATACTTGCTTGATGTATTCTCCGACTTTCGTCGAATCGTATGCTATCTCGTCGTATGTGCGGTCAAGCGATTGATCGTCCATGATGGTCTTGGGCGAACTGCCAAACATGTCGGTCAGGGCCAGATCCATTGGTTTTTCGTCCTTACTTTCAGACACGGCTGTGAAGCGATAATCGCCGGTCACCTCCCCTACCACATACATGGGGGCACGCTCGCGCTCGGCAATCTTCGAAAGTAAATCAAGGTCTTCGGGAGAGATGATGAGTCCCATTCTTTCCTGGGATTCGTTGCCCAGAATTTCCTTACTGGAAAGAGTCGGGTCACCAATTGGCAATTGATCCAGATCGATGCGTCCGCCGGTTTCCTCAACAAGCTCGGAGAAACAATTGAGGTGGCCGCCTGCGCCGTGATCGTGGATGGCCACAATCGGATTCTTGCTGCTTTCCACCAGACTCCGGATGGTATTTGCCACCCGTTTTTGCATTTCCGGGTTGGAACGTTGTACTGCATTGAGCTCAATTCCGCTGCTGAATGAACCCGTATCGGCCGAAGAAACGGCTGCACCTCCCATGCCAATGCGGTAGTTATCGCCACCGAGGAGTACAATTTTATCGCCGGTATGTGGTGTGTCTTTCAGTGCCTGAGAAGCTTTTCCCGAACCAACACCGCCCGCCATCATGATCACTTTATCGAAACCCAGTTTACGGGCGTGTTCTGCATGTTCGAAGGTGAGCAACGAACCGGCAATAAGCGGCTGCCCAAATTTATTTCCAAAATCAGATGCTCCATTCGAAGCTTTGATCAGAATATCCACCGGAGCCTGGTATAGCCAGTCGCGCGCCGGCAAGGCATTTTCCCACGGACGGTTGTCTCTCAATCGGGAGTAAGGAGTCATGTATACAGCCGTACCAGCCAGTGGCAAAGAGCCTTTTCCTCCGGCCATCCGATCGCGGATTTCTCCACCCGAGCCGGTTGCAGCCCCATTGAAGGGCTCGACGGTCGTCGGGAAGTTGTGCGTTTCTGCTTTGAGCGAAACCACAGACTCAGATGTTGTTTTGGTATAGTTTGAAGGTTTGTCTGGTGCCTCGGGGGCGAATTGATTTACACGCGGGCCCTTCAAAAATGCCACATTGTCTTTGTATGCTGAGACGATGCTGTTGGGATGAGCCTTTGAAGTCTTTTTGATCAGCGAGAAAAGCGATTCCGGCATCTCCTTGCCATCAATTACAAAAGTTCCATTGAAGATCTTGTGGCGGCAGTGCTCGCTGTTAATTTGGGAGAAGCCAAATACTTCGGAGTCCGTGAGGCTTCGTCCGATACGCTCGGCTACTTCTTCCAGGTAGGTCACCTCTTCATCGCTGAGGGCCAGTCCTTCTGATTTATTGTACCCCGCAATGTTGGTGATTGCTTTTACCGGCTCCGGTTGAATGGAAATTTCAAAGATCTGCTGATCCAGTTTTTCATACTTCTGAAAAAGCATGGGATCCATTTCCATATTTTCCTGCCAGGCTGAATATTTTTCGATGCGTCGAATGCCTTTGAGGCCCATATTCTGGGTAATCTCTACTGCATTCGTACTCCAGGGAGTCACCATTGCTGCCCGCGGACCGATGAAGGTTCCAGCCACCGCTTCCGTATCTATTTTTGGCTGATCGCCGAATAACCAGACAAGTTTGGAAACGTCTTCAGCAGACAGGGATTCATCAAGTTGAACGGCAAACAAAGTATGAGCAGGATCTCCGAAAAAATGTATCATGCGGCAGGCGTGTTAAATTTCCGGCAAAGATCGGGTCTTAGGCTGAGATGGGCAAGGATTTGGTTCGTTTAGTAGTGTATTGGTGAAATGGTGTATTGGTCAATTGGTCTATTTTAATGCGGGATTTACTCAGGAGCTATATCTTTATTGGCACAAATCAAACAATCAGATACTATGCAACTAACGCTTAGCAATTTTGAAGAGCATTTACCCACCAGAATTCTGAATCGGGGATTAGACTATTTTGAGGATAAGCTTGTGGTCGTTTTTCAGAAAGCAAAAAACGACATTTATGCAGAAGTTGCAGGTAGTAATACATACCCCGTAAAACTAACTCTGGAAGGAGAAATCATAACAGAAATGTATTGCAGCTGCCCCTATTTTGACAAAGAGTCGGTTTGTAAACATGTGGCAGCCGTTATTTATACCGCTGTCGAGGTTAATGCTGAATACAAGGAGCATTCAAAAAAAACCGTTGCTGATAATCGGGCCCCAATTGACACTATCATTGATTCCTTAAGCGAATCCGAACTGCGCAATGCAATTTCAAACTTAGTAGAAAGGTTTGACGCTGTTAACACCTTTTTGCTGGCAGAATACAGCCACTATCTGGGAAATAAGGAATCAAAGAAAGCAGCGAAAGACCTGGTAAACAGTCGCATTAAACAGACTAGAAAAAGGTATGGCTTTATTGAATATCACGATTTCTCCCATTTATGCCATGACTTGTATACTTACATTCACCAGAAGGAAACCATGGATTTCAGCACGGTATTTCTGGCCGAAGAAATCATCACCAAACTCGCAGGTTTGTATCAAAAAGGTGCCGATGATTCTTCCGGTGATCTTTCAATGGCAATGAGTATTGCTTTCGATAGATTGAATGCTGTTTCTTTGGATGAAAAAGAATCCGGCGGAAATGACCTTAGAAAATACATACATAAACTTGCCTGCCGGGAATTGAAAAAACAAAAATACAAGGGCTTTGACTGGGAGTATGACTGGGCCGGGGTTGCAGCAAACGCTGTTCTGACAGAGAAACAGGCGCAAAAATTGATGGATCTCCTTGAAGAGGAAATCAAAGAAAAAATGAAAGAGAATTCCGAATGGAATACCGGTCAATATTACCTGCCGTACATGTATCAAATCATTAAAAATTGGAAATCAAAAGAGGATGCCAGGGCCTTTCTGGAGCAGAACATCGAATATCGTACTGTGAGAGATTTAGCGCTTGAATTGTATTTGGACGAAGGAAATGATGCGGCCTTTCTGGACCTTATTCAGAAAAACAAAGAAAACGATCCCAACTCAAACAGCAGGATATGGGACGATTGGATGCTCCGTTACTACCAGAAAAAAGGCGACAAAGAAAATCAAATTAAAATACTGGAAAAGTTTTTCTTTGGGACCCCTTACCGCAATTTTGAATATTACGAAGAAATTAAATCCTTATTGACTGAAGATGAAATAAAGGAAAAAAGAGAAGAATACATTAAATATTACCAGAGCAAATCCCAGGGCTATTTCTCAGACACGCTGGCAAACTTGTTCATGGAAGCAGAACGTTGGCAGGAGTTTTTGCACTTGTTCCAACAAGATCCAGACATCAGAATGCTGAACCAGTACTTTACTGTTTTATCTGACCACTTTCCACAAGAAACCATACAAATGTACGTCCGGATTATTCCTGAACGAATGGATGATGCAAGCAACAGGAATCATTACAGACAAGTCTGTCGGGATTTAAAGAAAATTCTAAAGCTGGGTGGTGAAGCAGAAGCCCGCCAAATAGCCGAAAATTGCCTCAAAAAGCATCCACGCCGCCGGGCAATGAGAGAAGAATTGGAGCGAATCGGGTTAGCTTGATGTTGGTTCTGTTATTTCCGTTCTTCTCGTTTATTCCGTTGGTACGTGGTACGTATTTTACGTGAATTGTAAAATCGTTCAACTCGTTGCATTGCGTAAAAATGAATGCGGCTCTACTCAACCCACCGTTTGCCGAAGGCAGACGACTCAACCAAACTCAACCGGAGGGACAGCACGAAGCGATGGACCGACCTCAACCAATTATATTCTTATATTATTCCAAACTTCCAGAGTCATCCTCCATGAAAAAAGAAAAGAAAGACAAACACTTCATCCACAAACCGATCTACGAGGGAGGCCTGAAAGCCATGCGGCAGTTTATCTCCAAAAACATGCAGTACCCCGAAAAAGCAAAAGAGCATAAAATTGAAGGGACCGTAGTCATCCGTTACACCATCAATTTCAAAGGGAAAGTCGTGGAAACAAAGGTTGTCAAATCCCTCGATCCGGAATGTGATCAGGAAGCCGTGAGACTGGTGAAACTATTGCGGTTTTACGTACCTAAAAACCGAAAGAAAAAATTGAAATTCCACAAACGCATTCAGATCCACTTTCGATTACCAAAGGAAAAACCGCAGGAGAAAATTTCGGAGATCAGTTATACTGTTACCCCCGCAAAAAAGGAAGAAGGAACGCCCAAAAAAGAAGATAAAAGCGGAGGATATACGATTTTTATTAACTAATTCTCCTCTCCCCCATCCACCGAAGGGCCAGCACAGTATAATCATCTACCTGAGGAGCAGCACCTACAAAATCAACCACGGCCTTCTCAAGGGCACTGACCAGGGAGCGCATAGAAATATGCCTTTCGCGGTTTAGTTGGATTTCTATGCGATCAAAATCGAACAGTACTTCCTGGCTGTTTTTGGCTTCGGTAATGCCGTCGGTGTAAAGAACCAGGGAGTCTCCCGGATCGAGCTGCAGGGCTGTCACCGGAAAAGAGGCATCGGAGGCAATGCCTACCAACGGACTTTTAGGCAACTCCATCAACTCAAACCGATTGCCCTTATGGGACAGGTAAGCCGGATTGTGACCGGCATTGATGTAACGCATTAATCCGCTGCGCACATTAAGGACAGCAGCGAAAACACTGACAAACATCATATCTTCATTATCGCGTGCCAGCCAGCTGTTTACGGCAGGTAATACTTCTTCCAAATTGGTGTTGCTGCTCAGATACAGACGCAGCGAGGTGATAATCCGCATGGTGAAAAGGGCAGCCGGCATTCCCTTGCCCGAAACATCCCCTATGGCAAAATAGATGTGGTCCTCATCAAGTGCCAAAGCATCGTAAAAGTCGCCACCAACATTGCGCGCCTGATTGATCAGGGCGAAAGCGTCAATATGCGGAAACCGGGGCAACAATTTGCTGCCATCCGGGACAATACCACTTTGGATTTTCCCGGCAGTTTCCAGCTCCTTTTCCATCAACTGGTACTTCAACTGCTGCTCGACTTTTACCATGAGCGCCTCGTTGTTGCGCTGCAATCGGTCGGCCATCATGCCCAACAGATTTTGAGCGCCTGAGCGTGTCAAAGCCAGTTTGTTCCAAAAAATTTCTTCGGGAATAAGTAGTATCCGGCTGCTCTTTTCGGCGACAGCCTTAGCAGAGGTAGCTTTGCCTCCAACAAGAGACATTTCTCCCAGACATTCTCCCGGCGGAATGGGGATAGAAACCTCCGCACCATCCTTTTCGAGAATAACCCGTAGCTCGCCGGCAATCAATAAAAAAAGCGTGTTGTTTACCTCCCCCGGCTTGATCAATGTGGCCCCTGGTTCCAGCTGCTTTACACTGCCGGATGTCAGAATATCCCAAATCTGCTCAGGAGTAAATCCCTTGAACAAACTAAAACGGGAAAGGGTATCTATGATGGAAGTGGTAGACATCGACCCGCAAAATAGGAATTAATTGGTTCGGGACGTTTTATGCGTTTAATAAGTTTTATTGGTTTGATGCGAATTTAGAGGGAACCTGGTAAATCCTGTTCTACATTCGGGTTTTTCTTTAATACGTGATACGCGATACGGTGTACGTGGTACGTGGTACGCGATTTTACATTCTACCTTCTCAATTCATCATTCACCATTATTCAGCATAAACCCAATGGCTTCCTTATTGAAAACAGCCGGCTGTTCCACATTCACAACATGGCCGCAGTCCGCGATAACATGTAAGTGGGAGGAAGTATGATTGCCTACCAGTTTACTGATGGACGGCAAAAACATATGATCTTGTTCTCCCATGATATACAAAGTAGGTACACCACTGTCTTTTATGCGAAAAAATCGAAGGAGGGGATTCACCTCCGAAGCGAGGGTAAACCAACGAATAAATTCTTTTTGATACAATTTGCGGGCCTCCCGGATGAAGAGATTTCTGGACTCTCTGTGGGTCTTCCGGGGCATGATGATAAAGGCGAAAAGTTTGTACAGCAAAATATAAGGTACTACCGATTTCAGCCAGACACCCATTTTTAGCAGGAGCTTACCGCGCACATTCAATTTCATTACAGCGCCACCAAGTATCATGCTGGTTGTGCGATCGGGATGCCGTTCAGTAATTTCGCGAATGATGATAGTGCCCAGGGAGATTCCTACAAAATGCGATTTTTGAATGCCGAGATGATCCAACACCTCAATAACTTCATCACCGATCACATCAAAAGTGTAGCGCTTCATCTTGCTGTAAAGCGGTGCTTTCGACTTCCCGTGTCCGCGCAGATCGATCAACAGCACATTAAAATGCTCCTGAAAATCACGGATCTGCCGAAACCAAATAGAACTGCTCCCTCCGGCTCCATGCACGAAGGTAACCCATTCAGCTTCCGGGCTATGCTCGTATATTTTGTAGTATAACACAGGCAAAAAACAGCCCCGAAGGTATTATGTTTATTTGAAATGCCGAATTAAGTGCCTTAGAGAAGTCTTATTAGTGCGCTTCCGCGAATGGCGTTAGCTTCCTTAGAGGTAGCATTCGGAGAGGCAAACTCAAGCCTCAAAACATAGAAACCACCCACTTCCCCAATCCGGAAAATATGGCCAGCCATACCAGGCCTTTTACAAAGAAGAATAGAAATCCGGCGACACCAATCTTTTTCAACCAGGGTTTCACTGCATTCATCAGTATATACATTTTGAGAGCCTAACAGTATTTAAAGCTCACAGGTTTTTTAAATCATCTGCTTTAGGATCGATTAGAGTCCCAAATCTACTATTTAGACTCATTCTAAACAAATAGCTGACAGAAAGATGACATTGGGTGCGTTTGATGCGTTTGATGCGTTTGATGCGAAATTATAGGAGTGCTGAAAATTCAAAATTCAGCATTCTTTATTTCCCATTTACTCCAGGTTGAGATTGCCCGGCCAACGTGCGTAAAGAGCTCATCTTAAATCAAGCTTGACACGTATAAAACCTTAAAACGTATCAAACGTATCAAACCAATCGCGAAGCGATGCATTAAACCATTCGGCGAAAGCCGGGTCAAAAACCCCATAAACCAAAATCACACAACAATGAAAGTCTTGTTTAAAACCCCAATCACTGCATTTCTACTTATTTCTTTTATCGCCCTTAGCGGAATGGCCTTTACGCCCGTTTCTATGTCAACAGACGACTGCCCTAACATGGAGCCACCCCGCTGGGAAAAACTCGGACAACGAAAAGTAAATCGCGGACTCGACCACGATGAAATTTTCGTTACTGCCAGAGATGGTCGTTTCTCCAAGATCAAACTAAAGGTTCGAAAGTCTGGCATCAACATGCACCGCCTGGTCCTGCATTTTGGCAATGGCACTACCCAGGAAGTGAATGTGCGCAATAACATTCCCGCTGGCGGAGAAACACGGGTTATTGATATTAAAGGTGGAAAACGCATTCTCAAAAAAGCCGTCTTTTTCTACGACACCAAAGGAATTATCAACAACAAAGCTACTGTCGAACTTTGGGGAAGACATTGATTGGGAAACGTTTGATGCGTTTGATGCGAATTTACAGGGGTGCTGAAAATTCAAAATTCAGCATTCTTTATTTCCCATTTACGTCAGGTTGAGACTGCCCGGCTAAAGCAGGCAGGGTTGAAAATCCACCTGCGCCCTGGCGAGCTTCGGCGGATGGTTGAAGTCTAGCTGAGAAGCGAGAGAAAACTAATTTATAATTCATACCTGCCACACCAACATTGCCGACATTAAAAATTAGTATCTAAGAATTATCAATTCAAAATTCCTCATTCCTCATTCTGAATTTTACATTCCCCCCTTCTCCCCTTCTCTGTGTGCGGCAAATATTGACTGATTGGCAAATGCCAGAGAACAGCGGGTTCTGCTTCCTCTGCGCACACTGCGTGAAACAGTTGCTTCTGTCTAATTAAACATTACCACCTAAAAATTAAGAATTCCCCATTTCTCATTCTTTCATACCTTAGACCGGTCAATGGCTGCACCAGAAAGGCATACCGGATTGGATAAGCCTGCTTTCGAAGGGCTTTTCAGGTCGCATTTCGATCATTTGTGTCGATTTGCGACTCAATACGTTTCCGACACGGATACGGCACAAGACCTTTGCCAAAAAGTATTTATCCGACTCTGGGAGAAAAGGGAGGAGATGGATCCCAAACAATCCATAAAATCCTACCTCTTTACTTCGGTGAAAAACCGGTGCCTGAATTACCTGCGAGATCAGAAAAAATACAGAAGTCAGGTACTGGACCTGGACTGTGGCGACATAGAATTTGGCTACGAAGACGAAGAAGCATTCGCGGAAGCGGATCTGAAGGACCGCATTGAGAAAGCATTAAGCAGCCTCCCGGAAAAATGCCGCCTCGTTTTCGAAATGAGCCGATTCCAGGATTTGAAATACAAAGAAATTGCGACTGAATTGGATATTTCCCAAAAAACGGTGGAAGCCCATATGTCAAAAGCCCTGAAAAGCCTGCGAAGCGAGCTTCAGGATTATTTGATTTTGGTGCTGATGATTGGGTTGTGGTTGTTGATAAAATAAGAAGCTTGTTTTCACTGCCTCTTACATCTAAAGCAGGGAGGCAATTGTTTCATTACTACAATAGAAGGCCCCTACAGCGGAATTAATTAAATATTCAAAAACTATACTAAGGGTAAAATCCTTTTCAAGTGTACTACAAGTGAATAACTATTTGTGTTAATGTCTGAAAAGACCCAAACATATTATGCAAACCTCGCCATCCGGTACCTGAGCGGTAATGCCAGCGATACCGATATACGCGAACTGGAAGCCTGGGTACAAGCTGATCCGGAGCATAAGCGCATATTCATGACCCTCAAAAAAGCCTGGATGATGAGCGGCATGCAGCAACCAGCCAAAGTTGATGTGCATCGCAATCTGAAAGTTACCTGGCAAAAACTGGACAAAGAGGCTAAAGTAGTTTCGCTAAAACCTCAGAAGAAAAATCGATCCTGGATCGGTATCGCTGCCACCTTGCTCTTTCTTATTGCCGCAGCGACCGTGCTCTGGCTTCAACCCTGGCAAGCTGCCTCCTTTACCGCTTCCGCGGAAGATGAAATCGAAACATTTGAGTTGCTAGACGGCAGTGAAGTAGTCCTCAACCAGTCTTCCAGCATCGAATATGTCTTCAATAAAAAAACCAATACGCGCGAAGTACAACTTCAGGGAGATGCCTTCTTTGAAGTGCAACGCGACGAAGCACATCCCTTTGTGATTAAAGCCGGATCGCTGGAAATTGAGGTTCTGGGTACTTCCTTCTATGTCGATGCACGGGCAGATCAACCGGAAATTCAGGTCATTGTCGAATCCGGCAGAGTGGCTGTGAGAAGCCTTTCGGCGGAAGCCATTTTAGAAGCCAATGAAAAGGCTGTTTTTACTACCAAAACAGGAAATTTGCAAAAACAGGAAAACGAAAACTTCAATTACCTGGCTATCAAAACCAAAAGGCTTAGCTTTGAAAGCACGCCTTTGCGCATTGTCGTTTTTGACCTCAACAGATATTACAAAGCAAATATCAGCCTGGAAAACCAGGCGCTTGAGGATTGCCCGCTTACAGCCGATTATACGGATAAAGCGCTTTCGGTTGTGCTGAGGGTTCTGGAATCAAGCCTGGGAGTCAACATCGAAGAAACGGCTGGCGGTTATCAAATCAAAGGCAGCTGCGAATAATTTTCAGACAGGTATCCCAAAAATATCAAAGCCTGCATGCAGAAATTCCTTTTCATATTGATCCTCAGCCTTTTGGGCGGGTCCGTGTCCGCTCAAAATGAAAGCTCCCCTCCCATTACCATCAATGAATCTTCTATCCGGGTGGGGAAATTGCTGAAAGAAATTTCGCGACAATCCGGACATGATTTCTCTTACAATTCCCGCATCCTGGATGCCAGACAAACCATCTCTTTCCAAGTAGAAGATGCCTCGCTTCAGGAAGTTTTAAATACGCTTTCGCGAAAGATTGGAGTGGCCTTTCAGGTCTTTGAAGGACAAATCATACTGACTGCTTTGGAGGAACCGGAACCCGAAGAGGAGTTCTTTACCCTGAGCGGATTCCTCTCCGATAAAAGTACGGGCGAAAACCTCATGAGTGCCTCCATATACATCAAAAATACCGGCCGGGGGGCACTCACCAACGAATTTGGCTACTATGCACTTAGCCTGAAAAAAGGCACCTACACCATTGTCTATTCCTATGTCGGATTTGAAGCGGTTGAAGAAAAAATAGAACTCAAAAACGATACACGGAAAATGGTGGCACTCCCGCCCGCTTCCATTGACCTTCCGGAAATCGTTGTTGCTTTACCCATAAAAGAAATGTTGCCAACCCGGCAACCGGGAGCCCTACAAGTCTCCCCCACCGAACTAAACAGCCTGCCCGAATTTGGCGGCGAATCCGGGCTGGTGAAAGGCCTGCAAAGCTTGCCGGGCATCAAATCGCACAGCGACGGCTCTGCTTTCTTTTACACGCGTGGCGGCGAACGAGATCAAAATCTGGTGATCATCGATGATGCCCCCATTTATAATCCGTCGCACTTGCTCGGTTTTTATTCCATGATCATTCCCGATTTTGCCAAAAACATCACGGTTTACAAAAGTGATATGCCGGCCAATATTGGGGACCGCCTTTCGTCTATAATAAGCATTCGAACCAAAGACGGCAATCTGAATAAATTCAGCCTGGGAGCGGCTTTTAATCCGCTGGTCAGCCGCCTGTCTATCGAAACACCCATCAAAAAACAAAAGAGTTCTCTTTACCTTTCTTTGCGCCGCTCAACCTATGAATGGCTGTTTCAAAATGCAGTGGATCAGCCCCAGTTTTTCTTTCAGGATTTTCACTTAAAATGGAACTGGAAGATCAACGATAAAAACCGCCTGTTTTTTACGACCATTCAGGGACGGGATGTTTTGGCCGGAGGAACCGGTGCCGTAAATGGCTTTCGCTGGGGCAACTCGGCGGCTACGGTTCGCTGGAACCACATTTTCGGACCTAAACTTTTCTCCAATACGACCATGTATTCGGGCAACTACTCTTACAATGTTACGGTAGTTCCCAATCACTGGAAATCGGAACTTGGCTCCCTGAGTCTAAAAACGGATTTCACCCATTTTGCCGGTCCCAAATACACCTCCCGATTCGGATTTGAAGTGATTGGCTACTTCACCAATCCCGGCGAATTGTCGATTGATTCCTCTACCGCTGTTTTGCCAAACCTGGGCTCCGATTATTCCCGAAAGGGCGTTTTGTATTATCAGGGAGCTTTTGAGTTGGGCAAAAAATGGACATTGAATAGCGGTTTTAGATTAACCAACTGGCAAAATCTGGGTCCGACAAACTATGTTTTACTGAATGAAAATCACGAGCCGGAAGAACTCATTACTGCCGGTGCGGGCGTTTACAACAACTACGTAAATCTGGACCCAAGATTAAGTCTGGAGTTTCAGGTCGACAGTACTTCGATGCTCAAATTCAGCTATGGGCGCTACAGTCAGTATCTGCAATTAATCCTGAATTCCATTGGTCCCTTTTCTGCTTTCGAGGTCTGGTTGCCTGCCAGTCCCAACATCAAACCCCAAACGGCCCAACAATTTAGCCTCGATTACACCAGCTACTATCAGAAGCCGGGGATTGGCCTGAGCGCATCGGCCTATTACAAATTGGCCCAAAACCAGATTGAATATGCGCCCCACGCCATCACCTATTTAAATCCGCTTCTGGAAGGCGAATTGCGCTTTGGCACTTCTCAGGCTTACGGGCTGGAGGTGATGTTTAAAAAAGAAAGAGGCAAACTAAACGGATGGATTGCCTACACCTGGTCGCGGGTTTTCCGCAATACGCCGGAACTCAATGGCGGCAACTCCTACCCGGCTTTTCAGGATCGGCCACACGATTTATCGGTGGTTCTCAACTGGCAGATGAAACCGCGGGTATTATTCTCTGCTTACTGGACCTCATACAGCGGTTCGACCTTTACCTCCCCCACCGGGTTTTACGAATTTAACGGAGAAACTATCCCGGTTTTTGGGGAGCGCAACAACGATCGCTTGCCTACTTACCACCGGATGGATATTGCGTTTAAATTTCAGCTAAACAAAAAGCCGGAGGCTAAATACAAGCACGATCTCACACTATCCGTGTACAATGTACTCGCTCATAAAAACGTGTATTCCATTAAATTTAATAAGCTGGAAAGCGATGCTTATTTTCCGCGAGTTCCCTCGAATGTTTTACTGGAGAATACGCTTAGTGCCAGCCAAATTGACCTGATCCGCTTTTTCCCATCGCTAACCTATACTTTCAAAATCAACTGATATGCATGTGCTTGCCAGACATATCCTGCCTATCCTGTTTTGCGCGCTCGTTTTGGTTTCCTGCGAGAAATCCATCGATTGGGAATTGGAAGGAAGCCTGGCACCTCAACTGGTGGTCGAAGGCATTTTAACCAATGAAAATATCCGTCAGGAAATCCGACTCACTCAAACTTTTACCGATTTAAACGGATCTGCTCCTGTGGTAGATGATGCGGTCGTTCGGGTGGAAACAAATGGGGTAACTTATACATTCGATGCCGTTCCCGACAATCCGGGTTTGTATCGCAGTGCATTTCCTTTCGCCGTGGTCGGCAATTTACTGTACAGATTGGAGATCGTCTGGCAAGGCGAAACCTATTCTGCGGTTTCTGTGCTTTCAGCGGTTGGCCCCATACCTTCTGTGGCCTTCATCCCAATTGCCAACACCAAGCAGATGCGGCTATCCAATTTTACTTCCACTTTTAATCCGGGAGAGAATGCCATGTACCAGGTCGATATTGAATGGCCGGCAAATACCACCGACTCAATAACAGATGCCCGGCTGTATTTCTACACCTTCAATTCGCTGCATTTAAGTCAATTGATCCCGCCCCCAAAGGAACCAGTATACTTCCCAATGGGCAGTAAGGTTATTGTCAAAAAGTTTGGTTTAAATCCGGCTTTCGCCGAATTCTTACGCGCGAAAAACATCGAGACAGACTGGAGCGGCAGTTACTTTTTCGCCAATCCAGAAAACCTTCCGACCAATATCAGTAATGACGGACTTGGCTTTTTCAGTACCTGTGCCGTCTTAACAGATACCCTGATTGCGAAATGACGTTTGATGCGAATTTACCGGAGTGCTGACAATTCAAAATTCAGCATTCTATATTTCCCTTTTACCTCAGGTTGAGACTGCCCGGCTAAAGCGGACAGGGGTGAGATCCGCCTGCGCTCTGGCGAGCTTCGGCGGATGGTTGAAGTCTAGCTGAGAAGCGGGATAAAACTAATTTATAATTCATACCTGCAACACCAACATTGCCGACAGTAAAAATTAGAATCTAAGAATTATCATTTCAAAATTCCTCATTCTGAATTTTACTTCTCCCCTTCTCCCCTTCTCTGTGTGAGAAAAAAGTTCGCTGGTTGGTCAGTTGCTTTGTCGCTCAACGCTCAACGATGATCGTTCCCCATTCTACATTTTAAAACACTGACAATCAGTCAATTAATAAAAAATCTCAAAAAAAATTAAAAAACATCCATAATCGACTAAGGGTAGATATATGATCCCGGGTATTAGGAGTGAAAGGCGGTTAAAGAACACGCTGAAAATTAAAATTCCACAAAAACTAAAAATCCACGATCATGAAAAATTCATTTTGGTTAATCGCGCTTCTCTTTTCTGTTGCTCTTTTCCAATCCTGTCAGAAGGAAGGCATGCAAGACGATCCGGCCGAGCAGGTTGCTCCTGAAATTCCGCCGATGGCTATGTACTCCATGCCTACGGATGCATTGGAAGATACCGAGACAGATACCACTTTTGCGATGGCAAATGGCATGACCTACCACAACTGGTTCCATTCTGCCACCCACCTGGTTTTCTGGCACACCGTTGTTCAACTGCACATGGCAGTACCTACGACAGCATTTGCAGCAGCTCTCAATCAACAAGCTGAGTATATTGGGAATGGCACTTTCAAATGGGACTACCCATACACCGCTCCTCCTGCTCTTGGCGGGGCAACCTACTACGTTGTTCTTACAGGTCAATACCAGAATAGCGTACAGGAAGTAGCCTGGACGATGACGGTATCACAGGTAGGTGGATTCTCCGACTTTGTTTGGTACACAGGTGTAACCGCAGTCGATGAGTCATATGCCTCCTTTACACTCAATCGCTTTCCAAACAATCCACAGCCATTTGTAAATATTGAACACACCAAAGATCAAAGCATTGGCGGTGAAACCACCCGGTTTACAAACGTCATTCCCGGCAACCCACAGAATGGGCAGTATATCGAATACCGAATAAGCCCGGGCAACGACTTCAACCGCCAGTTTGACGTGCAGGCCGAAGCAGGCAACTACCTCAATATTCAGTGGAATGAGCCCGCTGGCGACGGCCGCGTAAAACACCCGTTTCACTATGGTGACAGCGACTGGCACTGTTGGGACACCAACCAGATTGACTCAGCTTGTAACTAGGCCCTAAAGATTCATCCTAATTTTCATTATCATCCGGTGTCGGCATTGTCGGCTCCGGATTTTTTGTTGCAGCCTCCGGCATCCGAAATTGAATAATTAAAGAGGAGATTATGGTTAAACCTCCAATCAAAAGAATGGCATATTGGAGTCCAAAATAATCGGCAACAACGCCAGATACCACAGCACCAAAAGCATACCCCAGGTCCCGCCAAAGCCGGAATGTTCCAATACTCTCAGCTCTTTGCCCTGGAGCCGTGGCAGAAGCAATGGTTGCCAGAAAAGTGGGATAGACCAGCGCCGTACCCAATCCCAAAAAGGCCGAAAGGGCAATCAATAAACTCAAGCTGGATGCAAATGGAACACACAATATGGCCAGGCCCTGCAGCAACATCCCCCAAAACAACATTTTCTTTTTTGAAAAGTGGTCGGCCATTTTACCCGTAAATAATTGGCCAATTCCCCAGACTGTAGGATATACAGCAGTTACGATGCCGATGTACTCGTTGTCATAATTCAGCGAAAGCAATAAAATGGGCAATAGCCCCCAAACCATCCCGTCATTCAGGTTATTGACCAGACCGGCCTGCGTAACAGAACTGAGGATTCTATTTTTGAAGGTGGTCTCTATAAATACGTTTTTGAGGTTTGCTGTTTGGTCGGTTTGGCTTTCCTTATGCACAAAACGACGGGTGTCTTTTATCCAAATAAGGCTGAGTATAAATCCAATTACAGAAATGCCAATTCCCAGATAAAAGGTATAGGGGTTGATGCCATATTGTCCCGCAATAAAGCCCGAGAGCCAGGCCACAACCCCCACTGCAAAATAGCCGGCAAATTCATTGAGTCCCATGGCAAATCCGCGATCCTTCTCTCCGACCAAATCGATTTTCATGACCACAGTGCTGCTCCAGGTCAGTCCCTGACTTAAACCGAGTAATACATTTGCAAAAACCACCCAATTCCAGTGGGAAGCATGGATTAGGATAAAGGGAATGGGAAGGGCAATCAACCACCCAATGATCAATAAATTCCGCCGTCCGAAGCGATTGGCCAGTCTTCCGGTATAATAATTGGCAAGGGCCTTGCTGATGCCAAATGCCGTAATAAAAGAAAGAATCGCGGTTTTGGAAGCGATGCCAAATTCCAGTTCGGCAAACTGCGGGATGATGGTGCGTTCCATACCCACCATACCGCCGACAAATGCATTTACAATAACCAACAGGGTAAATTGCTTCCAGTTTTCCTGCAAACCGAGCTTAACTTCCTTTGCCATTCGATAAAGGTAATAATCCCTAAACCTTTAAGGTTCCCATCACCGCCTCTCCGGTTTCCTTATCTACCAGACCCATTTCCTGTCCGGATTTTGGATCCCGGTTTTCATGGTATTCCAGCTTATCCTTTTTATCGAAAGTCTCCTTGAGTAAATCAATGTCTAAAACCGAACTGAAGTACACCCACTCGGCATCGATTTTTGACCAGGCTTTGCCTACAAAAGTGATTTGATGGCCATTACCAAGAAGGTGCCGCACTATCTTTTTTATAAGATCTGATTTTAGTTGTTGAATTTCGGCCATAAGATTTCAAATAAAAAAACCGGGTTTCAGTAAGATTACTGTTTTATCATTTTATGCACAGATGTTTGATTTTCAGTGCGTATAAGGATCAGGTACAAGCCCTTATCAAGGGTAGAAACATCTAATTCTCCTGGTAAATTTGTATTGTTAAAAACCTTTACTACCGTCCCATCTAACCCGATAATCTCGATGCTGGCATTTGAAAAACTTTCTCCGTGAACCTGAACAAAATTTTGAGCCGGCAATGGACTTATTATAATTCCATGATTAGTAATGTTTAATTCTGTACCTGTCGTTTCACAAGCAACACAAGGTATAGCATCTTGAACTTGCAATAAGTGTAATTCTTCCACTTCAGAATCAGTTAGTGCTTCATCAAAGATCATTACATCATCAATTACTCCTGAATAATAACTTACTACATTAAAACCGGGTGCCTTCCCAATGTATAATGCGATGGGCTCACAATTATTTATTTCTGCTTCAGATTCTATTTGGTTAATCAGTAACCCGTTCTTATACAGTTTAAGCAAGTTTTCATCATAAGTCATAACCAGGTGTTGCCAACATACATCCTCCTCCGAAAACTCCGTATAAAAACCATCAAAATCCTGTATCGGTCCACAATCATCACTCACGCCTGCTCCTGTAATATCCCTGCCTGTTGCCATATAATACCCAATATGCTGGCCAGGTTTGGAGTCAATTCCCTTAAATAAAAAAGCAGAATAGTTTTGCTTTGGCAGAATCCATACTGATATTGATATGTGTGAAGTCTGAAAAAGGGAATCTCCCATCAATCCTATTCCCACAGCAGATTGATCTAGTTCCAATGCATCCTGATCAACCAAAAATCGATTGCAAGTATAATCCAACTCAAAGGGACTTAAATTACTTAAGTGAAATTCATTTCCTGAATAATCCAGTATATCTCCATCGAAAGGATAATAGGCATGAGGGTCAGGAATTTGAGCAAATACCTGAGTGGTAACAAGCAGAAAAAAAAGCCTCAATGTGATTTTCATTTTTATTCAATTTTAGGTGTTTTTCCATAACAGGTAGCGATCCGTTTTCGCCGAAAGGCAAACCAAAGCGAAAGAGTATTTCTCAAATAAATGACCAACATCCATCACCTTGTATATTACATTTCAAAGAAGGTTTACGCTTCCTCTAACTTACCATTTTCCAGTTGCATTTTTTGGAAAATCGGTTATTACTACTTCCCTATAGGCTTCTATACTCCAATTTTCACATTTCCATGACTTTTAGCCATAGAAAAGAGTGTAACTAGCGGGGTTGAAAAAAAACTGGTCATGACAAGAATACATGTGGTCCTTTTCTTCCTGCTTTGCGGATTGGGTTTAAATGCTCAAACAGCCGTAGTGGAAGGATTATTGGTAGATAAACAAACTAATCTCCCACTGGCCTTTGCCACCTTACAGGTAAAAGACAGCGATCAGGGTACGGTTGCTGACAGCAGTGGTTATTTCAGATTGGAACTGGAGCCCGGATTGTATAATCTGACCGGGAGTTATACCGGATACCAATCCCTGATTAAGTATGAGATCCAACTGGGCTCAGCCAAACCGCTGTTTCTCAAGTTCGAACTCGAACCTGTAGCTGCTGACCTGCAACAGGTAACCATAGCAGCCGAGGCTTATAAATCAACCACCGAAAGTCCGCTGAGCCTGCATAAGGTAGGTGTTTATGAGTTGGAGCGCCTGCCCGGAGCTACCCTGGATGTATCCAAATACGTCAAGACGCTGCCCGGAGTTTCTCCAAGAGTTTCCTTTGGGTATAACATGATCGTACGCGGCGGTGCCTCCAATGAAAACCGCTTCTTCCTGGATGGCATTGAGATTCCGGCCATTACCCATTTTAATGTGCAGGGAACCAGCGGCGGACCAAACGGACTCCTGAATGTGCGCATGTTGCAATCGGCTGAATTGCATACCGGAGCCTTTCCTTCCAATCGCGGAAATGCACTGAGCTCCGTGCTGGAGGTGCACCAGCGCGAAGGTCGAAAAGATAAGTTTGGCGGCAATTTCACCCTGGGTGCCACCGACTGGGGTTTCATGCTCGAAGGGCCCATGGGCAAGAAGTCCAGTTATATGTTTTCGGCGAGAGAATCATTCTCGCAGCATATGTTGAAAGCATTGGGCGTGCCCGTCCTGCCAACCTACTCAGATGTGCAGTACAAGCAGGTATTCCGCTTCAACCCACGCAATGAGCTCATTATTACCGGGATTGGTTCCTACGATAAGTACGAACTCAATCTCGATGCCGAAGCCAGCGAATCGCTCCTTTACAATGTGGGTTACATCCCGGAAGGCAAGCAGTTTTTATATGCCGGTGGTGCGGTATTCAAACACTACAATGAAAACAGCTACTGGACTTTCGTCTTAAGCCGCAATTACTTCAATAATCAGGCCGAGAAATACCTGGGCAATACCTACGATGCAGAAGATCTGGTGTTGGATTATCATTCGGTGGAAACCGAAACAAAAATGCGGGCGGAGCATAAAGTCTTCTGGGAAAATGGAGAATTGGATTATGGGCTGAGTATGGAGTATGACCAAATCTCAACGGATAACTTTTCCCTGTACACCAACCCACAGGGGCAGGTAGAAGAGATAAACTATGCCAATGCCTACAATTTCCTGCGCTATGCCGGCCACTTGTCTTATGCCCATCATTTGCTGGATGACAAGCTCGATTTATTTATTGGTTTGCGTATGGATGCGAATACACTCGGAACGCAAATGATGAATCCGCTGGATCAGCTTTCGCCTCGCCTGGCTGTTTCTTACGCTTTCGCGAATGACTGGTCGGTGAATGCCTCTGCCGGTATTTATTACCAACTCCCCCCCTACTCTTTGCTGAGCTATGAAGTGGAGAATGAATTGGTAAATCACAGCAACCTGGAGTATATGCGCAGCAAGCAGCTGGGGCTTGGTATCGAACACCAAACACGCAACGGATATCAGTTTAGGCTGGAGGGCTTTTACAAAGATTACGATCAATATCCCTTCCTGCTAAACGACTCCATTTCCCTGGCAAATGCCAATGCAAACTATGTATTGATAGGCAACCAGCCTGCAGCAGCCAACTCAGAAGGCCAGGCCTATGGCATTGAATTCCAGGTGAAACAAAAATTTCGGAAAAGCCTTTTCTGGTCCGTTTCTTACAGCTGGGTAGTTAGTCAATTCGAAGATAAAGAGGGAGCGCTGGTTTCCTCATCCTGGGACAATCGGCACTTTGGAACAATAGCCATTGGAAAGACCTTTAAGAAGAACTGGCAGATCGGATTGCGCTGGAGTGCTTCCGGCGGAAACCCATATACGCCTTATGATATTGCGCTTAGCTCGCAGCGGGATATCTGGAATGTAAATCAACGTGGCTTGCCGGACTACAACCGCCTCAATCAGGCCAGCCTGCCCTGGTTCCATCAATTGGATTTCCGGGTAGACAAACAATTCAACTTCAAAAAATGGAGTTTGGCTTTGTTTCTGGATATTCAGAATGTGTATAGGTCTCCTATTTCCCTATTGCCTTACCTGACCGTAGAAAGGGATGAGAACCTGAATCCGGTGGTTGATCCCAATGATTCGGATCGTTTTCTGGTAAAGGAAATCTCCAGCGATACCGGACGACTGATTCCGGCGATTGGAGTAATGGTCGATTGGTAATTGAGAGGAGAGGAGCAACTCCATTAGCGCATTAATTAAAAAAACAGTCATTTTGCTTCGCGAATTGGCTTTTGGTATTAAAAAAGGCTGCCTGTGTACACAGACAGCCTCCGTTTTGATTTTTACTCGGTCGTATTATCTATTAAAATTTGCCGCACCTGAAGCGTAATGGGGATTGGCGGATCAATGGTCGTATTTCCTATTTTTTCCAGAAAACCGAAAAGGAAGAATGGAAAGGGTGGTTGGCCGCCCGGCCAATCGTCTATTCCGGAGGTGGCAGGTTCCGGGAAGTTTATCAGGAAATGGCCGGTATCATTAACGTCCAGCGTAATTCCGGCGGGCAAATCATTTGGCTCAAAGACAAACCGACCTTTTCCCATAATCAACAGATCCGGAGATCCTGCAGATTGAAATACCACCGTATTGCCCTGATTGCCATTTGGCAGGGTATTTACCTGCTTTACTTTAAAAATGTGTGGATCCATAAAGTAAAGACAGGAATCGATTGGATAGGTAGTGCGTAGCTCCTGAGCCTGAAGGCCGCCCAACAGGTATATGGATAGAAAAGAAAGTATAATGAATCGTTTCATGGTATATTGATTATTGGGCGATCACAATTTTTTTGGAAAGCAACAACTGGTCCTCCTTTTGTAAATGCAGAATGTACATTCCCGTATTCAGGCTGTTGCTTTGGAGGCTGAATGAACTGTTTAGGTATTCTTCCGAACGATAGACCTGTTGGCCCATGCTGTTTAGCAAAACTACCTGAACTTTGCCGCTAAGTGTTTTGGAAGTGCAGCTGATTTCCATTCCGGGGCTGTATGGATTTGGCACCAGGCATTCTATATCCAATTGAATTTCCTCCGTTGCCACTCCCTCTTCTGACCAGTAATAACTGCGGCGGTAAGTGGAGGTATCATTAAGCCATTCCTGTTGATTCTGGCTCCAGAATTGCCAGCCTTTTTCTTCGACCAGTTGTTGGTCGGATCCGAATGACATTTGAAAACGGGCATGCAAATCCCAACTCTGATCGTTGTTGTCCCATTTGTCGCTAATGGATGAAAGCGTTTCTCCATCGTACTCATACCCAACCCGATACTGATTCACCCATACATTGCCATCCCAGGATTGCAGGACGCGGTGATTCAACTGATAGCCCGGATCGAAGTCAAATTCTTCCCGGATCTGGTTCTCCCAGACTTCATCAACATCATTCCAAACTAAGGTGCGGGTACCGATCGGGACATAACCGCCATCAGTCAGGTAAAAAATCCAAAACTTATAATCCCATTCCTGATTGGCGACCGACCATTTGTATTCGGTACTTTGATCGATTACTCCGGTGTCAAAATCATAAACGTAGTACCGCCTTCTGAAGTTAACCCAATCGTTGCCATCCCAAACCTCCAGGAGTTGTTCGGTCATTTGCATATTGGCATTATAGGACCAGGTTTGCTGTGATACATTTTCCCAGGCACCATTTTGCCAGGTTTGATAAATCACTCCCTGCAGGTCACCGAATGCATTGGGATAATAGTTCCACTGCTCGTAATTTTCGAGGGGCATACCCAGGGTCGATGGTTTCCGAACCAGTTTATTAACTACTTCATCATTTTGGTAGGTATAACTTCTTTCCACCCGATCATTCCAGGTTTCATTAGCGGGGTTCCATTGTTCGATGAGCAAATTTACCAGATAGCCGTCTTCATAAGTCAGATGCCGACGACGGAAATTCTGCCACTCGCCCGTATCGAGTTTTCGGAGAACCAGAATTTGAGTAGGCTTGCCATCCGCATCATATGCTTCGTAAATCGCTTTGCGGAAGTTTTCAAATTCGGTAGATTGTTGAAGGCCAAAATCCAGGTAAACCGAATCTAACTTCAGATCCTGACTTTGGACGGACGTGGAATAGAGCAAACCACATCCAATGGTCAGTAGGATAAGTATATGTGTTCTCATATCAATTTAGATTTACCTCAAAGGCAAAGGTTTAAAATCAATAAATTTTTTGGGCGGGTAAAGGCAGGAAATCCAATATTAAATATACGCTAATTTTATCAGGACGCGGGTTCCGGCGGGCTTGCCCTGGTCTTTCAGGTCAATGGTCTCAATTTGCGCTTTGAAATGTTTCAGACTTTTGAGCGTTTCCAGTTGCTCGTTGATGAGTTGCATGCCTCTGGATTTGTGTCCTTTCTTTCGGAGTTTGGCGGCAGCCTCACGTCCTACCCCATTGTCCTCGATCAGGATAATCAGGGTGTTGTCGTCTTCCGCTGAAAACTCCAACAATAGCTTTCCTTTGCGGGCTTTCAGGTGATACAAACCGTGATTAATAGCATTTTCTACAAACGGCTGAATAAGCATGGAGGGAACTTTAAAATCCCCGTCAATCTCCGGATCTACTATAATGGTATAGTCAAAGTGCTGCGCGAAACGAATGTGTTCCAGTCCGATATAAAGGCGCAACAGCTTTTGCTCCTCATCAAAACGGATCATATCGGTTTGGGAAGACTCGAGAATCAATCGGACCAAAGCCGCAAAATCAGACAGGTATTCATCCGCTTTTTCTACTTCCCTTTTCTGAATATAATATTGGATAGAGCCCAGGGCATTAAACACAAAATGCGGGTTCATTTGAGACCGCAGCGCCTGAAGTTTTAAGCGGCTCATGTTGCTCTCCAGTTCTTTTTCCCGGGCGAGCCTTTTCAGGTCTCTTTTATTCTTTACGCGGGAAGCATATAAAGACAAAGCAATCAAAATGAGGGCCATAGATCCCAAAAAACGACTTTGCAAATACCAAACCTGCCGAATGTAAAATTTCCGGGAGAAGGTCTCACTGACATTTCCGAAAGCATCTACGCCTCTGATTTTCAGATTATATTTCCCGGCCGGGAGGGTTCGGAGATTGATTTGCCCCTTTTCTTCTTTTATCCAGGTAGTATCGCTTTCGGTCAATTGATATTCAAAATAGAAATCTCCCCGGCTTTCATAGGAAAGCAATTCCGCATCTATAAACAGCGAATTATCCCGAAAGGGAATGGATTTTTCGTGTGTCAGCTTTTTTCTTTCAGGGCCATATACAATTTCCCTGACATTCAATTTGGGCGTAAAATCATCTGCCACTGCATATACATCTCTGTTTAAAACATCAAATCCACTATCATGACCTGCGTAAATGTATTCTTCATTTACGAATACAGAAACCACATCCTCAGTACTCAATCCATGCGCCCGGGTATATTGATTTATAGTCGTTTTTTTATTTTCAAATTGGATATTAAACAGCCCTTCATTGGAGGCCACCCAAAGAGATCCTTTCTTTTCCCAAAACAGCTCATTGGCCAATTGACTAAAACCGGAAATTTGAACAAGGGAATCTGCTTCCAAATAATGTAAGCTTCCATCGTTTTCACTTATCCAAAGAGTATTGTCCGGACTTACAGAAAGCTGTACATTGCCAATAAAGGGTCGATCCACTATTTTCTTTAACGTAGTTCCCCCAAATGCTCCTTTATACAAGCCATCTGAATAAACTATAAATAGCTGGCGGGTAGAATCCAGGGCCATATCGACTGCTCTGCCTCTAGGAAGGATCTGAATAGAACTTTTTTCGCCCCAGTTATAATACTCGGGACCAGATCGAAAACTAAATACACTGCTTTTTCCCAATTGCAAATGATCAATTGAATTGGAGAGAAAGGTAGAACTTTGAGGAGATAGCCCGAATATATAATCCCAATCATAAGAATAATCTTCCCTGGAAAGGAAAACAGAATTGTAATGACCTCCAATACACCATCCGGAATCTGTATTGGATTTCAGTTCAGTCATGTATCGCAGGCGACCTGCGTGTTCAAATTTATTAAGCAAAAACATACTTTTCCTTTTGGGATCAATTTCCCAAACTTCCCCCTGATCCGTAACGGCCACAACTTTACCTTGATCGGATTCGCGAAAAAATCGAAAAGTATTATCTCCTAAACCTTTTCCCTTATATGAAAAAACTTCTTTGTCGATTGCCCGAAAAAAAAATAATCCGGCATTTTTACTTCCTAACCAGAGATGGCCTTTACTGTCTGTATAAGGAGCATTAAACTGTATATCTTTTGCATACTTGGGAAAAAAAGAATCAATTGCATTAAAGGATTTATCTAAACAAACAAATCCATTGTTGGAAAAAATATGGTAATCCCCGGCAACACTTAATCTGCCTTGCAATACATCCACACTTCCAAAGCCCAGGTCAGCAGGATCGTATTCCGTTACATTCCCACTATCAACATCCAGGCCTTTGACAAAATTCGGCGAGCAAAACAAAATATCACTGGTATGATTATTAAAAATCAATCCCACCATATCAATACCGACGTTCATGTCTTTTGGTTCAATCGATACGGGAATCGTCCAACTTGTATCTGAAAAATGCACCTTTAGCCCATCTTCTATAAACCATAGAATCATATAATAATTAGCTCCTCCAAGAACTTTTTCCAGGTCAATTATATCGCCAGGATATGGCTCTCTAAACCAACCCTCATCAACCTGGTAAAAAAAAGCATCATTCCGATAAAAAGTATCCAGGTTTGAGGTTTTCCTATCATATAAAACGATGTTTCCATTAAGCCTGTGCTTAGGGAGCAGGGATACGCCAATGTGTTTTTCCTTTTGTGGAATAACCACCTCTCCATCCTCCAGGTAAAATGCCGGACAATTGAAACAGCCCGGAAATAGTCTTCCCTCAGCATCTTTACGGAGCAGAAAAATATCGTTTACGGGCAGGCCATTTTCTGTATTGAATACTTCAAACTCCTTTCCGTTAAAGCGGGCGATGCCCTCTTCGGTATAGGCCCAAATTATTCCGTCATCGTCTTCGAGTACGCCATAGACATAATTGGTGGGCAAGCCATCCTCAATGGTGTAGCGGGTGTACGGACCCCATTGTGCCATTCCCCGAAAGGGAAAGAAGACAAGAAGAAGAAACAACAGGTATGGAAAGGCGATTTTCAACGGCTGCCGTTTTTCAGGACCTCGGTGATAAATTCTTCCCGTTTTCGTCGGGAGACCGGAACTGCCGAATCGTCTTCCATCCGAATGGTGCCCTCGGTCAGGTATCTTTTGATGTGGCGGATATTGATCAGATGGGATTTATGCGGACAAAAGAACCCAAAACTTTCCAGCATGGGTTTGAAAGTGCCGATGTTGTAAGAACTGAGAATCTTGCGTCCGTCACTCAAATAGAACTGGGTATACTTTTGGATCCCCTCCAGGCGAATTATTTCCCGAATAAATACAAACTCATAAGCCTGAGCCCCCGGGATGGCAATTTTAGATTCCTGATTGCCGCTATGGTCCAGATTGTGTTTCAGCAAATTCAGGTCCTGAAAGGCTTCAGAACTTTGCTGCTCGTATTTTTCTACGGCTTCGACCAACTCGCGGGTACGCACGGGTTTAAGCAAATAGTCTACTGCGCTTACGCGAAAAGCATCAATCGCATATTCGCTGTGCCCGGTTACGAAAATGGTTTTGAAATCGGGTTCTTCAAAACGGTCTAAGAGATTAAAACCGGAGCCGCCTGGCATGCTGATGTCCAAAAAGACGACATCCGGTTTTTGCTCTTTGATAAGCTTATAAGCCTCCTCCACATTAGCTGCACGACCCACCAACTCAACTTGAGGCAGATGATCGGTGATCTTTAAAGCCAATACTTCAGCCAGCTTTGGCTCGTCGTCGACGATCAGTGCTTTGATCCGGGATTCGGTGGGTGTGGCCATGTAGCGTGTATTATTCTTTGATGATCAATTGTGTGGCAATATTACCATCTTTCAGGCTTGCTTTTAGCAAATACATTCCCGACGGATAAGCAGACAGATCCATGCCATTCGCGGAAGCGGAAACAGCCATCAGCAACTGACCAAACGGATTGTACATTTCTACGATTTCCATTTCCTCCGGATTTTCAAAATAGATAAAATCGGTGGTCGGATTTGGAAATGCCTGTAGTTTTAAAGGTACTATCGGATTAAAGATGCCGGAAATTTCCTGATTGGCAAAATAGCGGAAGTCGCCGGTTTCGGTTCCAAGATCACCAGTCCCGATCAGCAAATCCGGATCGCCATCGGCATCCAGGTCACCCGCAGATGGATACAATTTGGCAAAATAGTATTCAATACCAAAGGGGTTTTCCAGGATTTCGTTGAAGGCAGGTGCATTGGCGGAGCCTGTATTTTCATAAAACCGAATAACTCCGGACAGATCACCTGTCAGCACATCAAAATCGCCGTCCATATCCAAATCAACCAGTATGGGTCGAATACTATTTCCGTCTCCGGCCAGTCCAAAGGGATTCTGTTGGGAGGCGCCAAACTGCGGATTGGAAACATCACCTTCGTTCTCGTAATAGTAAAAATCATTGCCCGAAGTAGCAACCAACAAGTCGATGTCTCCATCGGCATCCAGATCGGCGAAAGTGGGTGCTACGTTTTGCAGCGAAATGGGTATTTCAATACCAAAAGGATCTTCAACTCCTGCTGCAAACTGCGGATTGGAAGCATCCCCGGTATTTTCAAAGTACTCCACTTCATTGAGCTTTTGCCCGATCAGCAAATCCTGATCGCCGTCATTATCCAGGTCTGCAAAAGCCAGGCGTGCACGGGAGCCAGGAGCAGACAACCCGAAGGGATTTGTCTCCGGATTTCCAAAAGACGGAGATGTCGGGCTGCCGGTATTTTCATAAAACTGGATATCAAAATCGGGAAATTCTGAGCCATTCCCCAGGAAGATATCCAGATCCCCATCCGCATCAATATCTACCAGGGTCAATTGGGCTTGTTGAGAGGCAGTGCTAAGTCCCCAGGGGTTGACCTCCGGGGTATCAAAGCTTTGTGCTTGTGCGAAAGTATGGGCAATTAAAAAGAGAACAATTAGGGTAGTGTAATTAAGTAGTTTCATGATTATTAGTTTTAAAGGGCTGCCCGAAGGAGTCTCCGGACAGCCTGCATGTGGGGTTATTATTGTTTTATGATTCGTTGCGTATGGATATAGCCATTCTCCAGGCGTACCTGAATGAGGTAAACACCATCCGGCATATTGGCCATGTCGAGGTTGGTATCCAGGGTTTTCAGGTTTGGCTTACGCCGAATTTCCCTTCCGGTAATGTCATAGATCATTACTTCCTGAATAAAATCAGCCTCCAGGCTTTCGATCAGCAATAAGCTGTTGACCGGATTCGGATAGATGCGGATATTAGAAGGATCTTCATCCAATGCGTCTGATGTACTACTCGAGCATTCCAGTCGACCAATTGTCTGTTCAGCACCAACCCACAACTCACAGTTGTTATTTTGATCAGCGAAGCACTCAATAGTGTAAGCTGCAAGCCCGGTGGACAAGCCCGGATCCTGATAGGTGGCCCCATCCCAGATAGCTATTCCAATAATGCTCTGGGATCCAATAGAGCCAAAGAAACCCGCGAGATAAATCCTGGAGCCAATCAGCTTAGCTTCGTCTATCTGATGATAAATATTGGTTGATGTCAATCCGCCTCCCAAATCAGACCAGCTGCTGCTCGTAGAGTTCCAAAGCACAATACTCTTGGTTCCGGCTACGGGAGAGGACCCGTTGTTCAGGGCTTCCGGGAAGCGTCCCAGTACCAGTAACTCTCCATTGACTTCTTCAAAGTCCAGGACACCGGAAGTGTTTGGGTTGGTGGTATAATTGTTTATTCCCGAAGCAAACCCTTGCCAACTGCTTCCATTCCACCAGGCTACTTGGAGCTGTGGTGTCAGGAAGGCGCCGCCAATGGTGATGTTTCCATTAAACTCGGTAATAGCTCTTACCGCACCGGAAACTCCTCCGCCGAAAGGCATAAATGTATTGGTGAGATTATCCCAAAGCACAACATTATTCGCCGATAAGGCAGCAGGACCGACTTCTTCAAATTCACCGCCAAGGATGATTCCATTTGCATGGCTATACATGCTGTACAAACGGCCATAAGTGGAGAATGTCGGAAGGTCAAAGATTAGATTTTGGAGTATCCAGTCATTGGTTCCCCCATCCCACAACGCCAAATCGTAATGTGTAACAACACCGGCTACACGCACGCCCACGATTGCCCAAAGCTTACCCTGATGAACCAGCAGTTCGTCAAAGTCTCCGGTGAATCCGGAAGGCGGCACATCAATCCAGGTCGTGCCATCGTAACGGGCTACTTGCCCCAGGGGAACACTCTGGATGGTAGTCAGATTTCCGCAAACAATCAGGTCTCCGTTGTAGGTTACCATGTCTCGTGGAGCCAGGGAACCATTTTGCTCGACCGTCTCCCATATGAGAGGATCCTCACAGGGCACACATTCAGTAACGGGCAGCGGTTCTGTATCCTGACAGTATTCCCGTTCCCAACAAAGGGTACCATCGTCATTGACTTCAGTTACGAAGATGCAAATGCTTTGCACGCCGGTACTGTTGTAGGTATGTGTGATTGGCAGGGCCGTGGCAAAAACTTGATCAAAGTCACCATCCCCCCAGGCGATCCCTACCTCTGCACAGTCGTTTAGCAGGGGATTGTCTATCGTTACCATATTACCACTGGCGGTGATAATAAATCCATTGTCAACAGCATCCACAAAGTCGAGAGAGTCCTGGCAACAGCCGCCAATACTATCCGGACAAACGTACATATTGCTGTAGCCCGGAGGCACCAGATCTATGTTATTGAAAGACAAGGGCAATACGTAGGGATCAGTAGTTGCCAGCACATTCGTAAGTGTGAAAGGCGTCTGGATGGAAGGCAGTACAATAGGCTGCAAACAGGTATCTGTAAGCTGCAGATCGAAGGAGCCAAAGAGAATATCAAAGTCTCCATAGGATTCCGGATGATCTTTACGGGCATCGGTGTAATACAGTCGATTTACCGATGGATCTGTGTAAATGTTTGGTGAAGAAAAAGCGGTTTCTCCACTGTCGAAATAAGTAGTTCCAATTTCAGAAATGGTATTTCCGGTTACCGCATATTTTAGGATAATCGGCAGATCATTAGGTCGTTGAGCCGTGGCAAACAAATCACCATTGGCATCAATATCCAATTCACGGATAAGACCCAGGGCCAAATTATCGTAATGAATACCATCATATACACTCCAGTTGATCGGGTCGATCAGCCAGATGGCTCCATCCAAAGAGCCATCAAAGTTAAAGTAAGCTCCGGCTACGGCGATCAGTCCGGGATTGATCTCAATAGCGTCCCAGAAACGCATTTGCAAATCTGATTCCAGTGTATTGACAATAGAACCATCCAGGCCGGAGACTTCAGAAATAACACCAAGCCGAGTAACTCCCTGATCTCCAAGAATCAATAAATTGCCATTTTGAAGGGGCAATAGTCGAACCCACTGATCATCACTTCCTACATCATTTCGGTAGGTATATTCCTCGCTGAAACAAATATTACCCGCATCATCCATGTTGTACAGATGCACTTCATCTGTTGCCGAATTTTGGGTATTATCCTGATTCTCTATGGCGAGTACATAGTATGGGCAGCCAACATTCTGTGGGTTTGGATGCTCCACGATGCGGATGAATCCTTCGCGGCCGTTGTTGTCATATTCCTCAATAAACATTTCGGCGCCATTAGCATCCAGTTTTGCCAATACGGATCGGTTGTTTTGCCACCCCGGATTAAGCAGGGGCATGGTGCGACCTACCAGCAGGAATTCTCCTTGTGCCGTTTCCACAAAATCGAGGATCTGACTGAAGTCGTCGAATTGTTGCTCCCAAATCAGGGTACCATCCCCTGCAAACTTGGAGAACAAAGCAAAGACATCTCCTCCAACAACCTTATTGGAAGCCAAATAAGTAAATCCATTGAGGTGTTTGATGCGATCCGGCTTGTTTTCAAAGCTGTCGCCGTAAATAAACAGACTGTCGCAGCAACCGGCTATACTGGTATCGGGCGGACAAGGAGGCAGGGTGAGACACAAGGTATCTCCGTTGCAGCACCAGTTACCAAATGGCGGTAGCGGACTCGTCTGGTTGTCGTAAATAGATGCCTGAATACAAACCAGATCGCCGGCATTGGCATTGCTGATTTGAATGGACGGCATCGGCACCGGCGGACTAGCCGGTGGAATTGTCACCGGTATATTGTTTCCAACTCCCGGATTAAAGGTGGCACCGCCCGGCAAAGAATACAGGCTGTTTACATATACATAATTAGCTGTGTGGGTACTTCGGTTCTCCACCGACCAATCCAGTTGCCAGGTTCCGTCTGGCAGACAGATGAGTGTATCATTCACGATGACCAGGCAAGTGTCCGGTGGTCCGGGCTCACAATCAAAGAAGATCGAATCCTGACAAACCACATTATCCTGCTGATCGATCCAGCGTACTTCCATCACCTGTGGAATCACGGGTGGGGAGCTGTAATCATCTATGCAAAATTCAATTTTATTGGTGATGCTTCCCGTGGGCACAAAGGTACCCGGAGGCAGGGGTTGCCACCTGGATGTAGCCAGACTTGGGAAGTTTTGGAAATACCAGCCTGATCCCGCTTGCTGTGTATGGAAGGACACCCCGTCGAGCAGGGCAAGCTCTATACTCTGCATGCTGTCCAGACAGGGATTTTCTATGTCCAGGCTCCAGCAACAAAGGCTGTCGTTTCCTATAAACTGAGGCGTATAAACGATGTCCTCACAATCCTGACAAGGACATTCAGGCACTTCCAGGCAAAGCGTATCTGAGAAACACCAGCAGCAATCGCTTTCCAAAAACTGGATCTCCAGTTTGACATCGGTGGCATTGCCCAGGTTGTCGAGGCAGAAAGTGCCACTTCCCGTACCGCCAGGACTAATTCCGGGGTTGAAGTCGATCGTGTCCGGCGTAAAGGTCGCTCCGGAAGGATCAATATAACTTATGGTAGCCTGGTTGATGTTCTTATCCCACAAGCTGAGGAAATCAAACTCGTATTTGTAAATGTTATTTTCGCAATAGAAGGTATCGCTTACGATATCCACACAGCCGGCGGCACACTCAAAGGTGAGGGTGTCGGCGCAGACAATGTCATCACAGGTGACCCATTCAATCTCCAGTTGTTGTGGGGATGAAGTATAGTTTTCCAGGCAAAGGGTAACAGGTGTATAATTTCCTGTTGGGAGATAAAGCAATCCGTTATTCGGACAGTTATTCCCCGTAAGGGAAATCAGTGAAAGTTGCGAGGAGGAACTGCCCATATAAGCCCACTGGCTCGGATCGAGAATCACATCATTTGCAATATCTACCCCGCCAATCGTTTTGATATTGAGTTGCGTAAACAGATCCGGCTGGGTATTGCTTACCATTATATCAAAGCAACAATTGCCGTCCGGATTTTGGCTGTAGTCAGCACTTACACCATCACAAATAGTCGGACAGTTTACCGGGCATTCGGCGTTAATGGTCTCCGAGCAGGCCAATTTATCGAAAGAGCAAGGCAGGTCGAGGTAATAATCTACCTCAATCTGTTGAGGTGTTTGAGCCGATGAACAAATATTCTCGAGGGTAAAATCCAATAAATGCTGGGCATTCCCGACCGGTATATTTCCGCCTCCTGCCGCTTCGATACAAATGCGGGTAGCGGTGGGTGGATAAAGTAAGGACAGCTGAAAGCCAGGCGCAGCGGTGTTTGTTCCAAAAGTGACGCCATTTGTTGTTTCAATACAAACGCGGTCAAGTCCGAGGCAGAGGCTGTTGTTCATGTAAAAGCCATTCTCACACTCAGGTGTTTGGGTATTGTTTATAATCCCGGTGGCGATATCCATATCACAATCCAGGGCGAGACAGTTTCCAAAATCCAGATCAAACAAATAAGTGGTTGACCCGAGGTTTATGGTATGTGCTCCGCCGGCAGGGAAGGATTGGGTCCAGCAAGTTTGTTGTACTTCGGATACGGTATAATCCCCGGGACAAAGCTGTCCGAAGGAATAAAACCCGGCCGAATTGGTAACGGTAGAAGCTACCAAAGCACCTGTATTGGCATCGCGCAATTCGATGGTCCAGCCACACAAGTTGGGTTCGAAGGGGTCCTTGATCCCATCACAATTGGTGTCTTCAAATTTATAGCCGGAAATAGCTGAGCAGCAGCCTGTGGGACACGGTGGCGGCGGAGGACCGCCTGATCCACAAGCCGGGCCACAATTTGTGCGAATGGAATCGAGAGGTACGCATTCAAAACCGGAAGTCAAGGGAACATCGAAAATGTTTGTTATGGATCCTCCCGGGCTGCTTATAGATGGAAATGGAAATAAAAGCTCTGGCTCTTCCGAAGAAAAACAATCACAATCCGCAAGTTCACCTTTACCATTTGTTTTGGCTGTCCAAATATCTGATGTTGTGCTGGCGAACGGCCCTGTTTCCCCCTGTTTTACTTTACTGCCTACCATTGCATATCCATCAATGCTACTTTCAAGTCCTTCCAGGTGATGGGCCTCTTGATAGGTTTTTGTCCAAATAACATCTCCGCCAGAAGTCAACTTCATCAGGAAAGGTCGCTCCGGGCCGGGAATCCCATTTTGGTTAAAAGTGGGAATAAATGCATCCCCGGCCAGGAGATAGTCACCATTGTTATCTTCCAATGCTGAGAACACCTTCTCTCCTCCTCCCGGGATATTGTACATTTGGTTAAGAAGCAAATCACTGAAAGTGCCAGTTAGGGGGAGGTTAAATTTAAGCAAGTGGATAAAATAATTTGAAGATGGTGTAGGATCCTCCAGCGTCTCGCCGGCAATGACCAAATCACCATTTGAATCAACAAAGGCAGCCTTTCCTGATTCCTGTGTATCAGACCCAACATTTGCATTTAAGAGTGTAGTTTGATCATGAACCAGTCCTGTAGTAATAGCCGACACATAAAACTCCCCATTTGAAATCCCCCCTGTATTGGCAGCACCTGTAATATAGAGGCGATCAGTTGCCTGATCATAAGTAATTGCCTCCCCGGTAGTACGATCAGAACCAGTAACTTCTAAAGTGTAAAATACCGGAGCAAAAAGCCCCATACCACCCGGGCCACACGGATCTGGACCGAATTGTATTTTGCATACAAAGGCATCCCAATAAAACGGAGGGCTGTTATAATCTTTTCTGGTTCCGGTTAAATAAATGGCATCATCTACCATGATGACATCATTCAATTCATGCTGAAAACCTGTACTACTGGGTAGTATTTCCAAATTATAGGTTGTGCATCCATTTTCATCCAAAATAGAATAGGCGGTTATCCAATCGAACCCGCCTCTTTCAATCGTCATGAATGCCATATATTTATTGGTGACCGGATCACACCCAAGGTTTTGGCTTGTCACATCAATAATTTTGACATTTCGAATCCGATATAAGCCTGTATTAAGCGGACCGGTTATTTGACTAACATCTTTGAAATAACCACAATCATCTAATTGCTGGAAAATCAAATTCCTATTGCTTCCGATTTCATCCATAAAGGCTGTTAATCCGGCAATAAAAAGGTCGTCTGTATTTTTATCCACAACAAGATCAAATCCCCATTCATCATATCCATAATCCACATTTGGATTCACTTTCGCCTCATAAGCTGCGCTGAAGGTAGATGCATTGGGAATACATAATTCGCATTCAATATCCTGCTCGGTGGTACAGATCACATCCGGTCCGATCAGCCATTCTACTGTTATTGTTTCCGGACCGGAGGTCGCTCCATTGAGGCAGAATTCAAAGACAGGCAGGTTGGTCATCACCGGAATATGCGTACCTCCGATGTAGCCAAATTCGACGGAAGTCGGAGAAGGTGTCCCTGCAAGCCCCCACTGAGATCCGTCAAAAGCATAACCAATCTGCATTTGGGTGGGCCCGCCGGCAATGATGCGCACACCGGTAAAGAATTGGTCGATCGGATTGTCAATAGCCAATTCAAAACAACAGGCATTGGTTTCCGAAACAGCCATTCCTATCGAGGTGCAACAATCAGCAGCAAGGATATCGACCGTTTTGCAAACCTGAAAAGTGCCTGAGCCATCCGAGGCAGTTAGGCAGACATTGTAGCTGCCAACAGTACCATAAAAATGAGTTGGATTTGCGGCAACTGAAACATCCCCATCCCCAAAATCCCACTGCTGCGCAGTAGGCGTTCCCTGGGTGATGGTAAAATTGACTTCATTACAGTTGTTGATGGAAAAGCTGAAATCAAAATTGATTTGATCTCCTGCCTTGAGCATGGTAAAGCTCAATAAAAAAAGCCCAAGCAGGCTAAGGCTTTTCCATCTGAAAAGTTTGTGGGTAAGCATACACGATTTTTCATTAGTTAATAAGGATTAGGCCGGTAAGGGAATCCGCATTAACGGGTGTTTAGTGTTTTGTCGGGCTGGAAGTAAGTTTTCTGGATGCAATTAAATCCAATTTGCCTTTCGGCGAAAGCCAAATCAGAGCAACGGAACCGCTGATTCGATTACCGGCAACATTAGGAGGTGGGAATAGATGGAAAAATCTTATGCCTTTCGGCGAAAATTACTTGTCGAGGATCTTTTTACCGGCCTGCCGGGCCTTTAACCAGCGACTGATATCCAGATATTGAAAGGCTTGTTTCTCAAAGGAATTTCGGCGAAGCGCTTCAAACGAATCCAGGTATTTCGCATACGGTAATGGAGTGTTGTAGAGGTCGACTTTACTTACAAATTCTCGCAACATTTGAAGAAAAAGAGACTCAAAAGAAGACAAACTTCCCTTGCGCTTAAGGCTTGCCTGATGCGTGTGCAGGATGTTATCAAGAAGTTGGTAATTGCCCAGTTCAAAGTGCAAAATCAACATCAGTAAACGGGCAAAACGAAGCAGGTAAATTTGTTTGCTGCCAGAGGAAAGGCTTTCGAGTCGGATGCAGTAGGTAAGAGCCCGATCAAATTCTTCCCTTAGAAAGTGGTGCCAGGCCAGATTGTATAGCAACAGTCGGTGCTCCGCCAGGGGGATGGAGTCACATTGTTTTTCCAGCACCTTTTGAGCCAGGCTGGAGACTTCTTCAAACTCAGAATAATTGCCACTCAATTCCAGGTAATTCAATTCATACAAACATCGCCTTACTGCCAATAGGGTGGCGGAGGAGGCTTTGGGGGGGGTCAAAAGCGACAATTCGTTGAGCAACTCCCGCATTTCCGTTGCCTTTTTGAGGTGGTAACAACGATTGAGGTGATTAAAAAATGAAGAGAGAAAATCCTTAAAACGATCCTGGCGAAGCAAAGGATTTGTTCGCCAAAGTCGGAGATTTTCCCGGCTGAATGAATATGCCTGTCGGTATTTGCCCTGCATGGATAAAAAAGTATAATGGATGCCGTTGAATAGTAATCGCGCACGAATAGATCCCGGTTTTGAGGCCAATTGTATCCGCGGATCCTTCATCATGCGGTTGAGCTCCTCGAGATGCTCCGGCTTACGCAGACCTGGCTCCTGGCGACTCAGGCTGTAAAGGTGATCGTAGAGATTAAAATACCAGGCTTCTTGTTCCTGCAAACCGATCAACCTTTGCAATTCCCCGTTAATTTCCTTTTTCTGTTTCAGCCACCCGCTTCGCAGGTGTAATCCGAGGATCTTACTTTCCAGGCGCAGCGATTCAATCAGCAGGCTGAAGTATTCCAGCTTATAGGCCAGTTTCTGTGCGCGTTTTAATTCGGCGAGCCCGGCTTCATATAACTTGCGATCGAAAAGCACCCCTGCATTTTTCAGGCTTTGCTCCGCTTCCGCTTTGCGCGAATATTTTTGATGGTATTCCGAAAGGCTTTTCAAAAGTTGATCGTAAAGGTATCGTCGCAAGGTTGGATAGTAAGAATTGCTCCTCCCCTGTCCAAATCGTTTGCGCAACAAATCTTCGTCTGACACGCCCTTTATAATCGCATCAAACAACTCCAAATAGGCAGGCAGTTTTTCCCCGGCAAACGCCAGTGCCTGCTTGCGGAAATAAGTCTTTTCCGGACCGTTTAAAGAGGCTATGAGTGCAAAAAGGGCCAATGAGAAAGAATTGAGAATTTTGAATTGGGATTTATCGGATGCGCATTTTCTGTAGTGCTTCAATTTATTGGAGCGTCCGCCAAAAGCGGACAAAACCTGAACAGCTTACCGCCTACGGATCAATTCCTAAATTTTGTACAACTTAAGACAAGTTGAATCCTGAAAATAAAAAGAACAAACTCTTTATATAAAGCCTACAAAGGAATAATATATATTTTTTGAATTCTGAAAAATAAACATTTTTACCGAGAAATCTGATTCATGGGCAATTACCTTTGCCCCACAATAAATTATAATCCTTCCGGTAGGATTGCGGGTAAGAAGACAGTAGATTAACCCTGAAACTGTCTCTGCCTGCTTTTTAACAAACATCAATTAATCACTAAAAACCAAACCATGAAAAAGCAACTGTTGCTTCTCGCCATCATTTCCCTGGCTGTAACGGCCTGTAAAAAAGAATACGACGACCCCTTCTTCGGAGAGTGGATCATTACGGAGGCCAGCGGAGATTTTGCCGACAGCAATGAAGGCACCATGTATACCTTCAGCGAAAACGGGGAAGTCAGCGTCGAAAAAGGACTCATTGCCAATGAAGGGACCTACACGCGAGACGACACCCTTATTACCGTCACGCTGAGTGGCATTGACCTTCAGTATACCTATACCCTGAGCGACAATAAAATGGAGTGGGAGAACACCACAGCCGATCAGCAATGGGTACTGGAAAGACCTTAGAGTATGTTTAAACTTTCATCAATGGGCTGTAAGCGGCAAATATAAAGCTGCATTTTGTTAAAAAGCCTCGCCGATGCTTTGGCATCGCCTGCGTTTTTTGCCGCATTCAGCATTATATTTCCTCCCTTTCGCTCCATCATGGAAATTTATACATACTCTAAAAACAATTCCCATATCAGGCCCTGAATAAGGCTGAATCACGCGCCTTCGATTATCTTTAAAATCGAAGGCGTTTTTGATTTCGGTCTGACCCCTTCATTTTTGTATTTTCGAGCCACAAATAACATTATACGCACATGGGACATCTCCGCTATCTGTTAGTCTTGTCTGTATTTATTACTGCCTGTATGGAAAACACGCCCCCGCCTTCCTATGCTTCTTTTGAAGAATACCCGACACCTGTTGAAGCCAATTTATGGCCGGATTACAACCCCACTGGTACCCGGTTTTCAATTTGGTCTCCAACAGCGGAAGATGTCAGGCTTCATCTGTTTGAAGCCGGCAACGGTGGAGAGGCGATCACCACACACTCCCTGGAAAGAACGAAAGACGGAATTTGGGAACTTCGACTCGATGGCGATTTACACGGCACCTACTATACCTATCAGGTCAAAACAAACGGCCAGTGGCTGGATGAAACGCCCGGCATTTATGCACAGGCTGTGGGGGTTAACGGTAAAAGAGCCATGGTCGTTGACCTCAAAAAAACAGACCCGGCAGGCTGGGAAGCTGATTCCGGCCCCAAAGTAAACACTCGAAATGAAGCCATCATCTATGAGTTACACATCCGGGATATTACCATCCATCCGGAATCGGGATCCGGCAAACCTGGAAAATACCTCGGACTGGTAGAAACGGGAACTAAAGGTCCGGAGGGCATTGCCACCGGTATTGATCATATGAAAGAACTGGGAATCACCCACGTGCATCTGTTACCAACTTACGATCACTATTCAATCGATGAGAGCCGGTTGGACAGTGCTCAGTTTAACTGGGGATACGACCCGCAGAACTACAATGTCCCCGAGGGTTCTTTTTCGGAAGATCCCTTTAATGCCGAGGTACGCATCCGGGAGTTTAAAGAGATGGTGAAAACATTCCATGAAAATGGGATTGGCGTTATCCTGGATGTGGTTTACAATCACACCGGACGCACAGATGACTCCAACTTCAATTTGGAAAGTCCGGGCTACTACTATCGCCAGTGGGAAGACGGCAAAGGATCTGATGCTTCAGGCTGCGGCAATGAAACAGCCTCCGACCGAGCCATGATGCGAAAATTCATCCTGGAATCGGTAGAATATTGGGTGGAAGAATACCACCTCGACGGATTCCGCTTTGACCTCATGGCCATCCACGACATCGAAACCATGAATGCAGTGACAGAACGCCTGAAAACGGTAAACCCCAATGTGTTTGTGTATGGCGAAGGCTGGACGGCAGGCGACTCTCCCCTTCCGGTGGAACGTCGGGCCTTAAAAGCGCATACACAACAGATGCCCGATATCACAGCCTTTAGCGACGACATCCGCGACGGACTGAAAGGCTCGGTATTTGATGATAAAAGTACCGGCTTTGTGAGCGGTGCTGAAAACATGGAAGAGTCTGTCAAGTTTGGCGTAGTGGGATCGATTCAACATCCTCAGATCGACTACAAGGCCGTCAATTATTCGGATGCACCCTGGACCACAGAGCCCTGGCAGGCTGTTTCCTACGTTTCCTGTCACGATAATCATACCCTCTACGACAAGCTAAAAATCTCCCGGGAGGATGCCGATGAGGAAACCATCATAGCGATGGATAAACTCGCTAATGCGATTGTACTCACGTCTCAGGGAATGGCTTTCCTCCATGCCGGATCGGAGATGCTCCGCACCAAGGACGGCGAGCACAATTCCTATAATTTGCCAGATGAAATCAACCAGTTTGTTTGGCAGCGCAAAGTCGATTATGCCAATGTTTTCGAATACTATAAAAACCTGATAAGCCTGCGTAAGGCCCATCCTGCATTCCGGATGACCTCCGCAGAAGAAGTCCGGGAAAAACTGACTTTTCAGGTGATAGAGCCCGGTCTGGTGAGTTATCAAATCAGCGACAATGCCAATGGGGATGACTGGCAGGAAATTCTGGTGATCTACAATGCCCGCACCACACCTTTTGATTTTTCGCTCGGGGGCGAATGGCAAATCGCGGTGGAAGGCGATGTGTTTCTTAGTGGAAAAAGTGTTTCCGGGGAGGTAGCTGTTCCGGCTATTTCAATGATGGTGTTGTATCGGTAGGCGGGTTAGGTCGTCATCTCGCCTTGCTCGATTTCCTTCGGGAGAGTCGGTCGCCGCTGGCTCCCGGTGGGGAGAGTTTGGGAAAATAATTATATGTCTAAATCACCTTTTTACAAAAAGGTATCCATCTGATCTTCAAGTTCAGGTCTAGTTAAAATACCTGTATAATTGAATACATGTAGATTAAATTTTCCATTATTCTTTTTTGCACTCCAACCATCTGCTAACCACTTAAGATCTTCAGCAGTAATAATTGCGATATCAGTATCAGACCCAGACTCAACTTTTAGCTTTTTTGCGACCCTGGCAGCTTCATTTTTAACCTTTGGCACGATTACTAAAAAGCAAGAAACCCTTTCAATGGAGTCTCGAATATACCTCTTAAATTGTCTGACATGGTTACCCGGGAATGAGTAATCAGTTTCTTTACTCTTATTGTCCCACATAAATAATTGCCCATTTGGAAACTTAATACAGCCATCTGGATTCTCATTCCCTTCCATTTCAACCAGATTAAAGCCAAGCTTTTCTTTAAATAAGAACCTTGTTCCTTCTTCAAAGGCATTATTCATATCTATATCCTTACTAATAACATTATTAACAAGTAGATTTTCTCTATCTCGAGTAGCTAGTTCTACCAGGTATTCATAATATAGTTCGCCTGGTGAAGCTTCCTCACTGACATCTCTGGTTAACAAGGAATCGAAGTGAGCAATAATTCTTTCAATCCTCTCATTTTTTGTTCCACTAACTTTCACCCCTGGAAGGGAGGAACAGATATTATAAAGATCATCCGTCGATAAGTAATCCAAAGCAACACTTGGTTGGATACCCGTTTGTATCAATCTTTGTTGCAGATCAACCTTTACTCCAGATTTTGGAAGGTTCTCATTCTCAAGAATTGTTGATAATTGATCTTTTGACAATGCCGCAATTAATTTTTCGAATCCGGAATTATTTAATTCAATTCCAACAGACTTTTTTACTGCGTCTATTATTTCATCTGGAATAACACATGTCCCACCATTAATGGCGTTGCAATAAAAGATAATACCTTTCTTTTGCAAACCCTTTATTGCATCTTTAACTTGTGAGAGTGAATGAATCTGATTTCCTTTTTGAGGATAGTTTTTTAACTGTGCGAGAACCACTCTGCCATTTCGCTCAGAAATTTTCAACTTTTTCCTTAATCTCGAAATCAATTTAATTTCTTCTTTACTTACAGAATCATCCTCAAGAGCCACTTCTAAAACAGCTCTAAGTATTTCAAGATTATTATGGTCCTCATACTTTAAAAAATCTTCATCTTTAGCAAAGCGAAGGATTTCCTTTTCGAAGTGAACAACTTCATCAAATATTTCAATTTCTGTTGCGAGGTTCTCAGGACGGTTTATTATTACCTCTAGAATAGTAGATATAAGAATTCGTTCAGAATAGGGACCTTCAGGTTTTAATATTTTAGCTATCCTGTTGGAATCAGTCAGCTCTTCAATATTTTTTATTATAGTTTCTCTGGCATCTTCTTCATCTCTTTTTGCAAATTCTCTTGAAAAACTATCAATAATCCTATGTAAATAGGATTTGCTCATATTTTGGAGCGCCTCGGAAATTTTCATAACTGGGGTATTAATTAAGTCAAAAGGCAGGTTACTTTAATTTGTAATTTACATATTTATTTTAAGTCAAAAAAAAGGCCCACCCAATTAACCAGGCGGACCTTCTACATTCTACATTCCTACCCAACTATCGGCCAATTCCCTGAGTTACGCGAAGGGTATTCGGTGCTTTGGTTCCTTCTGGTACCACGTGCGGTTTCAATCCGCTGATCAGGTTAACGACATGTTCGGCAGACATCATGGCTCCTTCCTGCCAGCCCGGCAAAGTGGAAGCCTGATCACCGACGATGTAAAAGCGGCGGTCTGGTAAAAGGATGCGTTCGTAGTCTGCATCATCGTGCACATTTTCACCCCAGCTGGGCCAGGCACCTCCTGCATAAGGGATGTTTTGCCAGGCGATCGACAGTCCTAATTGGGTAGGGACAATGCTGTTATCCCGAAATTCCGGATGTAACCTGGCGCCTCCTGCTTTGGCTCTTCGCAATCTTTCATCAAGACTTAGCTCGCCAAATTCGGTCGCATTTTTTCCGTGGATGTATGCTCCCGTAAGCGTGCCCTTTTGTGTGAAGTAATCATTGGAAGGATACCAAATCTGCTCGATAATGTCATCGGTCCAGCTAATGCCTCCATAGATCTGGTATTTATTCGATTCCCAGAATCGGGTATTGCACTGCCAACCCACCTTACAGGAATCGTCAAAGGTGGTTCGTTCTACCGCCAGTTTGAAATCATCGGCAAAGTTATTGTCGATCTCATTTAGTATCGGACAAGGAATATTGCTGACACAATAATCAGCCGATTTTTGCCGCTCCGTGTTGCCATCTTTATAAGTGACAGTGACGGAATTTTCCCCGGTTTCCACACCAGTGATGGGGGCATTATAGGTGATCAGGTGGCCCACTTTCCGGAGGAAACCTTCTACAATTTTGTCCATCCCGCCTACTGGCTGGAACAAGGTAGGTTGCCACTCAAATTCCATCGGGTCGTAAAAGCTGTTTTCCCAGAATTCAGAATTTAACAAGGTTTCCAGCGGATTCACCTCTGGTGCTTCACAATTGTAAAATACGTTGGGTGTGGGATTTCCATCCGGGTCTGGGCCACAACCATCTCTGGTAGTTCCCTGGTACTTGAGTTGGCCCTTTCGATCTTTGGTTTCTTTCAGCGAACCAAACTGCTTTAAGAGGCTCATCAATTTTCCCCGGTCCTCTTTATTCAGTTCTTTATCCAGAGCACCCTGGCTAACGGCTTTGGCCAGTAGCTCGGAAATATATCCGCGCGTATCGTTTTGGAGTTTCCGGTATATCTGGGGGCTTTGATCGGCCCCCTTGCTGGTTTGAAACAAATTACCGGTTGTATTCATCAAATAGGGCTCCAGTGCAACATTCAATTCCTGGCAATAATTCAAAACGCGACGGTGGTGATAAGGCAACCTTCCCGGCCCCATGTTCATGTAAAGACCACTGTCGAATTTGCACTCCTGATAAGTCGTTCCATGTGCTTTGCTTTCTTCGATAACCACTTCTCCCCTTCTGGCTGTGTGGTTGCGGCCACCTGCCCGGGCACTGGCCTCCAGAATTTCTACGCGATATCCGGCTTTTGAGAGGATATAAGCTGTGGTTAATCCACCAATACCGGCTCCCAAAACCAGAACCGATTTCCCGAGGCCGTGTCTGCTGCTTAATTCCGGCGGACCTTCCCAGTCATCCGGTATAGCGACCATATTCATGGCAACCATAGTTTCGTACAGTGCAGCGGCTCCACCAATCAGTCCTACCTGAGTAAGGAACTTTCTGCGCGACCAGCCTTTATTCCATTTTTGTGTGGTTTTGGACATAATATTGGATTTTAGAATGTTAGAAAAAAAGCCCCAAAGGCCATGCCTTCAGGACTTTTAATATTTTACTTATCCGAGGATTTACCCGGATAGTTGGCAAATTCAAAAACAAAGCTGAAATCAGAAGCAAAGCCTGGTTTTTTATCCTGTGGCACCGGGGCAATACTTGCTCCCTGATGGCAGTTGAAACAAGTCAATTCCTGCACATAAGTTTCAGCCGTGGTATTGGCCATCGGGATAAGGGGTTGCATGGAGCGCACCTGCTGAGGCGACTTATTTGAGGCATTATTGTAGGGTGTAGTGGACCAGATCATATTGATCAACTGATAATTCTGCCACACAGAGCCCTCAAAATGGGCCTTGATATACGCCTGTAGTTGGTCGTTTACAGCCTGAGCATCTGAATCAATTGGAATTACCCGGCTAACCTGCTGAGGTACCGGACCGGCTCCCTGACACAAATAATAGGGAGGAGAAACGTTTATAGAATCACAGGAAACCGTTACCGCTTTCGCATCCTTGTTTTGGCCACAATTGGCCGGCACTTCTACGATTTGATCCTGGCAATTTTCGTTGTAAAAATTCCAGGGTCCCTGATCGTCTTCACTCTCTTTTACATTATCGACATGCTCAAAGGTAGCCCAGAACCAGGTTGGCTGGCTTTCCGTTTTATGGATGATGTGCAGTCCGACTAATGCCACCGTACTCAATTTCGTATCCCCGGTGGCCGGATCAACCAACACCGCTTTTGAAAGTTTGTAGCGATTCCATTTGTCGGTATTATCCGGATCGGTCACTTCCAGCCAGGCTGCCTTTAGCTCCATCGCTCCGGTTTGACTGGCATCTCCGGAAGGCAAGTCTATTCGATTACCGGCACTGACAAAATCGTACTGTTTTTCTGCATTGTAAAACTCATTTTCTACGATGTAATCGTACTCGTCTTTATTGACCAGTACCTCATACCAGACATTGGTGCCGTTTTGAGCCCCCAGCCAATTGGGCGCATTAAATGGAGCAGCCTGTCCGGTTTCGTCGAGTATTTGAGCATCAGAATTAAACTTACTGGAATGCATCAGCAACTTGGTTCCTTCCGGATGTCCTTCCATTAAATCGGATTTGTGTGCCGGCGCTTTGGTATTGCTTCCCCAGGCAGGTGGAGCACTTCCATCGGGAGTCATTAGTACTTCCCGGGTCATATAGGTTTCCCATTGCACCGGATTGGTGTCGCCGGGGGCGCCAAATTCCGCGCCGGCCTCCGTCGGCCAGTTGAGGGCTATAAATTCCCACCAGGCAAAACAGTCGGCCTGTGTTTGGCCGGTTACCAGTTTATTGTCTCCCGGAATCGCATCCGAAAATTCAATGGCAATTAAGGTGCCGCAGGCACAGGTTTTTGCTTCACCTGAAGTATCACTATCTGTCGAAGCCAGAATAGCAATGCTTACCATGAGGATGAAGGCAATCTTATATATCAGGTTCTTTTTCATGATTATTGGTTTATGGATTCCACAACGTGAAGGAGAGCCGGCATAGCCGGGCCAGGGGTTTGCCCCTGAGCACTAAGCTGTACGCCATACGTACCTGGTGCTACATCTTCCCCGACATTCACCGAAAGGTAAAGCGCGGTAGAACCAGAAGGGTAAGAATTGCCCGGAATGGCATAGGAAACGGTATCAGACTTCACATAGGAAGCAGTGATCCCGCCATCGGTAAAACTAATTTGAGGATCACCAGTCGTTAAATCAATTTGATCCGTGGTCAACACCATACCTACATTCTGGCTGCCCGGTGTTACTTTGGGAGCAATGTAGGTGCTGTTGCTCAAGAGATTCATGTATTGCTTCATTGGGTTGGGCACCTCAGTAGCATGCATGGCATCAAATATACTTTCGTGGAATAACTGCTGCGGGTCTGGTGTGGGAGAAGCAGGATTTCCGGCACAATCTTCTACAGTTGGAGCGGCATCCGGAATGGCACTGGCCACAATCTGCATGTTGTAAGTGGCAGCAATCTGGCTTCCCCATTTTATGGGTTCTCCTGCAATGGTGATATCACTTACTGTATATCCTTTGTCTGCAGGTACTTCAAATTTGGCATGCAGAATATAATTACCGGGCAGGCTTACGCCATACTCGTTTTCGGTCGTCACCTTTCCCCGAACGATCGTCCAGAACTCCGAAGCATCGGTCCCGTCCGGTGTTTTGTACTGACTGAAATTCGGCATTTGAATGTACAGTCCGGGGGGATTCGTTAGTGTCACCTTATAACCCGCTTCTACTACCCGGTTTACCGAGCCGCCAATATGTGGATCGCTGTTTCGGAAATCCTGTCCAAATACGCCGCAACAAATCAGGGTCTGCTCGTTGGCATTGCCCGAAGTACGTTGAATCGTACTGGAAGTAGCCAGTCCGATCTCCGTCTGCAGGGTATTTGGAGTACTGGTCAGGTGCATCGCACCGCCGGATCCACTGTTGAATTTATTGAGCGGGTTGTAAGCGGGGCGACCCGTTGAAGGATCAATGACCGGATTTCCGGAAGCGTCTTTCAGGATCAGATCATCCATGGTAATCGTGGCATAATCCAGAGTAGATTGATAAATATCCAGGGCCCGATCCGGATCGATCATCCAAAGCGTATTCCAGTATTCCGGATTTTCGCAGGTAAAATCGATTCGTGTAATGTTGCCGGCTGCATCTTTTTGCACCGACCATTCCGAGTATTCGTCCTGAAATCCACGGGGACCATACGGACCAAAAACCATGGTCTTTCCATTGTCCATATTACAAGGATCAGCCGGAATTGGAGGCGGTTCACTGCCATCAATTTTCAATCCCGTATCTGAAATAGAAAATTGCTCATCTTCGGAGAGGTCTGCAAAATAAAAGGCCACCCGGCCGGGCAAGGCTCCCCAAATGATACTTGCGATGGCCGCTGAATCATATCCCGGGGTGTATGCCGGATTGAAGTAATGGGTAATGTCATCCATATTGGTGGCATTCCAGGGGTCTCCCAATTGGCCTTGTGCTGTAAATCCGTTGAGGTTTACATTCCACAAATCCAGCAGGGCTTCCTGCTTGGCATTGTCATCCGGAAAATCCATTTGAAAAGCCGGAGGCATAAATCTGAAATCTGAATCGGAGGTGGGTATATCGGTTTCGGTCTGTTCGCATCCCCAGCCCAAAAGGACTATGAGGCATACCATACACGACCAACCAATTCCCGGAGCAAAAGAGAAAAGTCTCATGATGTTGGTTTAAGGTGAAAAAGTGTGTTTCGGTGAAACAGTTGCTGGTAAGTAATGTGGGGGATTATCTGTTTTCTTTTGGAGCAGTGCGTAATTCTATCTTAAGATATTCAATTATCTTCCACCATTCATCAAATCCCGCTAAGAAGGGGTATTTTTACCTGATAAAACAGAAATAATTACCACAGCTCTTTTCATGGATAACCAGAAAAACAGGCCCGGATTCCTCCCGGCTGATATTGTTCGCTTTGTATCTCCACAGGTTTTACAACGCGCCAGCCAATATGTACAGGAGAAACGAGTGGGTAAATGGATTCTCGAAGGTTCAGCCTGGAAATGCCGGGTGGAGGGCCGTGATATCTATGAGGTGATCCTCTTCAGCCGGGATGGAAAGATAAATGGATGGGATTGCTCCTGCCCTTTTGAACAAGAGGCAATATGCAAACACGTGGCAGCCGCTGTTTTATGCTTTCCGGGAGTCACCAAAGAATAATTGACAGGCTAAACTTTATTTAATCTCTTCGGGTTTTCTTCTTAGAATTTGTTGGGAATTTGCTTTTGGAGCGAGTGCAGCCCAAAGGGTAAAATCCGAACAAACTTTTAAATACTTACTGAAAATGATCCAAGCTGCATACACTCTACTTGCTTTTGCATTTGTTCTTTTTTCCTGCGCACCGAATGATGTTGCTGAAGAAACAAAAGCAGAAAATCCGGATTCAAATGCCTATCACATTTCCGGAATCATTGAGAATCATCCCGAAGGTGCTCCGGTCTTTTTATCGGTTTTCAACCCCATAACACAAGAAAAAACAGCCCTGGATACAGCAGAAATCGCCTCAGACGGAAGCTATTCGCTGGCGTTTGAATTTACAGAACCAGATTTGTTTCAGGTCAATTTCTTCCGAAAACAAAGTGTCATGCTTGCTATTGATGAGGGGCAAAATGACATCAAATTAAATGTGAGCGGCACGCGAAACGGAACCGTAGAGATCAGTGGTTCGGAAGATTCTCAAAAGTTGCTCGCCTACGACAATTTTCGGGCAGAATCCTTCAACCGTCTGGTGCGCCCTGCCAATGATGTTATGCGGGCAGCCACGCAGGTAGGTCACGAGCAGGGCAAGATCGATGCCGTGGTTGATTATAGCAAAAAGAGCGAAATACATCGCCGCGAGCTCATTGACTTTACGCAGGAAAACATCGGTACTTCCATTGCGCTTTACGGCACCGCATTACGATGGACGGGCGATGATCAGACTGAAAAACTGGATCAGCTTGTTTCCGCTTTCGCGAATGTGCATCCGGATCTGAAGATGACCCAAGTCATGCGCGAGAAAGTAGATCGCTACAAAAAAACAGCCATTGGAGCCAAAGCACCCGAGATTGAGCTGCCGAATCCGGAAGGAGAACTTACCTCCCTTTACGATAACCTCGGCACCTATACACTCATCGATTTCTGGGCTTCCTGGTGTGGCCCCTGCCTGTTACAAATTCCGGATTTAAAAGCAGCAGAAATGGCTTTCGCCGAAAAAGGATTTAAGATTTTTGGGGTATCAGCCGATTCCAAGGAAGATCGCTGGATTTCGGCTATTGAAGAATACAAATTGCCCTGGCCCAATGTCTCCGACCTCAAGGGATGGGGATCTGAAGCGGCCAATGCTTACAACGTAACTTTTCTGCCCAACAACTTTCTTCTTGATTCAGAAGGTAAGATTGTGGCAAAAAACCTGCACAGCGCAGAACTGAACGGCTTGCTGGAGGAACTCTTAAAATAACCCGCTAAACACTCTTTAACCAACCGGCAATACTCAGCCGGTATCGACTGTTGGAGGGCTTTACTTCATGCTCAAGTTTGTCGCTTTTGAAAAAAACGACTCTGCCTCCATGCGGAAATAAAGACTCCTCCTTTTCTGCATTCAGGTATAACACAATGTTTCCGCCGTCGGTATCCTTCCAATCATCATTGAGGTACATCACAAAGGAAAACTTACGTCCCTGATTGCTTTTAAATTGGTCCAGATGCCTTTTGTAAAAGCTACCCTGCTCGTAATAGGCATAGTGAAACTCAAAATCATTGATGGAGGTGTAGCAGGTCTGATTAAGGTAAGCTATAAAGGTTCTGACTTTTAAAATCCAGGCCTGCTCAAACAGATCGATGGTATCGTTCTCAATCCAACGAATCACATCCCCGCGGATGGTCGCATTTCGCTGAAAATCAAATTTGCGTCCCACACCGGCAGTGTACATTTCTCCGGCTTTGTGATGTCGCAAAATATTGGCCCGAAGGCCGGCAATTACTTCCTCATCGAGGAATTGGTCGCAAAATCCATAGCCTGCATCGAGCACGCCCTGGATAAGGAGCTCGAAACGCTCCTCTTCCGAAAACACTTGTTTCTCTGTCATTTGCTGTATAAACCATAAATAGATTGACGAAGTTACGGCTTCTTTTTGGTTTGGAAATGGAATTTTGAAGGGGTTCCGTTGGTTCCGTTGGACTGCCCGCCTGCGCTCTGGCGAGCTTCGGCGGGTGGTTGAGGTCGCATCGACTTTGTTGCGTTAAACGTTGAACGGGATGTTTCTATTCCTGGAATAACGGGTTTCCCGATAAACGCTGAACGCTTCCCGATACACGCCCAACGATTTCCGTTTAAGTGAAAATTAATACCTAAGAAATAGAAATTCAAAATTTTACATTTTACATTTCACATTCTTCTCCCTCCCTGTGTCCCTCCCTCAGAGCGGGAGGGAAGCGTATTCTGAATATTTTGTTTCGGTAAATTTTGCTCCACCTCTGGAGGGGGAGCTGTCCGCTGAAAGCGGGCTGAGGGGGAGAGCATTTTAGAATGTAAACGTAGTGTCACATAAACTTAAGGACAAAACCAGGTGCCGCACCTACTGCGCTTAAAGTAAATCCGATATTTTTTGTTACAAAGCGGTGCCTCTTCTGGAGGCTCCAGAGGAGTCAAACCTTTGTAGCATTTTTTGCGATTTTGATGGTAAGCTCCAGCGGAGCGACACCAATTCGTAGTTCCTGTTTTGACTCGAAGATTGGGTGCTAGTACATTTAGCGTTTAGCGGTATAATGCTTCCTGCGAAATTTCAAAATTTCCATTTCCGATCCACGATAAACGCTGAACGAGTTATCCTTTTCATTAAAAACTAAGAATTATAAATTAAAAATTCTCCCTTTAAAATTCAGCATTAAAAAAAAGGGCCTCCGCTTTAGACGGAAGACCCCATTTTGTTGGTAATTCGAAATGCTTTTATAATACGTCTCTATTGCTTTACAAACTGTACGTCGATAACCAGTTTTACTTTGTCTGACACGACCACGCTACCTGCTTCGGTAACGGCATTCCATTTCAAACCAAACTCTTTGCGGTTGATCGAACCGGAAAGTTCGAAACCGGCTTTGGTCTGACCGTATGGATCGACAGCCACTCCGTTGAAGTCAACATCCAATTCAACCTCCTTCGTAATATCACGGATAGTCAGGTCTCCTACCAGTGTAGAACCATCAAAAGATTTTGACTTGAAAGTCATCTTAGGAAATTTCTCCGCATTGAAGAAGTCATCAGATTTTAAGTGGGCGTCGCGATCTGCGTTCTTGGTTTTAATGGAATCAATATCTACACTCACCTCAATAGAAGCATCCTTGAAAGTATCATCGGCAGCCTCCACGGTTGCATCAAAGTTTTCAAAGTGCCCGCGTACGGTGGAGATCATCATGTGTTTTACACTAAATGACATCTCTGAGTGTGTAGGATCAATAGCCCATTTTGTCAAAACTTCGGTCTGTGTGCTCATGTCAGTTATTTTTTAATTGCTTTGATATTCAAATTAGATGTATATACATCAATTGAACACTACAAGTAAAATTGAGTTCAACGCAAGCTGCATTTTTTTTATTTTTTTTCGCCGAAAGGCAGGAAACCTTGATTTAGAGGTAACGATATGCCTCCTTTTGGAATATAAAAACACCTCAACCCAATCATTTCGACCTCAGTAAACCAAAAACCGAATCTTATGCGTCTTCGCAAAAACATCAATTGCCTTTCTACAAATGAATTGCACGACCTTCGAGAAGCCTTTCAGGGCATCTACGATCTACCGGCATCAAACCCGCGAAGTTTTGTCACTATTGCAGGTTTACACGGAAACCCCTCTCCCAGCTACTGCATCCATGGGAATACCGGATTTCTGACCTGGCACCGAGCCTATCTGATGGAAATAGAAAACGCCCTGCGCAGTATACATTGCGATGTGGCCCTCCCCTATTGGAACTGGTCTTCCGGTGACACCACAGGCCTCCCCGACGCCTGTAGTCATGCTACATATGTAAACAGAAACGGGGATACAGTGCCAAACCCACTTTACCGGGGACCCAAACCGGCCTCAGCTGGTGGCGGACAAACTTCGAGACGCGGAGACATTGACACGACATCTTTTGACGATCTCGCCGAAGATGCCCAGGGAGCTATGGCCAATACAGTCTGGAACGATTTTGTTTCAGCCTTAAATGGCGTACACGGCTCTGTACATGTCAGAATTGGAGGAGACATGAGTTCCGTACCAACAGCCGGCTTTGATCCCATTTTCTTTTTCCACCACGCCAATGTAGACCGATTGTGGGCCAACTGGATAGCAGCAAATCCACAAAGCCTCCCTGCATCAGAAGCAAATGCGCAACTTGAACCATTTACAAAGCCCTACTCCAGTGACTGGCACACGGGCAGCGACTTTGAAACGACCACCACATGGGATTATCAATATCGAAACTGGTGCATATTTATTCCGCCAATCTTCTGGCCAATAGAATGGAAATTTAAAATCCCCTTTGAGCCCTGGGTAAGCCTTAGTCGCCGGATAGCCCTCACAGCTAAAGCACCAATGATGCCTCGCCACAGTTTTGAATTGCGGGTTTTTATTGACAGCCCAAAGGCTACGGATAAAACAAAAACGAAAGACAATCCTAATTTTGCAGGCTCTATAGGTGTATTTGGCATGGGTGATGCCCAGATGTATATGCGCCCCAAACAGGGATTTGAAGTGTCCCTGGATATTACCAGGTCGCTGCGCCATTGCCTGAGCAAAAAATCAAAAGAGAGTTTAATCAAGCTGGTTCCTGTATTCCCGAAAGGGCAGGAAATATCCGAAAAGGAAATGAGCAAACTTCAGATCGAGCTGGAGGTACAATAAAGAAATTCTTTTCCTATCATGAGCATCCCAAATCCCGGATAAGCCGGGTTTTGGGATTTTTTATGTCCCGGACTTCCGCTCCCTCCTTTTACCAGCTCGTCTAAAGGCAGCCATAAAAACCAGGAACAGAGACAATCCCAGGGCACCCCAAACCATCCAATCCGAACTGGATTTCAAGGGAGTCATCTGGCCATTCACCGAAAGGTGGCCCCAGAAAAAAGGATGGGCCATTAGTGCGTCCGCATTGTCCAAATATTGCAGACGGGCCTTCTGCAAGGCTCTGTCTTTGGGCATGCCGGCCTTCAATGCTTCGTAAAAGTATTCGAGTATTTCGGCAGTTGACCGATCATTGGCGACCCAATGACTCATCACCACACTTTCACTCCCTGCATAGGTGAAGGCCCGGCCAAGACTCATTATCCCTTCTCCTTCCTGCAATTTACCGGCTCCGGTATAACAGGCGCTGATTACACTGAGCTGTGTATTCAGTTTCAAATTGTAGATTTCCAGTGCACTCAAAAACCCATCCTCCTCTGTATCTGATTCCGAGAACCAGATGCCCGACTGAAAGGGGGCCTCCTCGCGGGCAATAGCATGGGTTGCCAGATGGAGGACATCCGCCTCTGTACTCAATTCGCGAAAGCGGGATTCAGTGGCTTGGGCTCCTGATATTACCTGCCCCCCAAATATCCCGGCAGCCGCTTTTGCTTCCTCAGCGGCATGGGGAAGCATCGTAAGTCTGTACCGGTAAACGGCCGCAATCTCTCCGCCAAATCCGGGGGCAAAACTATAGAATGATTGCACCCCTCTCCCGGTTGATTTTGCCCCCAGCCAAAACGAGGCTGACCAGGCATACCCCACCGACCAATGCCGAAGCAGATAATCCAGGTTTCTAAAATCAGAAGACTCATCGGCGGGTGCCAGACATTCGAAAGGAACATAGTGCAACCACCCATGCGGGACGATCAGTAGTCGATCGTTGTTGGTAAGCAGCGGTTGGATCGGAGCGATCAGCAATTCATGTAGGGAACTAAGCACTTCTGCCCAGGAATTGGCCGATTCCATTTCCAACAAACCATTTGTCTCCCGAATCTGACTGACCAATGGCTTCAATTTACCTGCATGTGCTTTCCGAACTCCCTGGATCCCCTCCGAATTTATCACGAAAATGTAGAGGAAGGATTCGTCGTGGAAATACTCCACCAATGTTTGACCATTGACTTTTAATTTTTTGTGCAGCTCATCCGGAGAAACGGGCTGTGTCCAGAATCGCTCATATACCCCACTTTGGGCATGGATGCTTTCGAGCAGCTCTTTGTAGCGGATTTGCTGCCCGGCCATTTTTTGATGGTAGACTTCTGTGGGAGTCTCGGTTTCACTTTCCTCCAGGCTGGAGATGGCGGCTTCCAGTTCTGAAATCTCATCGAGTTTACTTTGTGGAACTCCGGCAGATTTCAGCATCCGGTTTCGTTCCATTTGGTACCACAAGCTTCCGGATTTATTGGCATCGGAATAGGAGAAAGCCTCGTATAAATAGTCTCTGTTGCCGGTTTGTTCATACATTTCCCAGGCCAGACGCACACTCATTTTATAGGCTTCGGAGTGGCGGCTCATCAGCAGTTGTCGATCCGCTTCCGAATAATACCTCCCGGATATTTCCTGCAAAAGCTCAACGGCCAGCTTGGCAGATTCAAAGGCTGTCTGCAGGTCCTGAAGCTTTTCACCTCGGTGAAAGCGTCCTTCCAACAACTCGGCTTTCAACAGGATAAGTTCGAGAAAATTGATCTTACTTAATACAGCTGAAGCAGCAGGTGTTTTGTAAATTTCTTCTGGCAGCCAATCTCCGTCAATGAGGTATCCCATTCCCTCCTGGATCAACTTCAGGGCATCCTCCGGTGCTGCCATTTTCTGGTATAAGCCTGCCATTTTTCGCAGCGCTTCTGCCAGCAACTGTGGAGGCGGAGAATCGGCACTTTTAAACAGTTCCAATGCCTTTTGGTATTGGCTGAGGGCTTCCTGCCATTTTCCTTCATCTTCATAAACCGTTCCGACATTAAAATACCCGCCCACCAGATAAGGATGTGTAGGGGGAAGCAATTTCTCCAGTTTACGGTTTGCTTTGCGGTAAAGCTTTCGAGCCTCCTGATACTCCCCCATATCGGCATAAATCCCCGCGAGTTCGCCATAACTTCCAACTGTAGTTGAATGATCTTTGCCCAGCGAATTTTCAAGGATTTCGACTGTTTTAAGTGCAAAAGGAAGGGCTTTTCCGGGATCGCCTTTATCCTGCCAGGCACGGGCCAGGTTCCGGTGGTATTTGGCTACCCCGGGATGGTCGGGCGCATAGTGCAGGAGCTTAATTTCCAGCGCTTTGGTGCCGTACTCGATAGCTCTTTCAAAATTACCCATCTTCCGATAGAGGTAACCCATATTGCTATAGATCCGGTTAAACTCCTCGGATTGTGGTTCGGCGGAAGCCTGAAAAATAGCAAAGCACTTTTTAAATTGCTCCTCCGATTCGGCATAGTCGCCCATTTTGAGGGCATCGATTCCAAAATTCATATACATGTAACCGACTTCCACACTCTCGGCTCCATGCAACTCCTTATAGTTTTCCAAACAGCGCAAAAAGTAGGTGCTTGCTTTTTGAGGCGCATACATCTGGCTGTAAACAGCCCCGATCTCGTATAAGAAATCCGAGGCCTCTTCACTCTTTTTTCCGTATTCCGCTTCCGCGAATGTCAGTCCGCTTTCCAGGTATTCCAGTGCCCGGCCATGAACGCGTAGTTTGCCATCTACTTTTCCCAGGCGGTATTGAATTTCCATCCATTCGGCATCCGGAGCCGTAGTGCCTTTCCGCGAAAGCGCATCCAACAAAATCGATCGGGAAGCCTGGTAATCCCCATCATAGTAGGCTTCCTTGCCTTTGCTGATCAGGGTCTCTATCAAAGTTTCCTCCTGTGCATTCAACAGTACAGGCAGGAGCAGGAAAATAAACAGATATGGAATATTGGATCTCATAAAAATGCCGACAGACAATGTAAGGCTTTCGCCGAACAATGCCTGCCGGGTGTTATGCTTTAAAGATCAAACGGGCCAATAAAAGATCCGTAACCGGCATTGTTAATATTGCCGTAAACAGAATACTTGGTACCCAGGTCATTAAAATGGATGGTAAACAGATCATCTCCTATGTAAAAGCCAATAGCAGCGCCGATTTTTTCAAACGGACAGGAATAATCCGGACCCCATTCCCACATATTATGTGCAGTGCCAAAACCTTCCGGATTATTGTTGTACAAGCTGTATATATCACCTGTTTTATTATACATGTATCGGGAAGACGGACCAAACTCATCTTTGTGTTTGAAGGAAAGAGCGCCGATTCCGGACAAGTTGAAAGGACCGGTTCCATTTGCCAGATTTGAAATTGGTAAAGGACCATTGCCGCTCCATTCTCCGGAAGGATTCATGTAGGTATAGTGGGTGCCGGAATGATCGATCGCAAAGAGGTAAAAATCGCCGTATTGATTTCCATCCAGATTACAGGCTGCTCCAATCCCTCCCTGAAGGGTACATGGCTCCGTTCCCAACTCATTGATAGAAAACGGACCTTCCAACTCGCCCGTATTAGAGCGCATAAACTGCTGACCGTCTTTGCTGATCAGGATAAATTCGGTGCCGTATGTATTATAAGCCGCACCAACAGGACCCATTTTAGAAACTACATTGTTTGTCCAGTGCTCGGTGTATGGAGGAGCACCATCCGGACCGGAGGGCGTACAATTGGTAATATCATACTGAGTAGCAAGTTGCGTACTTACAATCTGATTGTCATATACCGACCGCACTACATAAGAGATAGGTTTGCCATTGGTTATCTGCGAAGACTCGGCCAACAGATCAACCAAATCCGGAATATTGGTTTCTCCAATAGTTTGCAGGGTCGAACTGGATTCTCCGCCGAAAGCATATACCTGGATTTTTAGTTCATCCAATTCCTGCAGGTAATCGGTTTCAACATAACCGTCTACGCTGGTGCCGATTCCGTTGAAAGAAGCGGCAACGGCTGCATCCATTTCTGTTACAGAGCTGGTCGATTCAATCAGCATGTAGAAGATACGTCCGTAGGTAACATCAGAAATGTAGGTGGCCGGATTGCCGGGGCCCACATATTTGGCCAAATCTTCCGGTGTAACCGATGGATCGAAAAGGTCGTCCAGGCTCGTCGGGATATCAAAGCTCATGGTGTAATAGCTTTGGTTGAGTGTCACCAGATAGCGGTTGTACTCTTTATCTGAGCTAAAGTTGACATTGGCTTCCAGATCGACAAAACTGGAATTTACGTCCACACCGGCAGAGAGGGCAAACTGCTCCCGCGATTGTACATTCTCGTAGCGGAAAGTAAAGTTGGCGGGCAAGACGCCTGTACTTGAATTGACGATGCTATTGATGGCAATCGTTACATCGCTTTTGGTAATCTCATCCACCTCAAAAGCCGGTTGAATATTACCGTCGACCACATCGGTGGAGATGGTTCCGCCCGCTCTTTTCACGCCGATGATTTTTGGGGTAGCGCTATTCAGGGAATTTCCCTGCAACATATTTCCGGGATAGATTACGGAAGAGTTGGGAGAGAAAAGCGGGAAGCCGTCTTTTCCACCAGCTCCATCCTGGATGCTTACGGTTTCGGTTACACAGGTCCAGGTTGTGCCGTCTACCGTTTCCTGATACGTATCGGTATCGACAACTTCATTGGAAACTTTCGGGTCTGAAAATCCGCCGCCATTTTCAATAACGGCTTCAAACGTATCTGTGGGTCCTACGTCCTTTTTATTACAGGCGGTACTAAAAAGCACCAGCAAAGCAAGCGGGAGTAATATGCGAATGAATGACAATTTCATGATTTCAATTTTTGGTAATGTGCTGAATTTTGCCACCATATAGCAGGCTGGAGAAATAGGTTACCCTCTGATTGAATTTTTTTTCTGCATTATTTATTATCCGGCTTTTGACCTGGAATGCAGCGTGTTTGTGGTGTCTTGTCCGCCTTGGCGGACGCTCCTATTAATTGGAGCAGTACAGGTTTTTCTACTGCCTGGGGCGAGGGCAAATATTAATGTGCAATCCAGCTTGTTCGCGTTGTGTTGTCCGCACAGGCGGACGCTCCTCTTAATTGGAGCAATACAGAACTTTGCCTATCCCAGGAAATTCATACAGGACGAAGGCCAGATGTTAGGACCCGCGCAGGCGGGTCCACCTTGCTTAGCACCGAGCATTGTTCTATGACCCGACCCGCGCAGGCGGGTCGCACCAATCATTTTCACACAGAATCCAAAAACACCCTCAAGCAGACAAATCTTCCCATCCCGATTTCCCTATATTTGAAAATCACTCCGGAGTGGGGGTAACCTTTTTTCCAAATTGTTATATGAGTACGATTAAGGCCAAATACGAGGAAGATCAAATCCTCCTGGAAAAAGTGAAGGCATCTGATGACCAGGCCTTGAAGGCTGTCTATGATCAGGTGCTACCCAGCGTCATTTACTGGGTATCGGAAAATCAGGGCTCTGAAGCAGATGCCCGCGATCTCTTTCAGGAAGCGATGATCGCTCTGTACCGCAAATTGCAGGCGGGTCCTTTTGAATTGAGCTGTCGGCTTAAAAGCTACCTGCGCATCATTTGCCGCAATCTTTGGCTGACCCGTTTACGAGACGGGAAAAAGTACCAGGCCAGTCCGCTAAGCGATGTGGAAGAATATGAGTTGCAGGCCGACATGGAAGCGCAAATCGGACAATCGGAAGAAGAGCAATTGTTTTTCCGGCATTTTGACAAGCTGGGCGAAAACTGTCGACAAATCCTTCAGTGGTTTTTTGACAAAGTGGCCATGTCTGAAATTGCAAGGCGTCTTGAAAGCAGCGAGTCTTACGTCAAGAAACGAAAGTTTATCTGCAAGGAACGCCTGGTAAAAAGCATTCAAAATGACCCCCTGTTTAACGAATTGAAAAGCGACTAATGGAACCGGAAAAGAAATACGAACTCATAGAAAAACACCTGGCAGGCACGCTCAGTGAAACTGAAGAAAATGCCTTTCGGCGAATGTTGGAATCAGAGCCGGGACTGGCTAATGAGGTAAAGCTGCACCAACGACTTGATCAGGTGCTGGCAGGAGATCGCATACACGCTTTTCGCGAAAAACTTAAGCAAACGGACCGGGCATGGAAAAAGCCTGAGGAAGCCAAAAAGATGTACATTCGGCGAAAGCCAAAAAGGAGTCAACTTGCCATTGCAGCTACCATTGTCCTTTTGCTCGCAGCTTCTCTCTATCTGCTTCTAAAGCCCGGATCAGATGGAACCGATAGCTTATATGCGGCCAACTTCGCTCCCTATGAAATGGTCCTAAATCAAAGAGGGGCAGCGGATGAAAGCCCTCGGAAACAGTTGGAAGCACAGGCTGTAAGTGCTTACGAAAACCAACAATTTGATCAGGCAGCGCAGGCTTTTGCTTCCCTGCAGGAAATCGCACCGAATGAAGATCCGTTTCAATTTTACTATTGCCTTTCTGTGCTGGCTTCGGGACAACCCGATAAAGCCATTCCGGGTTTGGAACTGCTTTCAGAAGATAGCAACAGCCTGTTTCAGGAACAAAGTCGATGGTACCTCGCTTTGGCATATCTGAAAAACGGACAACTGGAGCAGGCAAAATCAAGCCTTGCTCAAATTGAAACCGGGGCCTACAGAAGTGCTGAAGCAGCCCGGCTCCTGCGCAAACTCAAGCGGATTAGCGAATAAGTGTCAAACTACGGCCCAGAATCTCGCTTTGCCCATTGAGGTACTCAACCCGTAACTGAATGGTATAAACACCCGGAGCCATTTTCTTTCCGCGAAAATTGCCATCCCATCCATTTTTTTGAGGGTCGTTCGCCTGATCGTATACCAGCGCTCCCCATCTGTCGAAGATTTGAAACAGGCTGATCTGTAATACTCCCGGACCAGGATACACCTGAAAATGATCGTTGACTCCATCATTATTGGGCGAAAAAGCATTCGGTATGTACAATTGCAGATTGGGTTCCACCTGAATAAAGATGGAATCGGTCGCCGTACAGCCGTCTATGGTCGTAACCGTAAGCAGGTAAGTCGTGCTTTCTATGGCAAGTGCTTCCGGATTCGGACAGCTGATGCAGGACAGGCCGTTTGCAGGCTGCCAAAAATAGGTGAGGTCCCCGGCACCACCCGTAACCAGTGCAGTAAGTTGAAACAGCTCTCCCATACCGAGGGCATTCGCGGAAGCGGATATCGTGACTTCGGGAGCATCATCTGATAAGATTAGCTCCTCCCCTGCTACCTGACATCCATTGGCATCTTCCACCACTGGCTGATACGATCCCGGTTCGAGGTCTTCAAAGACGGCTGCCGTTTGAAATAGATCGGTTTGGATGCTGTATGTGTAAGGTGCTGTACCACCAGTCGCCGAAAGACTAATGGAACCCGAGGCACCGCTATCGCAGCCCGGGTTTTGGCCCACGGCCGTAAGTAGCAAGTCCGGCGGACTGCCAATCGTAAATTCGAATTCGGCCAAACACCCGGCGGCATCTGTTACCTCCAGGGTATAATCGCCGGCTGCGGCATTTTGGAGGCTTGCGTCCTGACTAACCGAATCATCCGAAGCGTTCAGCCAATTAAAGGAATAGGGAGGTAAGCCATTCTCCAGGACCACAGATATGGCTCCATCTGCAGCTCCGAAGCAACTGACATCCACCAGCTGAAAAGATGAAAGGACCGGGGCCTCAGAAGAAAGGCTGAGATCAAAAAGTTCGAAGCAATTGGTTTCCGGGAGAGCGATTTCCAATTGATACATCCCGGCATTCAGACTTTCGATAAGCTGCGTGTTTTCTATGGTACCGGATTCTACCAGATCCCCGTTTTCATCGGTCAGCTGGTAGGTATAATCGCCTTGCAAAAAGGCCGTCAACACCACCGAAATGGATCCCGGGTTGCCGTCGCAGCCAGGCGAAAAAGATTCGACGAAAGTCTCAAAAGCCGGTCCGGCATCAGCAATCGTAAACATTTGCAGGCTGCTGCAACCGGAATTTTGATCGATTACCTCCACCGTATATTCGCCGGAAGGCAAAGAAAGAATGGAAGCAGAATCACTTCCCAGTATGTTTGCATTTTCATCGGTCCAGATAAAATCAAAGGGGCCGGAGAGATTGGTAACTGCCACCATGGCTTCACCTCCCAGGCAATCCCAGGCCGGTGCAAGTGAAAGGTCCAGATTGGGAGATTCCTCAACCAGAATTTCGATCGAATTTTGCGCATTACCGCAAGGAGATTCCACTTCCACCGAATACACGCCGGGCATATCGACTTCAATGGACTGGCTCCCTTCGCCGGTTGACCACAGATAGCTGAGGTAACCCGGGCCGGCATCCAGTGTAACCGACCCTCCGTCACAAAGGCTTAGCCCCGGATCGGCTGAAATACTCACGCTCGCATTGGGATTTAACTCAAAGCAGCAGGAGGCCGGAATGTCCATATTTTGCGCCCCACACCAGCAGCTGTACTGGGTCTTCAGGAAGCGCAACTCACCGCCAAATTCGACCATAAAAAAATCGATAATCTGCTCAGAAGTATTGGATCCGCCCTGGTATTCATCGTTGACACAGGAAGAACAACCAATGATACCATTGTTGTTTCCGGCCGGAACCATAACCGAACTGCCGGGAAAAATGGGCACATCCGGGGTGATTAAGGTCACCGGCGGATAGTCCAGAACCTGAACATTTGCATTGGGAGGCTCTTCTACGGTAGTGACCTCCAGCGAATTGTCGCAATGAAAATTGCCCGTTCCGGTGAAGGGATGATAACCGGCATAGATCACCTCGGTAATGTTATCTACAAAAGGGCCTGCAAAGCTCACTTCCACCGGCTCGTAACTTGAGATACCGATCTTCAGATTGGGGATATCTTCATTGATCTCGATTATCAGGTATCCTCCATCGTAATTGGAGAATAGCGCTACATTTCCGTCATCGGTACATTGTGCCTGCATCGTATATACTCCCGCCAAAAGGGCGAGAGCAAAGCTTATTAATCGCAACATGGAAAGCTGGTATTTGAATAACGAATGTAGCCAATCCCGCTTTAATTATTGAGCAGAATGGTTTACATCCCCTGTTTTGACAGCAATAAAATCCGCGTCATTGACGGCTTGCTGATAATCAAAAAACACAATTGATTCCGGAAATGGTTCTGCCCAAGGGTTCTCCGGTTCAGGAAATTGATAGTCGGCATCAATAAAACGCCAAATGGTATTATTGGGAAATTCAGTTTCCAAGGCCAGGATCACTTTTCTAATGGACACAATATCGAGCGTACTCACGCCTCCGGAATTATTGGCATCGGCGGCCAGCAACTGATAAGGGCTACTCAATACATTAACACCCAGGATGTGTTGGGATATCAATAAAAGGTCAATCGTAGTTACCCCTCCCATCGGATCCATGTCTGACTGTGGGGCGACCTCAAAATCGCCGCCGGCATATAGGTTTAAGGCGTAGCCACCCAGAATATCGGTGGTAGTCAGGTAGGCACCGCTGTTTACGACCACTTCTATACCTGCTACCGGATCATCATCGGCATCGGTGATCAAGCCGGATAAAGGGACTTCCACACAATAGCCCAGATTATTGAGTACGGTAATGTTGGTTTCGCAGAAACCTTGTAATCCGGTGGCATCGGTGGCCCAAAGTTCCACCGGCACTTCTCCCAGGTCGGAGCAATCTACCGTCATGGTTTGATCATTGACATCAGCCGAAAAACTAAAGATCAGATTGCCCGGACAATTGTCAAAACTGGCCAGGTCCAACTCTTCTGCCTGCACTTCCCGGAAAAGAGTAAAGGGGATTTCAACTTCAAAAACCGTTTGGCAGAAGGCGACTGGTGGCTGGCAATCGACAACCGTAATATCATAACTTTGGTAGCTGGTGTTTCCGCAATTATCTATGAATGTATAGTCGATGGTATATTCTCCCAGCCCCACACCCGGTATGACAACAGCTTCGGTAAAGGGATCGTAGGTGCCAAAATCTCCGCTTACGCTTATCTCTGTGGTGACGGCACATGCATCCGTATTTGTTGGCAAGGGAATTACAAAATCTGTCTGACAATCATTGGCTGTAATGCAGGTATCGATGGGTATTTCAAACACCGGCTGTTCTGTGTCATTCACTTTAATTTCCTGCGTAAAAACCAGGATTCCATCCGGCATACCCGGAGCTCCGGTTTCATTCCAGCCATCTCTGAAGGTATGCTCATCCTGATCGCCGTCTCCATCCCAATCCATACCCAGTGCTGCCTCTGAAAAATCTTCTTCCGGGTATACATCCAGGCTGTCGGGATGAGTGAGGCACCCGTTTACCACTGTCCAGGTTCTGACGATTTTATAGCAGGCATCAGGCACCACAAAAAAGTACTGGTCTTCATAACTAACCTCCGTCATCTCGCATTCATCCAAAAAAACTTCCGGAGCTCCGGTGTCCGGTAAAATTCCGTTGTCGCAATCTACCGTTATGTCCTCGGGGAAGGACACGACAAAGTCGCTCAGGTGCTCAACGATGATGGTATGGGTACAGGAGGGCTGTGCATGATCCGGATTTAGGTCGCTGGCCGTTACCAGACGGGCAACCGATCCTGAAGAGCAATCATTCAGGCTCCAGCTTACACTTGTTTCTGTTTCGTAGTAACATTCGTCATAAAAGAGCGGTACCCCAAAATCGTCCAGGACCGACCAGTTTTCATTTTCCAGTTCCGGCAGGTAATCGCTTAGGAAAGTGGCGCAATCTACCGTCTGGGTGCCTGGGCAGGAAACCATAAATGGCGGAAAAGCATCTACGACAGTGACTTCCAGGTCACAATCATCAAAATTGCCGTCGCAGTCATAAGCGCGGAAAATCACTTCGATCGGATTGGAGAACAGATCATCGCAACAAAACAAGATACTGTCCTGAAAAACATCATCGGTGGTACCCGGACAGCCGCCATTGGGCCGACGCACTTCAAAATAATCCAGGCAGGAATCATCGGAACTGCCGGCATCAAAATAATCTGCTGCTATCAGACTGGTGCCCATGACTCCCAGGTTTACGGTGCTGAGGGTATCGCAAACAGCGACGGGGTCATCCTGAGCCGTTAGAAATAGAGGAAAGAAACTGATTAGGATAAATAAAGGAGAGACTCTCCGGGATCGGTGAAGTAAATGTGTTTTCATTGGATGTAATCGTTAATGGTTTATCTGTCTAATATACCAAATTCACGACACTTGAGCTTTTTTGAGGCTTAAGCATGTTAATGAATCAATCCGGGAAATATCTTTAGCTTTATTTTCGTGTATTACATTGGTCAAAACAAACACCTGATTAATCTGCTTTTGTGATGATGAAGAAACTCCTACTCCCTTGTTTATTCTTTTTTGCGCTTTCCGCGAATGCCCAATTTGACGGACCCCGTCTTTTTTGGGATATTCCCAGTATTTATCTGACCGCTCCGGATGTAGGCAACATCTCGCAGCAGGCTGGCATTGGCATTGAAACAGCCTTTAACGTAGCTGTACATTATGGTACGGTGCGTGCCGGTGGCGGTGCATTTTTTACAGTAAATCCGGGCGCAGATGATATTCCGGAAAGCTTTTTCACCACGCCTTACTTTTTGCTGGAAGCTGGTGGTGGTTTGTACAGAACCAATCCCAACAAATGTGCTTCCTCCAACCGAGGAGCCTTTACAGCGATGGGAATATTGGGCATGAGGTATCACATCAACACCCGTGACCTCACAACATTCGCGGAAGCGGAAAAATATGGGGCCCATTTTGGCATGGGTGTAGAGTTGGGCTATTTCTACATTCAGGATATGTTTAGAAATACGGAGGTTGTTTTGAGAGGTACATACTACCCGGGAATCAGCACTTTTTCAGCCGAACTTGGGATGAAGATCTTCTTCAATGTGCGTGAGTTTGGTCGGTATTGAGGGAGGGGTTTATAAAAAAAGGCCCTGTCCACCAATTGCGGACAGGGCCTTTTTTAATCGATTTCTACTCTTTTTTAATTAGTAGCCATCATTTTGATCCAGGTTTGGATTGGCTGTCAGATCTGATTCTGCCAGGGGGAATATCCGCAGGTAGTCCTGCACGGAAGTTCCTTCCATAACGCCTCCTTTCCAGGGCCAGAGATAATCTCCTCCGGTATAAATTCCGAAGCGATTAAGGTCTGTGCGGCGGTGTCCTTCCCAGTACAATTCGCGGGCACGCTCATCCAGTACCTCCATGGACGTGTAACTGCTGTTTACATCATCAAGGCCGGCCCGATCGCGCAGCTCGTTGAGGAGTTCAGCACCTTTGCCGGTGTCTCCATTTCCTCGTGCTGCAGCTTCTGCGTACATCAGGTAAACATCTGCCAGACGGAACAAGGGGAAGTCGATATCGACAAAATCACCTACCGCATCGCTACCGGCATTTCCATCGCGGTCTACGTTGCGCCATTTCGCGACAGCGTAACCATCAGTAAAGGAATTGATATTTTCAATTTCAAGACTTTGTCCGTCGGTGTAAAACAGGTAGCGGGTATCGAGGGTATCGGTAAAGCTGTTTACCAGGCCGCTGGTAGCACGGTAACCTCCCCAACCTGTATTGATCCCAAAGTCATCGGCATTCATGGTGCCTCCAACAGGAGCGTGTGTCAGGAATGTGGTTCCTCCAAAGGTTTTGGAGTTCAAACCATCGAAAGTAACCGGGAAGATAATCTCCGTTGACAGGTGATTATCAGCCAGGAAATTGTGCTCGTAATTGTCTTCCAGTTGATAACCGACGTTGATTACTTTTTGGCACCAATCAATGGCATCGCCCCAATATTCCGTTCCGGTGAAAGACTCTCCGTTGAGGTAAAGCTTGGCCAACAAGGTCCAGGCAGCTGCCTGATTGGCTCTTCCATAATTTTCGGCATCAAAGCCAACCACAGGCGGCATCAGGCTTCCTTCAATATCCAGCAATTCTGTTTCGATGTAGCTAAACAATTCTCCCGGGTTGGTCTGTTCGGGCAAAAAGGCTCCAACCGCATCCTCTTCGGTTACAAATGGAACATTTCCGCCAAAGAGATCCAGGGCGTGGAAATAGCTTAAAGCCCGAAGGAAGCGCGCTTCATTGCGATAGGTGGTAATACGGTCAATATCAGCTTGCTCAAATCCACGGTCTTCCAATTTTTCCAGGGCTGTTTCCCGGATATACTCATTACAGAGGGTAATCTGGAAAAAGATCCGATAATACATGGCATTGGTCCAGGAGTTGGTAGCAACCCACTCCATGGTATTGAGCTCCGGCAATCCGGGATCGCTCCATCCTACGATGGCTTCATCGGTAGGCACTTCCTGGAGGTTCCAAAATACCCGAAGGTAAGAAGAGAATCCTTCGTCAATGCCTTCGATATCGGCATCTCCGGCAGGACCGTCGTTTCCGGTCATGGAAAGGCCGGCATAAAGTTTTGCCAGTACATTGATGTAGTTCTCGGGATCTTCATACACTTTAGCGGCGTTGAGACCGAAAGGAGGTGTCTGATCCAGATCCTTAAAACAGCTGCTAAAAAGCAGGCTTACAAGGATCACAAAAGGGAAACTATATTTAGTAATACGATTCATTTTCTTTCGATTTTACAATGACAGATTGAGGTTCAGCGAGAAGATACGCGGACGAGGATAGATGTTGTCGTCGCGACCTTCCACCACTTCCGGATCGATGCCGGAATAACTGGTGATCAGGAATGCATTTTGTACAGAAGCACTCAAGCGCAGGAACATGTTGTTTGCAACTTCTCCAAAATCATAACCCAGGGTGATGTTATCCATCCGAACAAAATCCCCTCTTTCCAGGTAATAATCCGACAAAAACTGAGTTACATCGCCATTGGCAAACTCGGTGTCATAATAAGCGCTTGTCAGGTTTTGCAGGTAGGTGGCACTTTGTGGGTCAACAGCCTGATAGAAACTGCGTTGTGCCGCTACCCCGTTGTAGATGTATTGACCAAACTCACCCCGCAGTGTAAAGCTTGCGCTCCAGCGGTTGTAGGTTAGGTAGGTGCTAAATCCGGTAAATACCGTAGGTTCCGGACTTCCGTCGAAAATGTACTGGTCTCCCAGTCCAAGATCTGCCCGGCCCGGAGTAATTCCGGTTTCGCCATCCTGATCTACGTATCCATCTTCTACCGGCATGCCGTCCTGATACATGTGTTCATAAACCAGGTAAGAGAATGCCGGGAAATTTTCGGTGTGAATTTGGATCGTATTACCTACTCCACCAGGGATTCCACCTACCAGAATACCCGGATCCTGCAGTTCATCTGAATTTGTCAGGGAAGTAATAAGGTTGTTGTTATAGCTGGCATTGGCACTAAATTCCAGGCTGGTAGTGCCATTGTCGATCGCTATATAATTCAGCGTAAGCTCCACCCCTTTATTCTCCAGACTACCTACATTCGTAAATATCTGATTGGTAAAATTCGTACCAGCTGCTACCGGAACGATGGCGAGGAGGTCATCGGTCAGTTTGTAGTAAAGGTCCAAACTGGTGTTCAGGCGATTATTCATAAAGCCGAGGTCCAGTCCGATGTTATAAGAAGTGGTTTCTTCCCACTTGATGTTTGCATCATACCCATCCGGACGAAGTACGGTATAGAATACATCTCCAAACTGGTATTGAGCGGTCAGGGTACCCAGGGCATAATTCGGAATATAGGGATAGTCATTACCGATATCCTGTTGGCCGGTTACGCCATACCCTCCACGCAACTTGATGTAAACATTGCTGTTTTGCATGAAATCTTCCTCGCTAATCCGCCAGGCAAAAGCAGCCGATGGGAACAAGCCCCAACGTGTTTCCGGACTGAAGCGGGAGGACCCGTCGCGACGCAGGGTCAGGGTAATCAGGTATTTTTCTTTCAGGTTGTAGTTCAGGCGACCGTAGAAAGAGATGAGTGTATTCTCTGTCTGAAAATCAATGCCTGCTGCTTCAATGGTATCACCGGCTACATTCAATTCTGGTTGAGCCGGGGCGTACCGGAACCAATTTTGGTAGGAGTAACCCGCTGTAACATCAAAGCGACTGTCGATGCCCGGAAGGTCCATTTCGTAATTTCCGTAAACCTCCAGCAGTTTATTGTCTTTTTGTTGCTCGTAATAATTGTCTGTACCACCCCGTGTAAAGTTGGAGGCCGCGTCTTCCGGAATGAATACCGTACCAGAGCTACGGGCAAGATCCATACCCATGTTCACCGTTGCTGTAAAGCCAGGCATAAACACCGGAGAGTAGTCAATCTTAGCATTACCGAGGAAGCGGTTTACCGAGCTTTCGTCTTCCTTCTGGTACAGTAATCCAAGCGGATTTCTCGGGGCAAGGGGATTTGGATTGCCGTTGTTTGCCAGCCATTCGTAATAGCCTCCAAAGTCATCCGTATCACTGTATACCGGTTTGGTCGGATCAAATACCACGGAGGCACCAATAGCGCCTTCATCAGCAAAGAAGTTTTCGGTACGTCCGTACTTTCCGTTGAGATCAAACTTCAGTTGCTCATCCAGAAAAGTCGGTGACAGGTTGAGGGTAGCGCTGTAGCGGTCAAATTGGGAGCGTTGTAAAACTCCGGCATTGTGGAAATATTCCAGGTTCAGGCGGTAAGGCAGGGCCTCAATTCCGCCGCCCAGGGTCAGGTTGTTTTGGGTACTGAAAGCATTGCGGTAAATTTCTTCCTGCCAGTTGGTATTTGCATCACCTAATAATGCAATTTGTTGCTCCGTGCCTCGCTCGTTGACCAGCTGACGGAATTCATCAGCCGTTAAAGCATCGACGAGTTTTGTAACACTTGAAATAGAGTTGTTGCTGCTTAGGCTTACCTGAAATTCACTGGAGGCTTTGCCTTTTTTGGTCGTTATCAGGATAACACCATTGGCTGCCCGGGAACCGTAAATTGCAGCAGCAGAAGCGTCCTTCAAAACGGTTATGTTTGCAATATCATTGGGGTTGATCAGGTTTAGCGGATTAGCTGCTCCGTCGATTCCATTATTATCCAGGGGTACCCCATCGAGTACGATCAGGGGATCATTGGAAGCATTGAGCGAAGTACCGCCCCGAATTCGGATGCGGCTACCGGCACCAGGAGCACCGCTGTTGCTCGTAATTTTCACACCAGCCACTTTACCCACTACCAGTTGCTCCGGAGTAGACATATTTCCCTTCTGAAAGTCTTCTTCATTAACGGCGACAACAGATCCGGTCAGGTCTTTGGTTTGTGTTGTACCATAGCCAATGACTACGACCTCGTCGAGTAGTTCTCCGGGCGCCAATTGTACTTCAATTACACGCTGTGTTCCTACGGGCACTGATTGTGGCGAATATCCGGTATAGGAAAAGCGGATTATAGCTGTTTCATCAGGTACATTGAGACTAAACTTTCCGTCAAAGTCGGTTATAGTACCTGTAGAGGTGCCTTCTACCAGGATACTGGCACCGATAAGTGGTTCGCCATTTTCGGCATCAGTTACCGTACCTGATACGGTAATCTGGGCATAAGATGCCTGACAAACGAAAAACAGGAGGCTCAACACCACCCATCTGTAGTCGAATTTCATAATAATAGATTCAGGTTTGAAACATTGATTCAGCGTGGATTCTTGTCGCTCCTTTCAGATCAATCCACTTTTTGTCGGGAAACCGGAAAACTTTCCGGCCCGACTTCAAAACTCCTGCAAGGTACTAAGCAATATCATCATGTAATATCGGAACAGGGGTGAAGTTTGTCAATTGGTAGTAGATAGTCTTCCCTAAATGGAAAGGATTTGGACCTAACAAAAGAAACCCGGTCGGAAATGCATCCAACCGGGTTTCTTGTAGAATTAAACCTATTCTAGTCTGTGTACAGGGTAAGTCGTTCGGCTGTAAGAAAAGTAGAATTGGGACTGTTGATTTCAAGCTCGAAAACCACTTCACTGGTATTGTGATTTACTTCGACAATTTTGCCCCCCAAACCATTTGTATTCTGTACTTCAACTCCGGGGCAAAACAAGATGTGATTCCGTTCTTCCAGATAATCTACATCCGAGGCAACTCTTGCCCAGGTTTCCTGCTGACGCTCTTTTCCGTATTGCCAAACTTGCCGTATGGTCTTATTGAGCGGATCGATTTCGTACTCTACTGTCCGACTGTATTTATCCCCATCCGGACCATAATTTCGGTAAGGGCCATTATCAAACAGCACCAAATGGCCATTTGGCAGTATGAGCGGTGCATGCTGAAACCAGGGCCATTCAAATTGGGAGTGATTCTCATAGCCATCCTGAATATCATCTGAATAGGGAACACCTGCTTCGTCAACAGCCGTGAGCAGATAATCATTTACATCCTGCCCGTATCGGTTTTCACCCCAGCCTAAATGGGTTCCCAAAACCCACACCAGTTGGTTGTCATAATCAATTTTGGCTATTCCTTGTTGGCGGCCGGATACAATGATGGTGTTATCGGATGGATCGTCAATTACAGCATTTACATGGATCCAGTCGATGATTGGATTGTCCAGATTATCTTCCAGAACGGTGCGGTATTCATCCAGCGGTTCTTTCAAATCCCAGGTCATAATAAGATCACCTGTTTGGCGGTCGATTTCCAGGATGTAGTCCTCTTTACAATTATTTCCATTAAGGTGTACAGAGTTTAAATTTGATACTGTAACCAAAAAATTTCCATCGGCTTTTTCATGTACATCGTGGTGAAAAATATTATCGACAGGTAATGGCCAGCTGTTAAGTACCCGTCCCATTATATCAACTTCATATATGGTATCATCTGCTGCATTGCAGAAATACAGATTCCCGTTTTTTAAACGCTCTAACCCAAAAAGATAATCCAGCTTATTGAGATCCGGATGGTCGGTATAATCCAGATACCAGCGCACATCTGCATAAGCATCTGCCATAAAAGGCACATTGGGATTATTCAGAAATTTGTAGTTGACCAGATTCATGCCAACTGCCATTTCGCCTTCCGAGCGTTTAGTAACCTGCATGGGAGGAAAATTGGTTGGCAGGGATCCTGTCGTAATCGAAATGGTATCAATTACCCGAAGCCCGCCGGCTTCACTAAAATATTGGACCTCCACAAGGTTCTCGTATTCCGGATACAGGCCGAGCACCGGTACTGTTTGTTCCTGACTAACCCCATCGAAAGCCTTTACAACATCTGAATAAGGGCCATTTTTTCCAATTATCCGCAGGGTGACACTGCCCGCCAGGGGGGCCGACACGGTGAGATCTGCTGTTAGTGGAGCATAAGCGGAAGGATTTAGATTAGCCTCCAAATTTATCTCTCCGATGTAGTCAATTTGAAATTCATTTCCGGATGCGAATGTCAAATTAAAAGTCCAGTCTTCCGGAAAGGCTTCCTGGCCAATGATGCAATCGGGAGCCAGGCCATAAATGGAATCATTTTCGAAAGTCAGCAGAATGTGAGCCGTATCTTCTACTACAGATTCCAACAAAAACCCTGATTCATTCAAAGCCGCGAAAATCGCAGTCACCTCCGATTCATCGGTACAATCTAAAACGGTGTAAGGGTTTTCAACCGGATCAGGATCGGGAAGTGGGTCAGGTAAAGTGTCATCGTCTTTTTTGCAGGCTGAGAATAAGAGGAGAGACGCAAAGCATACCTGAAAAATCGTTTGTAAAAATTGAGGCATCTTGATTTTTTTGGTACTGTAAGGTGAATCATTCAAAGTAATGATTTTAGGGTGGTTTTGTTTACTTATTTTAACCTCGGATCCAATTTTCAGCAGATTTTGCCAGAATTTTACCTTGTAGGGGCTCCCTCCATAATTTTTCCCGATATTTCCTGTCTATGCCAAGAGTAAAACTAAGTACAGAATTTAAGGATGCCATTGCCGGGCTTTCGCCGAAAGAAAAAAACAAACTTCTTTTTCGGCTAATTGCCAAAGACGACAAGCTTGCAGAAAAGCTCCATTTTGAACTGATGGAAATGAGCGAAACGATTGAAGAACGCAGAAGTATATTGTCCGGAAAAATAGATGAAGACTTATCGGAAGCAACGGGTTTTCGATATTCGGCTGGAAGGGTTTCCAGGTGTATGCGGAGTCTGAGCGGACAAATTAGCAGACATATTTACGTTACCAAAGACAAATACGGGGAAGTACAACTAAATCTGGAGATGCTGCTTACTGCAGTCAGACTCTTTGGACATAAAATGAACCAATACACTTCCCGGAAATCTCAAAACCTGAACACCTACATCATCCGACGCACACAAAAGATCCTCCAATTGATCGAAAAACTCCATGAAGATTACCACCTGGATTTTGAATCGGATCTTAATCTACTGGGAGAGCAGCTACAGGAAATACCAGCCATGAAAAGGGAAGCAGCCATCCAGGAACTCGACCTGGAACGTTTGATTTCGTAAAACGGCCCCAATTTCAAAAAATCACTCCTTATGAAACCGAATAGTTCTATTTTAATAGTACTGGCCCTGATTGGCGGACTCACCGCATTCTCCCAAAGCAGGTCATACATCCTCAAAAAGTCGGAAAAGCTGGCCCAAAAAAGTCCGTTTGAAAAGATCATTGACCGGGAATTACCAGCCAATATAGAGTATGAAGATGCCGGGCAATCAGTATTTCACTTGCACCTCCATTTACTGGGCGGAAAAACGCTTGGCCCGATGGTGGTACAGGATGGAGTTCGTCAGAATAGTGGACAGTTGAAACGGGTTGGTTACTATCTTTAAGTA
>JAAEZH010000066.1 GCA_018222965.1 Bacteroidota bacterium
CAAATAGTGGTACAGGATTATACTAATTATCAATATTAAGAGTGCCCTGAAGTTTGAGTGACAGTACAGTTAACCGTTAACCGTTGAAAGTATATCGTTTAGCGGATAGCCGGGTATGAATTTTGATGTTTTCCCTGTCTGTTCGGGAAGCTTGCCTGGCAGGCATTTTTTATCTGCTCTCAATTATTTTCAAACAAATTATTTTAAAATTAAAACAAAATGTTTAAATTTGTATAGAAAATGTTTGAAAATGGCTTTATCTGGAAAACCCATACTGTATGATTGGCGGGCACAATTGCCTCGCTGGAAGCGTCAATTTGAAGATTGGTTTCGGCAAAATCGCTTGAAAATAGTGGGAGCCGGGATTTTGGTGTTGATTGTATGCACGAAAGATTTGGAATTTAGTGTGAACATGAGTCATCAGTCTCAAGGGGCCGTTGTGACTACCAGTGCCGAGCCTCCCCGGGAGCCCAATCCGGCCAAAGCAACTTCTTTGATTTGGGAGGAAGCTGTACCGGAGAAAAAGGAAGCGGTTGCGCGTAAGGAAAAGAAAGCGGCAAAGAAACCGGAGGCTGTGGAGATAAACCGTCCGAAACGGAGCCCGGCAGAAGAGGCTAAGTATCGCAAGCGTATGGATTATGTGGATCGATTTGTAAAAGTCGCACAAGGCGAAATGAAAAAATATGGAATCCCGGCCAGTATTACGCTGGCCCAGGGTTTGTTGGAAAGCAGTGCGGGGGAGAGTCGATTATCGAGGCAGAATAATAACCACTTTGGGATAAAGTGTCATTCTCGTTCTTGTGGGAAAGGGCATTGCAGCAATTTTTCGGATGATTCGCACAAAGACTTTTTCCGCATTTATCCGAACGCCTGGGAATCCTATCGAGCCCACAGCCTGGTTTTGAAACGGGATCGATACCAGTTTTTATTTGATCTGTCTCCTACGGATTACAAAGCCTGGGCACATGGGTTGAAAAAAGCGGGTTATGCTACAGATCCAAAATATGGAGATAAATTGATCAGTTTGATTGAGGCCCTCAGACTCCACAAGTATGACCGCTAAAGAGAAGAAAATCCCAAAAATCAAAAGCGGATCCACCCGGAGGCGGATCCGCTTACTTCTTTTACAGATATGAGATCAGCCTTATTTGGCTTCCTCTTCTCGTTTTTTCTCAATTTCTTTCCGGTCTGCATCGCGCATACCTTCTTTCAGTTCCTGTTCGATGTTTGAACGGGCTGCATTGAATTCTCGAATGCCTTTTCCGATTCCACGCATAAGTTCAGGAATCTTGCGACCTCCAAATAGCAACAGGATGGCGAAAACAATCACCAGCATTTCAGGTCCCAGAAAGTTGAATAACAATAAGGTCTCCATAATCTTTTCAATTTAAGAATCATAGTCAGGCAAGGCCTGAATTGATTCGATCCGCGAAATTACGGCATATATCTACACTATCAGCCTTCGGCAGACAGTAATTTTTATTTTTTTAGTCCAATTTCCCGCAAGCGTTCATCCAGATATTCTCCGGCTGTGATCGGTTCATAGGCCAGCGGGTTTTCATCTGTAACGCAAATGTCCAGGCAACTTAGATCCATCTCGCTTATCGGATGGAGGAAGAATGGAATTGATAGTCTGGGGAGGTGCCACATTTCCCGAGGCGGATTTACCACGCGGTGCGTAGTCGATTTTAGGTAGTTGTTGGTCAGCCGCTGGAGCATATCCCCCACATTGATTACAATCTCATTGTCCTGAGGCATGATCGGCAACCATTCATCGTCCATATTCAGCAACTGGAGTCCGCCGGCAGAAGCGCCAAAAAGGAGCGTAATGAGGTTGATGTCTTCATGCTGTTCGGCTCGAATAGCAGATTTTGGTTCATCAGTGATTGGCGGATAGTGGATAGCCCGCAGGATGCTATTGCCTTTTTGGATTTTGGGGTCGAAGTAATTTTCGGGCAATTCGAGGTGTAAAGCAATGGCGCGAAGCAATTGACCTCCTGCCTTTTCAAAAGCCCGGTATAGTTTATATCCGTAGTCGCTGAAATCGGGTGTTTCCTGTACCTGAACATTATCGGGATATTGAGCTTTCATCGGATCATCAGGAGCAACGGTTTGCCCGATTTGGAAAAACTCTTTCAGGTCGGCGACTTTCGACTGTTTGGCGTGTTCCTTTCCGAAGGAAGTGTATCCTCTTTGTCCGGCTAATCCTTCAATTTCATACTGCCGTTTTTTGTCAGTAGGGAGAGAAAAGAAGGATTTGGCAGCATTGTAGAATCCATCCACAAGTTCATTCGGAATCCCGTGATTTTTTACAGCCACGAATCCGATGGTGTGAAATGCTTCGCCCAGTTCCTGGACAAATTCCTTGCGTTGTTCTTCGTTGCCGTTTACAAACTTTGAAAGGTCGACAACTGGGATAGTTCTATCCGGCATCTTTTAATATTTCTGTTTTGGGATAAAATCGGTGCAAATATCGGTAAAAAACTCCATTTCAGATTAAACTTAGTCGATTCACCCAAGCTTTCGGTCGGGATTATCATTGAGAAACGACGACCAGTCATTGTATCGTTTTCCCTGATTCAGGATGCTTCCGTTTTGATAGTAATGACACAATGCGGTAGCCAGGGCATCGGTAGCATCGAGGGTAGCATTCTTCAGCTTTATTTTCAGAATGCTTTGCACCATAGCTGCTACTTGCTCTTTACTGGCGGTCCCTCTGCCGGTAACGGCTTTTTTAATCTTCTTTGGGGAATACTCCGTTACTTCGAGATCCTGCGTGATTGCGGCAGCAATCGCAACTCCCTGAGCACGACCCAGTTTTAACATGGATTGCACATTCTTGCCAAAGAAGGGAGCTTCAATGGCAAGTTGTTTGGGATTATAACGGTGAATGAGCTCTTGTAGTTTAATGAAGATGGTACGCAGCTTCATATAAGCGGATTCTTGCTTTTTCATGCTTATCACACCATAATCCACCAGTTTTATCTCTTTTCCCTCTATCTCTATTATAGCATAACCCAGTATATTGGTGCCGGGGTCGACCCCCATTATGCGGTATTTTTCCTTTTTACTCATCGTTGCCAAGGTACGGAATTTGGGAGAGCCTGAATTGACTTACCTTTGATTTAAACCACTGTATTGAATAGAATCTTCCGAAACCGTTTGCTGGATCTGTTTATAAAGGCCTGTCTGTTATTTTTGCTGGGCCTGGTGATCTATAAGCAAGTTTTTGCCGGTGAAGAGTGGCAAATGTTGGTCGATCGGCTGCTTCGACCGTCGGTGACACACAACTGGTGGTTTTTGGTTTTTACCATCTTGTTGATCCCGGTAAACTGGGGCCTTGAAACCCGGAAATGGCTTAGTCTGCTTCCCGCGAATTTTGGTTTAGGATTTTGGCAGAGCTTGCGAGCCGTATTGGTTGGGGTCGCTATTTCGATCATTACACCCAACCGGATCGGTGAATATGGAGGCCGCATACTGCTTGTAAAAGGGCGCAAGCGCTGGGATGCCGTTTTGGCTACCCTTGTTGGCAGTATGGCTCAGTTGCTCGTCCTGCTCAGCGGAGGCATTTTTGGCCTTTTGGTGTATGGCGGACGTCATCTTGATTTTCCGGCTTCACAGTATAATGCCGCTCTGGTAATTGTAGGTTTGCTCGTAATCGCCGGACTTTATATTTTTTTTAACATAGCCCGTTTTGAGCGTTATTTGAAGCCACTTACCCGGCGTTTTAAATGGGTGAAACACTTGCTAAGGATCCGTGTTTACAGCCGAAAAAAGCTTCTTTCCGGCCTGGCCTGGGCTGCTTTGAGGTACCTGACTTATGTGGTGCAGTACCTGCTTATATTACGATTTTTTGGTGTAGAACCCCCGGTTTTACAGGGTTTGGCTGCGATTGCTACGATATACCTTATTCAGACAAGTGTGCCTTTGCCTCCCTTGATCGCAATTTTTGCCCGTGGGGAAATTGCGATTTTAATCTGGTCGGTTTTTTCTTCAGATGCCGGATCCATCCTGGCGGCCAGTTTGAGCCTTTTTATACTAAATCTGAGTGTGCCCGCGTTACTTGGATCGGCGATTCTAGTCCAAATAAACGTACTGAAATCACTTGGATATGATAATTCTGAATAAAGTAAAATCAATTAGTCTGCTGGCATTTTTAATGCTGGTCTTTATGGCCTTTAAACCGGTGTCTACCGGTTTGGATACCGTTTCTATGGCGGCTCCGACAGCAGAAGAAATCAACGCTTGTACAGTTACCAATACTACTTTCCGTTCGGGAGAGGAGGTCACTTACAAGATTTATTACAATCTCAACTTTGTCTGGATACCGGCGGGGGAGGTCGTGTTTAAGGTCGACGGAATGGACGGGCAGTACCACCTGTCAGCAACCGGTAAGACTTACAGCTCGTACGAATGGTTCTTTAAGGTCCGGGATCAATATGATTCCTACATCGATTCCGAGACCTTGTTGCCCTATCTCTCTATCCGCGATGTACAGGAAGGTGGTTATACCTTATATGAGAAAACTACATTTAACCAGCGTTCTAATAAGGCACATGTAGTTCGCGGACGGGCGATCGACAATATTAAGGAGGACAAGGAGTTTTCCATCAACTCCTGTATGCATGATGTTTTATCGATTGTCTATTACGCCCGTAACCTGGATTTCTCCAGTTACGATGAAGGCCACGATTTTCCGATTAATATCTTCATGGATAAGGAGGAATGGCCCTTGAATGTGCAGTATAAAGGCAAGGAGTCGGATGTGAAAATCAAAGGACTGGGACGTTTTAATACGATCAAGTTTAGTCCGCAACTGATCTCCGGAGAAGTTTTTCCGGATGATGCTCAAATGACCGTTTGGGTAAGTGACGACCGAAACAAAGTGCCGGTAATGATTGAATCTCCTCTTTCTGTGGGAAGCGTCAAAGCTGTACTGAAAGATTACAAAGGACTTCGATACGAGATGAAGGCCCAGACCAAATAATTTTTAAATAACATCTACCCCCTGGAGGAGCTTTCGGGCTCCTCCTATCCCCCCTTTTGATGTATCTTGAAAGCCCGATTCGGGCTTTTTTTATGGAGTGAAACGAAAACATAATGAAACGCATACTCTGGGCAATACTACTTTTCCTGATCGTATTCTGGTCGGGTGTGTTTGTGGCCCGCAAATATTTTATGGCAAAAGATGTGATCGTGGAAGATTCTGAGATCATTCTGGAGCAGATTGAAAAGGTCTGTAAACTGGTGACCGTGGAGGGCCATTTTGTGGAGTATTACGATTACAAAGAGGTGCGTCCGCCCTCCGGTCTGGGATTCCCTTTTGTAAGTTTGAAATCATATTTCCCTCAGGCAGCCCAAATGCGGGTGCGTGGCACTGTATCCGTGGGTTATGATCTGACCGATATGAAAGTAGAGGCATTTCCGGAGGAAAAGCTTATTCGCATCAGCAAGTTGCCAGATCCGGAGATCCTGTCGGTCGATCACGAAGTCGATTATTTTAAGGATGACTCCTGGCTGATAAACCCGCTGAACGAAGCAGACTATGTGCGGATGGGCAAAGGAGCAGAGGATAAAATTCGGGCTGCCGCCGAAGAAAGCAATCTAAAGCAGGCCGCTGAGGAGCAGGGGAATGAAGTTTTCGATTTGATCGAGTTTATCGTCGTTACTTCTGGTTGGACCATTCAGTGGGGGGAGATGCCGGGGACCTTTCCAGAACTTCCCATGCCAGACGAAGTTCCGGATTCGGCGAAAGCCGGAAAAGACATGTGGAACGAATATTAATTCCGAACGCCATGTTCCAAAAGAAAATTAACACTACCAGATGGCATTCCGGCACCTTATAACAAAATATTAGGATTCAATATAAGCTTGCTTCTGCTAAAAAAATCTATTTTTAGCCCATTCTTGCAACAAAATTGGGTGTCATGGCACATTAGGCCATTATTTTTAGCAATCTTGGCACTCGATCCTCTGCGATGTATTCAAGCATCCGGATGACGGTGGCCTAAAACAAAAGCAAGCTTAACTATGACCAAAGATCCTTCCCAACGGACGCTATTCGGACATCCCGTCGGACTTTTTATTCTATTCTTTACCGAAATGTGGGAGCGATTCTCCTACTACGGTATGCGGGCGATCCTTACACTTTACATGTATACATCAGTTGCTGACAACAATCCCGGCTTGGGTTGGGATGAGGCTTTTGCGTTGTCCATTTATGGCTGGTATACTATGTTGGTTTATGTAATGAGTATACCAGGTGGTATCCTTGCCGATAAATTTATTGGGCAAAAACGAGCCGTGTTTATAGGTGGTTTAATATTGGTAGCGGGGCATAGTGTGCTGGCTATTGATATGGAATGGGCCTTTTTTACCGGTTTGGGATTGATTGTCCTTGGGGTTGGATGCCTGAAACCCAATATTTCAACGATGGTAGGTGGCCTCTATAAACAAGGGGATATACGAAGAGACTCCGGATTTACCATTTTTTATATTGGTATAAATGTTGGAGCCTTTTTGGCATCTGTGATTGTAGGATTGGTAGCCCATGCCTATGGTTGGCATTGGGGTTTTGGTTTGGCTGGAATTGGAATGACAATTGGCCAAATTGGGTTTATGTGGGGACAGAAATTCCTTAAAGGAGTAGGAGAGCCACCTGCTAAGTCAGGCACTGAAACCGACGAAAGCCTTTTACAGGTAGGCGACGAAAAAAATTCTTCGCTGGGAGATCTTTTCAGCGGACTTGGCAAGAGTCCCAAACACTTAATTATTACCCTGATTGTTGCAGCCCTCGGGTGCTTTTTGGCATTTAATTATACGGAGGGTGGCGACAGTTATGCCTGGTCTGCATTAAGTGTATTCATCGCCCTGGTTATTGGGGTGTTGATGATGGTCTACAAAGAGATCAATAAGATTGAAAAGGATCGTTTTATTGTATTGCTGATTTCGTTTTTGATTGTAATTGTTTTCTGGGGAGCCTTCGAACAGGCCGGGGGCTTGATGAACATCTATACGGATGTTAAAATTGATCGGGTTGTACCATTGTTTTCTTTAGATATCCTATTCTTTGGGGGCGCAGCCCTCCTCCTGTTATTTGGAATCAGAGCCTGGCAAAAGAAGCAGGATTCAAGATTTATCTATTTGCCGATTGCAGGCATTCTCCTGTTGGTGTATTTCTTGCTTCGCACCTATAGTCTAACGGATCCCTACGAAATTCCAACGGCTGTATTCCAATCTGTAAATGCCCTCTTTATTATCATATTTGGTACGGTAGTAGGAGGTTTCTGGATTTGGTGGCAGCGCAAAGGCCGAGAAGCATCTTCGTTGCTTAAAATGGCTGTAGGTACCATTATTATGGGCGTCGGATTCCTGTTTATGGCAAAAGCGTCTATTGATATCCAAATGTATGGAGACAAAGCAGCATTGATGCTTTTGATCCTGGCCTATTTCTTCCATACGATAGGAGAGCTTTGTGCCTCTCCTGTAGCGCTGTCTTTTATCACCAAACTCGCCCCGGTAAAATATGTCTCCCTGATGATGGGGGTATATTTTGCAGCGACAGGTTTCGGGAATAAAGTTGCAGGTACGATTGGAGAGTTAACCCAGGCGGAACCTGTAAAAACCGAATTGGTGGCAAACGCCGGGCAGTTAACTCCATACCTGGAGGGACAACCGATCGACTCCGTTTCAACATTCAATATTGTTGGAAAAATCACACTGGAAAATGGGAGTCCGGTTATTACAGATGGAGAAACCAATCTAAATTCCTTTATCAATTTGGATGAAGAAAACAAGGATATCCTGGTAAATAGTCTGGAAACTTTTGAAAACGAATCGGGGGATGCACTTACAGCAGTTCTCTCGTTCGAGAAAGAAGACGGGGCGTTTAAAGGGCAGGTAAAAGTTTTCGAAATTCAGGATAATTTGGAATTAAGAACCTTTATAGGGATTTTCATATTTACCTCGGCATTTGGAATACTCCTTCTTCTGTTCTTTAGGAAATTGAAAAAACTGACACATGGTGCGGAAGAAATGAAAGACACGCACGACAAAGAGCAGGAAGGCTACGAAATAGCTGACCCGGAATAAATTATATCTCATACAGCGCTCATCCGGAAAATCTTGTGTCTCCGGATGAGCTCTTAACCTATACAGCAGAGGGTTTCCCTCACAAACTAAATCAATTTAAATGGCTACGGATACGACTCACTTTTTTAAATCGAAAGTCCTCGGACATCCATCCGCCCTGTTTGTACTGTTCTTCACCGAAATGTGGGAACGGTTTTCTTTTTATGGGATGCGGGTACTGTTGGTCAATTTCCTGACCATGGCAGTTATCGGCGCTAACCCTGGTTGGGGTTGGACGGCTGAAAATGCAGGTGCACTCTTTGGTACTTACGCAGGACTACTCTACCTGACCCCTATTGTCGGGGGGATAATTGCCGACCGGTTTACCGGTTACCGAAATGCTGTTGTGATTGGTGCAGCCATCATGACTGCCGGTCACGCTTCTATGGCGCTTGAAACCGAATTTTCTCTTTACGCTGGTTTGGCGTTATTGGTTATCGGTACAGGCTTCTTTAAACCCAATATTACTTCGATGATCTCCACGATGTATAAAGATCATCCGGAGAAAAAGGATGGTGCTTATACCATTTTCTATATGGGGGTAAATGCGGGTGCCTTTTTCGGAATGATGCTTTGTGGTTATCTGGCTGAGCGTATTGGCTGGAGCTGGGGATTCGGTTTGGCCGGTATCTTCATGTTTCTCGGAACGCTTCAGTTTTGGTTGGCTAAGCCGCTCTTTGGCGTGTTGGGAGAGCCTCCAAAGAAGGGAGCCGAGGAAGAGGAAGAAGAGGATGAGCTCGTTTCAGAAACCGGGGAAGAACCTGCTTCTTCCAAGCGGAATCCTTTCACAATGCTTGACAAGGTTCTGATTTTTATTACTGCAACTATAGGTCTTTTCTACTTGCTGGATAGTCCGTTGTCGGCGATTGCTGATATACATATTTTACCATCAGGTTCGGTTTCAATTGGCTCGGTTGTCTTTTCCGGGGCAACGATAACTGTTCTGATCGGATTGGTTCTATTCCTGTATCTGATTATTTCCAGGATCATTCGGTATCCCAATGTGAATCGGGATCGGATGATTGCCGTGGCAATTTTTGCCTTCTTTACGGTATTTTTCTGGATGTCTTTTGAGCAGGGAGCCAGCTCACTGATCATCTTTGCACGTGACTGGGTAGACAGAACCTTAAGTGGCGGAGCAGCGATAGCCTACAATGTGGTCAATACGCTGCTTACCGTAGTTCCACTCGCAATCGTTTCCTGGGTGCTTTTCCTGCTTTGGAAACAGACCTTTAAAAAGATTCCCGGATCTAATATTGTCCTGGTTATTTGTTTTCTCTGTGTTTGGGGAGTAGTAGGCTGGATGTTGAATCGCGATTACAATACAACAGCATACGAAGTATCCTACGATGCCATTGAAGCTCCGAAGATTGATGAAGAAACCGGAAACCAGGCGGTTGGTGAAAACGGGGAACCGCTGTTTGAGTACACCGTGGTCACGGAAGGCATGCAGGTTCCGGCCGGAGCCAATGTGGTAAAACGTCGGGACATTAAGATCATTGATGTGCTTGACCTTGAGGTAGGAAATCAGATCAACATCATTCAATCCAGCGATAAATTTGTTTACCTGGATGCCCTGCGAGTAGAAGAAATCCGATCCCAATTTGAGGAGAGTGGCGGAGAGTCAACGATTGTTGCGGCCGAAGTAGCAGAAATTAAGGATAATGAAGTGGAGATAACGGTCTCCTGGTTTAGTATTTTGAACTCCTTCTTTATCATTGCCTTCGCGTCCTTCTTTTCCAAGTGGTTTGAAAGTAAATACAATCCATCAGCTGCCTTTAAGTATGCCTTTGGGTTGATCCTGCTTGGAATCGGATTTGGACTCCTGGCCTTCGGTTCTTTCGGCATCACTGCTGGCGTTAAAGTAAGTATGCTGTGGCTGATTTTGGCTTATCTGTTCCATACACTGGGCGAGCTTTCACTTTCCCCGGTGGGATTGTCTTATGTAAGTAAGCTGGTTCCGGCCCGTATGATCGGCTTTATGTTTGGTATATGGTATTTGGCCATTGCCATAGGCAATAAGCTTGCCGGTACGCTCGGTGGTCAAATCGATAAAATTACAGAGGAATATTCCCTGTCAACCTTCTTCCTGTTCTTTACAATCATACCGATTGTAGCAGGATTGGTGGTTATGGCACTGAATCCGCTTCTGAAGAAATTGATGCACGGCGTGCGTTAAGAATAAAGCTTCCTAAAAGCTTATACCCTGGGAGGAGAAGTCTTCTCAGGGTTTTTTGTTTTTAATTCGTACTTTTTGAAGAGTATTTTGGTGAACACCTTAAACAGAAAGCAATGGATAAGGACAAGTCTGTTAGATATTTACAAACTATTTTCATGGCTACTATTGGAGCCCTGGTTATGATCCTGGTCGTGATATTTTTCACGCTGCAACCAGAGGAAGGATGGGCTTATAATATTGGAGATATGACTGTATTTTTAGCAGTTGTTTTATTGTTTGCCGGCTGGGTTTTTAGCAAGCAGGTTTACACCAGGCGTTTGCAGGGAGTAAACACACTGGAGATGGAGAAAAAGGTAGAACACTATCGCATAAGTGCCATGTTGCGTCTCGCCTTGCAGGAGTTTCCGGTATTTGCAGCCCTGGGCCTTTTTATTGCTTTCGGAAATGCGGCTGTGCTTTTTGCCTTCGCTATTGGACTCGTTTTATTTATTCAGTCGAGGCCATCTATGGCGGAATTTGAGCGCGATTATATGATATAATATTTTTGCCTTTCGGCGAATAAAAATTGAAGTTTATATGAAAAATAGCTTAAAACAACTTCAGATTCTTTTTCTGGCTTCCGCAGCTGGTATGATTCTTATGTTTTTGGTGATTTTTTACTTTTTACAACCTGCAGAAGGCTGGATGTATGATTTTGGCGATGTTCTGCTTGGGCTGGGGGTTATAGCAGTAGTAGGTGGATGGTTTCTGGGCAAGGAACTGTACAAAAGACGCTTGCCTCAGGCTGTTTCACTTAGCCAGGAGGAAAAGATGGATCATTACCGTTCCAACGTAATCCTTCGATTGGCGCTACAGGAAATGCCGGTGCTGCTTGCGCTGGTCTTGTTTTTTGTGCTGGAAAATGCAGCTTTTCTTATCGTGTTTATTGCTGGCGTCGTTTTATTTCTTCAATCCCGTCCATCGCTCGATGAGTTTCAACGGGATTATATGATGTAAGTCCTTTGCCTTTCGGCGAATAAAAAATGGGATTGGTAGCACTGCTTCCAATCCCATTTTTAGTCCGTTGACACGGGTAAGCCCTAGTTGGGTTCTACCCAGGCATTGATGTTTTCACAGGACTGATACATCGGGTCAATCTCGATATAAGTCGATCCGATTTTATCGATGATCCAATCGTTAATGAACCGCGATTGTTTTTCCTCGATGGCAGCAGCTTGAATTCTGGAATAATCCAGTTCTAAGCTGGCCCGGTGTGGTTGTGACCGGGACTCCAGTTTCAAAATGCGGAACATGCTTTCTCCGGAAGGCCCTTTGAAGGCAAACGGCTGAGAGATAGTCCCAACAGTCATCGTGTCCAGTGCAAAGAAAATATCGGGCTCCAACTCCCCTGTTTCGAAGAAGGTGTTGCCTGTAGCCGGGTTTACCACCCGTCCGTCGTTGTTAAAACTCTGCACATCCTTGTAGCCGTATTTCTTTACTGCGGCATTGAATGCCAGCGAGTCTTCCATGATCATGGTGCGAATGGAGTCCAGGCGCTGAGCCGTAAGATCGAGATCGTTCTCGGTAATTTCCGGACGGATCAAAATATGTCGGGTATGGATGGTGTTTCCACGGCGGCCCAACAATTGAATGATGTGAAATCCAAACTGGGTTTCAACCACTTCCGAAATTTGATCAACATCCAGATTGTAAGCTGCAGCTTCAAATGCAGGAACGAATTTTCCCCGGCGTGTCCAACCCAGGTCTCCGCCTATACGTCCGGAGGCAAAATCATCAGAAACTTCCTGAGCAATTTGCCCGAAATTTTCTCCATCTTCCAGAATCCGTTTGCGAATTTCCTGGAGTTTCTTGATCGCCTTTTGACGTTCTTCTGTGTTTACACGCGGCTTGATGACAAGTTCGCTGTATTCTACTTCAGAGTTGAAATAGGGAAGACTGTCGGTTGGAATCCGGTTGAAAAATTTCTTTACTTCAGAGGGCGTAACCTTAATGGTCGTGATGATCTGCGAGCGCATCCGTTCTGCCAGCAACTGGCTGCGGAGGTCATCACGGAATCGGTCTTTGACTTCCGATACAGACTGGCCGTAGTAATCTTCAAACTGACTCACATCTCCTCCCATATAGTCCAGGATCTGTTGGATACGCGCATCCAACTGTGCCTCTACCTCTTCATCGGTAACCAGCACACTGTCGATCTTTGCCTGATTGACCAGGAGCTTTTGAGCCAGAATGCCATCCAGGATAAAACATCGGGCATCTTCGGGCAATTGGCTGCCCTGTTGCTGGCTCAGCAGCGAATATTGTTCTTCAATCTCAGACAAAAGGATCAACTCTCCACCAACCTGAGCGACGACTTTATCAATCACTTCAGATTGGGCCTGGCTGCTATTTAGAGCAGACCAGAGTATGAGACACAGTATCAGAATTCTTTTATACATAAACATGTTTGTTGTCGGTATCAATAAATCCGCACTTCCTTATTGCGCATGGCTCGTTCGTACATGCGGTCCTGCGTATCCTCTATCAGGCGAATTTTCCGCTGGTGAAGGATTAATCGGCGAATTTGGTCTTCCACATACTCAATCGGGGCAATTTCGCCGGAAGGCATTCTTTCGGCCCGGTAGTAGAAGTAGTAAAAATTTTCGTCCTGCCTTTGCAGGTCGTTGTTATTCCAAAGGTCGCGCTCGTTGATAGTGCCTTTCGGCCAATGATCGTGTAACTCCGCCAATGAAAACCAGCTGTTTTCACCAAGGTAGCAGATCGTTCCGTTGGCGTCACAGTAAGAACGCAACTCGAGCAGTGTCTCCGGGGAGATGTCGTCCCACCAGGAGCGCACCTGACCAATATCCGGAGCCGAACGGGGAACGACCATAAAGTACGCCATTACAATGTCATCCTCCAGGTAATATCCCTCGCGGTGCTTTTCATAGAAAGCGGTGAGTTCTTCATTGGCTACGGTAGAATCCAGAGATTCTTCCATAAGTGCCTTCTTGTAATTATCCAACAAGAGCGAAGAACGATAGTCCTCTACAAGTTTTTCGATGTCGAGGTTTTCCGGCACATTTTCTTCTGCTTCAACCAGCAGTAACGCATCGCGTACCCAGCGGTTTACAAAAGCTTCAATGATCATGGTGCTGTCTTCAGCAGACATACCTTCCGGGATCATCCCGTCCATGTCTGAGAGATAGAGTTTTTTACCAGATACATCAGCCAATAAAGGCCCTTTTTCCGTACTTCCCGTTTCGCCACAACTTTCGCTGAAAAGCGCTACAAAGATCAGAAGCGCAAAGGATACTAATATTGATAGTTGCTTCATGTTGTAATCGGTCATTCCCGCAAGGGTGTTATTTCTTGATCAGATCTTTAAACACATCGGTGTTTACTACTACCTCATATTCCTTTTTGAGCTTGTTCACCCATTGGCGCTCCAAATTATCCTGGTAGTCAGCAATTACATAGCCCCGGGCTTCGTCCAGGGTTTTTGTTTGCTCAGGCAGGATCTTTTCGATCTTAAGCAGGCTGGCGGTACCTTCCCGTTCATTCATTTCAAATTCCGAAATGGAACCGGCTTTCCAGTCCATATTATCCAGGATCCGGGAACGTTCTTGTTCGAAAGTGCGCTCGGAATGTTTGATCATCGGGTTTTCCGGATCCTTATTATACTTGGCCAGCACTTCTGCCGGACTGTGTTTCTTGATGTACTTGCGAACCTTCTTCAAGGTTTTGGCATTGTTGCTCTTGATGGAGTAAGTGCTTACTACAGCACGCTGTCTCCAGGTGTAGCGCCCTTTTACGGATTCGTAATACTCCTCGAGTCCGGTTGTGTCCTGAGCCGCTTTATCCCATACGAGCATCTTGGTTGCTTCAAAAAGCAGGATGCCTTCTTCGTATTCCCGCATCAGGGATTTAAACTCCGGATATTTCTCTGCCAGTTGGCGTTCTTCAAACTCCAGCGCTTTTTCATTTACAAAATCTGCGTAGAGTTGCTTCACAGCCTGCTCCGTTGAATTGGTGCGTGCCATGCGAATCCGCTGGCGGGATGCCCCCTCCAAATATTTGGTGAAGTCTCCCAGCGTGATTTTGTAGTTGTTTCCAAAAGCAAAGAGCAGTTCATCGGATTTATCCTCTGGTGCCTTCCAACGGAAGGTAAGGAAGTCCTCTCCTAAAGTGGGGATGAACTTGTCGAGGGTTGTATTAAACTCCAGGAACTTGTTTTCCTTCTTGATCCGTTCGATCATAGCCGTTTTGGCTTCTTCAAACCGGGCATCGCGTTTTACCTGACCCTGAATAGCTCCTTTCGCCTGATTGTATGGTCCCAATTCCTTTTTGCTGATGAGCTTAATCACGTGCCAGCCGGCAGATGATTTGAAAGGCGCAGTAAGTTGGCCTGCTTCGTTCAGTGAGAAAGCAGCATCTTCAAAAGGCTTCTCATATTTGTTGATACCGAAGATGCCTACATATCCTCCGCGGCCGGCGGTCATTTTATCTTCTGAATATTCACGGGCAAGCACTTCAAATTCGGCACCGTTTTGCAGTTGCTGGTACAAGCTGTCGATTGTCGCTTTTGGGTTTTTGTCTTCGCCTTCTTCCGGATTGCGGATCAGGATGTGAGCTACTTCTACTTCTCCTCGTGCCGGACGACGGTCGTGTACCATAAGTACGTGATATCCGGCTGTTGTGCGAACCGGACCAACCGGCTTTCCAATGTCTGTAGTGTAAGCGGCGGTTTCCAGCGCGTAAAGCCCGTTCGGGAACATAGCGGTTACATAACCAATATGCCCTTTGTTTTGTGCTACTGAACGGTCCTTGGAAACTCGGGTAGCTACATCACCAAATGGAATTCCCTTGTTGAGCTCGGCAAGAGCGCTTTGAGCAATGCGGTAGGCATTAGTGGTGTCAGTGTTGTTTCCGGGAACAGGGATTAGGATATGGCTGATATCCACGTCCTGCTGCTTGCGATCATAAACTTCCTGGATCAATCGCTCAGTTACCTCCCGGTCGATCAGGTAAGAATCGGCGAGTTGGCGGCGGTATCCTTCCAGTTCCTGCTGCAGGGTCGGGATGGTGTCGAGTTGCATCTCGCGAGCCTTTTCTACTTTCAGTTTGAATTTGGTGTAGAGGTTGAGGTATTCAGAAAGGGATTCCTCCGAGAAGTCGGCATTTTCCCCATTTGTTTTGGTATAGATGTAAGTAAACTCTGATACATGTACCGGACGATCGTTTACGGTAAAGAGTACCGGGTCTTCGGCATTGCCTGCTTGACCCATAGCGGTCAGACTATAAAGCACGAGTCCAAATGCAATGGCGATGGTTCGAGTGATCATTATTTTTTGTTTTAGATTTTTTAGGCAACTACCTCTTAACTTTCCCAAAATAGCGGGACAGGAGGTTTAAAACTGCGCAAAATTAAGAGATTACGGGCTTAGTAGGTAATCAGGCCCTAAAGAGTTTTAACATCGGGCTTACTTATTCCTGAATATAAACGCGTCTTACCCTGCCAGAGATATTCGTAAACACTTCATAAGGGATGGTTTCTAAGGCTTCTGCCAGCTTTTTTACCGGTTTGTCAGGGCCGAAGATTAATACTTCATCGCCTTCCCGTGCATCGGGTATTTCTGAAAGATCGACCATACACATGTCCATGCAAATATTGCCGATGGTAGGAGCTTCGCTTCCGCGAATGTGTAAACTGTATCGACCGTTTCCGGCCAGCCGTAGGAGTCCGTCAGCATAACCAATAGAAACAATACCCATACGCATATCGTTTTCTGCTTCCCCCATGCGGTTATAGCCAATGGTTTCTCCGGACTTGATGTCTTTTATTTGGGATAAACGGGCTTTCAAACTAAAAACAGTTTCCAATTGCGGCTGCAACTCTTGACTGCTTTCTTGTCCGTAAACACCAATGCCCAATCGTACCATTTCATATTGGTACTGCGGAAAACGGGCAATGCCACTGGAGTTAAGCAGGTGTCGGTCCGGGTTGTTTGGTAAGACATCCCGGATTCGTTTGGCCATGCTTTCCAATCGGCTTGCCTGTTTGTGAGAAAAGGCATCTGCGTCTTTTTCCTCACTGGCTGCCAGGTGGGAAAAGACGGAAAGCACTTCCAGGTCGGGATTGTTTTGCAGAATTCGGAGCAGTTGAGGCATGTCTGTTTCCTGAATGCCGAGGCGATTCATCCCGGTTTCAAGTTTGAGATGGATCCCCGGCGTACTGTGTTCCAATCCGGCCATGATCCAGCTTTCCAGCATACGGATGCTGTAGATCTCCGGTTCGATTTGATAGCGGCGCATGGCCGGGAAACTTCCGATTTCCGGATTTAAAACCAGAATGGGGAGTTTTATTCCGGCCTTCCGCAAAGCAACACCTTCATCGGCATAGGCCACGCCCAGATAATCTACCCGTTGAAATTCCAGTAGTCTGGCCACCTCAAAAGCGCCGCTTCCGTAAGCTGCAGCTTTTACCATAACCAGGAGTTTGGTATTTGCTTTAAGTTGGTTGTGAAACACTTCCAGATTGTTGCGCAGGGCATTTAGGTTGATCTCCAGAACGGTATTATGTGCTTGTAAGGACAGGCGATCTGCAATGAGCTCGAAGGCGAAAGGACGAGCCCCTTTTAGCAAAATGGTTTCATTTTTATAATCGGAGGGGTTGAATTCCTGCAGATAATGTTTGGTGTCGGTATAAAAACTGGCTTTTATCTCTTCCGGCAGGTATTCCTCCAAATGTGCTATATCTCTTCCGATTCCAATAAATCGCTTTATCCGCTTTTCGCGAATGAGGCCAGCGACTTTGGGATACAGGCTTTCTTTTTGGTGGCCGGTCTCCAGAAGATCGGAAAGGATCAAACAGCGGTTCTGGGCTGAGCTTTGTTGCTCCAGAAATTGCAGGGCAATATTGAGGGAAGCCAGGTCGGCATTGTAGGCATCATTGATGAGGGTGCATTGATTGATACCGGCCTTCATTTCCAGGCGCATTTCTACTGCTCTCAGATTTCGGAGTCTGGGAAGAATGCTTTCAATTGGAAACTCCAACAGAAGCATGCTTGCCAGGCAATGCAGGGCATTGGTTCTGGAGGCTGCATCGCTAAATGGAATTTGAGTTGAAAAAGGGATGCCCTGATATTTTCCTTTCAACAGGCATCCGTAGGGGTTAGGCTCCCAATCAATTTGGCTTAGGTCGGCATCTGTCCGTGCAGACCAGGTAAAGGTGTTTATGTGAGGCAGTTCTTCCCGGATGAGTTGGTGCAATTGCTCGTCTTCGTGTTGATAGACCAGATAACGGGCGTTTTTAAACAGCTTTAGTTTTTCCCGAATTTTTTCTTTACGGGATTCAAAGCCCTGGCGATGGGCATCGCCTATATAAGTGAAAATGCCGATGTCGCACTGGATTATGGGGGCTAGTTTATGCATTTCTCCTACCCTCGATATGCCAGCTTCGAATATCCCCAGCTGATGTACGGGCTCAATTTGTAACACCGATAGAGGTACGCCAATTTGAGAGTTGTAGCTCTTGGGACTCCGAACGATATGCATGTCTTTGGCGAGCAATTGGAAGAGCCATTCTTTGACAATGGTTTTTCCATTACTACCCGTTATGCCGATAATTGGAATATCAAAAGAGTTGCGGTGGAAAGTGGCTAGTTTTTGGAGTGCCAGCAGTGGATCGGGAACCCGAAAGATATTGGACTCCGGCAGGTCTAAATTTACAGACGTATAAGCCAAAACAAAATTTCGGATGCCTTGCTTCCAGGCTGCTTTGGCAAAGTCGTGGCCGTCGTGTCGCTTGCCGTAAAGAGCGAAAAAAATAGATTCTTTGGGAAATATTACCTGGCGGCTGTCAAAGCAAATGTGCTCAACAGGGCCTTCCTGCGGATACTCTTGAATATCGGCTTCCAGGATCCGGGCAATATTTTGAGGATCGAATTTCAATATGACTTGTAAGGTATGGGTTAGAGATCAAAACCAATATCCTTACGGAAGTATTTACCTTCAAATTGTACGACCTCCGCATTTTTTAGCGAAGTTTTTAGTGCTTCTTTAAAATTGGAGCCATAGGAAGTCAGCGCAATAACACGACCTCCATTGGTAAGTACTTCCTCTTCTTTGTTTTTGGTGCCGGCATGGAAGACGATGCTGTCTGAAATGTTTTCCAGATTACTGATGGCTTTTCCTTTTTCATAGGCTTCCGGGTAGCCACCTGAAACCAGCATGATCGTTGTTGCTGCCCGGTCGTCAAATTCAACAGGAGTAGTGCCGAGCTGTTCGTCAGCTAATTCTTTGAGATGTTGCAGCAAGTCAGATTTTAAGCGTGGCAAAACGGCTTCAGTTTCCGGATCGCCCATGCGGCAATTGTATTCGATAACAAAAGGATCACCTTCGACATTGATCAGCCCGAAGAAAATAAATCCTTTGTAGTTGAGTTCGCGGGCTTGTATGCCTTCAATAGTTGGCTTAACAATGCGGTCTTCCACCTTTTCCATCAACTCTTTATCGACAAAAGGAACCGGAGACACGGCTCCCATACCGCCGGTGTTTAGCCCGGTGTCTCCCTCGCCAATGCGTTTGTAGTCTTTGGCGATGGGAAGGGTGATGTAATTTTTTCCGTCTGTCAGGACAAACACGGAGAACTCTAAACCGGAGAGAAATTCTTCAATTACGATGCGGGAACTGGCTTCTCCGAATTTCCCTTTAAGCATTTCCTGAAACTCCAGTTTTGCTTCTTCGTGGGTTGGGCAAATGAGTACGCCTTTCCCGGCTGCCAGGCCGTCTGCTTTGAGAACGATCGGAGGTGTTTGCGAATCGATGTAATCAAGTCCTTCAGTGAGGGAGTCGACACTAAATTCGCCATAAGCGGCTGTTGGAATATCAAATTCTTCCATAAAGGCTTTGGCAAACCCCTTACTTCCCTCGAGTTGAGCGGCATCTGCGGCCGGTCCGATAACGGGAATGTGTTTGATATCAGCTCTTTGGAGGAAATAATCTACAATGCCGTCTACCAGAGGCGCCTCCGGACCTACCACAATGAGGTCGATGTTTTTTTCGAGAGAGAAACTGGCAATCTTCTCAAAATCGGTAGGGGAGATGTCTACATTGGTGCCATGTTGGCGAGTCCCTGCATTTCCCGGTGCGATAAAAAGTTTTTCGCAAAGTGGAGATTGGCTGATCTTCCAGGCGAAAGCATGTTCGCGGCCGCCGCTACCGATGATTAGAATTCTCATTTGTCGTTGTCGATTTGCCGGCAAAGATAATCAAGCAGCCTGGGAAAGGGGATTTTGGCCACAGGTTTCTTCTGTATCCTGAGCGGTATCAGAAGGAAAAAAACAGTTAAAACCCGACATGTCATGTTACTCGACATGTCATGTCGAGTAACATGACATGTCGGGAATTCTGAGGCGATATTATTATCCAAAAGCAAGGGATTCCTGGCTTTTGGATAGTGTAATGT
>JAAEZH010000101.1 GCA_018222965.1 Bacteroidota bacterium
CAAGGATGCGACACAGGAGCAGACGCGCAACTCCCCTGCTTTGCAGCATGCAAAGTTCTCCCCTGACGACCACATTGATAAAATCGGCTGAAAGCCGGTTTTATCAAGTGGAGGAAAACTCCCCGGCATATATATAATTTCACTTACCTGATATGTCCAGAAGTCAATGTGTCAATACACCTAAGAATTAGAAATCGCATTCCCCGCCATGCACCTTCAGCCATTTAATATGCCTTTTATAATCAGGCATAATATCAGCAACGATTTTCCAGAAAGCAGGGGAGTGGTTCATCTCGATCAGGTGCGCCAATTCATGAATGATCACATAATCAATCACTTCGTCTGGAGCAAACAACAGTCGGGTAGATAAATTGATCCGGTCGTTGGAGGAGCAGGAACCCCAGTTGGAATGGTTGTATTTCAGACGCACATCCTGGATGGATTTCCCAAAATACTTTTCATTAAGATCGAGTACTCGTTGCTGTATGGCAGGCAATTGATCTGCGGCAACCGCTCGACTCAACAGTTTGCGAATTCGGTTCTGCCTGGTTTCTTCCGGCAAATGCTCATTGAGGATGATAAGGAGTTGATTGCCGAATATCTGAATCCGGTCGGTTTTTCGGTCTTCCAGGTCAATGCTAATCTGGTAAGTTGTTTGACCGACCTGTAAGCTGTCTTCAGGTTGATACTTTTTCCGGATAAAAAGAGATCGGATTTCCGGATGGGATTGGAAGTATTTAATAGTCTGTTGACGGGCTGTATCTATTAGTTCCTGCAACCGTGCTTTGCGGATACCCCGCGGAACCCGAAGGACAACCGCAGCATTCGTGATCGAGTAAGAAACAGATCGTCTCTTCTCCATGTACAGTCGAAGCGGCACGGCTTGTCCCTCGATTTCCAGCCAGGTCTTTAGATATCGCTTAGCAGCCAAGGCAATTAAGCGTGGGTTTGTGCAAAATCATCCATCACATCAATCAGTACCTTAATACTGTCGATAGGCATGGCATTGTAGATGGAAGCCCGGAATCCGCCCACAGAACGGTGTCCTTTAACCCCGGAGATTCCTGCTGCATTGCAGTCATCCAGGAATTCTTTCTCCAGGTTCTCGTATTTCATGACGAAAGTAGCATTCATCCAGGAGCGATCTTCTTTTTCTGCTACTCCTTCAAACAAAGGGTTTCGGTCGATGGCATCATACATAAGCTGTGCCTTCTCGCGATTGTGTTTTTCCATCGCATCCAGTCCGCCCATCTCAGCTACCCATTCGAGCGTCAGCATAGATACAAAGATCGGATATACCGGAGGCGTGTTGAAAGAGGAGTTCTTTTTAATGTGCGTCTCGTAGTTGAGCATAGTCGGAATCTCGCGATTCACTTTACCCAACAGATCTTTGCGCACAATGACCAGGGTAGTTCCTGCAGGTCCCATATTCTTTTGAGCACCGGCATAAATAAGGCCATAGCGGTCTACATCGATATTGCGAGAGAAAATATCAGATGACATATCGCAAACCAGGGGTGCCTTCGTATCCGGCAGGCTGTGGTATTGTGTCCCGAAGATGGTGTTGTTGCTCGTCAGGTGCAGGTAGCTGATATCCTCAGGTACATCAAACCCTTTTGGGATGTAGTTGTAGTTTTTGTCTTTCGACGAAGCCAATACTTCGATGTCGCCAAATAGCTTTGCTTCTTTAATGGCTTTGGAGGACCAACTTCCCGTGTCGAGGTAGGCGGCTTTCGCCGAAGGGTCAAGCAGGTTCATCGCTGACATGAAAAACTGACTACTGGCGCCACCTGTCAGAAACAGGACGGCATAGTCGTCGGAAAGCTGATACAAATCTTTTACCAGTTGTACGGAGCGATCGAGGATCTCCACAAATTCCGGACTGCGGTGGGAGATTTCGAGGATAGAAAGCCCGATGCCATTCAGGTCGTGTACAGCATTACCGGCTTTTTGCAAAACGCTGGCCGGCAGAATCGCTGGTCCGGCGCTAAAATTGTGCTTCTTCATGAAACAATGGTTGGAGGTTTTTTTGAATGCTGCAAAAATAGGAAGCCCTACGCATTATATAGTATGTATGTAGCAATTCTTTCAAAAAGTCCGGGTAATCCCACAAATCCGTCCGAATCCGTGATTAAGACTATTGTTACGCTCTAAAAATAAGTCTCCAAAAAAGTTTTCTTTTCCGGCTTTCGCCGAAAGGCTTTATTTACAAGGGGTTACGTTGGATCAGGATAGAAAAGTCTGAAAAAGATGGAAAAAAAATGCGGAAGGTGTTGCGAGATTCAAACTTTGCTTATACATTTGCAGCCGCTTTGAACGAAAAGCG
>JAAEZH010000067.1 GCA_018222965.1 Bacteroidota bacterium
CCGGTACCGAAATGCTTCGATACCGGTTTACCGGTTGAGAATTGCCATCCAATGGCGTCTTGGTGCTTTACTTTATCAAAATTCGGGATGACTCATGTTTTTGTAATTCGTTTTCTATTTTATCCCTGCTTTTAGTTTTGCTTTTTCTGGTTGGTACTAAGGCTTAGCATTTTCAAATGCAGGCAATTTTGGCTCTCAATCTTATCAAAGCGGTACAATTTTGAAGTGTGCTACTACTGTGCATTTTACTACTACCTAGTCCAATTAACATATATAGTATTGGGCTCCGTTATTATTTCAACTTTCCTAATCCTCCGAATCCTACAGTTATATAAAATTGATTCCCATCATAAAATTCAGAATAATCAACCTGTCCAAGCGGTAAAGTATATCCAAAAGTCAATCTGGGACATGAATATGAACCATCTTTGGCATTAAAACTTGTATTGTTTTTAAAAAACCTCCAAACCCTTAAATCAAAATAACATCCAATTTTAATATGGGGAATTATTGGTTTATACTTATCGCCAAAATCATATAATCCGTCAAGGCTGGCTGATAATTTATTAAAACCAATACCCGATAATGGGACTATCATAATATTATCATTATCGATTAGACTATAACCGATACTTAAATCAATCATTCCAGACAGTACAAAGTTGTCTTTATCCCACATTTCCTGAGCTCCGTAATCAATATCCTTTATTGTTTTTCCAAATCCGATATAATCATCAAACTGAATAACAATCCTGTTTTTATAGTATTCCAAATTTATCCCGACATAAAATGGATTTGAAAAATAATCTGAAATATTACCAGCATAAATACCATTTCCAATGAAGAAATTTCCACCAATTGAATTATCGGTATACAATACCGGTTTACTTTCAACCTCATTTATTTGAGCGTTGACTTTCACAAACAGTCCGAAAACCAACATAGTCAACACAATCAGCTTATTACTTTTCATTTATCCTTAAATATCAGTTGGCAATTATACTTGAAGCGAAATGGTTTGGGTATAGTTATTAGAATCATTTTTTAATGATACACAGGGATTCGCATATGGGTTGTAGTACTGGGTTTTATTCAATTTTTGACCATCCTGGAAGTTTTTTCGCTTGTTCAATCCAGGAGCGAATCAATTTCTCATCAAACTCCGATTCGTTTTTTATATCAATTCTTCTCGCTTTGTAATCCGAATTCCGATTCCAGGGTCCTGCCATCTTGGTTACTGGTGGTTCAGGATCTAAAAGTGTTCCGGCAATAAAACCAAGGGCAAATTCATTCTTAAAGGACCACATTGCTATCATCCAACCTTTGTCAATAAGTCCGTAGAAAGGTACTCCAAGGGGTTGCGACGGTTTATGCCATTTAGTGGTAAACTGAATTTCAGGTATCAGTTCTTTTATTAAACGGTCTACTTTCTGAGCCATTACACCATGCTCAGGTTTAATTCCATCAATCCAGGTTTTTACACTTTCTGATTTCATTTTCGATTATTTACATGCTGGTAAAGGTTGGCGTATAGCATTCTGTTCAGGGTGTCCTGGCTGTCGATAAGCGGCCATGCACTATAATCCTTATTATGCTTCCCTTACTTTAGTTTCCAGCAATTTCATTGAATTGCTCATTCAAAAGGGATTAGGGTATTATTGGCAGCATGATACTCTTTTAAATTTAATCGGGCAAGCTCCAAAATATGATCTGATAAATAAAGACTGAAAAAGCTATCTTATCCTCAATAGGGGAAAAGACAGGATGTGTTTTGTCTGTTTGATCAAAGGTTACCTGTTCCAGTTTTTCACCATCAAAAGAAACTTTATATAGCTGGTAATATCCTTGATCATCAGGGGCGATAAAGGCTACCCACTGGTCGTCTGATGATAAGCCAATACCAGAGTACAATTGATCACTTTCAAACGAGTGAATTAATTTACCTGTACCACCACCATGTGCGGGGACGCACCATATTTCTTTTCGATTTGCATCAACTACGTATTCTACGATCAGGCTTTCACTGTCAGATGTCCATTGCACATCCGTTATGCTACCACTTTCCAAACCGGGTGGGATAAAAATCTTTTGGGGTGTGGTGACTTCTCCATTATCCTGGTTTACACCGACCATGATCAATTTAAAATTATAATCACCTTTATCGGCGGTATTCGAAACAATCCACTTGCCATCCGGTGACCACCTGGGCCAACCGGTTTCAAATCCGTCTTTGGTTATTGGTTGAGCTGTTATATTTCCGGTTGCCGACATGATCCATAGATCATCTGTTTCATCTGCATGTGTGTGAAATGCGATCCATTTGAGGTTAGGAGACCAACACATTCCCTGGTCTTCCGAATAAGATGATCTGATGATTGCATCTGGTTTCTCTGCAGGAGTCTCCCTGTCAACATATACCCAACCCAGATTTTGATCTATGTCCGGGTATTTGGCATCATTCATTACCCTTCTCCAACTACCATAAGTAAAGGATATCTTTTTCCCATCAGGATGCCAGTAGGGGATTTCAGATTGAAACTCAGTGAGCGTTGTGGAAGGGCCTCCCTGAGCAGATACTGTAGCAATAAATATGCGGTAGTCTTTTAATTTGAATAGCACTTTGCCGTCCTGGCTGATGGTTGGGTCATAAGTATCTTTGGTGAAGTTTGTAAGCCGTTTTTTTTGATTTGTTTCCAGATCTTGTTTCCATAAATCCAACGTTCCAGTTTCATTACCGGTGGCATAATAGATTGACTTGCCATCTTTTGCAAAAGCAATTTTACCATACACATCCCCTTTTATTTTTGGAGCTGTTGGGTTTTCAAGATCAAGATCAATATATCGATCATCACCGTTTATTATAATCCCGGCCCAGCCTGACAAACTCGGGTTCCATTGAATAGATGTAAGGTCTTCATAATCTGCAATTAATTTTGGATTGTTACCATCTGCTTCAAATTCAATGACAATTGCTCTTCCATTCAGATTGGTTTTGCCGGCAATACGCTTTCCATCTAACGACCAGGTAAGTTCCCTTAGATCATGCCGGGAAACATTGACCTTTGTATCATCTGGTTTTACTACAATAAACACATCTTTATCCGGCCATAAGGGTTCACTGGTATTCGCCTGGATATTATATTTATACCATGTCATGCCTTTCCCTCCCAACTCATAGGTAATTAGTTCACCATTTGATGTCCAGGTAAAATAGCGGATAAAAGATCCATTTTTGGTGAGTTGATTTAATGTTCCCCCGGTAATCGATTGAACTTCCAACCTTCTTGAATCTGAAAAAACAACTAACCTACCATCCGGTGATACAGCCCCTATGGGATCGCGATAAGCTACCGGGCCTTTTTGCTTAACAATACTTACTAATTGAAGATTTTCCTGGGCAGCACAAAAACCTGTTAGGAATACAAAAATCAGCACGTTCGATAAAGTAAAAACATATGATTTCAACATGATTTTAAGTTAAAAGGTAACATATCAAAATTTGATACCAAGCGACTTTTTTGAGATATTGAAATCACTTATTTTAGATATTTGACCAATCGCTAATAATGCACTATTAGGTTTGGCATTCCAATTGTTTCTCTATGACAATGAGAATAACGACAACTTTTTATCGAGGGATTAAATCAGGTACATACTAAATTTATTTCCAGCAGTTATTTCTGCGCAACGGTATGCGTAGGAATCGCAGTGAACTTTAGCTACTCTGACATTATACAAACCTTGTGTGTGCTTTCGTCAGTATTTCAACTCTTTTACAATTTGAGATTTTAACTCTTTTAAAATAGATTTCATCTCTTCTAATCGCTGCATATATTCATTGTATTTATTTAGTTCCATATCATAAATCCAAAGAAAATCTTTATTGGTCATAACTTCATCTACTTTGACCTCAAGCTCTCTATTCATAACTTCGTCTTGATACTCAAATGTGCTGATATTTAATATTTCATATTCTAGTTCATAGATCCTGGGGTTAAATTCAGCATCTAATTGATGTGAAAAAGATTGCAATCTGGGCAAGATGGTATAAGTTCTATTAATGGCTGTTCTTAATGAATCATTTCTTATAAAATCCAAGCCAGAAGATTTTAGTGCTTCATAAGGTCCACTGTCATATTTTAACCTGATTTCCGAGCGCATGTTTTCGTAAAACTTAATGAAAAGCGTATCATGTATATTATTATCGTATTTCATATAATGATAAAGACTATCAAGTCCACTTTTTTTCCTTTCAAGACGCCAATCAAACCAATTATCGTAATCAAGCAGGTCTCCATCTATTGAACTTATAAATTCCAGAAGGAATAAATTTTCCTTTTTACTGGCTCTTCGATCCTCATTTGAATTATTTATTTGAAGCGCAATCAATATTCCAAGAACCACAAGTACAATTTCTCCTATGGCATATTTAAAATACTTTCCAGTTTTGCCTTCTGAAAGTAAGTTCTGTCTAATTTTTCTAAAGAATTTTATCATTGGTTCGAGGTCTGTGATAATGAAGCTCAACAATTGTATATCTGAAGAATATGTATCTAATCACACCCCATTTCACCCAATAAACACACAATCTATACACATAACCATAAAGCCATGCAATTACACACACTACCAAAATCAAGGGGATATATTGAGAGGGAGGTTAATCTGTTTAGGAAAAATAAACAAAAAAGATGAGAGTTGAGGGAGAACGTTTAACTAGTTTTACAGGTTTGGTTCGTTTAAATCATTAACGTTTTGTATTCGGAAAAATCCCGGGCTTGCAGCCTCCCCTAAATTCCCTCCCTCAGAGATGGAGGGGACTGAATCTTAACGATAATTGGCCCCTATTCTTTCTAAGGGAGTTCCGTCCCGATCCCAAGCTATTGGGACTCGGGACTATCGGGAGGGAGCCTCAAAAATCTTTCGGGTCATTTAGTATCATCAATTTTGTCCTGGTACTTAGATTTTCTTCTCCCATGAAAATTCTATTGGATTTTCAGGAATGTTGTGTCCCGGAACCATTCTATTTTTGTAGTGAGGCTATCGTTTTCAATTAACTGAAGAAACACATTGTCCGGTTCGATTCTTTTTATTTTAAAGACCCGGCTTTCGGAAGGTCCTCTATCGATAAATAAAACCGAATCACTCAAGCTGACCGTCCATTTCTTCCCATATCTTTTGCTACTATTTGATCCCCGATAAGTATAACTTCCATCGGCCCCTAACAGATGGTAATGCTGGTGATTATCCAATCCGGCGGGAAATTCGGAATGGTTCCACTTTCCTACCAATTGCTTTTCCAGGACATTCCTGTTTTCCAGTTCACTTAATTTGGATGCTTCCCGTTCTTCTTCGCCGGGCATATACCGATCGAGTAAAAACCATAAAACAACAACCCCCAGCAAAACGAAAATTCTTGAAAATTTCATAAATGTACTCCAGATAATAGGTAAGTGGATTGGGCAAAAATAATATCTCAAACTACTTAATTTGGGTAAAGCTTTTAGACGAATTAATAGTTTAGAGTTGCCCTCCTTCTCTCTCCTGCCTGCGCTCTCCTAAGCTTCGGCGGGCGAAGAGCGAAAAGCGTTGAACGATAATCGTTGAAGGTTGAACGACCAATACCGGATCATCCTATAAATCATCGAATCCAGGAATCATAGTATATGCGTTTTATTCGTAGCTGCGGATTTTAATCGAACCCAAGATACGCTGATAAAAATAACAGAATAAAAAGGCGCCATTGCATACGGTTCATGCAACAGCGCCAAAATCAAGATCTACTTATTTTCATTCACCTACTTCCAACCACCACCCAAAGCCCGGTAGACTTCTACCTTGGCTCCAATCTGTTGAAGCTTAATTTCCACCAATTCCATTTTGGCATCCAGTGCTTCTTCTTGCGTCAAAAGCACTTCTACATAATCGGCTTTAGCATATCGGAACAAACTGTTTGCGATGCGAACTGATTCGTTTAATATGTCCACCTCTTTTTGTTTGGTCGCAAAGCTGTTGGCATAATTATCCAGCTTGGCCAGCTGATTCAGCACATCGGTATAGGCATTCAGAACCGTCTGTTCATACTGATAAACGGCCTGAATTTGCATAGCCGAAGCCATGTTGTATTGCGCTTTTATCCCTTTTCGGTTGATCAGGGGTGCTGCCAGATCTCCAACCAGATTGTAAAGCATGGATTCCGGATTCAACAGAAAACTCGGATTAAACGCCTGAAAACCAATACCCGCTGAAATGTCCAGGCTCGGTAAGAAATCTGCCCGGGCAACTTTCACATCCAGATTTGCAGCTTGTAACTGGTATTCTGCTTGGCGAATATCGGGACGGTTCTGTAACAAACGCGCTGGAATGCCCACCTGCAAACTATCCAGGTTCAGGCTCATGAACCCGGCCGTATTTCGCTCGATGGGGGAAGGATAACGACCGACCAAATAATTGATGCGGTTTTCGGTTTCCACGATTTGCTGCCGAACGTCGTATTGCAGGTTTTGCGTTTTCAGCAATTGTGCTTCAAAACGATTGACTGCCAACTGGTTGGCCGAGGCATTCTCTTTCTGGATCTTTACCTTGCGCAAAGCTTCCGCCTGAATGGCAGCATTGCTGTTGATAATCTCCAGGAGATTGTCCAGTGCTGCAAGTTCGTAGTAGGAATGGGCAATTTCTGCGATCAGGTTGGAAACCAGAAAGTTACGCCCCTCATTAGCAGCGAGATACCGCAGTTGAGCAGCATCTTTGCTGTTTCTCAGCTTTCGCCAAATGTCGACTTCCCAGCTGGCCACTGCACCGAATTGGAAATCCCCCAAAGGTTCGGGAAACTCCCGGCCTTCTTCGATTTCCAGATTGTGCTCTACAGCTCCGTCGCGTGTAAAACGACCCGGCTTTTCGGCGCCAAGCCCCACACCAACATCCACAAAAGGCAGATATTCTCCTGATCTTTCCAGCACCTCATTTTCGCTGACGATCAACTCCTGCAGCACAATATTTAACTCCTGATTGTTTTGCAGGGCCGTATCGATCAGTCCGACCAAAACCGGATCGTCGAAATAGGCGCGCCAGTCCATTTCGGCCACGCTTATGCTGTCGGGCATTTCCTGATTGGTAAAGCCTTCAGGCAGGCTTGATTCTGCCTGTTTGAGGACGGTTTTGGGAGTGTTGCAACTCCCTAAAACGCCCATCAAAACCAGCAGGGACAAATACTTATATATGGATGAATACATGTTAATCTTTTTTACGGTTTCGCACTTTCAGCAAAACATTCATTTTAGCAATCTTCTTCAACAAGGAAGCTTTGGTAGGCTCGTTGGCGAAAGCTTCTGAAGCAGGAACATGGGAAGCTCCCTGAAGCAGGCTTTTGCCTTCCACCATTTTGGCCATGATGAAATAAAGTCCCGGAATGACCAGTACGCCAAAGAGGGTTCCGATAAGCATACCTCCAAGGGAGGCCGCCCCGATTGTTCGGTTGCCAATGGCACCGGCTCCGTGCGCCAAAACCAGAGGAATCAAGCCGGCAATAAAAGCGAAGGAAGTCATCAAAATAGGTCTAAAACGCACCCGCGCTCCTTCTATCGCCGCTTCCAGAATAGAGGATCCCTCATTGTGTTTTTGCACCGCAAATTCCACAATCAATACGGCATTTTTACCCAGCAATCCGACCAACATGATCATACCAATCTGCGCGTAAACATCATTGGCCAGCCCCATGATTTTTAGCAGTAAAAAGGTGCCGAAGATCCCGATGGGCAGGGAAAGCAATACCGCCAATGGCAGTACAAAGCTTTCATACTGAGCGGCCAAAACCAGATACACAAAGAAGACCACAACCAGGAATATGAATATCGACTCATTGCCGCGTTTTGCTTCGTCGTAAGACAAACCCTCCCACGCAATATCAAATCCGCGGGGCAAATTGGCTTCTGCGACTTCCTGAATGGCTTTGATGGCATCCCCGGTGGTAAAGCCCTTAGCCGGCAAGCCCCGGATCGCGGCCGAATTGTACAAGTTGTAGCGGGTAATCTCATTGGGTCCCTGAGTCTTGTTAAATTTCATAAAAGCCGAATAGGGAACCATCTCCCCTTCTTCATTTTTCACGAAATATTCATCCAGGTCCGTAATGTACCGCCGGTATTCAGGAGCTGCCTGGGTATAGACTTTGAAAAAGCGCCCAAAACGGATGAAGCCCTGCTCGTAAGTACTACCAATGAGGATGTTGAGGTTTTCCATGGCGGCACCAATCGACACGCCTTTTTGCATGGCGGCCTGGTTGTCAAATTCCAATTCAAATTGCGGATAATTGGCTGCATAGAAAGTAAACAAACCCGTCAACTCTTCCCGCTCCCGAAGGGCATTGAGAAAATCCTGATTGATTTGGTCAAATTCCTGATAATCCGTGGCATCGGTTTTATCCAGCATCCGGAAGGAGAATCCACCCGACGAACCAAATCCCGGAACGGCCGGTGGTTCGAAGTACTCAATCACAGCTCCCAGATTGCGGGTCTCTTCTTCAAGCTCCTCCATTATTTCATGAACATTCTTTTCCCGCTCCGCCCAGGGCTTGAGATTGATCAGGCAGGTACCGGCATTTGAGCCGCGGCCTTCGGTCATGATCTCATAACCAGCGAGGGAGGTTACCGATTCCACGCCTTCCACTTCTTCGGCGATTTCCTGCAGCTGTTCTGCCACCTTATTGGTCTGTTCGAGCGTAGAACCCGGAGGGGTCTGTACAATGGCATATATCGTTCCCTGGTCTTCATTCGGCACAAAGCCGGCCGGAAGAATGTTATTGGTATAAACAACCCCAAAAACAAACAGGGCCAAAATGCCAAAAGTGACGAGGCGACGAGCCACAATCTTGTTTAACACCGCTACATAACCGCCGGTAAGCTTTTCAAATAAGCGGTTGAAGCTGTCGATAAATCGGTCAAACAAGGACTTTCTGCGCTTGCCGTGGTGGTTCTTTAGCAACATGGCACAAAGAACGGGGGTCAGCGTCAGGGCCACCACCCCGGAGATGATTATTGAACTGGCCATGGTAATGGAAAACTGGCGGTAAAAAACGCCCACCGGTCCGCCCATAAAAGCAATCGGCACAAAAACCGAAGTCATTACAAGTGTAATCGCAATGATGGCTCCGCTCAATTCGCTCATGGCTGCTTTGGTCGCATCATAGGGGGAAATGGTCGCATCTTCCTCCATTTTTGCAAAGACCGCCTCAACCACCACAATGGCATTATCCACCACAATACCGATGGCCAGCACCAGGGCAAAAAGCGTAATGAGGTTGATCGACATACCAAATCCGCGGATAACGAAAAAAGCCCCGATCAGGGATACTGGTACCGCCAGAATGGGAATCAGGGTAGCGCGCCAATCCCCCAAAAAGAGAAACACCACCAGTGCCACCAGGATAAACGCATCCCGGATGGTGTGGGTCACCTGCTCAATGGAAGCATCCAGGAATTTGGATACATCGTAACTGTACTGGTAGGTAATCCCTTCCGGGAAATCTCTTTCCAACTCCTTCATCTTGTCTTTTACGGCCTTAATCACCTTGCTGCCATTACTGCCCAGCGTTTGCTTTAAGACAATTGAGGAAGAAGGCTTTCCATCCAGGTTGGAATAGATGTCAAAAAATTCACTGCCCAGTTCCACATCTGCAATGTGCCCGAGTTTGACCTGTTGGCCTTCTTCGGTACTTTTCAGGATGATGCTCTTGTATTGTTCGGGGGTGTTGAATCGCCCGGAATAGGTGAGAACAAATTCCTTGGATTGAGCCGTGATGCCCGAACTACGTCCCAGACGACCGGGACGTCCGATCAGGCTTTGTTCTTCGAGGGCTTCCATCACCTCTTCCGCTGAAATCTTGTAGGCTCGCATGCGATCGGGTTTGAGCCAGATACGCATGGCATATTTACGCGCACCCAGAATTTGGGCACGGGCAATTCCGTCAATCCGCTGAATCTCCGGCACAATTCGGGTATAAGCATAATTGTAGAGAAACTTCTCGTCAATACTGCCCCCTTTTTCGGCGGCGAGGTTAACATATAGCAACATACTCGGTTGGATCGGCGTGATCTGAACCCCCTCCCGCTGTACCAACGGAGGCAAGTTAGGCATCACCTGATCCACCCTTGTTTTTACCTGTACGACTGCCTGATTGGGATCGGTACCGGGTTCAAAGATCACCCGGATGGTTCCCTCTCCGGCACTGGTTGCATCCGAAGCGATGTAACGCATACCCTGCACCCCGTTGATGGCTGTCTCCAGCGGAATGATCGTCGATTTGATCAACACATCCGCACTGGATCCGGGATAGGCCACAAATATGTTGACCGTTGTCGGAGCAATGGAGGGAAATTGGGAGATGGGCAACTGGAAGATGGCCAGCAAACCCACAAAAACCGTGACTATAGATATCACAATAGCCAATACCGGTCTTTTTAATATATTTTGAAACATAATAAAAGCTTTTTGATAATTGACTATTCGGCATGCAGGTCCAGGTGGTCGTATACCTCCTTGGGATCCTTGTATTCAAACTCGATCTGGTCGCCATTTTTCACTTTCCGCAATCCTTCGATCAGGAACTTATCTTCCAGACTTAGTCCATCCGAAATCACATACACATTGTCCAGTTCGGCGGCAATGGTAATTTCCCGGGAGGATACATGGCCTTCTTCATCCACGACAAACACGTATCGTTTTTCGAGGACTTCGTAAGTGGCTTTTTGCGGAATGATCATGGCGTCCTTCAGCTCATAGGGCCAAAGGATGTTGCCGGTCTGACCGTGCCGGAGCAACCTTTTGGGATTCTCGAAAGTGGCCCGGAAAGGAATGGTACCGGTGGCATTGTCAAATACAGCTTCGATAGCCGTGATTTTTCCCGTATGATCGAAAACTCGTTTATTGGCCAGTTGCAATTGCAGGGAGGCAACTTCAGAAGGTTTCTCCGCATAGTCCAGGTACACGGCTTCGGGCACATTGAAGTATACCCACATCTGGCTGTTGTCTGTTAGGGTAGTCAGCTCCTCCCCTTCTTCGAGTAAGGAACCCAGGCGAATGTCTTCAAACTCGCCAACGATGCCGCTGAAGGGTGCCCGAATCTTCGTAAACTGAAGGTGGGCCTCCATCAAATTGAGTTCGGCTATGGCATTATCTACCTGGGCTTCGGTCTTTTGCAATTCGGCCTGAGCCAGTGCCAGTTCATTAACAGACACGATGTTGCTATCCACCAAAGCCTGCAGGTTTTGCACCTCAATGCGCGTCTTCTCCCTTTCGGCTTCAGCCTGAGCTACTTCGGCCTGTGCCTTTTGGATTTCAGCCTGATAGATGGTTGGTTGGATCTCAAAAAGAAGTTGTCCTTTGCTCACCACTTGTCCCTCATCTACTAAGACCTTTTGTAGATATCCCTTTTCGAGCGCTTTCAGTTCGATATGCTGATGGGCCTTGATTTGGGAAACGTATTCGTTGTAATACAGGGTGTCTTTTTTGATGGGGCTGCTGATTTCCAGCACTCCGGTATGATGTCCGCCACCATGCGATTGGCTATGAGACTCGCCATGCGAATCGCCGTGGGTTGTTGGGATCTCGTTGTCGTGCTGACAGCTGGCAAACAGACCTACTGCCATCAGGCACGCTAAAATGGATTTGATATTCATTTCAATGAAAATTGAAAAAGCTTTACAGGAATGATAGACAACCAACTCTACTGGCTGTCTGATTTAGAAATTGTGCAATACTTGGGATAGAGGAAGGCCGATTTAGCGCTTCCGGGCGGGACTTTCGTCGAATGGCAGGGCAGGCTGTAAACTACAAATAAGGCAAGGGTTTTTACCCCTGGCAGTTGGCCGGGAAATCGGATAAGCCAGCATTTGGAACAGCCTCCAAAGCACTAAAAGTCCGCTATTAGCTTAAAAGAAAAGATTTCCAGGAATGGAAAAGAATAAAAAGCTTGACCAGCTTTTTGGGCGGAAACAAAGGGATTCCAATGCGTTCCTTGCGTACAAGCGGAAGGGAAACCGCCGAAGCATAAAACAGGTTTGAAGATCGTACCTCCTCATCATCTCCCTCCTCCACTTCAAAATCACTCAGGACATTATGCAGGGAAGAAAGATCCGCATCATGCAAGAACTTCCCGCCGACCTGATACGCATCCATGGAGTAAGCAGAGGACACAGAGAAATCCGGCTGGATTTGTTGTCCAACAACCCCGCCCAGAAGGGTCAGGATCAGGGATGGTACAATCAACCATCGCAATAAGTCGGAATGATATTTTTTCTCTGCGAACGTAATCATGCTTCAAACATCCGTGCAGCAAAGCGGAAAACATTTCCAACTAATGATCACGGAATTAAGGCGCAAATGTATTTTAAATTATCAGGATTTGCAATTTTGATGCGCATAAGTGCTGGAAGGGAAAAAAATTTTACAATGGTTTGATGTAAGTAATTCCACTTTATTGATTTGACAGGTTTAGGTGTTCTGTAATCAGCCCCCCCCTCCTGTCGATGAGAACCTTGTATTACAGAAAATTCATCCATTTTCATTGCTTCATAAAAACAAAGCACTCTTGCACGGCCCCTTTTCTCAGGATTAAACAATAAACCCCATTTGGTAAAAATTGCAGCTCCAGGTATCCCGTTTGCAGGGTTCCTTGTTTGAGAACCCCACCCTTTGCAGAGATAAGCTGAAACTCCAAACCCAGTAAATCATTGGGCAGTATCAAATATTCACTTGCCGGATTAGGATAAATGGATAGATCGGATTGGACTTGAGGAATATTTGAGGAGAGCATTCCAAACTCATAAGCACCTGCATCTATTTGATTGTCAATTAATTCTCTTGCTTCAAAGTTGGTCGGATGTAAATACATTTTATCAGGCGTCAACGAAAACCCATTGACTGCCGCCAGGGACATCCCTACATTAACCGCTGGCGAGTTTTGGGTCAGCACATAATCGAAATGGGGTTCATCCAAAAAGCCGACCATAGAGATGTCTTCGGACTCCAAATTATGGGACCACTCATCGGCCGTTCCATTCAAGAGGGTTCCGGTACCCGCAAAAATATTGTTGGCGACCACTGAATATTCCGTATTGCCGGCGAGCGATACAAAAATGCAGGAGGCTTCCCGTTTGTTGACGCACGTGTTGTTGATGAAATACAGCTCATTGATGCCGGCATTCGACAATCCCTCCAGGCCGTATCCCAGGAGATTGTTATTAATAGCTTCGGGGCCCTGCATCATTAAATTGCCCATCACGACCGAAAATCCGCCATTGGGTAGATCTATCAGTCGGCTGGAATAGCCCGTTTCTTCATCCATAATGCGGTTGTACAGGATGTAGTTTTCTCTGGCGCGGGATTTGATGCAATGCCCGACCTGTGCATGGTGGGTATAGTTGTATTGGAAGGTAAACCGACCGACATGTCCCACATAAATATTATGGGTATAACCATCTCCAAAGCCATTGTTGGCAAATTCAGAAAACTCTATTAAGATATCGCCTAAAGAGGGATTTGAAGTCAAAATTCCGTTTTCATTATCGTGGAAATAGCAATGTCTAACCGTCATACCCTCTCCGTCTAAACGGATGCCCGCTCCATTTTGGTCGGGTACGGTCGCCCCTGAAAATTCGATATTTTCCACGGTAATATTATTGCCCGCGAGGACCCAAATGCCTTTGCCCAAAATATAGGCACCATCCGCTTCCAGGTGCGGTCTGCCACCAACTCCGCGGATAAGCAGATCGTCTTTTTGCCAGACCGCCAGGGCATCATTTCCCGAATACAGGGCCGCATCAATTTCGATGGTATCTCCGTGGTCTAAGACATTGGCATTGTATAATTCATTTGGGGTAGCATAGGGTTTATCGCTGCCAATCTGAAAAATAGATGCATTGGTTGATTGGATAATCAGAAAGTGTAGGATAAAAATCAGGAGTACTCCTTGCATTTGCATTGTTTCGGCTTATTTTTTCTGGCATACCACCATCCAGTGTATTTCGGTAGGGTTTTCCTCCGGTTCCTTGATTTCTTTCAGGTCGATAATATTATAATCGCTAAAGGCGGCTGTGACGGACGCTTTGTCGTAAAAGTGCAGGTTTAATCCGTAGGGAGCATGAAAGGTATTTTTTTCTATTTCCTCACCAACGCCAAATCGTTTATCGTTTGCAGACAATGCCACAAAGACCATAATGCCCCTGGCCACTAATTGGTTGTAACAATCCGCAATCAGCTTTTTCCGCTCGGCTTTATTTAAGAGATGCAACAGCGAATAACAATAAACGGATTGATACAGATTTTCATCGAAGGGCATATCCACCACAGCCCCCTGATGGATGGTCACCTCCTTACCGAAATGCTTTCGGGCTCTTTCTATGGCTGTTTCCGATATTTCAATCCCGGTTACATCAATTCCTTTTTCATAAAACACCTTTGCATTTCTCCCATATCCGAATCCGGGAATTAATATGCTTTTGACCTTATGTTTCTCCATTAAGGCAAGTACGGTCCGGGCATTGTCGGTGGGTTGCTCGCCCCACATTCTTTCATTACTACTATAAGCAGTTTCCCAAAATTCAGGCATAAGCGGATATGTTGTTTTGGATGGAGCAACCAGGGGGTTGAAGGGATATTTCTTTCCATCCTAAAATTAGTAGAAAGATACTTTTTAAGTTGGTTGAATTGCAGGCTACTTAATTGGTCCTAAGGGGTGTTCATGGTCATTAAGTTAAGGTAAAAAGAGGTAGTATAAAAGCTACCTTAAATCCTTAGCTTGAAGGATAAAACGCTTCATGTCCAAATCACATCATCAATACATACTAGGCCTCCGGCGGTATTTGCGCAAGCAAGGCTATGCAGTAAGCCGTAAGGATCAGCTGGTATATCGGTTGATCCGCGTATACCTGCCGGATGGAAAGGTAGAAGTGCTGATGACTACTTTAACCCATACCCGCAAGTGGCCGGCAGGGGAATATAAAAGCTCTACTTTATGCGCTGGGGAGTGGAAATCTGTTTTCATGTCCTGAAGTCCGATACCAACAGAATCGAAACTTGGGATTAGGGTATTTGAAACGATGTCTTGGCGGACTACTGATCCAGTCTGTAAGCCAACTGGGCGAACAGCTTGATCGATTATTGGGTCTGTTTAAAGACACATTACTTTCTGGTAAGATCCTAGTCGATCAGATTGGGGGAGTAGAGCTTAATTTAATGGGGTTGAAGCATTGTTAGCAGAAGTTATTTTAAAAATAACGTTAATACTACTTAAATAAATCTGGTCTTAAAATTTTTAATGAATCAACTACCTCTTGAGGAAGACTACCTGACATCTCTTTTAGGTTTATTAATTGAGTAGCTGTTAAACCAATACTTCTTTTTAGGTTAGAAGAAAAGTTTGTTATTACGGTACTATCAAACTTAGTTTCTGTTAGTATGGCATTTTGAAATATTCCTCCAACAATAGTTGCATAATTAAATACTCCTCCTTTAATGTTAGCACTTTCTAAGTTCGTATTCCATATCCTCGCACTATCAAAACGCGTCATCCTTAGGTCTGAATGACTTAGGTTAGCCCTATGTAAATCTGAATGACTTAAATTTGAACTTTGAAGGTTAGAAACAAATAAATTTGCGAAATCTAGTTTTGCATTTTCAAGATTTGCATGACTTAAATCAGCTCCACTTAAACTGGCGTTACTTAGAATTGCATTTTCTAGGTTTGCGTGAGATAGTTTAATTCCTTGCAAGTAAACATTATCAAAAACTGCATTATTTACAATTATACCAGAATCTGAATTTCCATTGTTTAATACGACATCCCCATTATCTGTATAACTCAACCAAGGGTTAGTTACAGATATATACTCGAGGAACATTGTATCAATAAAACTTGAACTCCAATTAACACCAGAAAGATCCGCACTCCTAAGATCACTATAGGAGAAATCACCTAGTGTCAGGATGTTAATCATTGTTATCGAATCAAGTTTGCTATTATGTAAAGCGATCAACAACTGCCCCCTTTCTGGGCTAATAAAACTAGATGTCAGACTATCATTTTCAAGGTATTTATATGGCTTTAATCCTCTACTTAATGAAATAATCCTCGCAACTAGTTGATCACTTAAAGAGTAAGGAGGAGTATCCGAAATACTACTTTGTTCCTTAATTTCTTCATCAATTTTATCGAGAATATTGCTGAAAAGAAACACTAGAGAACTTCTGCGTTCAGCTTCTTGCAAATTAGTTTGCTGGTCCAGTCGCTCTACCTGTTCTAAAATGAGATTATTCTGGACATCAATTCTATTGTTCTGATTTTTTAAAACTATAGTTTGTATTATTAAAAGAACACCTGGAATAATTGCAATAAAAACTCCTATAATCCACAATCGGGTAATTCGCCAAAACGAATGCGCAATTAAATCCGCCGCACTATCTGATGTGATTCGTTTGTTTGAACTGATTTCAGTCAATACTTTCTTAATACTATTCTTTAACCCAGAACCCAAAAAATATGTAGAAGACTTTTTAGCTATAAACCAACGTCTTTCCCATTTTTTTCTTTCCCTATCCCTATACTTTTCTAACTCTTGCCTAAGTTTTTTATTTTCACTTTCTAGCTTTTTCATAATAGTTTATTGCTAACGGGAGTCCCGGCAATAACCCCTTCTTTTGGCCGGATACGGGACATTTTAAGGTCTTCTCCCGCTTGATTGGTTGCTCTCGTAATTTACGGAAAAACAATAAATCGGGGCTCATATCGACTCCATGTCGGCCATAATAGACGCCATAATACAAAAATGAGCTTTCGCAGCTGTTTCTGAAGCTTTTCCAGGCCCATCATTGGGAGTGCATCGACAATACGAGCCCATCTGTCGGAATCAATGGCAGTCCGCCGGAGCCGAAAGGCATAAGCGACACCTCGTTGATAATGCATGAAAATTGGCTTGGTGAAGTCCTCTCAAAATACCAAACCAAACCCAACATTGGCAGGAAAACAGATAGAAGTTATTACGCAGTCTGCCATTAAATACAAGAGCCAGAATTACAGCAAAACTACCGATATAAACGCTAGTGCTAATTGCTGTTTATTTAATTTGTTTTTCATGGGTCACCGTAATAATATTCCTGTTATAGTGATTAATTGGTCAACAATTCAATTGGATTTATGAGCTTGAATTTTGGATTGTCGCTTAGCAATTGGTTTAGATAGAAAATATGTCCACTTCCAATTATTACAAGAATTCTGTCACTTTCCTCTGAGTTTTCTAGAATATTTCGATAGATAAACAAGTTTCGTTTGTACCATTCCGCCACTAATTCTACTCCAATATTGTTAAAATCAAAAGATCTCATTTGATAAGGAAGGCCATCGATTTCTTCATTTTTCTCTTGATACGTAAACATGATATTGGCTGTATCCCTGACCTTGATGGCCACATTGTTGTAGTAATTGTGATTTTCTAGAATTTTCTCTTGTTCGTTTAAGTATGCCAGATTTTGTCTAATACTGCTTTCTAAAAATAAGTTATTTTTTTCCTTCACACTTTGTGCATAAGTGGAATCATATTTCAGATAGTCCTCAAACACCAAAGTATCCGCAATAAAGTCCGCATAAGGAGCAAGCCAATTACCATTGTGATCAATGGCAATCACCTCAATTCCATCTAGCTGCTTACCAAGCCTAAAACCAATTTGATATACCTCATTAATACCACCTTGAATATCTTTCAGGGTGATTTGATTTTCTAAATAAAGGTTATAGAGACTATCTATTTCTGTTTGCTTTTCAGGAGAAAATTCAACAAGAATTTTTGTAGGCTTAAATGCTTCTAATAAATCAACTACTTCTTTGATTTCTTTTTGTCTTTTAACTGATTCATAATCATCAATCTCTGTATTATAGCTATCTTGTCCAGGATTACTAAAATGATAGACACCAAGCAGCATTACTGAAATTCCCTTTGAGGAATCTGACTTAATCTGTTTTTCATTCTCTTGTTGACATCCAAGTAACAGAAGTAGTGTGATTAGGCCTAAAACTGGTCGTTTGTTTTTCATTTCCAATATTTTTTATTTATGCACTGCAACATTTGTACAACTCCTGATTTTTCCCACAAATCCAACCTGATTATACCTAAAACCACATCTTTTATACACATAGCCACACCGCTATGCAATTAAACATAATAC
>JAAEZH010000068.1 GCA_018222965.1 Bacteroidota bacterium
GGAACAAACGGAACAAACGGAACAAACGGAACAAACGGAACAAACGGAACAAACGGAACAAACGATGCATAAATCCTACTCCAACTACAAAGCTGCATTCAAAGGCATCAGCCTACCTGCCGCTTTTGTGGATTTGGATGCCCTGGAATCGAATGCAAAAACGATGTTGGAGCGGGCGGGGGATAAAAAGATTCGGATTGCTTCCAAGTCGGTGCGCTCGGTAGAAATCTTGAAGCATATCCTTGGATTGGATGATCGGTTTCAGGGGATAATGACCTATGCTGCTTCCGAAACGGCTTTTCTGGCTGCAAAGGGTTTGGACGATCTTTTGCTGGCTTATCCGCCGGTGCGGGCTGAAGATCTGGAGCCATTGGTGGAATACTGGAGAGCGGGGCGGAAAATCTGTATCATGCAGGATGATCCGGCGCGCTTTAGGACCCTGCAGGCATTCGCTGAAAAGCAAAAAATTGAAATACCCATTTGTATGGACCTGGATCTTTCGGTTGATTTTCCCGGCCTGCATTTTGGGGTGTGGCGATCCCCCATTCGGACAGCCGAAAAAGTGCGGGAATTTCTGGAGGTCCTCCCTCAATTTCCGCGATTAAAGCTGAGCGGACTTATGGGCTATGAAGCGCAGATAGCCGGAGTAGGGGATCAAATAAACGGACAGCCGCTAAAAAGCAAAGTGATTCAGTATTTGAAAAAGTACTCCCTGCCTCGTATTCAAAAAAGAAGAGCTGCTGCGGTGGAAATGATTAAGGATCATGGCTATACATTGGATCTGATCAATGGGGGAGGAACGGGCAGTCTGGAATCCACCAGCCGGGAAAGCGTAGTGACAGAAGTAACCGCCGGCTCCGGATTTTATCAATCTACCTTGTTTGATCAATACAAGAACTTTATTCAGGAAGCGGCAGCAGGATTTGTATTGGGAGTCAGCCGAATTCCCGCGCCGGGCATTTATACCTGCCACATGGGCGGATTTATTGCTTCCGGTGCTATCGGAAAAGAAAAATCGCCTGCTGTATGGATGCCGGCCGGAGCCAAATTAGATAAAAACGAAGGAGCCGGGGAAGTACAAACGCCGGTTCATTATGATGGAGATTTAGATCTCGGTGATCCCCTATTCTTTCGACACGCCAAAGCCGGGGAACTCTGCGAACATTTTAATACGCTCTTGCTTTTGCGGGAAGGGAAAATAAGCGGTAATTGTCCGACCTATCGAGGAGCAGGATTTGCCATAAATTAATTGTTGTTTCATGAAAAACTGGTCTGGCGCTATTCAATGGAATCCGGCTGCATTGCTTTTCCCGAAAAGTACGGGGGAGGTGGTGAAGATTATCAGAGCTGCCAGAAAATCTGGTTCCCGGATTCGGCTGATCGGTTCTGGACATTCTTTTGTACCCTGGAGTGAAACCAGGGATTTGCTGATCTCCCTGAATGCCATGCAGGGCATCGTTTCTGTAGATGCTGAAGAAAATTACATTACTTTTTGGGCGGGCACCAAGTTGAAGTTGTTGGGGAAAATCCTTCACCAGCAAGGCCTGGCGATGGAGAATCTGGGCGATATTGACCGGCAGTCAATCGCCGGGGCGATATGTACGGGCACCCATGGTACCGGACTTTCATTTGGCAATCTGTCTACGCAGGTAAGTGGATTGGAGTTTGTAAATGGCAAGGGGGAAGTAATTTGGTGTTCCGAAAATGAAAATAGAGATCTTTTTCAATTTGCCCGACTTTCCCTGGGTGCACTGGGCGTAATCACAAAAGTACAGCTTCGCCTGGTGCCTTCTTTTTTATTGCAAATGGAACGAAAAAAAGAAGGTCTGGAAAAAGTTCTGGCCGAACTGGAGGACAGGGTAAATACCAATCGGCATTTTGAGTTTTACTGGTTTCCGTACACTCAAACCGTGCAAACGAAAACAGCCAATGTTTCCGACGGTCCCAAAAGGGGAGGAGGGGTAGGCGCTTATCTAAATGATGTGATTCTGGAAAACGCCACCTTTGGATTGTTGTGTCAACTGGCCAAGCTGCTGCCTTCCTTAAATAAGGGGATTTCCCGCCTTTCGGCGAAAGCAGTATCCGGCAATCGGAAAATCGGAGACAGCCATAAAGTCTTTGCAACTCCCAGATATGTGCGCTTCAATGAAATGGAGTACAGCCTGCCGCTTGAAAATTACAAAGATGCCTTTTACTACCTCCGAAAGCTGATCAATACCGAAAAATTCGACATCCACTTCCCCATAGAGCATCGATTTGTAGCCGGGGATGCTATTCCGCTCAGTCCGGCCAACGGTCGTAATTCTGCCTACATCGCGCTGCATGTTTACCGGGGGAAAGCCTGTGAGCCCTACTTTACAGAAGCCGAATCCATCCTTCGAGAATTCGGAGGTAGACCCCATTGGGGAAAGTGGCACCATCCGGATCCGGAGTTCTTCAAAAGTGCCTACCCACAATGGTTGAACTTTCTGAGAATCCGCAACGAAATGGATCCGGAGCATGTGTTTGTGAATAAGTGGATGGGGAGGGTGGTTGGTGGGAAGTAGGAGCTATGGATGCGTCTGCTAAGCCTACGTCAGCTGGCATAATAGAGCCGCGATGTCAGGCTGCAGTTTTATCAATTTCTTTGATTTTATTTAGTTCTTCAGACAGCTCAACCAGGCTCTCTTCGATATCGTAGTCATCTTGCAAGCCCAGCCAAAACTTAGCTGACATACCGAAATATTTCCCTAATCGAAGAGCGGTATCTGCCGTTATACTCCGTTTTCCTTTTACGATTTGACTTACTCTGGTTTGAGGAATATTCACATCCTTTGCCAGCCTATACTGACTAATTCCCAGAGGGATCAGGAATTCCTCTAGCAAGACTTCTCCGGGATGGATATTTGGCAATCTGTTCATTATGCTGTTGTTTACATATGATAATCCACTATACTTACATGATGGGAATCACTTCCAATCCATTCAAAAATGATCCGCCATTGGCTATTGATTCTAATACTATAATATCCCTCAAGATTTCCTTTCAGCTTCTCCAAACGATTACCTGGAGGAACTCTTAAGTCATTAACATCTTGGGAGTTGTTGATCATCCGGAGCTTCCTTCTGGCTTTTGGCTGGATATCTGAAGGCAACTTCTTTGAAAATTCACCATTCCATACCCGCTCTGTTTCCTTGTCTCCGAAGCTTTTTATCATGGTATCAGCTTACGTTAGTAACGCAAAAGGTAAGTAATTAGTTTCTTAGAAGCAACTTTTTTCAATGCAGCCTTTGGTGAGTTCCCATTTTAAATGGCCAGGGGTCCATATGGTCTGCCAGCCATCCGGTACAGTAGGCGGGTAGGCAACTTTACTCGCTGGTAATGCATGGAAACGGGCTTGGTGATGCTCGATCCGAGCAGAGGTTCTACAAACAACCCACAAACAATTGAGGAGTAAATTTTTTCTTGCCTTGCATGATTTAGGATGCCAAATCATGCCGGAAAACCGAAAACAAAAGAGAGGAGTTTGTCAACACTCACCATTGTTGAGTGTATGCCTTTTTTTAAATTTCAATTCTATCTATTTGTCCAATGGAAAGGGACGTAGCTTTACTAATTATTTCGTGACTTACGTTTTCTTCCTTTAACCTTTTAGCTATTTCTTTAATAGAAAGCCTTTTAGTAGATTGATTATAGTGACTTGAACCATATTTTACTAAAATTTGATCAATTGTAATTACTTTTGAATTTGTTATGTAAGCAATTTGTTCAACGGCTCTAATCACATTTAAATTTGATAAACGAGGCAAATTAAATTCATAATCTAAAACTTCCTTAACTCTTTGGTCAGGTTTAATAGTGTCAACCCCAAATACCATTCTTAAATGTTGAAAAGTTGCAATTCCAATGTTGGGGATTTTACCTATTAAATCATCATTGTAGTTTAATAAGTCGGCATCAGTTGCCCACTTATTCATTAAGGCAAAATCATTTTCTGCATTTGGATATTTTTTTCTGAGTTTCTCAATGGCTGCAAGAATATTTTTTAGTGTATTATATTTTTTTTCATCTTTATGTCCCCAGAATGTATAAAATTCATCTTGTGTTTTTTCGATAATAAAATTAGAAAGTTGGTCAAGTCTTTTTAGGTTTGGTTTTTCCGCTTCTATCTTTTTCAAGTTTGGTTCAACTACTTTATTGTAATTTCTATTTGCAGCCAATACTACTGATAAAATTCCAATCGCAGGTTTTGTTCGATATTTATTTGTATAATCTAATGTAGATTTTTCTGCTGCTTCTTTTATTGAAGTATTACCATAAATTTCAAAACCATGACCTGTTTTGGTTAATGGTTCTTTCCCTATTCTTTCTAAAATTTCGACTATTTTTTCTTTGGATAATAATTTTAGAATGTCAAATTTTTTATTTGCCATTTTTATGATTTTTTATTTTTTTGGTTGCACCCAACGTGAGCATGTCTGATGTGCTGACCAAAGGAGGCTATGGTCATACTGCACGATGTGTGTGCCCGGCATGGGCATCTGTTCCGTATAAAGATATGGATTAATCTAGAGGGTGCAAGTCCCTTATGGGCAGGAGTAACGTCTTGAACCATTAGTAAGCCGCAAGGGTGGTTTGCTGTGAGGTATGCACTGAAGCCTGCCTGCGCGTAGCAGCTTCGGCGAAGGCAGGCGAGGCCTTTACGTACGGTGGTGTGAGAGGTGCACCTCGTCAACTTAATCGTTGGCGGGGCCGTCTACTCGATTCCACACCGTCTTCATATCATTAATTCGAATCTCCTATTTTCGATTCAATCATCTTCCATTGGACATTTCTAAAATACCATGTCAGACAAAAACTTCCGATTGCAATACCTATGGGTATCCATACTTTTGAAAAATCTGACGGAGTTACAGCTCTCATATCTCCTGCAAATTGTTGAGCAAAGAAATTAATCAACGCATATGCTAAGAAATTTACAACAAGAGCTAAGAACCATCCCATCATCATATTTGAACTGTTAGAATTTGGCAAAGCCCCAATAAAGGTGATACCCCATATATCAATTGTAAGGATGCTAAATGCAAATGTAGCTATGCCTTTAGTCACAACTACTTCATTAAGAGTAATTCCCAAATTTATAATTATAAAATGAGTTACCGCCAAGCCAACTGGCACCACGAGAGGAAACCAATATCTAAAATTTTTCATCTGCTATTTGGGGTTAATAACTGAAACTGCATCTAAAAATGTCAGGTCATCTGGCAATTCAGTAAATTGACCAAACATCCCATCGGTTACCATTTGACTGAACCTCTCATGGCCTGTATCACCAACTGATGCTACCATAATAGCCTTAACTCCTCCATTAGCTATGGTGTTATCTTGTTTCCATGTTTTATTGGGTAATACAATGGCCGGTGGATTCTGGAGGTAATACCCAAAGCCATCGTGTAATAAAATCCAAACTTTAGTATTTGCAGGAATATCATGCCTCCCTTGAACCGAAATTGTTCCTCTGATTTCTGAGCCATCTTGTGGCGTATCGATTTTAAAGAAATTATCAGACAATTCATTTTCATTTTGACTGATAATCGAAGTTGAATCAGTTTGCTGATCGCCCTGATTATTGCAGTTAACCGAAATAAATACTATTGAAACTATTAGGGCTAGCTGCACTATTTTTAAAATTTGATTCTTCATTGTATAAATTTTTAGTGGTGTGGAACGGTTAGTATTTGCGTAGTGCGACCGATTAGGGAGCATTATCGGATATACATTGTGTGTGCCCGGCATGGGCATCTGTTCCATATAAAGATATGGATTAATCTAGAGGGTGCAAGTCCCTTATGGGCAGGAGTAACGTCTTGAACCATTAGTAAGCCGCAAGGGTGTTAATGTGAGGTATGCACTGAAGCCTGCCTGCCTTGCGGTGAGCAGGCAGGGAAGCGAGACTGCAAAACTCGGTACTGAGGAACACGATTTGAATAAGAGGCTGTTAGGTTGGATGAGCAAGCACATCATTGTGAAGTCCTAAATCCCGATATTATTCGGGGATAATCAAAGCAGTAGATTCAGCAGCGATCGAGTGAAAGAAGGTGCTCTTATCTGGGGAGGTCTCCACGAGGATTGATTCCTGGAATGGAGAAGTCTGCGGAAGCCATAGTAGTGAAGCCAAACTACAGTAAAATGTCCCACCATGTAGTTAGCAGCGACTGTGAGAGTGTAGTCATGAAGGGCTGAATGTTATCCGTTTTGAATTTAATATGGAGCGATATCAACGTGACGGGTAGTTTCCTAGTTGGTAGGTAGCCATCTTTTAGGAGAGACTAGCAAACTGGGTGAAAATAGCCGGTTATGATGGATGACGAACCGCCGTATACCTGCCTGCGCGTAGCAGCTTCGGCGAAGGCAGGCGAGACCCTTACGTACGGTGGTGTGAGAGGTGCACCTCGTCAACTTAATCGTTGGCGGGGCCGTCTACTCGATTAGGCGCATTTTTCATGTTACCGAAATCCATATTTCATTTCACGTTCTCTGAATGCATCCTTACCACCTTCTAAAACATCACAAACATGCTCCTTAATACCCATTTGTCCAAGGATTCCGCAGCCTTCCTCATCAACAAATGAATTTTCTAAAGCACCAGTTACATATTCAAATCTGAACTTACAGTTCATCTTATTATTTTGACCACTTTGACTAGCAACGATAACATTTTCTGCATCTGTAGATACTACTAAATTCGCATTGTGTGTTACAATAACTATTTGTCTTAATGTTTTTTTCTCTTTGATGAACTCTCTCAACTCTGAATATATAGTTCGATTATCAAGATTGTCCTCCGGCTGGTCAATGAATATCGGATTTTCATTCCTATTCAAGGAAAGGTATAGCTTTAGTAAAATCAGACTCTTCTTACCATATGACATATCTTCGATATCTTCTCCACTCTGTCGAAGCCTAAAATTAAGCTGATAATAATTAGCAGTAATAGCCCTAACCGCCTTTTCAACTTCATTTCTTCGCTTAAAATTCAACTTTTTTTCTTCGCCCAAAAGATGGGTCAATACATTTTCAACTACATTCGGATGGGATTGTAAATGAAAAGAATAAGTATTTCTATCAAAATTTGGAGATAAATCAACAAGGTTAAATCGACGATCAAACAAGTCAAAGAAGTCTATAAAGAATTTATCAATATCAAACCCTATATCAAGGGATAAGGTTAAATCGTCATCTGCTATTAATACAGAATATTTATCTGCAATTTCTCTTTTAAAATTAAGATGGATTTGTGTCAGAGATTTGAACGTTTTTATAATTTTCTTTGCAGAAGAATCAATTTTGTCTTTTATTCGGTTTACGACGATATTAAACTTCTTAATTTCTTCAATCCCACTAGTTATCAAATCTATTTTCCGTTTGATTTCATCTATATCTTCTTGACTTCCAGTTTTCTTATTATAAACCGCAACTTTTAATGTTTCATCTTCTACTGTTTTTCGCAATAAATCAATTTTATCTTGAGTAGGTTTCTTCTCCGAGAAGAGATGTTTAATTTCAGACTCTAGTTTACTGATTGCTTCATTAACTTGATCTCTCACAGAAAAAACTTCTGTCTGAGTTTTGGGAGAAACTAAGGACGTAATATCGGCCACTTCTTGGTTCAGGTCGGAGTGTAAATCTCTTATTCTTTTTAATACAATTTTTTCATAATCACTTAAAGAGTTTAATATTTCTTCCTCTGAATTTAATTGTTCAATCGTCTCTTTTAGTTTATTATTAGCCTCTTCAAATTCTTTAGCTTCTTCTGGTGTTAGTTTCTTATTCTCAATTCTGTTTAGTTGCTCCTGTAGATTTTTTAATTCAGAAGTCTTTGCATCACCGTCTCCTAATTCTTTCAATTCATTAGACTTTCTTTCATACAAGCTTCGATTTTTGAAAATTTCGGCAATTTCATTTGAAATCACCTCAACTTGATTGTCTTTAGTCCTTTCAAAATCTTCATAGTACTTTTTAAAGTCATCATCTTCTTTAAGAAAATTCAAGATGATTTTTCTATATTCATCAGGCTTATTCTCGATCAATTTATGTATTGCCAACTGCGGAACATATGATATAGGTCTCCTTTTGATGTATTCATTTCCGTCCTTATCATAATACTTATCTCCGTCTTTCAATTTATAAATTACACCATCACTCCATTCTACTTCAAAATCTGCATCACGAATTAGCTCATCATACCATTCAGACTCAACTGAAGGATCTATAGTTTTACTTATCAGAGTAAGCAGGAGTGATTTTCCCGAAGATTTGCCTCCTATTACAGTATTTAAGTTTTGATTTAATTCTATCCAATCGTCATCAAACAAATCGGTATTATTCCTATCATTTATAAACCTCACTCTTTTTATGACATTAGAAGCGAGCTTCAAATCTGGCTTTCGCTCTTGAATTCTTACTCTTGATACAGGTTCATGTATGATTTGCTTCAGACCATTGAACGTGGGTTCTGCCTTTATCCAAGTAAATTTATCTCCTAGATTGTATCGTCCATCATCTAATTCTTTAGTTCCAATACCTCTACAATCAGACGCGATAACAAAAGTCATTTTTCTATAGTAGAAGTGATTTTTGTCATTCATTGCATTACCAATGAAGGAATCTTTTTTTAAACTTCCTGGTGAAGAGACTTGTGCAATTTTGACATTTTCATTTAGCCACTCTTGTGCTCGGCGTATCCCAGTAATTGTTTTTTTATTTAGCACTCCATTATCACGATCAATATGTGCGAAAACTAGTAAAAAATCAAAACCAATAGGATTCTCTTTCAACTCGATATAAATTTCTTGCACTGATTTAGAAGAAATGGGAACTGTTCCGTTGTCAGGCACTAGAACTTCTCCGGCTTTAAACATTCGCTCTACTGCTGTATGGATAGCCTTAAAGTCTGTATCCTCATGAAAAATTGCTAAAATATGAATCCCACTACCGTCTGTTGCTGTGATTTCAAACCCCGGTAATATTGTAATACCTGCTTTTGTAGCTTCTACTTTTATAAATGGAATTAACAATTCATCAACTGAATTGCAAAAGTTGTGATCAGTAATAGCAATAGCCGATAATCCCTTTTCTTTAGCATATTTAACATAATCCTTTGCAAACCTTTCTTTTACTTCATCTCTATTAAGGTTGTTTGGCTTATCATTCCATTCATGATCTAATGGAGTATGCGTGTGAATATCCCATTTATGCCAATTTGATCCACTAGGATAATTATTATGCTTCATTAGAAGTATTATTTTATATTTAATTGCGGCAACGTTTAGCATAAACGACGGTGCGACCGAATGGGAGTACTGGCCGTTTTATGCCGTGTTGCCTACAGTTTTCTTTTTAATCTAATTTATTCAGATTGATAGGTAGAGACAAGATGTTTATATTTATATTCCTTCCCAGCTTTTTAAAGAATCCCAATTCGTGATATTTTTTAACTTTCATTAAAATGTTTATCACATCAATTTCTAAATCTGCTTCTGTTATTTTTGAGATTTTACTTTTGTTAGCGGGAATTAACATCTTGTTATTTGCTTTAAGTAATGCCTTTAAAGGCTTGTCTTTCTTTAACTCATTAAGAAGGATGTTGTTAAATTCTTGTTTAAATTTATATGCTATATCAATGAATCTGTCCCTTTCAATATACTCCTTTGAATGAAATTCGATTTGGTATCCAGATTCGACTTCTTTAAAACTTACATTAAATAACAAATTGTATTCATTTGAAAGAAACCTATTAAAGCATTCCAAAAACACCTTATAAACATTCAATTTGATATTGTCATCAATATTTTTTACATAAAACTGGTATGAAGTTCCACAACAAACTCCTATTTCAATCTTTTCTTTTTTAGCTAATTCAACTAACAAATCAAAATGCTTAATTTTATGCATATCGACTGATTCGAACAAAATCTTACCCTTAATGTTGTCTTCGCTTACTTTGAAATGAATTTTCCCTTTTGTTGTATTCTCAAAGAGTCTGTTTCGGAAATTCAACCCTTTAAAATGCACTACGGATTCAGGATGAACTACAATATTACCATAATCTACTGTCCAATCTGTTGGATAGCTTACATCTTCAAAATTTGTTTGCCGAAAGAATTCTGTGTACTTGAAAGAAGTATGACTATTAAATGAAGCTTTATTAAAGTATAATCTCTTTTTAAACTTGCAGTTATTAAAGTAAACGTGCTCTTTGAATTCGCATTTCTGAAAATCTGCATATCCATATACTTCTACATCTTTAAAGTATAGCCTATCAAAAGTAGAATCCGCAAAATCTACTGAGCGAAACTTAGCTCCTTCAAAATATGCTTCACGGTTAAATGTACTTCCAGAAAAATTTGTGTAACCTTCAAATACACAATTATTGAAAAATGCCTCCTTATCAAAGACAAATTTTCTAAAGTCTATCATTTTTTCATTAAACACATTTACCCGTTCTTCACCCGCTTTCGGAACAAAAATGAACTTTCTAAAATCATAGGAATCTACCCCAGAATCCATTCTGACCTTATTAAAGAGTTTCAAAAACCATTTTGAAAAATTATTTTCCTTCTTCCATTCGATATCTGTTGAATGAAAAATACAACAACCGCTTGAGTCAATTGGAAAACTCCTACCCAGATAGGGTTTTAAATTGCATTTTTTACTGTTTGAGCTTAATATTACGTTGCACATAATTATAGATTAATCTGACATGCATAAGTATTTAATATTGAGATAATCATCTACTCCATATTTTGACCCTTCACGTCCCATTCCAGATTCTTTAATTCCTCCAAAAGGTATCAATGCAGATGATATTCCTCCTCTATTTACTCCTACCATACCATATTCCAATTCCTCTGCTACTTTCCAAATTTTTGACATATCCTTCGCATAGAAATAACTGGCAAGTCCGTATTTTGTATTATTTGCTAATTCAATAACTTCATCAACCGAATTGAACGTAACAATTGATGCAACGGGACCAAAAATTTCCTCTTTAAAAATTGACATTGAAGAGTTAATATTTGAAATAATTGTTGGTTCAAAGAAGGTTCCACCTAATTTATGTCTATTGCCACCATGACATATTTTGCCTCCTTTAGATATTGCGTCATTAATTAATCTTTCTACTTTTTCCAATGCAGCGTCATTAATTAATGGACCTATATCATTATCTTCCAACCCGTTTCCTATTTTAAACTCTTCTACTTTTATTTTTAGCTTTCTTATGAATTCGTCTTCTACATTGCTATGAACAAAAATTCTATTAGCACAAACACAAGTCTGACCACTATTTCTATACTTCGAAGCAATCAAGCCTTCAACTGCTGCGTCAATATTCGCATCATCAAATACTATAAACGGAGCATTCCCTCCCAATTCTAATGTAACTCTCTTAACATTTTGAGCTGAGCCACTCATCAAAATTTTTCCTACTCTTGTTGAACCTGTAAAGCTTATTTTTCTTACTAATTCGTTACTTGTAAACTCTTCGCCTATTTCAGAAGGGATTCCAGTAACAGCGTTAACTACACCTTTAGGAATTCCAGCTCTTATTGCAAGTTCTAAAACAGCGAAAGCAGACAATGGTGTTCTTTCGTCTGGTTTAATTACACATGTACAGCCACACGCTAATGCAGGTGCGATTTTTCTTACCATCATTGCAATTGGAAAATTCCAAGGAGTAATAATCCCAACAACACCAACAGGTTGTTTTAAAACCACTACTCTTGAATTTGGGAATGGAGAAGGAATAACATCTCCATAAATTCTTTTAGCTTCTTCAGCAAAAAATTCTACGTATGAAGCAGCATAGTTAACTTCTCCTTTAGCTTCTTTAAGTGGTTTCCCCTGTTCAGATACCATAATCGAGGCTAAATCATTAATATTTTCTTTGATTAAGTTAAACCAATTTTTTAAAAGATTTGACCGTTCAATGGCACTTGTTTTTTTCCATTTTTTGAATGCGATGTTTGCGGAGTCGATTGCTTCCTTTACTTGGCTTCTATTTACTTGTGGAACATTAGCAAGGAATTCGCCATTATAAGGATTAACAATTTTAATTGATTCATTGGTTGCAGAATCTACCCACTTCCCGTTGATTAGACATTGGGTTTTGAATAAAGTTTTATCTTCAATTACTTGATTCATTTCAAATTTATATTTAACGATGTTTGATGTGTCTTTCATGTTATGTTTTTTATTTTAGATTCGCAGATGTATCCGACAAATTCAACGATATTTTAGACGTATTATTTTTTTTCTTTAATTGTAGGCAACATTTGTATAACCCCCCAATCTCCCACACAAACCCCACCGTATCATACCTATAAACACACCTTTCCTGCATATAGCCACACAGCTATACAATGGTACATAACACACCAAAAAAAGGGGGATATATGGAGATAAGTTTCATTTGGGGTTTATGGAGCTTTTGATAAAAATAGCAAAAATAGATGAGAGTTGAGGGTTGAGTTGAGCGGGGAGCGTTTTTCTGGGAGCGTTTAATTTGTTTTATACGTTTTATACGGCTATTCCGGGGATCCGGAAAATTCTGTTTCTGACAGTTGGGCGTTGAGCGGGGAGCGGTTAGAGTTTGGTTGGTGTCCATATCTGTAATCAGATTGTATATGACATCTTTTGTAGTATGGATATTGCAACTACTGTCTGGGAAATTTAGCTGCTTCATTATTACCAGAGAAATTGGATTCACTTTGGGTTTGGAAGAGCGTTGACAAAAAGAACTACAGAGCCAATACTGCTGTCAGGATCTCCCGGCATCTTCCAGGCGATATTATAGATGAATGGCTGATGCTTTTGAATCAGCTGACTCAGTGATTTTTTATTACTACCAGGAATTTCACGCACCAGAATGCTGTCGGGCGTATCGTTGGTGTAAGAGACTGAGAATGGGTTCATTTAGTATTTCTTAACCCAGGTCAATGAATTTGGAATCCTGACAGAATAATTTTGTTGTCATAATAATCTAAAGAATTAAAATTATGAGAGCCATTGAATGTTTAAAGTATGGAAGCAGTGAGAACCTGGTTTTAACCGAAGTTGAAAAGCCAACTCCAAAGGATAATGAAGTGCTCATTAAGATTAAAGCGACTTCAGTAACAACGAGCGATGTTCTTATTCGAAGATTGGACGTACCCCCAATTCAACGATTTATACTACAACTCCTATTCGGTTTTGGAAAGCCCAGAAACCCCATTTTGGGAATGGTTTCATCAGGTATTATAGAAGCCAAAGGAAAAGATATTACCGCCTTTAATATTGGCGATGAAGTTTTTGCTTATGGCTCTGTTTCACCAACAAAGCGCCATTTTGGTTCTTATGCTGAATATATCTGCCTGCCTGAAGATTGGAACATTGCCCGCAAACCAAATAACATGAGCTTCGAAGAAGCGGCCGCCATTCCTTATGGTGGTTTGCTTGCTTCTCATCTGTTGAAAAAGACGTCGATATCCAAGGGCGATAAGGTCCTCATCTATGGTGCCTCCGGAAGCATTGGAACAATGGCTATTCAATTGGCTAAGCATGCGGGTGCACATGTTACCAGTGTTTGCAGCAGTAAAAACTTTGACCTGGTAAAATCCTTGGGAAGTGATGCGGTAATAGATTACACCGCAGAAGATTCAGAATCGCAGTTAGACGTATACAAATACGTGATTGACGCAGTAGGAAACGATAAGTCCTCCGCGCTAAAGGAAGCAAGTAAAAAGGCACTTACGCCAAATGGAAAATACCTCTCTATTGATCATGGCACTCCCTTAACCCCAAAAGCCGCCTTTATGAATCTACAATCCCTGGCTGAGCAGGAAATGATTAAACCGGTTATTGACCGGGTTTATCCCTTAGAGAAAATGTCTGAGGCACATCAATATGTGGAATTGGGGCATAAAAGAGGGAATGTGGTCATTACGGTTTAGGGGCGGACAATCTCTCTTTTTGTTCATCATGAAAGAGTTGCGTTCAAACTCGATTCAATATCCTTGCGCTTAACCTGAGTAAAGACATGGAAAAAACCATCCCTTGTTATATGGGAAGACCTGAGGGTGTAAATACCATTGAGATGGGCTTTGACGCATATATCGGCATTGGTGGTCCGGGTTTTACATAGAAACAAATAGTGATTCTTGAAAATAGTGCTCATGAGGGATACATGGAAGAGCAATATTTATAGCCACATTTCGCCAATTTGTAGATAGCCTGTAAAGCTTTTCATACTATCGATTCTCACTTCTTAACCCAGGTCAATGAAATTGGAATGAGATGTCACCAATTTTGCTTTTGTAAACACATAAAAAGTAAAATTATGAGATCACAAAAATCAATTGCTCGCACCTTTGGAGTCTTTTTCCTGCTCGCTTTTTTATCCTATGGAATAGGAACCGGCCTTACGACTTCAGTCATTGATGTAACAGATGCACTAAGTACTATTCAAACAAATAAAGCGCAACTCGTATTTGGAGTGGTATTAATGGCCCTGGTTCATACTGTGGTAAATATTGGCTTACTTGTTTTGATGGTGCCTATGCTGAAACCGTATAATAAAATATTGAGCTATGGTTATTTAAGTGCTGGTATTACTGCTACCATAATTGTAATAGTTGGAGCTATTTTCCTTCTATTATTTATCCCTCTTGGTTCGATGTACACGAATGCAGCTGTTACGGAATTAGCTCAGTTTGAAATCCTGGCAACTTTACTTACAAAAGGAAATTTTTATGCCTATCAGACAGGAATGACCATATGGGGCTTTGGCGGACTGATGTTCTGCTATTTATTATATATCTCAAAGTTGGTTCCCCGAGGATTATCAATATGGGGGGCTCTTGGTTACCTGGTGTTTATAGGTGGAACAGTATCTGAGCTGTTTGGATATCCAATTGGTGTTCAATTGTCATTGCCAGGAGGATTGTTTGAAATATCCCTTAGCATTTGGCTGATTGTAAAGGGCTTTCAAGCGCCTGAGGATAAGCAAGCTATTCAGTATGGTGGCATGGAACTAAATGAATAGCCATACGTCCGCCTAAACGGAAAGGCAGACGTACTCATGTTGGTTGTGCTTTGGTTCACAAAGCAGACTAAAACAAATGATAAACAGCTTGTTTAGATTTCAATCTAAATCAGAGGCAATACGCTTTCTTATTCGGCTCAACGATTCCGGCTTTACGCCAATATAACTTGCAAGGTGATATTGGGGAATACGCTGGAACAAATCGGGCCTCGATTTCATGAGTTTTAAGTAGCGTTGTTCAGGGGAGTCGGTATAGTAGGAGGTCAGGGATTTTTTTTGCTCTGCAAAGGCAGCCTCCATGATGGTTCGAGAGATTGTTTCAAATCGAGGAAAGCGTTTGAAAAGTGCCTGTCCTTGCTGCTCGTCTCCTTCAACAACTACAGTATCTTCTACACAAATCCAATTATGATTGGCAGCATTTTGCGGGGTAAAGGTATTTAGTGAAATTGCCCATTGTTCTTCTGTGAAGAAATTGGTCGTTTTCTCTTCCCCGTCTGTTAGGATGTACTCTCTCACACAGCCTTCCAGGATAAAAAAGGTTTTGGTTGAAAACTGTCCTTCTTGAATCAAGAACTCCCCTTTCTTGAAATTCTTCGTTTGCATGCTTTCAGCAATGGCTTCCGCCTCTTCTTTTGAAAGTGGGGATATTCTTGAAAAATAGTTTATAAACTTATCTTTCATGTGTTCTTTGTATAATACTATTAAATCACATGTATTGAGTTCTTGTGTTGTACTCAGGTTTCCGATGACAGGAATACGTTTAACACGTTTGATGCGTTTTATACGGGGCTAATGGCAAACCTGGTATCTAATAGGCTACGGCAACAATGGAAAGCCAAGGAAACCAGGACCTGCGGAGCGGGTCGCACATTTGCGTTTTACTATTTAATATCTTTTCATTAATTGAACTGGTTGCCGCTAGAACCATTTTTTTTTTCAAAGGCTGTTCAGATATTGAATGATTAAGTCCACTCCTTCGTCGTCCAACATGGTTGTTCCAATAAGGGGCATTTCTCCATCTTGAAGAACTCGTTTAATTTTTTCTTCTTCAAATAGAATTCCTGCTTCATTAAATGGAGTATCGTATCTAAAGTCAAATTCACGATCTGCAGATCTTTCCCAGGAACCTGGATTGTGGCAATGGGCACAATTCATGGCCAAATATGCGCGTCCTCTTTCCTCCAGGGAAGTATTTGGATCGTCATAATTTACCATTTGACCGATTTGATTAGCTGAAAAGTTATTTAGTACACCTACATTCTGCAAATGGGTAAGCTGATTTAAAGTACTTCCATTTCTATGAACATTCCGATTGAGGTTTCTCAATGTCGGTCCTAATGGTGTCATTGTTGAATTTGACTGGTGACAGGTCATGCATTCATTCTCAGAAGGAATATGGTATACAGTTGAGCGACTAATTCCGTTTTCATCTATCCAGGTAATTGGAGTATCTAATCCGTCTACTTTCAATATGGCATCAGTTTGGTTTTGATTCCATATGTAAGTAGCAATATTCCAAATATCGTTCTCTTTAATTTCCAGTCTTGTCTCAATCACTCTTTTTCCTAAAGTCGTATCTCGTTCATCGTTGTAATAGAAGAATGTTTTAGTCAATATTGTTCCGTTGGGAAAATCAATCTTCTCATCATTTGATTTTGTCATTTGAGTTCCTTCTGGAATTTTTACCAGTCTTTGCTTATGAGAATAATCTGTAAAAAGTACAGAGCTCAATTCCAGTAGTTCAAAGCCTTCAGAAGGGGATAGGTCAGAAGGTGTTCCTTCAAAAATTTCGTAAGAGGAGAGACTATCTTCAAAAACAAGGGTTTTCGGAAAATTAAAGTCAGGTATTTCGATGTCTATATTAATATATTCCTTCCTACAAGAGATAACCAAAAGCAGTATCAATCCTATTGCAAAAGCAATATTTTTCTTCATTTTCTCTATTTTTAAATTTGTAGAGTTTGTCCGGGCACTTTCTCAGGTTGCATTAAAACCCAACAGGCTCTTAATCAAGACAAGATACGGCAACTAATGGCTGGGGCATAGGACAAATGACCTCAAATGCTATTGCATAGAGATTTCTTGCCTTATTCTGGACAATGTTCTTCGGGTAACTCCTAAGTAGGTTGCAATATGTTCAACATTTGCTTTCTGTAAAATTTCACCTTGTTCATTCAGTAATCTCAAGTATTTTTCTTTTGCCGATTCGTTGTTTAAAACGGAGGCGTACTCTTCCATTTCAATATATGCTCTTTCAGTTAGCAACCTGCCTATATTCTGCCAGGCCAAACTTGTACTGTAAAGCTTTTGTACTTTGTCATAGTCAATGACTACAAGTTCTGTGTCTTCTAATGCTATAATAGAAAGTATAGAAGGTTCTTGAAGTATGAAGCTTTTGTACGAACTTATAAATGTCCCTTCGGTACGGAAGCAATGTGTGATTTCTTCAGCTTTATTGTTGAAATAAAAGGTTCTTAAACTTCCTCGGTTTACAAAAGACATTTGTTTGCAAACTTTCCCTTTTTGAAGCAATAGCTCTCCTTTTTTTAAATAAACCTTTTGAAAATTATTTTTTGAATCTTCAAACTCTTTATCCGTTATTTGAGCCAATGTTTGCAGAAATGTTTTCAGTTTATCCATCGTTCTTTTATCGTTTCATTGCAGAGTAGGGAGCCCGGCAGTAAGCCCCTGAATATTCAAAACAACCGATTCTATGCCCTCTTGCCAACTGCTTGTTGTTGGTAGCAAGTTAGAACTTTTTGGAAAAAGATGCCGGCAATGTTGGGTTTATACGTTTGACACGTTTGATGCGTTTTATACGGGGCTAATGGCAAACCTGGTATCTAATAGGCTACGGCAACAATTGAAAGCCAAGAAACCAGGACCTGCGGAGCGAGTCTTAATTACGTTTAATTGGTTTTA